>NZ_JBITHD010000002.1:0-662456 GCF_044457685.1 Nonomuraea sp. NPDC050536
ACCGGCTGGTCGGTGACCGCGGTGGGACACGCCCGCGCCGTCCACACCCCCGAGGAAATGGCCCGCCTGATCCAGCTTCCCCTGCTGCCATGGGCACCGGGCAGCCGCGACCACTACATCGTGGTGGCCGCCGAACAGGTCACCGGACACCGCATCACAGCGGCACCGACCAGCTGAGCCGCGTCCCGCCCTGCGCAGGCGACTCCACGGTGAACGTGCCGCCCAGCCGGGCCGCCCGCTCGGCATCACCGATCTGTCGGTCATACCCGAAGTCCGTCTCCCGCCGCGCCCGGTCGGCGAAGGTCAGCGCCACAAGAGACCTAGCCCGTCAGGGTGGCGGCCTGGTGGGCGATCTCCCATTCCTCGTCGGCAGGGATGATCAGGACGCGCACGTCGGAGTCGGAGATGGTCTCGCGGTGGGCGGCGTTGTGGTGAGGGTCGAGCTGGATGCCCAGGCGTTCGAGCCCACCGAGGGCCGCGGCGCGGATGTCGGCGTCGTGCTCGCCCACTCCCCCGGTGAAGACGATCGCGTCCACGTGGCCGAGCAGCGCGTAGTAGGCGCCCACGTACTTGCGGATCCGGTAGCAGTACACCTGTCTGGCCAGCAGGGCGTCCGGGTCGCCGAGCTCGGCGCGCCGCCGTACTTCGCGCATGTCGGACGCGCCGGTCAGGCCCAGCAGGCCGCTGCGGCGGGTCAGGACCGCGGCGCCCAGCTCGGCGGCGAGGTAGGGGTCCACGTCTCCGCTGCGGGTGCCCATGACCAGGCCTTCGGTGG
Organism: Nonomuraea sp. NPDC050536; assembly: GCF_044457685.1. NCBI lineage: Bacteria > Bacillati > Actinomycetota > Actinomycetes > Streptosporangiales > Streptosporangiaceae > Nonomuraea > Nonomuraea sp. NPDC050536. Next base: position 776 of record NZ_JBITHD010000002.1, read on the forward strand.
GCGTGGCGCCCATCGAGGTGTCGATGCTGCGGCCGGCGCGGATCGCGGTGGCGCTGGCGCCGTTGCCCAGGTGCAGCACGATCAGATCGGGTTCGGGGCGGCCGAGGATCTCGGCGGCGCGCCGGGTCGCGTACGAGCACGAGGTGCCGTGGAAGCCGAAGCGCCGTGCCCCGGCCTCGCGCGGCACCGCGTAGGTGTAGGCCTCGGGCGGCATGCTCTGGTGGAAAGCCGTGTCGAACACCGCCACCTGCGGCACCCCGGGAAAGGCCGTCGCGGCGGCCCGGATCCCGGCCAGGTTGACCGGGTTGTGCAGCGGCGCGAGCGGCGCGAGCTCGTCGATCGCCGCCATCACGGCATCGTCGACCAGCACGGGTCCATGGAAACGGGTGCCGCCGTGGACGACCCGGTGCCCGATCGCGCTCGGCCGTACATCTGTCAGCAGATCGAGCGCCGCACTGAACGCGGCCGCGTGGTCGGCGAAGGGCCCTTCGCGGAGGTACGGCGGGCGGCCCTCGACCCGGTGGGTGAGCGCCCCGTCCAGCTCGGCGAGCCCGCGCACGGGCCGCGTGCCCGCCTTCAGGTCGACCAGCTCGTACTTGACCGACGACGAGCCGGTGTTGAAGACGAGGATCACGAGTCGGTCAGGTCGGTGAGCGGGCGTCGGACGCCGTGGCCCTCCTCGGCGGTGATGCCGAGCCGCATGAGCATCTGCGGGTAGGCGCCGTCGCACACCCGCTCCCGGAGGAACTCGCGCAGGTGCGGCTCCTCAACCGTCTGGGTGTGGAACGCGGCGCTCACGCCGTGGGCCGAGGCGTGCAGCAGCACCCGCTGCAGCGCCTGACCGGCCGCCAGCCAGGCCTCGCGGGTGTCCTGTCGGGTGGTCAGCAGCGCCACCACCCCGGTGGCGGCGGACGTGCGCGGGTCGGGGTCGGTGCCCCAGGGGTGCAGGTGGGCGTAGTCGCGCTGGGCGAACTCGCCTGCCGACTGCTTCGGATAGGCGTCGGCGGGCACGCCGTCGCCGCGGGCGCTGCCCGGTGGGCGCGCCCACCGGATGACCTCCAGGGTGAAGGGCCGGTCCTGCGACTGGACGGCCTGGGCCGCCTCGGTGAGTCCGGCCAGGGCCCGCACGGCGGCCGGCGCCCCGACCGGCGTGAAGGTCGCGCCCTCGGCCGCGGCCTCCCGCTCCCACTGTTCCGCCAGCCGCTCGGGTACGGGCGTGTCGGTGAAGCCTGTCCGGTGCGTGCGCCGCCGTTCGATCTGCCCGGCCAGCATCCTGGTGTGCTCATCCGGCTCGACGGACGGGCCGAGCCGTACCGTCGCGATCAGCGAGGGGCGGTCGGGATCGGGCAGGATGCGCACGATCGGCTCGCGGCCGGCCTGGCGCAGCGCGGTGCGCAGGTTGAACACGGCCGCCCCGCAGCTGATCAGCAGTTCCCTGCCGCCCGGATCCTCGAGGGCCAGCTTGCGATCGGTGTCCGCGCGGACGGCGATCTCCTCGCCCGTGACGGCGAAGGTCCAAGGCTGGGTGTTGTGCACCGACGGCGCCCAGCGCGCCGCCTCAAGCCCGGAGTGGATGGCCTGGTCAGCAGTGGTGTTCATATCCTCACCTCAGCACCGGCTCTGCCCTGCGGGCAGGGCCGAAAGTCCCTTCATCCTGTGCTCCAGGTCCAGTCGCGGATGTCGGGAGCGTCCTCACCGTGTTCGCGGGTGTGGGCGCGGGCGCGCAGCCGGGTCTCGGCCATCTCCTGGCGCAGGTGCGCCTGTGCGGTGGCCAGGCCGGGGACGCGGTCGATGACGTCCATGACCAGGTGGTAGCGGTCGATGTCGTTGAGCATGGCCATGTCGAAGGGCGTGGTCGTGGTGCCCTCCTCCTTGTAGCCGCGCACGTGCAGGTTCGGGTGGCCGTGCCTGCGGTAGGCCAGGCGGTGGATCAGCCACGGGTAGCCGTGGAAGTCGAAGATGATCGGCTTGTCCGTGGTGAACAGCGCGTCGAACTCGGCGTCGCTCAGCCCGTGCGGGTGCTCGGAGGTCAGCCGCATCAGGTCGACCACGTTGACGACCCTGACCTTCAGGTACGGCAGGCGGTCGCGCAGGATCGCGGCCGCGGCGAGGGTTTCCAGGGTGGGCACGTCGCCGGCGCAGGCCAGCACCACGTCGGGTTCGCTGCCGGCGTCCGTGGAGGCCCAGGGCAGGATGCCGACCCCGCGGGTGCAGTGGGCGATGGCCTCGTCCATGGTGAACAGGTCGAGTACGGGCTGCTTGCCGGCCACGACCACGTTGACGTAGTCGCGCGAGCGCAGGCAGTGGTCCGTCACCGACAGCAGCGTGTTGGCGTCCGGCGGCAGGTAGACCCGTACCACCTCGGCCTTCTTGTTGACCACGACGTCGAGGAACCCGGGGTCCTGGTGGCTGAAGCCGTTGTGGTCCTGACGCCACACGTGCGAGGACAGCAGGTAGTTGAGCGAGGCGACGGGATTGCGCCAACCGATCTTCCGGGACGCTTCCAGCCACTTGGCGTGCTGGTTGAACATGGCGTCGACGATGTGGATGAACGCCTCGTAGCAGTTGAACAGGCCGTGCCGGCCGGTCAGCAGGTAGCCCTCCAGCCAGCCCTGGCATAGATGCTCCGACAGGACCTCCATCACCCGCCCGCCGCGGGCCAGATGGTCGTCGCCTTCTTCGCGTGCGGCGTTCCATGCCCGGTCGGTCACCTCGAAGACCGCGTTCAGCCTGTTGGAGGCCGTCTCGTCCGGCCCCATCAGCCGGAACGTGGTCCTGTTTTCGGCGATCACGTCGCGCAGGAACGTGCCCAGGACGCGGGTCGGCTCGCTCGACTGGACGCCCGGCTGCTCGACCTTGACCGCGTAGTCGCGGAAGTCGGGCAGCCGCAGCGGCGCGACGTACGGGTTGGTGTGCGGGCTCGCGCTCATCGGCTTGCGGGGCACGTTGGCCAGCACCGGTTGGGCAGGGCGTCCGTCGGCGTCGAACAGCTCCTCCGGATGGTAGGAACGCATCCACCTCTCCAGTTGCGCCAGATGGCGAGGGTTCTCCCTGACCTGGGCGAGCGGCACCTGGTGGGCGCGCCACGTGCCCTCGACCGGCAGCCCGTCGACGTAGTCGGGTCCGGTCCAGCCCTTCGGCGTGCGCAGCACGATCATGGGCAGCTTGTCGCTGTAGCCGTCCCGGTAGACGGCGATCTGGTCGAAGGCGACGTCCAGCGCCCTGGCCATCTCCTCGTGCGACGGGCCCACCTCCAGGGGGCGGTAGCCGTACCCCTCCATGAGCTTGACCAGGTCGGGGAAGGGGATGCGCGCCAGCACGGTCGGGTTGGCGATCTTGTAGCCGTTCAGGTGCAGGATCGGCAGCACGACGCCGTCGCGGAGCGGGTCGAGGAACTTGTTGGCGTGCCAGCTGGCCGCCAGCGGGCCTGTCTCGGCCTCGCCGTCGCCGACGATGCAGGCCACCACCAGGTCCGGGTTGTCGAAGGCCGCGCCGTACGCGTGCGCCAGCGAGTAGCCGAGCTCGCCGCCCTCGTGGATGGAGCCGGGGGTCTGCGGCGCGACGTGGCTGGGGATGCCGCCGGGGGCGGAGAACTGGGCGAACAGCCGCCGCATCCCCTCGGCGTCCTGCGAAACGTCCGGATAAATCGCGCTATAGGTGCCCTCCAGCCAGGCGTGCGCCACGGCCGCCGGGCCGCCGTGCCCGGGGCCGGCGATGTAGATCAGGTCCTGGTCGCGCTCGGCGATGATCCTGTTCAGGTGTGCGAAGCAGAAGTTCAGCCCGGGCGTGGTCCCCCAGTGACCGAGCAGGCGCGGCTTGATGTGCTCCGGCTCGAGCGGCTCAGTCAGCAGCGGGTTGTCGCGCAGGTAGATCTGCCCGACCGACAGGTAGTTGGCGGCGCGCCAGTAAGCGTCAACGACATCCATGACCTCACTGTCCGTCGTGGCCGATGCCCGGCAGCACCAGCGAACGTCACCTATGCCTGGGCCCAAAGTCCCTACTTCTGTGATCGCGCGAGATTGTGGATGAGGGCTGCCCTTAGGCGGGAGCGGCGATTCTCAGGGACGGCTCAGGGGTGATCACCGATGGGCTCGGGCGGTTCCGGGCGGGCAGGGTGGGGGCATGACCGCCTCTCCCGCATCCTTTACCGCCGGGCCCGCCGCGCTGTTCGGCGGCTGGGTCCTGATGCGCCCCATCGACGGTGACGCCGTGCCGGGCGCCTGGTGGACGGCCGCGCACGCAGTGTGGCTGTTCGGCTTCCTGATGTTCGGCGTGATGATCGTGCGGCTGTGGCGGCTGGCGGCGCCGCGTACGAGGGGGCAGCGGGTGGCCGTCGCGGCGGCGGCGGGGGTGGCGCTGTTCAGCGTCGCCGCGAACGTCGCCCAACTCGCCGTCGACCTCGTCGCCGGGCTCACCAGGGCTGACGGGGCGGGGATGAAGGCGCTGTTCGACCAGGTCAAGGCCTATCCGGGGGTGGAGCCGATCGTCTACGGGATCGGCGCGCAGCTGTTCTTCGCCGCACTGCTGGTGCTGGCCGGGATCATGGCGGCGCTGCGGCGGGTCACGTCGCTGAGCGCGGCCCTGGTGGCCACGGGCGTGGTGGTGCTGGCCGTGGCGACGCTCGGCTTGGGACGTGACTCCGCGCTGGTCGCCGTGGGGATGGCCGTTCTGTGGCTGGGGGCGCTGCTGCTGGGCCGCAGCCCGGACGGCGGCGACGCGATCATCGCCTCCAGCGCGCCTCCCCTTCGGCCTTGAGCAGTCGCGCCGCTGTGCTGGGCGCCCAAGGTGGGCGCTCAGCTTCGGCCGCGGCGACAAAGCCCTCGGGGGCAGCAGGTGACACCCTGTGACGGACGTCCACGGAAAGGAGTAACCGGTGCGGGTCTACATCTCCATCGACATGGAGGGCGTGGGGGGCATCGCCACCATGGACCAGGTCGTCCGGGGCGGTCACGGGTATCCGCGATCGCAGCGGCTGATGACGGCCGAGGCCAACGCCGCCATCGAGGGCGCGTTCGCGGCCGGCGCCGACAGCGTCCTGATCAACGACAGCCACGGCACCATGGACAACCTGCTGCACGAGGAGCTCGATCCGCGTGCCCGGCTGATCTTCGGCTCTCCCAAGCTGGACTGCATGGCCGAGGGCGTCTCGGCCGAACACGACGTGGCCATGTTCCTCGGCTACCACGCCGCCGCCGGCTCGCCCGGCGTGCTCTCCCACACCTTCTCCTCGCACTTCTACGAGGTACGCCTCAACGGCAGGCCGGTGTCGGAGGCCGAGGTCAACGCGCTGCAGGCCGCCGCGGTGGGCGTCCCGATCGGGTTGCTCACCGGCGACGACGTCATCTGCGGTGTCGCGGAGAAGGCCTTCCCGGGCGTGCGTACGGTCGCCGTCAAGGTCGCGCACGGCCACACCGCCGCCGACAGCCTCTCCCCCACCGAGGCCAGGCGGCTGATCAGGGAGGCGGCGGCGGAGACCGTGCGGGGAGCCGGGGAACTGGCGCCGCTCCCGATGCCCGACGTGCTCGAACTCGAGATCGACATGCCGAGCACGCCCGCGGCCGAGCTGGGCGCGCAGATCCCGGGCGTGCGCAGGATCGCCGACAAGACGCTCGCCGGCACCTTCGCGACGCCCACGGAGGTGCTGGGCTGCGTGACGGTCTGCTACCACCTCGCCGCGGACGCCATGATCAGCCGCATGGCCCTGTTCGGCCGCCGTTAGAGTACGGGTCCGGCGGCGACCGGACCAGGGGGACGAAGCAGGCCGGCAGCAACAGCCGCTGCTCCTGGAGGCGGCCGTGGCGCTTGGCGAACAGGGTGACCATGTCGGCCGCACGCTCGTGGATCGGCATGACCAGCCGGCCGCCGTCTTTCAGCTGTTCCACCAGCGGGGCGGGCACCTCGGACGCCGTGGCGGACACGATGATGGCGTCGAACGGCGCGTGCGCCGGCAGGCCGAGGCTGCCGTCGCCCACCACGATCTCGACATCGGTCAGGCCCGACGACGCCAGGTTGGCCATGGCGAGCTCCGCCAGATCGGCATGGCGCTCGACGGAGTAGACCCGGCGAGCCAGGCGCGCGAGCAGGGCCGTCATGTAACCGCAGCCGGTGCCGATCTCCAGGACCTCGTCCGTGTCCGACAACCGGAGCGCGTCGATCATCCGGGCGACCAGGGACGGCTGCGAGGTCGGCTGGTCGTGCCCGATCGGGATCGGCGCGTCCAGTTCGGCGCGCGCGGCGAACTCCGGCGGCACGAACCGCTCGCGCGGCGTGGCGCGGACGGCGTCCAGCAGGCGGGGGTCGGTCACCCCTGCCTGCCGGACGATCTCCACCAGCGTCCTGATCGCCTCCTACGAGCGGACCACCGCGACGGCGCACCGGGCGTGGTGGAGGACGCCCCGGCTGACCGAGCCGAGGAGGGCGGCGGCGAGGGCACCCCTGCCGTGCGAGCCGACCACCACCAGATCGGCCGTGTCGGACGCCTCGACGAGGATCTCGACGGGATGCGCGCGTGGCGCGTACTCCACCACCGTCACGTCGGGGTATCGCGGTTCGAACGCGACGAGCCTGCCGGCCAGGATCCTGTGGTGGGTGGTCCGCACCTCGTCCACGTCGAAGACGAAGTCCGCGTAGGCGAGCTGCGGCAGATGCCAGGCGTGCACCGCCCTGAGCATGACGCCCCGGAGGTCGGCCTGGGCGAAGGCGTAGGCGAGGGCAGGCTCGCATTCCTTCGACTCGTCCACGCCGACCACCACCTCGTCGTACGGCTCCCGCGGGCCCTCACGCACGACCACCACAGGGCAGTGCGCCTGCCCCGCGACATGGTGGCTCACCGGGCCGAGCAGCGCTCCCGCGAACCCGCCCAGGCCCCGGTTGCCGATCACGATCTCGACGGCGTCCTTGGCCTGCTCGCACAGGACCGCGGCGGGATGGCCGTCGACGATCTCGGTGGTGACCTCGACGCCCGGCCGGCGTTCACGGGCGAGATGGGCCGCCTCGGCCAGGATCCGCTCCGCGCTGCGGGTCAGCGGGTCAGGCTCACCGGTGGAGTGAAAACTCACGATCCGGTACGGCCAGCGGTCCAGGGCGTGCACGATCCGCACCGGGGCGTGCATCCGGTAGGCGTCGTCGACCGCCCACTCCACCGCGGACCGTGCGGCCTGCGAACCATCGGCTCCTACGACGATCGAACCAGACATGATGCCCCCTCCCATCAAACCTCCTCCGGGCCGCGATTCTCCAGCCCGCGACCCTATTCGGATTTCTTGGTAGGAATGCTCGGGATCGCCCTCGAGGGCGCGCAGCAAGTTCCCCGGGTGGTCTGGCGGGCCGCTTTCATTCCTCCGGTCGATGGGGTGGCGCCACAGACCGGCCGAATGGTCGATTCCGGATCTCGCGCGCGTTGGAACACTCCTGTGATCGTCAAGACGATGAGGGATGGGCGTGAGATGAGATTGCGGAGATGGGTCGTGGCGGCAGGTGTGGCCGTGGCCTCGATGACGGTGACCGTACCGGCGGCGACGGCGGACGCGGACGGGGCGCACTGGGTGGCGGCCTGGGGCGCGGCGATGCAGCGGCCGACCCCGGGCACCGAGGACAACGGGCCGAACTGGTCGGTCAAGGGATTCGATGATCACACGGTGCGGCAGGTGGTCAGGGTGACCGCGGCCGGATCGAGGGTGCGCATCCGGCTGTCGAACGTCTACGGCACCAAGCCGCTGGCGATCGCCGGTGCCCGGGTCGCCCGGTCGGCCGGAGGCGCCCTGGTGTGGCCGGGCAGCAGCCGGCCCGTCACTTTCGCGGGGAAGCAGGCGGCGAGCATCCCGCCGGGCAAGGAGCTGGTCAGCGACCCCGTGGCGCTGAACGTCTCGCCGATGGAACGGCTGGCCGTCTCCATCCGAGTGCCGGCGGCCACGGGGCCCGCCACGTTCCACCGGTTCACCACCGCCACGTCCTACCGGGCCCACGGCGACCATCTGGACGACGTGGCGGTCAAGGCGTTCGGCGAGGCGACGCAGTCCTGGTACTACCTGACCGGCGTCGAGGTCGACAACCCCGGCGGCGCCGTGGTCGCCTTCGGCGACTCGCTGATCGACGGGGTGGGGTCGACGGCGGGCGCCGACGTCAGGTTCGTCGACCAGCTGGCGGAGCGGCTCGGCCTCCCCGTGGTGAACGCGGGGATCGCGGGGAGCCGCCTGCTCAACGCCTCGTCCTGCTACGGCGACAAGGCCGTCGACCGCTTCCGCCGCGACGTGCTCGACCGGCCTGGCGTCACGCGCGTGATCATCCACCTCGGCGCGAACGACCTGGGATACCCGCAGGTCGGCGGCGCGTGCGCGAAGCCGAACCGCAAGGTGAGCGTCGATCAGCTCATCGCCGGATACCGGGCGCTGATCGACGCGGCCCACGCCCGCGGCGTGCGGGTGACGGGGGTCACCATCCTGCCGCTGCGGGGATCGCTGTTCCCGTTCTGGACCAAGGAGGTGGAGGCGGCGCGGACCGCGGTCAACCAGTGGATCAGGACGGGCGGCGCTTACGATGCCGTGCTCGACGCCGACCGCGCCATGGCCGATCCCGCCGCCCCCGGCACGTCCAGGCCCGGCTACCTGTTTATGGACGGCCTGCACCCCAACGACGCCGGCCACTACGCCATCGCGGCCGCCGGATAAGGCCGCGATCGCCACAACGGAGTGAGGGCTCACTTCTCTCTTGACGGAGTGAGCACTCACTCCGTAGCATCGGTGGCATGACAGAGAAGCGGCGCAGGGCGCCGGGGATGAGTCCCGAGGAACGCAGGGCGATGATCGTCGCGGCGGCGCTGCCGCTGGTCGCCGAGTACGGTACCGCCGTGACCACCAGCCAGATCGCCAGGGCGGCCGGCATCGGCGAGGCGACGATCTTCCGCGTGTTCGCCGACAAGGAGGAGGTTCTGGACGCCTGCATGCACGAGGCCATGCGACCCGACAACGCCGTCAAGCAGATCGCGTCGATCTCGCTGGATCAGCCGCTGCCCGACCGGCTGAGCGAGGCCGCTGACGCGCTCAGCGCGCACCTGACGCGGATGGGCACGATCGCCGGGGCGCTGTACGGCTCCGGGCACCGGCGGCCGGCGCGGGAGGCCACCGTACAGAACGAGCAGGAGATGGAGCGGGGGCGGATAGCCTCGATCGAGGTGATCAAGGACGCTGTCGCCGAGCTCTTCGAGCCCGACCAGGACCGGCTGCGGCTTCCCGCTGGGCAGATCGCCGGGGTGTTCCTGGCGCTGACGTTCACCCGCGGCCGGGTCAACGGCCTGGCCGAGGGCGCGGACCTCATCGAGATCTTCCTGTACGGCGCGCTGAAGGCGGAAGAGCAGGCATGACCGTCGACAATCCCCTGTGCCCGCGTGGCCTGTTCTTCACCGACGCGGCCGGCAACCTCTACGAGGTCGTGTCGCCCGAGTAGCAGTCAGTCGAACAGGTCGGTGTCGGTGCGGACGATCTGGTCGTAGAGGGGCTGGAAGTTGATCCAGCCGGCCAGGTCGCTGCCGATCTGGCCGTGGGTGAGCATGGCCTGGTCGTGATCGATCGACACGGTCGGGCCCGCGGCCTTGGCCAGCAGCTGCGCCTGGCACGAACGCTCCATCGTGATGAACCACCAGGCGGCCGCGTCGACGGAGTCGCCCACGGTCAGCAGGCCGTGGTTGCGCAGGATGACGGCCTAGAGAGGCGGGTTGCCGCGTCGGGATTCACTCCGCCTCTTCTCGCCCGGCGCCCGGCGTGCTTGCGAGCGAGGCGAGGACGGTGCGGAAGCGCTCGAGCAGCGGGTTGCGGTCGTCCGCGCGCCAGACCAGGTAGAGCGTGGTGGAGGTGCCGGCCAGTGGCCGGGCCCTGACGCCGACGCGGCGCAGCGCGCGATGCGAGTCCGGCATGACCGCGGCGCCGAACCCGGCGGCGACCAGGGCGAGCACCGTCTGGACGCTGCGGCCGTGTGCGCCGATCTGGGGGACCACGCCGGCCTGGTCGCACAGCGCGATGATCTCGTCGTGGGAGTGCGGTGACACCTCGCGCGGCCAGACGACCAGCGGGATCTGCCCGAGCGCGGTCAGCGGAGCCGGGCCGGGCGCGTGCGCCAGCGGGTGCCCGGCGGGCATGAACAGGCTGAGCGGCTCGTGCCACCAGGCGCGCGTGGCCAGCCGGGCGTCGCGGGAGGGCAGACGCTGGACGGCGATGTCGTAGCGGCCGTCGAGCACACCGCTGGACATCTCGGCGTCGTTGAAGCTCTCCTCCAGGCGCAGCTCGACCCTGGGCAGCTCGCGCCGCAGCCGGCCCAGGGCGCCGCCCAGCGGGCCGTTGATCCCGGATCCGGCGAACGTCACCGTCACGCGGCCCGCCAAGCCCTCGCCGGCCAGCCGTACGTCCTCCAGTGCCGCGCGCGCCTCGGCGAGCACGGTCGTCGCGCGCGCCACCAGGGCGCGTCCGGCGGCGGTGGGAGTGATGCCGCGGCCCTGGCGCTCGAAGAGCGCGGTGCCCAGCCGGCGCTCCAGCTCGCGCAGCTGGCGGCTGAGCGTCGGCTGCGTGAGGTGCAGCCGGCGCGCGGCGCCGCTGATGCTGCCCTCCTCGGCGATGGCGACCACGTAGCCGAGCAACCGCAGATCCACGCATACCTCCCGGGCATGGTTCGTATGCCAAAGCATGCCTGATGAGCAGGCATGGCGGCGAATCGCGCAACGATTGGGACATCAACCACTAGAGGAGGACATGTCATGAACCGCGAGGAGCGCTACGAGGCCGGGCTGAAGGTGCTGAACAGCGTGGACGGCGAAGCGGGGCAGCGGGTCGTCGAGTCGCTCGCCGACGTCTCCCCTGAGCTCGGCCACCAGGTGGTCGCCTGGGCCTTCGGCACCATGTACGCCCGTCCCGAGCTGTCGCCCCGCGACAGGCAGTTGGTCACGCTGGGTGTGCTGACGGCGCTCGGCGGCTGTGAGATCGAGCTGAACGTGCACATCAACGCCGCGTTGAACGTCGGGCTGAGCGCCACGGAGATCGCCGAGGCGCTGCTGCACACGGCGGTCTACGCGGGCATGCCCCGCTCGATCAACGCCACGCTGGTCGCCAAGCAGGTCTTCGCCGACCGTGGGCTTCCGCCCGTCAGCAACCTGTCGTGAGGCTAAGGTAGTTGCAATTGAGTCGCAACTACTGGGTGAGGGTGGGCCGTGCGGGAAGTGATCGTCGAGCTGATCCTGCTGCGCGCCGCACCCGAGGGCTGGAGCTTCCGCCGCCAGGCCGCGCCGCTCGACCGGGAGGGTGACCCGAGCGAGCTGGCGCGGAGCCTGGCGGGCGAGCCGCTGCTGCTGCACTCCACCAGCTGGCGGCACGAGCCGGACGAGGGGATCGTGCTGACGTACGCCGCCTACCCGGACCCCGATCCGGACGCGCGCGCCGACGAGCTGGACGAGCTCGAGGTGGCCTTCGGCGCCGCACCCGACGATCCACGGCCCGTCGAGCTGACCGCGGCGCACGTGGCCGCGCACGCCATCCGCCACCTGGCCTTCCTCGTGGCCTCCGATCCCGTGACCGGCGCCGCGATCGTCGCCGACCCCGCGGTGGCGGCCCTGCTCGGCGGCGTCCGGGCGGAGGCCGCCGGGCTCATCCCTTCGGGGTGAACCTGACGAACGGGATGTGCCGCCCGACCTCCCGGTAGTCGGCCGTGCTGCCGTCCACCGCGAAGCCCATGATCTTGCACAGCTGGCGGGCCAGCACCGGGTGCCGCGGCGCGTACCTGGCCATGAGGTCGGCACCCTCGTCGGGAGACAGCGGCAAGGCGGTCGCCCCCATCACCCGGCCGCCGACCTGGATGACGACGTCCGGGGTCTTCTTGATGTTCTTGTACCAGTCGGAGCCCGGGCCGAACCCGGAGGGTGCCACGTATCCGTCAGGGCCGTGCTCGACGACTTCGATGACGACCTGGCGGGGCCGCCCTGACACGCGGCCGACGTGGTTCAGCAGCATGAGGCGCCGGCTGAGCAGCGGCCCGAGCCCCAGCCGGAACAGCCGGATGGGCAGCCGCCACAGCAGCCGCTGAAACCCGGCGGGCGGATCCGGCTTCTTGACGATCTCCATGTCTACTCCTTCTCCGCGGGCAGGACGCTGTCGACGCCGAACTGGCGGCGCAGCACCGCCGCGAACGCGTTGCGCATGATGACCTTGCTGAGCAGCCGCTGCGCGAGGACGCCCGCCGAGGTCCCGGGTACCAGCGAGCGGGCGAAGACCAGGGCGTTGCGCTGCCGCCTGGCCACCTCGGGCAGCATCCGCGCCTGATAAGCAGGGAAGGCGCGCTCGTGGCCGCCGTCGCGAGACAGCTCCTCGGCCAGCGCGTAGGCGCCGGCCATCGCCATCGACACGCCCTGCGCCGACACCATCGTCATGCAGCCGCACGCGTCGCCGACCAGCGCGACCCGGCCCCTGTGCCAGGCCGGCATGACGATCTGCGCCATCACGTCCATGAAGAAGGACTCGGGCGCCTCCTCGAGCAGGGAGGGCGTGATCCAGCCCATGCCGTCGAAGCGGTCGCGCAGCACCGCCGGCCGCCGCTCCCTCGGCACCGGCCTGGTGTCCTCCGTGGTGAACAGCAGCAGGGCGACCAGCTGGCCCGGCTCCCCGGTCGGGTAGACCACGGCCTGGCGTCCCGGCTCGGTGTAGTGGGCCCTCACCCTGCCCCAGCCGTAGCGGTCCTTGACCGGGTAGGAGGCCAGGTGGACCCCCAGGTAGCGGGCGTAGGCGGGCTCGGCGCCGAAGACCAGGTCCCTGGTCCTGGAGTGGATGCCGTCGGCGCCCACCAGCAGGTCGAAGCGCTCGTGGTCGCCGTCGTCGAAGGTGACGTCCACGGCGGTGGCGCTCTGCCGTACCTCTGAGATGGACCGGCCGAAGCGGATCTCGACGTCGTCGCGGACGGCGTCGAGCAGCGCCTCCTCCAGCGTGGTGTGCATGAGCGCGAGGTGCGGGCCGCGCATGATCCGGTCCAGGAGCGCGGGCGACAGCCGGGCGGTGGGCCGGCCGGCGGCGTCGAGGAAGTCGACCGAGTCCACGGGCAGCGGCCGGGCCGCGAGGCGGTCGATGATGCCCATCCGGGTGGCGACGTCGTACCCGCTGCCGAAGAAGTCGATGCCGTAGCCGCCCACGCGCCCGTTCGGGGAACGCTCGAGCACGACCGGCTCCATGCCGCGCCGCCGCAGCCAGTAGGCCAGGGTCAGCCCCCCGACGCCGCCGCCGCTGATGAGGATCCTCATGACTCCTCCAGCAGGTCGCGCAGTACGGCGAAGGCGTCGTCGAGCGGCAGCGCGGGGTCGACCATGTAGTGCAGCACCAGCCCGTCGATCAGGGCGGTGACCAGCGTCGCCACCCCGTCCGGACGCCTGGCCGGCCAGGTGGGGTGCAGCCGGCGCAGGCGCTGGGCGAACTCGGTGCGGACCTGCCTGAGCTGGTCCTTGAGCACCTCACCCAGCGCCGGGTCACGGGTGGCGCCGGCGATGAGCTCGACGGCCAGTCGCATCGCGCGCTCGTCGTCGGTGGTGTGCGGAAGCAGGGCGCGCATCGTGGCCACCGCCACTCCCTGGTCGAGCGCGTCCGCGAACGTGGACACCACCGGCCCGATCACCAGGTCCCCTGCCCGCCCGGCGATCGCCGCGTGCAGGCCGGGGAGGCCGCCGAAGTGGTAGTGGATCAGACCGGGGTTGGTCCCGGCGCGCTCGGCCACCGCGCGGGTGGTGACCGCGGGCCAGCCGTTCTCGCAGAGCAGGTCGACGCCCGCCTCGACGAGTTGCTCGCGCCGCCGATCCCCGCGCGGAGAACTTGGTCGATCGACTAAGTTAGTCACATGGCCAAGTTAGCACACGAGCGGCGCCAGGGCCGTTTGCTCGAGGACGATCGTGTGGTAGGTCTCGATGCGCGACAGGATCCCCTCGCGCGGGCCCTCGTGCCACTCGCGGCTGGAGTAGAAGGCCTCCTCCTGCTCGTCGCGCTGCTCGAGCGTGGCGAACGAGCGGATCAGGTAGGCCTCCTCGTGCCCGTCCTCGTCCACCAGCGAGGGCCCGCAGTCGACCACGCTCAGGCCGAACTTGGCGAGCAGGGGCACGGCCTCCTCGCGCATCACCCGGACGAACTCGTCACGCGTGCCGGGCTTCAAGCGGTATGTGCGGATTTCCAGAATCATGCCGCCGGACGCTACCGCCAGACGCTGACACCGCCCGTCAGCGATCCTTCGGCTTTTGGCGCCGGGCTTGTTCAACGACGGGCCGTGGGCGCGGACGGCGCGGCATGCGATGCCGGGGCGTACGCGGATGGCTACTCTGTGCGATAGCGCGTACGAACGTCCGGGAGCTCATGTGAAGGTCACCTGCGTCGGCGGCGGGCCCGCCAGCCTGTACTTCTCGATCCTGATGAAGCTGCGGGACCCCTCTCACGACATCACCGTCTATGAGCGGAACCCGGCGGGGTCGACGTACGGCTGGGGCGTGACGTACTGGGGCGGGCTGCTCGACAAGCTCCGCGAGAGCGACCCCGAGTCGGCCCGCGCCATCGGCGAGGCCTCGGTGCGCTGGCGCGACGGGGTCGCCCACGTCGGCGGCCGCAGCACCAGGCACCGCGGGGACGAAGGCTTCGGCATCGGCCGCCGCCGACTGCTCGGCATCCTCGCGGACCGGGCGGCAGGGCTGGGCGTGCGGGTGGAGTTCGAGCACGAGATCGCCGGCGAGGTCGCCGGCGCCGACCTGGTCGTGGTCGCCGACGGTGTGAACAGCCTGCTGCGCAGGCACCACGAGGACGACTTCGGCACCGAGGTCGCCACCGGGCGCAACACCTACATCTGGCTCGGCACCACCAAGGTCTTCGACGCCTTCACCTTCGCCTTCGTCGAGACGGAGCACGGCTGGATCTGGTGCTACGGCTACCGCTTCAACGACGAACGCAGCACCTGCGTGATCGAGTGCTCGACCGCCACGTGGGCCGGGCTCGGGCTCGACCGTGCCGGTGAGGCCGACGGGCTGGCGCTGCTGGAGAAGCTGTTCGGCGAGCTGCTCGACGGGCACCGGCTCATCGGACGCGGGCAGGCCGACGCCCAGTGGCTGCGCTTCCAGACCGTGACCAACCGCTCCTGGTACCGCGGCAACCTCGTCCTTGTCGGCGACGCCGCGCACACCACGCACTACTCCATCGGCGCGGGCACGACGCTCGCGCTCGAGGACTCCATCGCGCTGGCCGGCGCGCTCGGCAGGCACGCGGGGCTGGAGCCCGCGCTCGCCGAGTACGAACGGAAGCGGAAGGCCGCACTGCTGCCGGTGCAGAGCGCGGCCCGCTACAGCGCCAGGTTCTACGAGAGCCTGCCGCGCTACGTCCGCCTGGAGCCCGCGCAGATGTTCGCGCTGCTCGGCCAGCGGCACTCCCCGCTGCTCCCGCACATCCCCCCGCTGCTGTACTACCGGCTCGACCAGGCCGCCGGCCGGCTGGAGGCGCTGCGCAGGGTCAAGCGCTGGGCCGGGCACAGGATCGCCGGCTCGCTGCAGCTCTTCTCACGCTGACGCCTGTCTCGCGTACGGCGGGCGACTCCGTCCGCCGTACGTAGCTATGCCACTCGATGTCCGAGTATTGGCAATGATCATCCGCTGTCACGGGAACCTTCTGCGCCACCATCTCGGACAACGGACCTGGCAGGCGACATGATCCACGTTCTTCCTCTCGGCGCGGTCCTGGCCGCCTACCTCCACGGCTCGCCGGTTCCCGACGTGGACGACTCGCACTGCCTCGGCGGGAGGGCGCCCGTCACAGCGCCCATCACAGCGGCCTCGCCCGGCGATCCCGTGCACTACGGCACGCCCTGGTGCGCTCCCAAGACCTGGACACCGGCCACCGGGCTGTCCCGCGGCCGGCTCGCCGCGAACGCCGCGCTGGCCATGCTGGGCATCCCCTATTCGTGGGGCGGGGGCGGTCCCGACGGGCCGACTTTCGGCATCGGGCACGGCTCCAAGACCATGGGATTCGACTGCTCGGGGCTTACCGAATACGCGTGGGCGCGGGCCGGGCTGCACATCGGCACCACCTCGTACGCGCAGTGGCGGGCGGGCCAACGCATTCCTCGCAGGGAAATTCAGGCGGGGGATCTGGTTTTCTTCGACACGAAACCGAAACGTAAGGGACCGGATCACGTCGGTATAGCGACCACCGGCAAGGAGATGGTGGTCGCGCCATTCACGGGCGCGTCAGTGCGGACGGAGAGAATCGCGCGCAAGACGTTTATGGGAATAGTACGCCCGACGCCGATATTCAATTCCGCGGAAATTCGGAGCCGGACATGAAACTGCCTCCGGGCCGGCCCTACGGGAGTAGAGAACCGGTCTGGAGGCAGAATGCGTCAACAGCGTGATGGTGGGGTCGAGTGAGTTAACCCCACCATCACAGCCCTCGTCTCAGCTCCGGCCGGACGTCACGGCTCGGCCGAAGATGCAGGAAGCGTTCGAAGCTTCCCAGGAGACTACTCGCTCTCGTTGTCGTGTCCCTCGGAGACGTTCGCCGACTCGTTGGTGAGCAGGTTCAGCTGGTTGTCCTGAACGGCGACTGCGAGGATGTTGTTGCGGTTCAGGGCGTCGTTCAGGAGCGGGCAGACGACGGCCGCGGTGCAGGTGATGTTCTCCTCGCCCCCCGGCTGCTGCTCTCCCCAGGTCGCGGCGGAAGCCGCGGTGGACGACGCCGCCAGGAAAGCCCCCGCGGCGAGGGCTGCGATAGCAATGCTGCGAAGCATTTTTACTTCCTCCATTGTACGAGTGGAATCTTTGGCGCCGCGCCGCCTACGAATTCGACAGCCGCGCGATGCATGTCTACCTTGCCGCGCCACGCGAAGTAATTCCACTGAGGACGCCCTTGCTAAAGTCAAAGAGCGACATGGATTCCTTGGTATTCCTGGGCGGTTGATAAAACTCCGAGAGGCTTAAGACCCGAAGGGCGGGAAATGTCCAGTTCGCTCGTATTTACCGGGTGATTTCGGCCCGGCAAAACCGGCAGAAGTGGCGAATGTTAATTCATGCGATGATCGCGGTGCTGATGCGTGCGCATCGGATTGTTCCGGACATCCAGCGCGATCCGGTGGTCCTCGACCTCGCCCGTCGCCGCCCAGCCCGACGGCGCAGCCACCTCGTCGGCGTCGTGGGCCAGGCGCAGGCGCAGCCACGTCCGGCCCGGACGTACCCCGTCCGGGACGGTCCAGGTCAGCCCCGCCCTTCGCGAGCCGTCCGAGACGCGGGCTCGCGCCATTTCGCCGGACTCGAAGCGGCCGTCGCGGTCGAAGTCGATCCAGCCCGCGAGCGTGGCGGCCGAGGGGGTGTCCACTGGGGCCGACAGGTGGATCCTCTTACCGGGAGCCAGGCCCTGGAAGGGGTCCTCGCGCAGCCACGGCGACCGCTCTCCCGTGTCGGTACCGCCGCTCCTGCGGGGCACGAAACTCACGGTCCGCTGGTTGTCCGCGGTTACAGCGTCGCCGATCCTCAGGTCGGAGATGCCGTGGGAGGCGGCGCCGTAGGAGTTCGGGGCGTCCGAATCGTCCTCGTCCAGCGTCACCCGGAAGACGCCCCACATGAACGGGTCCCCCGCGGAACCCGCCAGGCGTACGTTCAAGGCCCTGAGATCCACGGAGAACGACGTGAGCGTGCCGTTGACCTGGGCGGTACCACACATGTACACGACGCCGCAGGTGGGCTTCCTGTCCGGTTCGAAGGGCGCCGGCACGATCTCCCTGCTGGTCACCTGGAATCCGGGGAATCCGGCGACCTTGGAGAACGTGGGCGTCGACGGCGTGCCACCTGAGAGCCGCAGCCCGCTCCAGTAGTCCTCCCTGTTCCCCATGAAGCCCGTCGCGCCGCCGGTCCCCGCGATGTGCAGCCGCGGATTGTGCACGGGCCGGGAGAAGCTGAACGTCAGCGTCGCGATGTCGCTCCATTCGTTGGGCTCGACGGCGAATTTCTCGTAGAGGTCGCTGATCGCGGGCGCGGCCTTGGCGTTCTCCGGGATGAGGTACTCGTCCGGCGGGGCGGCCGGATTCGCCCGCACCGTCTCCGCGCGGGAAATGACGGTGCCCTCTCGCAGCGTTTTCCTGACGGTCATCACGACGCCGGAAGGAGTGACGCCGCGGGCCTGTGTCGACGAATTGCTCAGCGTCCATTCGGGCGCGCCTCGCGGGGCCTGACTCGGGTTCTCCGAGGCTGTTCCGCGGCCTGCGGCGAGCGCCTCAGGAATGGTGGCAAGCGTCGCTATCATCGTCGTCGTGAATGCGAGCGCGACGATTCCACGCGTCAACTGCGAGTTTGGCAACATCAATGCCGCTCCATCCATGTCACAGGTCGTCTACTTTCGAGGTCTCCTCAGGGCGCGAGCCCGTGTCGTCCTCTACAGAATGAGCACAGAAAGGGAATATCTGCACCAGCGCGCGCATTCGGCCGTGCTCGCCTATGACGCTTCCCTGCGCGGTCTGTGGAACCGGCGCGCGCACTGACTTTCAAATACTGCACAATCGCGACCATCTCCTCAACGAAGACGTCCCGCGCGAAGATCAAAATCTCTCTTGACTTTCGACAGGATGGGAGAAATAGCCGGGATTGCCCGAGGTGACCTGGCAGCGAAACGGCCCCGCCATACCGGCGAGGCCGTCCGAGGGTCTGTCAGGTCAATGGTCGTTCGTGCCCGAGAGCGCCACCTGGGCGGGCAGCAGCCCGCCCCGCCCGCGCTCCCTGGCGGAGCGCACGAGCGCGGGAGTGATGGTGCGCGCGGCGTACCGGGCGCCGTGGACGAAGCGCATCACGGGGCCGAAGGTGTGGGCCGCGGCCAGGCCGACCATGAACAGGCCCGGGACCGTGGACTCGAACTCCCTGGTCAGCATCGGCGCCCAGGAGGCGTGCCGTACGGCCGCGCGCAGGCCGGGTTCGAGCACCTTGAGCCGGCGCACGTCGACCGTGTACCCGGTCGCGGCGATGACGGCGTCGGCCTCGATCGTCTCCTTGTGCCCGCGCGACTTCACCGTCAGCTCGACCCCGCCGCCGCGCCTGGCGGCGTGCACGAGCTTCGTGCGCAGGCGCACGTCGACGCTCTCCAGGCGCTCCCGCAGCCACCAGGAGCCCGCAGGGCCGAGCGTGGTGCGCACGATGTGCCGCCGGTAGGACGAGGGCAGGAACGGCACCAGGCCCGGCGCCTCCGCCCACACCCAGGAGCGCCATCCGGTGCCCAGGCCCGACTCCGGGGCCAGCACACGGGAGAGCAGCCCGCGCTCGACCACGGGCACCGTGTTCCACCGCAGTTCCTTGCACCGCGCGAGCACCTGAGGCTGGGCACCCGCCTCCTGCAGCAGGCAGGCCGTCTCCAGCGCGGACTGGCCGGCGCCGATGACGGCGACCCGCTGGCCGGCGTAGCCACTCAGGTCGTTGACCTGGCAGCTGTGCGCGAGCACCGAGGCCGGCAGCCCCGCCAGCGAGGCGGGCACGCGGGCGAACGGCAGGAACCCCAGCGCGAGCACCACGACCCTGGCTCGCACCCTCTCGTGCGTCGACAGCGTCAGGACGAAGTCCCCGCCCTCGGAGCCGACCTCGGTCACCTCCGCGTCCACCGTGACGTCGCGCGCGGCGTTGTCCTGGAACCACCGCCCGTACTCCACGAACCGCTGGACCGGAACCGGCGACCCGTAGGCGTACTCCAGGCCGTGCCGCGCGCAGTACGCCTCGAGCGTGTAGGCCCTGGCAGGATCGGCGAGGTGCGAGGCGGCGGGCTCGGACTTCAGCATCATGCCGACAGGCATGTGCTGGTTCCACGCCTTCATGGGCCGGCCGAACACCCGGACGTCAAGCCCCTCGGCCTGCGCGTAGGCCGCGACGGAGAGGCCGTAGGGACCCGCGCCCACAATGGCGACATCGAGGGTTTGAGTAAGCATCGTGCTCCATACCTAGAAAGGACAACCGGCAAATTGCGATTTACCGCCGGTGAATTCTCACCGAGCGAAGCAGCGTGTGCTCCACCATGCCGAGAAAGGGCTTCAGATCGTCTTTGGAGTACCACGCGAGCTCGCTGGCGTGCCCGAGAGAGTAGAGCCAGCCGGGCGCGGGACGAGCGCCGCCAGGACGCTTCCTGAGTTTCCGCAGCAGGTCGTAGTTCTCCACCAGGTACGTCCGGCCGTAGACGGGCAGGCACGGCGCGTGCGGCTGACCCGTCAGGTTCAGATAGGCGGACCTGACGACGTCCAGGTCGTTGGGGTCGCGGAAGAGGCCGAACTGCGCCCCGATCCGGGGGTTGAAGTCGAGCAGGTAGAACCGGTCGCTGCGCCGGCAGTACCGGAAGTCCATGTCGACGATCCCGGCGTAGCGCAGGGACGCGGCCATCGCCTGGGCCGTCTCCGCGATCCGCGCGTTGGGCAGCCAGCGCCCCAGCGTGGTGAGCCCGGCCGTCGGCGGGTAGGCGCGGTCCTTCCTGCCGGTGCCCGCGAACGCGCACGTCGAGTCGTCCATGAAGTAGCCGTGGAAGAACCAGTCGGCGTGCGGCACCGGCGGAATGTAGCGCTGGAGCAACAGCTCCCGCCCCATCCGAGCGGCCTGCTCGTAGAGGCCGGCCACGTGCTCCGCCGAGTGGACGACCGCGGTGCTGCGCATCCGCGCGTCCTTCGGCGCGGTCCAGGGCCGCGCCCACTTGGCGACCATCGGGAACCCGTAGTCCTCCACCGCGCTCTTCACGTCCGCCCGGCTCACGGCGACCACGGTGTCCGGATGGGAGACGCCCAGCTCCGCGCAGGTCACGGCCAGCGCCCGCTTGTCGGCCAGCCGGCTGGGCAGTTCGCCGGCCTGCTCGGGCAGCAGGAACGCCGGCGACAGCAGGTGGGCGTTGCAGGCGATGTTGATCGCGCTGATGTCGTCCAAGGCCAGCAGTACGGCGGGCCGTCCGATCCGCTTCGCCGCCGTGAGCAGCGTCCTGACGAACGTCTCCTGGTCGTCCCCCGTCTCGTCCCAGGTGACGCAGCTGGCGAGGTATTTCGACCGGGCGACGGGAACGTGCGTGCCCTCGAGAACGGCGTGCACCGCCACGCCCATCCTCCCGAGCGAGCGGATGGCGGCGAGCGTACCGTGATGAAACGGATTTCTGTCCATTCTTATGAGCAGCGCAGGGACACGCGTGTCCACCGGGAGTGCGTCATCGACGCTCTTTTGGCCGGTGTCACTGGTGTCGCTGCTCACGAATAGTTCCTATCACAGGCCAGATGCCCGTCATTTTCATGACTCTGTTGTTTGTCCTTATTGATTTCTTTAACGTCCCCAGAACTTAGTGGGTGCATATGCCGACAAACGGCGCAGCGAATCCGGCATAAGGTTCATTGGGCACATTATCTTTCGCTCATTAATGTTCTCGACCAGGCTCGAGCGGGAATAGTCGCCGACGACGATCAAGTCCAGGGAGGTGCTGGATGGGTGGACGGAGGCATTCGCGCCTTCGCGTGTGCTCCGTGCTTGTGGCTGGGGCATTGCTGATGGTGATCACCACCGAGCATCCGAGCTCCGGGACGGTGCCCCCGCTGCCGAGCGACACCGGTCCCCATCCGCCGGCGAAGCTGGGCGTCTTCCTCGGCTCCGACGCGGTGGGGACCGCACACATCCCCGCCTTCGAGCGGTGGCTGGGCCGCGAGGTCACGGTCGGCAGGACGTATCTGCCGGGCGACAGCTGGAGCGGGCTGAACGGGCCCGATTTCGTCCTGCGGCCGTGGGCGAAGTGGCGTGCCGCCAAACCGGGTCGCGTCCTGGCCATCAACGTCCCGATGGTGGCGCCCAACGAGGGCCACCTGTCGAACGAAACGGTGGCCAGCATGCTGAACGCGGGAGCCGCCGGCACCTTCGACCTCGTCTTCCGCCGCCTGGCCGGCAGGCTCGTGGCCGCGGGGGCGGCGGACTCCATCATCGTGCTCGGCTGGGAGATGAACGGCACGACCTACTCCAGCCGGTGCGCACCCAACCCGACGGCGTGGAAGACCTACTGGCGGCGGATCGTGGCCACCATGAGGTCGGTGCACGGGCAGCGTTTCCGCTTCGACTTCACCGCCAACCGCGGCACGGACGCCATTCCCTGGCCGCGGTGCTATCCGGGTGACGACGTGGTCGACATCATCGGCATGGACAACTACGACCAGCCGCCGTCGAACAATTTCGCCGGCTACGTCTCGCAGCCCTACGGCCTGCGCTACCACGCCGCGTTCGCCGCGGCCCACGGCAAGCCGATCTCGTTCCCCGAATGGGGCCTGTTCCGCTACGGTGACCGGCCCGGATTCGTCCGCTCCATGATCCAGTGGATCCGCACCCACAACGTGGCCTACCAGGCGATCACCGACTACTGCCCGCACGGGGTGTGGCAGTGCGGCCACAACCCGCTCTCCGCGCTGTCCTACCGCAAGGAGTTCAAGATCAGCGGTCCGGCACCGCCGAGCAAGCCCCTGATCACGACGCCGACGTCCACGGTGCTCACCCCCACGGTGACGACTCCCAAGGTGTCGGTCCCCGCGGCGGCGACGCCCAGACTGACACCCACGCTGCACCCCAGGGTGACTCCCAAGGTGACTCACACGGTGACTCCCAAGGTGACTCACAGGGTGGCCACGCCGCCGGTGCGCGTTCACCGGCCGTCGTCGTCCGCGACCGTGGCCAAGGCCGGCCTGCCGCGTCCGAGTCCCACGTCGCTGCCGAGCGCGAAGCCTACGAGGGCCCGCGCCTACTGGTAGCGAGGGTGAGCTCGGCCAGCCGGTCGAAGGTGAGCCGCGCGTCGAAGAGCTTGGCGCGGGTGGCGGCGGAAAGGCCCTCGTTCCAGGCGGCCGCCGGTTGGCGCAGCCGCAGTGACACGGCCACGGCCAGGACCTGTTCGTCGCCGAAGGGCACGAGCTCGCCCACGTCCCAGGACAGGACCTCGCTCAGGCCGGGGACGTCGAAGGCGACCACCGGACGAGCGCAGGCCAGCGCCTCGAGCGCGCTCAGCGGCAACCCCTCCCAGCGGGACGGCAGCACCACGACGTCGCAGGCGGCGTACCAGGGCCGCACGTCGGGCGTCGCCGGCACGAAGCGGACGCCCGCCGGGGCCCGCTCCCTCAGCGCGTCCGCGAGCTCGCCGTCCCCGACGATCGCCAGCAGCGCCTCGGGGCACTCCGCCGTGACGCGCGGCCACGCCTCCAGCAGGAGGTCCTGGCCCTTCTGGCGGGTCACCCTGCCGGTGCACAGCGCCAGCGGGACGTCCTCGCCCACGCCCAGTTCCCGGCGCGCGCGCGACCTGTCCTCGATGCCGGCCGGCCGGAAGTGCTCCAGGTCGACGCCGTTGCGGATGACGGTGAGGTTCCCGCGCAGGCCTCGGGATCGGGCCAGCTCCGCCTCGCCCTCGCCGACGCAGACCAGGGCGTCGGTGTAGGACGTCGCGGCCCTCTCCCAGGCCGTCACCAGCCGGGCCATGGGCCCGCGGCAGGGCAGCCAGGACCACCCGTGCGGCTGGAAGATGGTCGGCCGCCGCCCGCGCAGGGCGAGCCGCCCGGCCAGCCCCGCCTTGGCTGAGTGCAGGTGGACGACGTCCGGATCGAGCCGCCCGACCAGGCGGCCGAGGGCTCTCGCCTCGGCCAGGGATGACAGGCCGGGAGAACGGCGGGCCTCCCACTCCAGGTACCCGATGCCGGCGCCGGCCAGCCGTTCGCGCAGCGGGCCGTGCTCGGGTGCGGCCACGGTCACCTTCCAGCCGCGCCGTACCTGGTCGGTGGCGGCGGCCACGACGTAGCCCGCCACGCCGCCGTCGGTGGGCTGGGTCACGTGCAGCACGCTCGTCACGCAGGCATCCCTTCAGAGACGGAAACGGACCGCTTCCGCGAGGTTCGGGAAGCGGTGCTTTGCCATCGCCGCGGCGCCGACGCGGCCGCTGGCGGCCGCCGCGTAGAGCGCGGCCCGCCGGTTGTGGCCGAGGATCAGCCGGTGGTTGTCCACGACCACGGCTCCCCACTTCGCCTTGTGCGGCTCGGCGCCGCGCAGCATGCTCAGCGTGGCCAGCCCGCGCTCTGTCGTCTCCCGCAGGCAGTGCCCCAGCACCAGGGCGAACACGTCGATGCTGGTGCGCAGCCGCGGGTCGGCCCCGTAGAGGTAGCCGCCGGCGAAGTCCTTGCCGATGAGCGAGAAGTTGGAGGCGACCAGTTCCCCGCCCACGCGGAACTCGGTGAGCGCCGCGTGACCGGCCGGGATCAGGTTCTTCGCGGCGTGGACGAGGTGGCGGCGGAACTGCGGCCGGAGATGGTCCTTGTTGATGCCGCGCCCCGACCACTGCAGGCAGTGCAGCCGCAGCAGCTCGTGGATCGCGGCCGGCACGCCGTCGGCCGTGACCGGGGTCGCCGTGACGTTCAGGGCCTCGATCTTGCGCAGGGAGCGGCGCAGCTTGCCCGCCGTCCGCCCGCCGATGCGCGCCACGTGCTCCTCCAGCGGCATGGCCGCCATGGACAGGCAGGACGAGGCGGGCACGTGCCAGATCCGTCCCGCCCACGACTCGCCCAGGAGATCGGCGGCGGAGCCCGGCCGTACCTCTGGCAGGTCGATCGCGTCCCAGCCGGGCAGGCGCGCCAGGCTGTCGGCGACCACGTCCAGGACCTGCTCGCCCGCGCCCTCGTCCAGCAGGATGTCGGTGTAGTCGGAGTGCGTCGTCGCGATCGGCACGAGGACCCGGTATCCCCAGCGCCGCCTCCGCATCAGCGGCAGCGCGGCGACGAGCCGGTCGGCCCGCCGTACCAGGAGCGCCGACAGGTCGCCTGCCCGGCCGTACTGCCGCCACCAGGACCCCAGCCAGGCGTGGGACTGGAACGGCGTGGCGGTGGCGCACCTGGCGTACAGGTCGTCCCAGTCCCGCTGGAGCCGTGGCCATTCGTCCGGGTCGGTGACCACGGCGGCCTGCAGGCTCGGGGTGGACGTCCTCATGCCTGGACTTTCTGCTTGGGCGCGCTCTCGTCGGGGTACTCGCGGGTGGCCCCGCACCGGCACCGGGTACGGCGGGCGGGCAGGACGGGCGAGACGAGGTAGCCCAGCCCGCCGAGCAGCACGCCCGCCGCGCAGCCGACGGCCAGGTTGACCGCCAGGCTCGAGGACGAGGGCTCGGTGGGCGGCGAGGCGGTCGACAGGCTCGCCAGGCGGACGCCGGTGTCGCCCTTGTGGTCGTTGGCGTAGGTGATGAGCGCCTCGGCGACCTCGTTCGCCTGGGCGGCGGCGGGGCCGGGCTGCGGGCCGGTGGCCGACAGGAGGATCACCGGGGCGTCCGGGGACGAGGCGACGCGGATCGCCCGCTGGAGGCGGCTGAGGTTCTGCGTGCCGACGATCGCGGGCTGCGTGACGATCCTGGCGTAGGCCTGCGCGAAGTTCGTGGCCTGGTCGATGTTGACCTTGTCGTCGGCTACGGCGACGACGTACGCCTCGGCTGTGTAGACAGGCTGCCTCAGCGCCGAGAAGAGCAGCCCGGCGAGCACGCCGAGCAGGACCGCACTTACCTGAAGCCACCATCGCCTCGCCAGGACGGCGGCTCTCCTCGCGTACTTCATCACTGCTCCCTCTTCGTGCGGGACGTGTGCTGGTGGACTCGGGTGTACAGCGCCTCGATCCGGGCCACGTGGTGCTTGATGTCGTAATGCCGAACAGCTGCCGGAACCGAGAACCTGGTTGGTGCGGCGTTGATCAGCGCTTGAACGGCCCGCCGGAAGTCGTGCGGCGTCGACGGCACCCGCCGCGCGGCGGGCGGATCGAGCCCGGCGGGCAGCTCGTCCAGCGCCGGGCACACGCCGTAGACGACGGGCAGCCCGGCGGCCAGCGCCTCGAGCACGGCCAGCCCGAACGTCTCCTCCTGGGACGGCGCGGCGAAGACGTCCATGGCGGACAGCAGCGCCGGGATGTCGTTCGACTCTCCGACGAAGATCACCCGGTGCCCGGCGCCTGCCCTGCGGGCGAGCTCGGCCAGGCCGTCGCGGGCCGGGCCGTCGCCCACCAGGAGCAGGACGGCCTCGGGCAGGCCCGCCACGGCCTCGACGAGGACCTCGAACCGCTTGCCCGGATCCAGCCTGCCCACTCCCCCGACCACGACCGCGTCCTCGGGGATGCGCAGCCGCCCGCGCGTCTCCTTCCTGGCCACCGGGTCGAAGTCGAAGGCCAGGTGGTCGAGGCCGTTCGGGATGATCTCGATGCGCCTGGCGGGCACGCCCCACGATCGCAGGCGGCGGGCGGCCGCGGACGACACCGCGACGGTGACGTGGCCAAGCCGCTCGCCGCCGCGGGCCAGCAGCCGGATCGGCTGGGTGATGGTGCGCCCCTCGATGTGGCGCTCGCCGATGGAGTGCTCCGTCGCCACGATGGCCGGCACCCCGGCCAGGCGCGCGGCCAGGCGACCGTACAGGCCCGCCCTGAACAGGTGCGTGTGGACCACGTCGTAGCCGCCCGTGCGCACCAGGCGCGCCAGCGACCCCAGCGCGCGCACGTCGCGGTTGCCGCGCATGCCCAGCTCGTGGACCCGGATTCCGGCGGCCCTGATCTCCTGCGCCACCACCCCGGGGTTGGTGAGCACCGCCACCTCGGTGGGCTGGCCGCGGCGGGCCACCAGATCGCGCAGCTGCCGTTCCGCTCCTCCCGAGGCCAGGCCGGTGATCACGTGCAGCACCTTCATCTGCCGCGCCCCCAGGCCCACAGGTGGCGGGCGTGCTTGGCACGTAGGCGCAGCGGACCGTCCTTCTCGCCGACGTAGGTCCTGGGCATGGCGTAGGCGTCGGCGCGCGGCGGGCTGATGGCGCACGCGTAGCCGTACCCGGCGCCTCTGACCAGCTCCATCGCCCGCGCGTCGAGGTGCCCGTAGGGGTAGGCGAACCCGGTCACCTCCCGGTCGAGCAGCTCCTCCAGCGCGACCCTGCTGGCCTTGAGCTCGAGATCGACCTGGTCGGTCGGCGCGCCCGCGAGGGACAGGTGGGTCATGGTGTGGGAGCCGACCTCCATCCCCTGGCCGGCGATCCACCGCAGCTCCGCGGCGGTCATCAGCGCCTTGCGCGGCCCCTCTGGGTCCCACGCGTTGGTCATCCCGACGCGGTCCGCCACGACGAACACGGTCGCGGTGAACCCGTGACCCATCAGCGCCGGCAACGCGTGGACCACGAAGTCCGCGTAGCCGTCGTCGAAGGTCAGCCCGACCAGCCCACGTGCCCGTCGCGCCGCCTGCGCCTCCCGCAGCTCGCGCACCGACACCCCGCGCAGCCCCCGCCGAGCCAACCAGGCCAGCTGTACGGCCAGCCGCCGCGGAGACACCGTGATCTGGTACGGGTCGTCGGCCACGTCGCCGACGGAGTGGTACATCAGCACCCACGAGGTCATCGGATACCACCCTTCTGCCGGAGCGCGACCGTGAGATCGTGCCTGCCGCCGGTGATGACGACCGCGACGGCGAACGCCGCGATCACGGTGAGGGCCCCACAGCTCACGGTGAGGACCAGGGGAAGGCGGGCCAGCCAGGGCTGCGCCAGGAAGGCGATCCCGGCCGCGGCGGCGGCCGCCAGCGTCAGCCGCCCGAGTGCCAGTGTCACGGGCCGTTTGGGGAGCACGAGCAGCGGCGGCCCGAGCCGGACCAGCAGCAGCACCGCGCCGAGGGTGATGCCGGCCGCGTTGGCCAGCGCGATCCCCCCGGTCCCGAGCGGCTCGGCCAGCACGGGCGCCAGGGCGCCGGTCACGACCAGGCCGGCGCCCATGGCCACCGCCGGGTACCAGGAGGGCTGCTCGGCACAGAAGTACACCCGGCACAGGACCCCGACGACGACCTGGCCGAGCAGCCCCGGCACGTACAGCCGCATGGTCCAGGCCGTCGCCTCGGTGTCGGTCGCGGTGAACGAGCCGTGCTCGAGCAGCAGCCGCGCCACGTCGGGGGCGAAGACGGCCAGGAACACCGCCGAGACCAGCACCAGGCTGCCGGCCACGACGAGGTCGGCGACCACGTGCCGCTGGGCGGCCTGGTGGTCCCGCGCCGCGATGGCGCGCGCCAGCGCGGGGAAGGACACGGTGGCGATGATGAGCGAGACCACCATCGGCACCTGTGCGATCTTCTGGGCGTAGTTGAGGTAGGAGATCGCCCCCGCGGGCAGCGACGATCCGACGAACCGCTCGATGAACACCTGGGCCTGGCGCAGCAGCGTGAACGAGGCCATCGGGAGGAAGGCGCCGAGCGAGATGGCCGTGGCCGCCGCCGGCCGCATGGGCGCGCCGATGTACCGCAGTACCGCCGGCGCCTGGACCAGCACCATGAGGACGCCACCTGCCGCCACGCCCCAGGCGACCGCGGTGATCCCCAGGCTGTCGCGGCCCAGCGCGATGAACGTGATGATCGTGGCGTTGTAGGCCAGGTAGATCGCCGCGGGCGGGCCGAACACCTGCCGGGTGCGCAGCGCCGCGCCCAGGTAGCCGGCCAGCCCGAAGGCGGCCACGGTGATGGAGGTGATCTGGGTGCACCGGGTGGCCAGCGAGTGATCGGCCATCCCCGGCGCCAGCAGCGCGACGATCAGCGGCGCCCCGAGCACGGTGACCACGGTCAGCAGCAGGAACGCCGCCGCGGCCCGCGGCAGCGCGCTCCAGACGATCTCGCGGATCGTCCTGCCCTCCTCCAGCCTGCGGCTGAAGGCCGGGATCAGCAGGTACGCCAGGGCGCCCTCGATGAGCAGCGGCGCCGCCGTCTCGGGGACGGTCCAGGCCACCATGAACGCGTCGGTCCCAGCACTTGCCCCGAACATGCCCGCGACCAGCAGGTCCCTGCCGAACCCGAACAGCGATCCGAGCGCCGTCAGGATCATCGTCAGGCTCGCGGCCCGCATCAGTCGCTGGTTGCCGGCCTTGACCGGTGCTGCGGTCATCGAATCCGGTCCTCGCCCCCGGAGATCGCCCAGGACAGGACCGCGCCCAGCATGACCGACATGACCACGGTGGGAGTCCCGCCGATGTCGGCGTAGAGGAAGTCGGTCAGCTGCCAGCCCAGGAAGCCGGCCGCGACCAGGCCCGCCGTACGGCCGGCCGGGGTGGGACCGGCGCGCAGCGCGCGGATCGACCACACGATGAGCGCCGCGCACAGCAGGCAGAAGGCCGTGAGGCCGAGCAGTCCCTGCTCGCTCAGCACGAGCAGGTACATGTTGTGCGGGGAGCGCAGCTCCTCGCGGTGGAAGCCGTTGACGGGGTCGTCGGTGTCGCTGCTGGCCGACACCTGCAGCGGCGCGTAGCGGTCGCGGTGCAGGACGAACCCCCGGGGTCCGACGCCGAGCAGCGGGTGGTCGCTCCACATGCCGGTGGCCGCCTGCCACAGGCCGTACCGGTCGGTGACGGACTGGTCGGGCTGCGTCGCGGCGGCGGTGATCGACGACAGGCGCGCGGTGAGGGTGTCGGAGCTCGGGCCGGTGCCCGCGAGCAGCACGACGGCGCACCCGCCGACGACGGCCGCGCGCAGGAACGCCCGCCTGCCGGTGAGCGCAACCATGAGCACCGCGGCCACCGCGCACGCCAGCCAGGTGCCGCGGCTCAGCGAGAACACCAGCGCGGGCAGCAGGACGGCCAGAACCCCGAGGGCGGCCGCGCGACTCCTGCCGCGGGTGGTCAGGGCCGCCGCGCCCGCGATGATCGCTCCGTAGCTGACGACGGTGGCCATGCCCATCACGTCGAGCGCGCCGAACGTGCCGACGGCGCGGATGCGTTCGCCCGCGTAGGAGGCCCCGCTGCCGGACAGCGTCTGCCACCACCCGACGACCGCCTGCACGAGCGCCGCCGCGGCCAGAGAGCCGAGCACGAGCCCGCGGTCGAGCTCGTCGCGGATGGCCAGCACCACGGCGAGCGGGACCAGGACGAAGACCTCCAGGTACCGCACCAGGCCCGGCAGGCCCGCCACGATGTCGGCCGAGGCGAGGGTCGCGGCGCACACCGCGAGCGCGAGCGGGGCGAGCACCAGGACGCGCGGGGAGATACGCCGGTGGTGGAGGAGGACGCCGAGTCCCGCTACCGATATCAGGCCCACGGCGGCCAGATCGGCGAAGGTGATCTGGAAGGCCGCGCCGCCGTCCGTGCGCTGCTGCGGGACGCAGCTGACCACGGCGGTGAGCGCCGCCAGCAGGCTGGGGCGCAGCAGGCGCCGCACCCGGGGCGGGCGGACGTCCGCCACCAGGGGGTCGGAGGGCAGGCGGGAGGCTGGGACGGTGACGGGCCCCACTACGCGCCCTTCAGCCGCAGGACGCAGGCGATCGTCCTGACGATGATCTTGAGGTCGAGACCGATGGACCACGCGTCGATGTAGTGGTTGTCGAAGCGCGCCCGGTCCTCGATGGAGGTGTCGCCGCGCAGGCCGTGGACCTGCGCCCAGCCGGTGATCCCGACCGGCAGCCGGTGCCTGCGGTCGTAGTGCGCGACGCTCTGCGAGAACTGGTGCACGAAGAAGGGGCGTTCCGGGCGCGGTCCCACGATGCTCATGTGGCCCTGCACGACGTTCCACAGCTGCGGCAACTCATCCAGCGAGGTCTTGCGCAGGAACGCGCCCACCGGCCCGGTGAAGCGGCTGCGGCCGACCTTCCACTGCGTCGCGGCGTCGTGCGCGGTGGTCGCGGTCAGCGTCCGGATCTTGAGGATCTCGAAGCCGCCGCCGTCCTGGCCGATCCGCCGCTGGCGGAACAGCACACCGGGCCCGCCTTCCAGGCGAGCGGCCAGCAGGCACAGCACCAGCACGGGCGAGGCGAGCGTCAGCGCCGACAGCGCGACCACCACGTCGAGCATTCGCTTGAGCCCCCAGTACGGCCGGCGCTGCGCGGGCGGCGTCAGCGGCAGCAGCGGGAAGCCCCGGATGTGCCGGTCCACCGGGACGAAGTCCAGGATGGGGTCCTCGGGGACGGGCGCGTAGAGGACCCGGCATCCGGTGCCGGCGATCCGCTGCAGCCACGCGCGGGAGGCGGGCAGCCGGCCGGCGAGGATGACCAGATCGGCCTGCGACCGCCGGACGGCCCGCGCGCACGCCCCGGCCGAGTCGCCTGCGAAGCCGACGGGCACGATGCGGTACTCGGGGTGGTCGAACAGCGCCCGTGCCAGCCGCCTTCCGTGCTCGCCCTCACCTGCGATGACGGCCCTGCGCTTGCCCCCGCGGGCGACGGCTCGCACCAGGCTCGCCAGCAGGGATGCCAGCACCGCGTAGGTGGCGCCGGCGGCCAGCCACGTGTCACCGTCGACCGGCCGCCCCATCACGGTGGCCTCGATCGCCAGGCTGATCAGCCCGACGCACAGATGCCTGGACGCGGCGGTCCAGATCGGCAGTCCCGGGCGCCCGGCCCCCGAGACGGCGTACACGACAACGGCGATCAGTGTGGCGACGGCGACGTCGGTGACGGGCGTGCCCCAGACGGCCGTCGCCGCGGCGAGGCAGGCGGACACTCCCAGGAGGCGCAGCGAGGTGGCCGCGAGCCGGTGGAGGGCACCGACTGGACGGGCGGACGCGACCGGAGTATCGGCGTCCAGCCCACCAACGGCCGGATCACTCGTTCCAACCGATGCGGTCATCTTGCCTCCAGTCGTTTGACAGCCTGATGAGGCGGGTCTCGGGAAATGGGCGATCGCCCGGGGTGCGGATGCCTTTCGGGGGGCGCTCGATTTCCATTCCCGAGCAGCACCAAGATCGCCTCGATGTTACGCAGTCGAATGCCCACGAAGCCGCACCCAGGTGCCGAGCCACGTTCAGATGAAGGCAAATTTTTCGCAGCCGATCCGCTCGCAAATGATCGTCACCGAGGTTTCACCGGCGCCTTGCATGGATTTCCATGCTTTGCGATCCGGGAAAGAGCCGCATACCTCCCCAGAGCGAGAAGTCAGACAAGTCGCTCGACAGGCCCGATGTAGAGCCATAGGCGGTTCATCCGGATAGCGCCGGATGTCGCGCGCCGGATGCCGAGGATTATCGGCCGATGACCGGATCCAGGGTGAACGCCGGACTGGCGGCCGTCACCTGGGAAATTTCCGTCTTGGTCCTTATTTCGATTCCGCTGCCATTATTGAACTGCCTGACCTTAATCATTTTCAAAACCAGCGCCCTTGGAGTTTCACGGGACGGGATCAGCACTCCCGGCCGGTGATACAAAAGCCTCAGTAGCTCGGTCGTGACCCGTGCCAGGTGTGGTGCCCACAAGCGTGCGTCGCGGCTTTCGGAAGTCGTCGGTTCGCAGCGCGACACTCAATTCGACGGCTGCGATCGATCCGCCGGAAAGGCAATCATGAAGCGTCTTATCAAATCGTCCGCCATCGCCGCCGTATCACTGGGGCTGGCCGCCGCAATAGCGGGTCCCGCGCTGGCACAGCCGGGCCCCATAGGCTCGACGGATTCACTCAGCATGTTGCTCGGCACCTCCCGGGCCGGCGGCGCGCTGCTCGGCCAGGGCCAGAGCCCGCTGATGTCGCTGATCACACCCGTCAACCAGATCGCCCAGAGCAAGGACCCGGTGGACGGGACCATGCTGACCCTCGACAAGGCCGCGCGCTCGGTGGACGGCACCGCTCAGCTCCTGCCGCAGGGCGACCTGCGCAACGGCCTCCCGGTTTCCGATGTCTCCAATGTGGCGGGCATCCGGACGGTGAGCGGCACGCCGATCATGGGGGCCGCCATGTCCCCCTTCACGCTCTCCCTGCTCGACGGGCCCCAGGTCGTGGGCGTCGCGCAGAACGGGAAGCCCGTGCCCGGCACGTTCAGCGCGATCTCCGGCCGGGCCGGCAGAGTCGTGCACGCCCCCGCGATGCGGCCGGTGACCACGTACACCGTGCGCCAGGTCACCGAGCGCCTGGCCATCACCGCCGACCAGGCGGACACCGTGACCCGGACGTTGGGGGGCGCGGCCCGCACGGTCTCGTCGCGAGACACGCTGGGAGGCCCGGCGGAGGGCGTCAAGTCGGCGCTGCCGGACACTCTGTCGACGGAGCTCGTGCCCGTGCTCGGCGCGCCCCTGGAGCGGCATCCGATGCGCGCCCGTGGGGTCCCCGGCGCCTCGATGCTCGCCCTCGACGAGATCGCCCCGCTCGTCGAGGGCACCGTCACCATGGCGACCGGCTCCACCACCGGGCTGACCAAACTGACCGCCATCCGCTGACGCCCGCTGGACGCGATCCCGGCTCCCGAGGTGCTGGTGCCGCCCCACGGGGCGCCGGCCGCGTCCACCCATGAGACCCGCGCCTGGACCGATCGCGTCCAGGCGCTTTTTTCGTGCCGCAAATATCCGCAAATGCCGCTTTAATATTGGCGGACGATTGTGGGTACAAGTCGCCCCATGATGCGTTCTTCCGGGGGGACAAAGAGAGTCATCCACATATTCACCGCCGCAGTCCTCGCTTTTCCCACGGCAGCCGGTACGGCAGAGCCCAGGCTGCCCGTCGACCTGACCTCTCACGAAACCGCCCAGTACAACGTCGACCACACACCCGGCGGCCTCACTCTGTCGGGAACCGCCTCATCCCAGGGCTTCTACGTCAGCCCGCCGACGGCGACGCCGTTTCCCGTCATGGGAATCCGCACCGCGACGTCGGCCACCAGACCGGCTGGAACGGGAATCGTGGTGGAACTGCGCGGGCAGTCGGTATCCGGCGGCTGGACGGAATGGCGCACGGCCACCGCCGACTCCTCCGTGATCCAGCTACCGGAATACGCCCGGTCGGTCCAGGCGAGAATCACCTTTTCCGGTAAGGAGCACCTCGGCAAACCGGCGGTCGTGTCGCTGTATATTTCCCCGCTGGGAAGCCACGACCCGCGCCCGGAACGGCAGGCGAACCTCAAACCGTTCTCGAGCCGCGTTTACGCCACCCGTATCGGGCTGGTCGGCGAGCGCACGGCCAACGGTCACGTGATACGGCGCAGGGACCGGTTCGCGTCGCTGCCTTCCCGGCGGGGATTGAACTCCGACGACACAACAAACGACTACGTCGTCGAAATCTGTTATTCGCGGACAAATCGCTGCGCGCGTGCCCCCGTGTGGGACGTCGGACCGTGGAACCTCCGCGACGACTACTGGAACCCGCCCGCCTCCCGCGAGATGTGGCAGGACCTGCCGCAGGGCAAGCCCCAGGCCCAGGCCGCCTACGCCGACGGCTACAACCAGGGCAAGGACGAACGCTCGCGCAAGGTGCTGAACCCGGCCGGCATCGACCTGGCCAACGGCCTGTTCTGGGACGACCTCGGCATGACCGGCAACGACTGGGTCACGGTCACCTACCTGTGGACCGGGTCGGCGGCGGACGACTCCTAGCGGAACTCGAGCCCGTCGAAGTCCCCGGACGACCGCCACCCGTCGATGTAGGCGAAGTAGGCCATCGCGCCCTCCGGATAGCCCACGTTGACCCACGCGCGCAGCCCGGCGTCCTGGCCCTCGTTGTTGTAGTAGCCGGGCGTGCACTCCTGCGAGCCGAGCAGCCCGCCCCGGTTGCTGAGCAGCAGGTCCATCCACGCCTCCTGGGCCTGCTCGGTGACCTCGACCTCGCGGTGGCCCCGCGCCAGGGCGTGCTCGACGATCACGGCGATCGTCCTGCCTGCCTCGGTCAGGTTGTGCGGGATGTTGGAGATCAGGTTCGCGCCCTGGGTGGGCTGGACGAAGAAGGCGTTGGGGAAGCCGCGGGCGTGGATGCCGTGCAGGGTGCGCATGCCCTCGGCCCAGTCCGCGGAGAGCCGCACGCCGTCGCGCCCGATCAGGTCGTGGCCCGACCGCCGGGTGTAGTCCGTACCCACCTCGAAGCCGGAGGCGTAGATGAGGCAGTCGAGCTCGTACCGCACGCCGGCCACCACGACCCCGGTCTCGGTGATCCGCTCGACACCCTTGCCGTCGGTGTCCACCAGGTGCGCCGCGGGCAGGTTGTAGGCCTGCAGGTACTCGTCGTGGAAGCACGGCCGCTTGCACAGCTGCCGGTACCAGGCCTTCAGCCGCCGCGCGGTCTCCGGGTCCTCGACGACGGCGTCGACGCGGGCGCGGATCTCCTCCATCTTCTCGAAGTCGGAGTCCTCGAAGGCCTCCAGCATCCTGGCGATGGTCCGCTCCTGCGGCGCCAGCGTGCCGATCCGCTCACGGACGCGGCGGGAGATGTCGGTCCAGCCGTCCATCACCAGGTCCTCGGTGGCCGCGCCGCCGGCCTGGTTGGCGGTGAAGTTCTCCAGCCACCGCCGCTGCCAGCCCGGCGTGGCGATCCGGGCGAACCACTCCGGGTCGGTCGGCCGGTTGTCGCGCACGTCGACCGAGGACGGGGTGCGCTGGAAGACGTACAGCTCCTCGCACGCCCGCGCCAGATGAGGCACACACTGTACGGCTGTCGCCCCCGTGCCGATGACGCCCACCCGCTTGCCGGCGAGCCGGTCGAGCGGCGCCCCCGAGGGGTCTCCCCCGGTGTAGGCGTAGTCCCAGCGGCTGGTGTGGAAGGAGTGGCCGCGGAAGGTCTCGATGCCCGGGATCCCCGGCAGCTTGGGCACGTGCAGCGGGCCGATGCCCATGGCGACGAACTGGGCGGTGAAGGCGTCGCCGCGGTCGGTGCGCACGATCCAGAGGGAGCGGCTCTCATCCCACTCCAGGCTCTGGACCTCGGTGTGGAACAGGGCGTTGTCGTACAGGCCGTACTGCTTGCCGATGCGCTGGCAGTGCTCGAGGATCTCCGGGCCGTGCGCGTACTTCTCGCTCGGCATGTGGCCGGTCTCCTCCAGCAGCGGCATGTACACGAACGAGGCGGTGTCGCACTGCGCGCCGGGGTAGCGGTTCCAGTACCAGGTGCCGCCGAAGTCGCCGCCCTTCTCGACGATGCGCACGTCGTGGACGCCCGCCTCCTTCAGCCGCGCCCCGGTCAGCAGGCCCGCGAAGCCGCCGCCGACGAAGGCGACCGTCACGTGGTCGGTCTTGGGCTCCCGCTCGGCCCTGGGCGTGTGGGGATCGTCCAGGTAGTGGGCCAGCTGTCCGGTCAGGCGCAGGTACTGGTCGTTGCCGTCGGGACGGAGGCGCTTCGCGCGCTCCTCGGCGTACCTGCGTCGGAGGGCGTCCTTGTCGAGGGCCATAAATTCAGAATGGCATTCGAGAATATTGTTCGGCAATATCTGGGTACGGGCGAGCGATGATCGGGCCGTCCCACCCTCCGGTTCTGCCCGATCATCGCTCTGTCCCAGGGTTCAGGCGACCTCGACGCTCTCCAGGATGGCCAGCGCGTCGGGCACCAGGACAGCGGCCGAGTAGTACGTGGTGACGAGGTAGGAGACGATCGCCTTGTCGCTGATGCCCATGAAGCGCACCGACAGGCCGGGCTCGTACTCGTCCACCAGCCCGGTGCGGAAGAGCCCGACGACGCCCTGGTTGTGCTCGCCGGTGCGCATGGCCATGATCGAGCTGACGCCCTTGTCACTGACGGGGATCTTGTTGCACGGCAGCATCGGCACGCCGCGCCAGGCGGGCACGTGCTGGCCGTTGACCTCCGCGCTCTGCGGGTAGACGCCGCGGGCGCTGCACTCGTGGGCGAAGGCGGCGATGGCCTTGGGGTGGGCCAGGATGACCGACGGCTCCTTCCACACCAGCGCGAGCAGGTCGTCCAGGTCGTCGGGGGTGGGCGGACCTGTGCGGGTGTGGATGCGCTGTTTGAGGTCGGCGTTGTGGAGCAGGCCGAAGCCGTGGTTGTTGACCATCTCGTGCTCCTGGCGCTCGCGCAGCGCCTCGATGGTCAGGCGCAGCTGCTGCTGCGTCTGGTTCATCGGCTCGTTGTACAGGTCGGCGACGCGGGTGTGGACGCGCAGGATGGTCTGGGCGACGCTCAGTTCGTACTCGCGCGGGGCCAGCTCGTAGTCCACGAACGTGCCGGGCAGCGTCGGCTCGCCGGTGTGGCCCGAGGCCAGCGCGATCTCCGGGTCGTCCGCCGCTTCGCCCGCGATGTGCGCTCGCAGGCTCTCGACCTGGTCGCTGAGCTCGCCGTACTGTGCCCTGGTGAGCACGAGCACGGTGACCGGGGTGACGGTCCTGACGGTGTAGTCCCAGGTCCCCTCGGGGCCGCCGAGCGCCTGATCGCCCAGGTGATCGCCGTCGGCCAGGACGCCGAGCGCGGCCTGCTTGCCGTACGCGCCCTCGCCGAGCTTGCTGACCTTGCCGTGGGCCAGCAGGATGACCTCGTTCACCGGCGACCCCGCCTCGACGATGACCTCGTCGGGGCCGTACTCGCGCTGCACGAACAGCGAGGCCAGCCTGGCCAGCACGTCGTGGTCGTCGTAGCCGCGCAGCGGCGGCAGCTCGGACAGCTCGGCGGGGATGACCCTGACCTGGGCGCCGGTGTTGGTGAAGGTCACCCGGCCGTCGCCCAGCTGGTAGGTGAGCCGCCTGTTGACCCGGTAGGTACCACCGATGGCCTCCACCCAGGGCAGCACCTTGAGCAGATGCCTGGAGGTGATCTCCTGCATCTGGGGCGGGGTCTTCGTGGTCGTCGCCAGATTTCTGGCGGCCTTGGTACCGAGGCTCAGCGGGCTCTCGTCGGGCATGAGCAACTCCGTTCTCTGTTAGCGGGTCCGGCGCGTCAGCACGTCGGCGAGCACGGTCATGGCGGTATGGGTGCCGGGGTCTACGGGGCTGGAGCGCAGCTCGCGGATCGCCTTCTCGACGAGCAGCTCGATCGTCGACTCGACGCGGGCCAGCGCGCCGGTCTCGAGGATGATCTGCCGGAGCACGGCCGCGTGCCCCTCGTCCAGCGTGGGGTTGCCGTGCCACAGCCGCACCTGGTGGCGCTGGGCGGGTGAGCAGGCCGCCAGCGCGTGGGCGATCAGCACGGTCTGCTTGCCCTCGCGCAGGTCGTCCAGGTTCGGCTTGCCGGTCGCGGCGGGGTCGCCGAAGACGCCGAGCACGTCGTCGCGCAGCTGGAACGCCTCGCCGAGCGGGACGCCGAAGCGCGAGTAGGCGGCCAGCACCTCGGGCTCGGCCCCGGCCAGCGCGCCGCCGATCTGGAGCGGGCGCTCGACGGTGTACTTGGCCGTCTTGAACCGGATGACGTTCAGCGCCTGGTCGACGCCGGGATCCTCGCGGTGATGGGCCAGGATGTCGAGGTACTGCCCGGCGAGCACCTCGGCCCGCATCTGGTCGAACAGGGCGCGCACACTCGGGCCGGCGATCTCCGACAGCAGCTCGTCCGCCCAGGCCTGGACCTGCGCCCCGAGCAGGATGGCGGCGGCGTGCCCGAACACCTCGCCGCGGCGGGCCAGCGCCCGGTGCACCGTGGGACGTCCCCTGCGCAGTGTGCTGCCGTCGATGACGTCGTCGTGGATGAGCAGCCCGGCGTGGTTGAGCTCGAGCGCGGCCCCCGCGGTGATCGCGGCGGAGTCGTCCTCGCCTCCGGCGCCGCGCCAGCCCCAGTAACACAGGATCGGGCGGATGCGCTTGCCTCCGCAGGTGACGAACTCGTGCAGCAGCCGGTACCCCTCGGCGACGCCCGGATGGGCGACGGGGGCGGGGTGGGCGTCGAGGAAGGCGGCGAGCCTGTCGTCGACGCGCCGGCGGACGTCGGCCGTGATCTCCCGGGTCGTGGACTCAACGATGTCGGCCGTCATGGCCGGCCTCCTCGCCGCCGAATCGATCTTCTCTACAGGAAGTTACGTGCCAGCTACGGAAAGTCGATCGCCGGTTCCGACAATCGGAACCTCATCGGCTCTTGAGCAGCGTCAGCGCCATCTGGTCCGCGGCATGCCGTACGGCGCCGCCCAGCTTGCCCAGCGGGAGGCCGGCGGCCGGCGCCGCGACACCGATGGCCATGCGGACCTCGCCATCGGGCCCGAAGAGCGGCGCGGCGGCGCACACGACCCCGTCGACGAACTCCTCGCGCGAGTAGGCCACGCCGTCCCGCCTGACCGTCTTCAACTCCTGGTCCAGCAGGTCGCGGCGGACGATCGTGCGGCCGGTCATGCGCTGGAGCGATCCACCGAACGCCGCGCCTCTGAGGTCGGCGGAGAAGGCGAGCAGCACCTTGCCCACGGCGGTGCAGTGCAGCGGAGCCCGGTCGACGCCGTCGGAGCGCGACCGCACCCGGTTCTCGCCGTAGATCCGCTCGACGTAGTGCGCCTCGAAGCCGCGCAGCACGGCCAGGTTCACCGTATGCCTGGTGGCCTCGTACAGGCGGACCAGATGGGGCAGCACCAGCCGGCGACTGCACGGCAAGCGCCGGCCGACCAGGACGTAGTCGCCCTCCGAGCGCCGGATGAGACCGCGCCGTTCGAGAACGCTGAGCAGCCGGTGGGTCGTCGTCTTGGGCAGCCCGGTGGCACGGGACAGCTGGGTGAGGCTCATCGGCCTGCTCTGCGAGGACAGACAGTCCAGCAGCTCGATGCCCCGCTCCAGACTGCCCAGAGCGGCCGGACGCGTCGCTATCTCGATCATGTCTCCCCCGGATTGGCCGGCCCTTTCCGCAGCCATGACTACCCTGGGTGTTTCGGCGCTACACACAGCGTTCGGGTCCGATTAATGGAACACCTCGCTTTACGCTGCGTCCATCTCTCGTAGCGTTGCGTATAGATGATCTCGAGCCCCCGTTGAGGTGACCCTGTGCCCGATACCCGGCTCAGCCTGGGAACCCAGGCCGCGCGCAAGCTGGCGACGACCACCAAGACGCCGCCCCAGATGCAGGAGATCAGCCCGCGGTGGCTGCTCAGGATGCTGCCCTGGGTCGAGGTCCCCGGCGGCGCGTACCGGGTCAACCGGCGCCTGAGCTACCTGGTCGGCGACGGGCGACTGACCTTCGAGCAGTCGGGCGGCGTCACCAGGGTCGTGCCCGCGGAGCTGGGCGAGCTGCCCGTGCTGCGCTCGTTCGGCGATCCCGAGGTGCTGGCCGCGCTGGCCGGCCGCTGCGAGCAGCGCACCGCCGAGCCGGGCGAGGTCCTGGCCGAGCAGGGCGCCGACGCCGACGCCGTGCACCTCATCGCGCACGGCAGGGTGGCCAGGTCGGGCCCCGGCGCCTATGGGCAGGAGATCTCCCTCGGCGTCCTGGCCGACGGCGAGTTCTACGGCGACAAGGCTCTGGTGACCGAGGCGCGGTGGCCCTTCACCGTGCGCGCCACGACCAGGGTCGTCCTGCTGACGCTCTCGCGCGCGGCCTTCCAGCAGGTGCTCGGCCAGTCCCCCGCGCTGCGGGCGCACGTCGAGGCGTACCTGACCGCGCCCGAACACGAGCAGAACAAGTACGGCGAGGCCGCGATCCACGTGGCCTCCGGCCATTCCGGCGAGCCCGTGCTCCCCGGCACGTACGTGGAGTACGAGGGCGCGCCCAGGGAGTACCAGCTGAGCGCCGCCCAGACCGTCCTGCGCGTGCACACCCGGGTGGTGGACCTCTACAGCGAGCCGATGAACCAGCTCGACCAGCAGCTGCGCCTGACGGTCGAGGCGCTGCGCGAGCGCGAGGAGCACGAGCTGGTCAACAATCCGGACTTCGGCCTGCTGCACAACGCCGACTTCCGCCAGCGCATCCACACCCGCACGGGCCCGCCCACCCCCGACGACCTGGACGACCTGCTCGCCCGCCGCCGCAAGACCAAGCTCTACCTGGCGCATCCCAGGGCGATCGCCGCCTTCCACCGCGAGTGCAACCGCCGCGGCGTCTATCCCAGCACGGTCGAGGTGGACGGCAGGACCGTGAACGCCTGGCGCGGCGTGCCGATCTTCCCGTGCGACAAGATCCCGATCACCGCCCAGGGCACCACCTCGATCATCGCGATGCGCACCGGCGAGGACGACCGCGGCGTGATCGGCCTGCACAGGACCGGGATCCCCGACGAGTACGACACCTCCCTGTCCGTGCGCCTGCTCGGGATCACCGACAAGGCCATCGCGCAGTACCTGGTCACCGCCTACTACTCCTGTGCCGTTCTGGTCCCGGACGCCCTCGGCGTCCTGGAGTCGGTTGAAATCGCCTGAAAGGAAGCCCGCGATGTCCATCCTGACCACCGCGTACCAGCAATCCATCGCCGACTACTGGAACAAGGAGGAGAGCCCGGTCAACCTCCGGCTCGGGGAGGTGTCCGGCACCTACCACCACCACTACGGCATCGGCGCGGTCGACTGGTCGGTGCTCGGCGGCCCCGATGAGCGCATCATCGAGGAGATGCACCGCCTTGAGACCGCCCAGGCCGAGCTCCTGCTCGACCACCTCGGGGTGATCGAGCCCACGGGACGCCTGCTGGACTCGGGTTCCGGCCGCGGCGGCACCAGCTTCATGGCCAACCAGC
Organism: Nonomuraea sp. NPDC050536; assembly: GCF_044457685.1. Lineage (NCBI taxonomy): Bacteria > Bacillati > Actinomycetota > Actinomycetes > Streptosporangiales > Streptosporangiaceae > Nonomuraea > Nonomuraea sp. NPDC050536. Next base: position 42,037 of record NZ_JBITHD010000002.1, read on the forward strand.
GCTTCGGCTGCCACGTCGACGGCATCTCCATCTCGCAGAAGCAGGTCGACTTCTCCAACGACCAGGCCCGCAGGCGGGGCGTGAAGGACAGGGTGCGTTTCCACTTCCGGAACATGCTCGACACCGGTTTCAAGACCGGCAGCCTCAACGGCATCTGGAACAACGAGAGCACGATGTACGTCGACCTGTCCAAGCTGTTCGCCGAGTACGCCCGCATCCTGGCGCCCGGCGGCCGCTACGTGTGCATCACCGGCTGCTACAACGACGTCTACGGCCACCCGTCCAAGGCGGTCAGCCAGATCAACACCCACTACATCTGCGACATCCACCCGCGCAGCGCCTACTTCAGGGCGATGGCCGACAACCGCCTCGTCCCGATCAACGTGGTCGACCTGACCGAGGCCACGATCCCCTACTGGGAACTGCGCGCCCAGTCCACCGTCGCCACCGGCATCGAGGAAGCGTTCCTGAACGCCTACAAGGACGGCAGCTTCCACTACCTCCTCATCGCCGCCGACCGCATCTGACCCGACTCGCGAAAGGTACGGCATGCGTCCCCCCTCCGTGGATTCGCTCCTCTCCCCTTCGACGGCCATAGGGCAGGTCACGGGGCCGGTCACCGTACTTCCGGAAGCGCTCGAGCGGGTGCTGTCCGGGCCCACCGGTCTCGGCAGCGGGGTCGCGCACCTGCCAGGTGCGCGCAACCTCGCGGCTCCGCTGGTCTACGCGCCGCGACCGTGGGGGGATGGGACGCTGCCGCCGCTGTACTGCCCGCTCACGGTCCGGGTCGACGACGAGCTCGGCGAAGAGGTCAACGAGCTGCTCGTGGCCTGGGCCGAGGGGATCGGCCTGCACGAGGGCCGCATCGACACCTTCCGCAAGACCGGGTTCGGGCGCCTGGCCATGCTCACCCACGCCGAGACCGACGACCGCGACCGGCTGCTGCTGGCCGCGCAGATGAACGCGGCGTGGTGGGCGTGCGACGACTACTACGCCGACGAGACCGACCTGGGCGCCGACCCCGACCTGCTGGGCGGCCGGCTGGCGCTGGCGGTGTCGGCGATGGACCCGCCGCCGCCGGCCGACGAGTTCACCGACCAGCTCGGCGAGCAGCTGTGCGCCGATCCCGTGCTGGTCGCACTGACCTCCGCCACCGAGCGCGTCGCCCGGCGTTCGACCGCCGCCCAGCGGATGCGCGTGTGCAACACCTCGTTCCAGATGTGGACGATCTGGAACGCCTACGCCTCCTGGCGGCGCAACGGCGAGCCCGTGCCCGCCTGGCGTTACCTGGCCGCGCGCCAGCACGACAGCTTCTACACCTCGATGACGCTGATCGACATCGTGGGCGGCTACGAGCTGCCCAACGAGCTGTTCTACTCCCGGCGCGTCCACACGGCGGTCATGCGGGCGGGCACCGCCGCCGTGCTGGTCAACGACCTGTACTCGGCGGTCAAGGAGAGCGCCGACGAGCTGCCCGACTGCAACCTCGTCCTGCTCGTCGCGGCCGAGCGCGGCTGCTCGCTGAGGGAGGCGGCCGAACGCGTCATCCAGCTGCACAACGACGTCGTGCACGCCTTCGAGAACGACTGCCACGAGCTGCGGTCGATCCCCTCGCTCGAGCTCCAGCGCTTCCTGTGGGGGGTCGGCGCGTGGCTGGGCGGCGGGTTCGAATGGCACTCCACCACCGGCCGCTACTCGCTGACCCCGCCATAGCCATCCGAATCTTGGGTTATGTCACGCCCTAAACTGGGGCCATGCGCATGGGACTGGCCGTTCCGCAGTACGGCGCCTTCGCCGATCCGCGACTGTCCGCCGAGGTGGCCACCGCGGCCGAGGACCTGGGGTTCGACAGCCTCTGGGTGGGCGACCGGCTGCTGACGCCGACCGCGCCGCGGAGCCCGTACCCGGGCGGCGACGGCACGATCCCGCCCGAGCATCAGGTCTTCCTCGACCCGCTGACCATCCTGACCGTCGCCGCCACCGTGACGCGGCGGGCGCGGCTGAGCTTCAGCACGCTGAACGCCTTCTGGCAGCCGCCCGTGGTACTCGCCCGGTCGCTGACCACGCTCGACATCGTCAGCGGCGGGCGGCTCGACGTGGGTCTCGGGCTCGGCTGGTCCGTGGACGAGTACGAGGCGGTGGGCGTGCCGTGGCGCGGGCGCGGCGACCGGCTGGAGGAGACGCTCGACGTGCTCGAGCGACTGTGGGGCGAGGACGAGCTCGTCCAGCACAAGGGCGAGCACTGGACGATCCCCGAGTCGACGGTGCTGCCCAAGCCGGTGCAGCGGCCACGGCCGCCGCTGCTGCTCGGCGGGTTCGGCGCGGCCACGCTGGAACGGATCGGGCGGCGGGCCGACGGCTGGCTGGCCGGTCCCGCGCCCCTGCCGGTGCTGACGGCCATGTGGCGGGCCGTCAGGCGGCACGCCGAGGACGCCGGCCGCGACCCGGACGCCCTGCGGCTGGTCGTGCGCGCCAACCCGGTGATCACCGCCGAGCCCGCCGACGAGGCCGGGGTCCCCGGTCGCGGCACTGTGGACCAGGTGGCCGCCTACCTGGCGGCCACGGTCACCGAGCTGGGCGCCGAGCCGATGCTCGACCCGCACTTCGCGGCCAGGGACGCCGAGCACTACCTCACGCTCGCCCACGACCTGCGCGAGCAGGTCCGCGACCGGGTCGGCCGAGGCTAGACGTTGTCCCAGATCCGGCCGTCGCCCAGCTCGATGGGGACGCCGACGAGCGAGCCGTACTCGGTCCACGAGCCGTCGTAGTTGCGCACGTCCGGGTGGTCGAGCAGCTCGTGCAGGACGAACCAGGTGTGCGCGGAACGCTCACCGATCCGGCAGTAGGCGATCACGGGCTCGTCCGGCTCGCCGTACAGTGCGCGCAGTTCGGCGTCGGCCTTGAAGGTGCCGTCGGCCAGGCAGGCGCGTGACCAGGGGACGTTCATCGCCGAGGGGATGTGGCCGGGGCGCTGGGCGCTCTCCTGGGGCAGGTGGGCGGGCGCGAGGAGGCGGCCCGTGTACTCGTCGGGCGAGCGCACGTCGATCAGCCGGTCCTTGCCGATCGAGGCGAGCACGTCGTCGCGCAGCGCGCGGATGTCGCCGCGCGGCTCGTCGGCGACGTAGTCCGTGGCCTGCCGCTCGGGGACCTCGGTGACCAGCGTGCCGCCCTCCAGCTCCCACTTCATCCGGCCGCCGTTGAGCAGCCGTACGTCCGGGTGACCGTAGATCTTCAGATACCAGTAGGCGTAGGCGGCGAACCAGTTGTTGTTGCCCCCGTACAGCACGACGGTGTGGTCGCGGGCGATGCCCCTGCCCGACATCAGCCGCTCGAACCCGGCCTTGTCCACGAACTGGCGGCGGACGGGGTCCTGCAGCTCCTTCGTCCAGTCCAGCCGGACCGCGCCGGTGATGTGGCCGCGGTCGTAGGCGGTGGTGTCCTCGTCCACCTCGACCAGCACGACTCCGGGATCGTTGAGGTGCGCCTGCGCCCAGTCGATGTCGACCAGCGCCTTGTCTCTACTCATGCCCGCCAGCCTGGAGGCCGGACATTGACGTCTCATAAGCGTGCGACCCAGGTAGGACATGATCGTGGACGTTAGGTCGATGCGCCGCGCGGGACTCCGCCCCGACCATGGACGGATGGAGATCGTGGTCGTGGCCGGCGCCCTGCTTCTGGTGGCTGCCCGGTGGTTGCCGGAGGCCTGGCGCCTGAGAGTCATGGCGGGCGCCGGGGTGGCCGTCGCGGTGGGCACGGTGGTGACGTTCGTGGACGGGTTCCGGTGGCAGCTGCTGCCCGTGCTGGCCGGGGCCGTGCTCGCGCTGGTGTGGCGGGGCAGGATCGTCGGAGCCGTGGTGTGCGCCGGGTTGGTCGTGGCGGGCGCCGGGGCGGCGTGGGCACTGCCGACGCCCGACTTCCCCGAGCCGTCCGGCAGGTACGCGGTGGGCACCACCGTCGCGCAGTGGACCGACCCGGATCGCGGTGAGGACGCCACGCCAGAGCCGGGCGACCGGCGCACGGTGGTCGTGCAGCTCTGGTATCCGGCCAGGAAGACCGCCGGGCCGGGCGCGCAGTACCTGGGGCGGACCGAGCACGAGGCGAGCGTGGTCGCCGGCGGCCTGGCCGCCTACCTCGGCGTGCCGGCGTTCACGCTCGACGGGCTGCCGCGCGCCCGCAGCCGCGCCGTGTTCGACGCCCTTGTCGCCGACGGGGGCGAACGCTACCCTGTCGTGCTGTTCTCCCCCGGCCTGGGCGGCGTGCGCACCCAGAACACGGCCTGGGCCGAGGAGCTGGCCAGCCGCGGCTACGTCGTGGCCGCCCTCGACCACCCCTACGACTCGGCCATCGTCACGCTCGCCGACGGCCGCGCCGTGCGCACCCGGCTGAAGGCCACCGGCGACCCGGCAGAGGACGAGCGCAGGGCCGCCACCTGGTCGAGCATCAGGGCGGCCGACCTGAGCTTCGCCCTCACCCGGCTCGAGCGGATCGAGGGCCCGCTCGCCGGGCACCTGGACACCGCCAGGGCCGCCGTCACGGGACACTCGATCGGCGGCAGCGCCGCGCTGCAGGCCGCCCGCCAGGATGACCGGTTCACCGCCGTCATCGACCTGGACGGCTATCCGCACGACCCGGCGCCGCGGCCGTTCCGCCAGCCGGTGCTCGCGCTCACCCACGACGTCAGGCCCGGCGAGCAGCCGGACTACCTCCCGCACCTGTCAAAGGTCCTCGACCTGAGCGGTTCCACGGCCTACCGCCTGACCGTGCCGGGCTCGGCGCACCTCACCTTCACCGACGCGCCGCTGTTCCTGCCGCCGCTGCCCTCGCTGGCCGGCTCGCTCGGCCGTGCCGGCAGCCTGCGCGTCACGGCCGGCGCCACGGCCGCCTTCCTCGACGCCACACTCCGCGGCAAGCCGGGCGACCTGGCCAAGGCCCTGTCCGTGTACGGCAGGCTCACCACTCACGGGGCGCCGGGCTAGCGCTGCGCGAGCTGGCCGGCGCGGCGGATGGCGGCTTCCACGGCCTTGCGGAGGTTGTGGTCGACCGAGTGGTGGCTCAGGGCCTCGAAGGCGGCCTCGCTGACCCCGCCAGGAGTCCTGGCCTGGTCGACCAGCTCGGCGGGCGCCACTCCGGCCTTGAGCAGGGCGGCCGCGCCGTACAGGGCCTGGGCGGCGAGCAGGTGGGCGTCGGCGACCGGCAGTTCGTGCTGCAGCGCGACCGTCCCGATGGCGCCCGCCAGGTAGGCGCCGAACATCGGCCCCGCACCCGCGATCGCGGTGACCGTGTCCTGGTCCTGCTCGGGCACCTCGATGACGGCGCCGAGCCGCTCGAACAGCCTGCGCACCACGGCGACATGGACCGGCGTGGCGGAGTGGCCCGGCGTGATGGCGCTCATCGCCTCGCCGACCCGGGCGGCGGTGTTGGTCATCACCCGCACCACCGGGTTGGCCCGTGACAGGTCCGCCTGGACCGTGCTCGTCGGCACGCCCGCGGCCAGGCTGACCACGATGGCGTCGCGGGCCAGGGCCGGGCCGATCTCGTGGGCCACGGTCGCGACCCGATCGGGTGGAACCGCGAGCAGCACCACGGAGGCGTCCTTGACCACCGCCGCGTTGTCGGGTTCCACGTCGATGCCGAACGCGTCGGACGGCTTCTCATTACCCCTGAGGGCGTCGGCGGGGTATCCGGACCGCAACAGTCCGGCCAGCACCGCCTCGCCCAGCCGCCCGACGCCGATGATCGTGACCTTTGGCTCCATAACCCAGGTGTTCCTCAGTCACGGCCAAGTCCAGACCAAGCCCGTCCTACGAATCACCAGCAGCACCAGCACGCGTGCCGTCCGGGGGTTGCTGCCGATCGGGTCGACAGCGTGCGTGCCCGGGTGAGGATCAGCCCGCGATGTCGCCGGTGCGGTACTCGATCGCCTTGGTCGGGTACGTGTTGCCGGGGCCGTACTGGTAGATGCCGATCGTGGCGACCGCGGGGTCGCCGACGCTGTTGAACTCGACCGGACCGCTGACGCCGTCGTAGTCGATGTCCTTGCCCGCCTTGAGCAGGGCGTCGCAGGACTTGAAGTCCTTGCACTTCTCGCCGCCCTTGCTGACGTCGGCCAGCTTGGCCGCGATGGCCACGCCCGCGTCGCTCTTGGCGGCCTCGGCGGCCAGCGCGATCAGGTTCATCGCGTCGTAGGCCTCCGGAGAATAGGAGAAGTCCTTCAGCTTGGGGTTGATCTGCTTGAGCTTGGCCTGGAACCCCTGCGGCGAGGCCGCGCCGGGGACGGTGCCCTTGACGCCCTCGAGTGTGCCCTTGGGCATCTGCAGGTAGTTGGTGTTGGAGGTGTTGCCGTCGACCATGTACCACTTGTGGGTGTCGGCGGTGAGGCCCTGCTTGACCAGCTCCTGGATGACCTTGGCCGTCTCCTCGAACCCGACCAGCACGATCGCCTTGGGGTTCTTGGCCTTGAGCTGGCTGACCTCGGCCGAGAAGTCCGTGGCCTTGGGGTCGTAGTCGGCTCGCGCCACCACCTGGGCGCCACCGTCCTGGACGGTCTTGGCGACGTTGTTGGCCAGGCCGGTGCCGTAGGAGTCCTGCATGGCCATGATGCCCACGGTGTCGCTGCCGTCGGCGACGATCATGTCACCGAGCACGCGGCCCTGCAGCTTGTCCGGCGGCGAGGTGCGGAAGTACAGGCCGCGGTCGTTGATCGTGGAGAACGTGTCGGAGGTGTTGGCCGGCGAGAACTCGACCACTCCGGCGCCGGTGATCTTGTCGATGACCGACAGCGACACCGAGGACGACGCCGCGCCGATGATCGCGTCCGACTTCTGCGCGAGTAGCTTGTCCACCGACTGAGAGGCGATGTTGGTCGTGGTGTCGCCGGAGTCGGTGTCGTACTTGACGACAGGCTTGCCGAGCACGCCGCCCGCGGCGTTGATCTCCTTGACGGCCAGGTCGACGCCGGCGAACTCGGGCGGCCCCAGGAAGGCCAGCGAACCGGTCTGCGGCAGCAGCGTGCCGACCGTGAGCACGCCGTCGCTCTTGGCGGCAGGCGCCGCGGAGCCACTCCGCGCGGTCACTGTGTTGCCACCCCCGCCACATGCGGCCAGCGTGGTCGCCACCACGGCCAGGGCGAGTCCCCGGGAAGCGATACGGATCATGACGTGGCTCCTTTCCCAACTGAGCGCAAGGTACGAAACCGCAGGCCACTCCGGCCAGAGGCACGGGAGAACCGTGGACAGTTGCATGCCGAGTCATGACTGGTTCTCAACTTGCGCAGCTGGGCGAACTATGCCGATTTCCTGGACGCCTGACGGGTTCTGAGGACCGACAGCGCACCGCCGTACAGGATGACGACGAGCAGCAGCCAGGCGTAGCTCGCGGCGGGGAGCGTGGTCAGGCCGAACGGGCCGGCCAGCGGCGAGAGCGGCAGCAGCAGCGCGACCGCCGCGAGCAGGCCCGCCGCCAGCCAGAGCGGGCGCGAGACCCGGGCGACGGGGCGGAGCAGCAGCATGATCACGGCCTGGGTGAGCAGGTTCTCGATGAACCAGCCGGTGTGGAAGGCGGCCTGCTCGCCGGCGCCGAGGACGGCGAACGTGGCCAGGTCGACGCCGGCGTTCAGCACGCCGAAGCCGAGGATGAAGCGCAGGATGCCCCGCGGGCGGAGCAGGAAGGGCCGGCGCAGGATGGCCGGGTCCGCCCGGTCGAAGGCCAGGGCGAGCTGGGCGGCGTCGAAGCTGAGGTTCTGCACCAGCACCTGGACGGGCAGCATCGGCAGGAACGGCAGCGCCAGCCCGGCGAGCAGCATCGCGATGACGTTGCCGACGTTGGACGACAGCGCGATGCGCAGGTAGGTGACGATGTTGCCGGTGCTGCGCCGCCCGGCGACGATGGCCTGGTCGATCGCGGTGAGGTCCTTGGCGGCCAGCACGATGTCGGCGGCCTCGCGGGTGACGTCGACGCCGTCGCGGGGACAGATGCCGACATCCGCGGCCCGGATGGCGGGCAGGTCGTTGACGCCGTCGCCGAGGAAGCCGACGGTGTGCCCGGCCGCGCGCAGTGCCGTGACCACGCGCGCCTTGTCCTCGGGGGTGCAGCGGGCGATGACGGTCGCCTCCGCCAGGTCGGCGTCCGAGGCCGTTCCCGCCTCGACGACCAGGCCGACGGGCAGGCCCAGGTCGCGGCAGGTGCGGGCGGCGGTGGCCGGGTGGTCGCCGGTGAGCACCTTCGGGGTGATCCCTCTGCGGATCAGCACGTCCAGCGCGTCGGCCGCCTCGGGCGAGGGCTCGTCGACCAGGGTGAGGAATCCGACGAGGGTGAGCCCGCGCTCGTCGCCCAGCCGGTGGTGGGCGGGGCGATCCGCGACGGCCACCGCGAGCACCCGCGCGCCCTGCCCGGCCAGCCGGTCGGCCAGATCCTGGTGCCGCGTCCCCGGACAACGGTCGAGCACCGCCTCGGCGGCCCCCTTGACCACCACGACGTGCCCGCCGCCGTCCTGCACCAGCGCGGACGAGACGCGGGTCACCGGATCGAACGGCGCGGCGTCCACGCCCTCGACGTCACCGGGTCCAGGCACGGCGGCCAGGATCGCCTCATCCAGGGCGTCAGGCGTGGGCAGGTCGGTCAGGTGCAGCGTCCAGAAGCTGTTGATCGCCGCCCAGCGCAGCACCTCGGGATCCGGAAGCCCGCCGGGTCCCACCGAGGCGTCGATCACCGGGCGGTCGCGGGTGAGCGTCCCGGTCTTGTCCATGCACAGCACGTCGATCGCGCCCACGTCGTGCAACGCCGGCAACCGCTTGACGATCACTCCGGTCCGCGCCAGCAGCGCGGAACCTCTGGCCAGGGCGGTGGTCACCACGACCGGCAGCATCTCGGGGGTGAGGCCGACGGCCACCGCCACCGCGAACGGCAGCGCCTCCAGCCCCCTGCCGCGCAACACCGCGTTGGCCACCAGCGCGACCGGCGGGATGATCAGCATGAGCCTGACCAGGATCCAGGAGATCTGGTTCACCGACCGGTCGAAGGCCGTCGATCTGCGCACCGGGGCGTGGTAGGCCCCGGCGAGCACCGTGTCGCCACCGGTCGCCGTCACCACCGCCAGCGCGCTGCCCGTGGCCACGCTGCTGCCCTGCCAGCACAGGTGGTCGTCACCGTCCGGCAGGTCGACCGCCCGCTTGGGCACGGGCGCGGACTCGCCGGTGACCGGCGCCTGGTGCACCGTCAGCCCGCTGGCGCGCAGCAGCCGCACGTCAGCGGGCACCAGGTCGCCTGGCCCGAGCTTGATCACGTCGCCGGGCACCAGCTGGTCGACGGGGATCTCCCGCTCCCACGGCGGGGCGTCCTCGGACGGGCGCCGGCGGACCGTGGTCGTGGTGGCCACCAGCGCGCGCAGCGCCGCCGTCGACCGGTCGGCCCGGTACTCGCCGTTGGAACGGAGCAGGCAGCTGGCCGCCACCAGGAGCACGATGACGCCCGCCGCACCCCAGGACGCGATCAGTGCGGAGACCAGCCCGAGTGCCAGCAGCACCATCGTGAACGGGTCGCGCAGGCTGCGCGCCAGGCGACGCGGCCAGGAGGGCGGGCGGTGGACGGGAACGGCGTTGTCGCCCAGGCGCAGCAGGCGGGCCTCGGCATCCGCCTCCGCCAAGCCGCGCGGCCCCGAGTCCAGCCGCCGCAGCGCCTGCAGCTGGGTCAGCTCGCGCGTCCTGCGCGGCGCCTCAGGCGCCCAGACCACGCGCGGACTCCCCCGGCGCGCCCGCGCGCTCGGCGAGCCGCCCCACCAACCCCTGAACCGTGGCCACGATGTCCTGATCGTCGATCAGGTAGACCACCCGGCGGCCTTCCCGCCTGGAGCGCACCAGGCCGGCCAGCTTGAGCTTGGCCAGGTGCTGGCTCACGGCGGGCAACGCGCCGCCCACCCGCTCGGCCAGCCCGCTCACGTCGCACTCGCCCTGCGCGAGCGCCCACACGAGGTGCAGCCGCGGCGGCGAGGAGAGCAACCCGAAGGCGGCCGCCGCTTCGGCCAGCACGTCCGCGGGCGGGTCGCCGATCTCCTTGGTCGCCACAGGCGCCCAGTCTAGGCGTGATCCGTCACTTGTCACCGGCGGCCCGCAACCTCGCGGCCTCCTCCTCCAGCCGCCGCGCCTGCTCTTCGAGCGCGGCCGCCGGGTTCATCTCAGCCTTGAAGATCCGCAGCGAGCGCCCGACGGCGCGGGCCGTGTCCGGCAGCCGCTTGGCGCCGAACAGCAGCACGAACACGACGGCGACGAGGAGGATCTCACCCCATCCCAGATCTGCCATGACATCCAGACTGACCCATACTTGCGATCCTGCGCAAGTATGGAACTATCCGGGGAACGTGGCGGCCAGCGTCGGGATGCGCGCGCGGTACCCGTCGAACAGCAGGCGGGCCGTGCCCACCGAGTCGACCAGCGGGTGCAGGGCGAAGGCGGCCACCGCCAGGCGCGGCGAGCCCGTCAGCGCGGCCTCGATGGTCGCCTGCTCGGCCGCCTTGACCTGCTGCACCATGCCCAGGAAGCGCCCGTCGAGCGGGCTGGTGGCCAGCGGCTTGATGCCGGAGCCCGTCACCACGCAGGGGATCTCCACGACCGCGTCCGCCGGCAGGCCGGGCACGGCGCTGCCGTTGCGGACGTTGAGGATCATCGTGGACGGCTCGCCCCTGGCCAGTGCGCCCATGAGCGCGAGCGCGATGCCCTCGTAGCCGCCCGCTTCCAGGTCGGCGGCGTCCCGCTCGCCGGTGCGGGCCTCGGCCATGTAGCTGGCGTCGCGTTCCCTGCGCGCCTGCTCCCACTCGGTCAGGGCATGGTCCGGCCGCTCGCGCACGGCCGCGTAGAAACGCTCCTGCTGGCGTTCGAGCGACTCGCCGCGGGTCAGGTCGCGCCCGGTGATCGAGGCGATGGACTCGCGGGCGAAGTAGTAGTAGTGCAGGTACTCGTTGGGCAGCACGCCCAGGGTCCGCACCCACTCGTTGCCGAAGAGCCTGGCCTCCTCCACCCGCTCCAGCGCCTCGTCGTCGGCGAGCAGGTCGGGCAGCACGTCGCGGCCCTGATAGGTCAGCCCGCGTAGCCAGCCCAGGTGGTTCAGCCCCACGTAGTCGGGCGAGACGCGCGCCGGGTCGAGGGCGAGCGCGGAGGCGGCCCGCCTGATCAGGCCGATCGGCGAGTCGCAGATGCCGACGACCCGCTCGCCCAGCACGCTCTGCATGGCCTCGGTGATCATGCCGGCCGGGTTCGTGAAGTTGATCACCCAGGCGTCCGGCGCCACGGCGGCGATCCGCTCGGCCACGCGCACCGCCACGGGCACGGTCCGCAGGCCGTACGCGATGCCGCCGGGGCCGGTCGTCTCCTGGCCGAGCAGGCCCAGCTCCAGCGCCACCCGCTCGTCCGCGGTACGGCCGGCCAGCCCGCCCACCCGGATCGCGGAGAAGACGAAGTCGGCGCCGCCCAGCGCGGCGTCCAGGTCCGTGGTCGTATGGACCTTGATCTCGCGTTCACTCCCGGCGAGCTGCTCGAGTACGTGACCGATGGCCTCCAGCCGTTCGGCGGACACGTCGTACAGCACGACCTCGTCCACCCGGGGTCTGGCCGTGTCACGCAGCAGCGCGCCGTACACCAGTGGAACCCGGAAACCCCCACCGCCGAGGACGGCCAACTTCATACCCGTACAACCTCCGCACCAGCGGCCGCGCAGTTGCGCAGCGTCGTTTCGTCGGCACCCCTGTTGGTGACGACGACGTCGATGTCCTCGGGCCCGCAGACCCGCAGCGCGCCGGTGCCGGGGAACTTGTGCCGGTCCACCAGCAGCACCACCTCGCCCGCGGCCGCGATCATGGCCCGCTTCAGCGGCACCTCGGCCAGCGTCGTGTCGACCAGCTGCCCGTCCTGCCGGACGCCGCTCACGCCGAGGAACACGCGGTCGGCCACCACCTGGCCGAGCGCCGCCTCGGTGAGCACGCCGACCAGCGAGTGGTAGGGGCGGCGGAGCCTGCCCCCGAGCAGCAGCAGTTCGACGGCGGAGTCGTGGCGCAGCACGTCGAACACGGCGAGGCTGGAGGTGATCACGGTGATCGAGCGGCCGCGCAGGTGGTGCGCCAGGCGCATGGTCGTGGTGCCGATGTCGAGCAGCACCACGTCGCCGTCGCGCACCAGCTCGGCGGCGGCGCAGGCGGCGACCGCCTCCTTGTCCTGCTCGTCGACCTCGGCCACCTCCGCGAAGGGCCGGTCGGTGTCGGCGTCGACGCTGGCGAGCGCCCCGCCACGCACCCGGCGCAGCGTGCCGTCCCGATCCAGCACCTCGAGGTCCCGCCGGATCGTCGACGGGCTGACGCCGAGCTGTTGAGCGAGTTCCTGCACGCTGGTCGCACCAGAAAGGCGAACCCTGCGCATGATCTCTGCATGCCTGACGCGCTGAAGCACGATCGGATCGTATCAGCCATTTCCGAGCAAAAGCGAGCACTATCACTTGATATCTACGCGTAAACATGCAAGATTGCGCACATCTCGGCTTGTCGATGAGGAGCAAAAACCCGTGTACGACCCCCTTGCCGATCAGCGCAGCCCCGAGGGGCCCCAATTCGATGTCTTCCTGGCGGGCACCGTCTTCCTCGACATCGTCTTCACCGGCCTGCCCGCCATGCCCGCCGCGGGCACCGAGGTATGGGCCGAGGGCATGGGCTCCTGCCCTGGCGGCATCGCCAACCTGGCCATCGCCACCAGCCGGCTGGGCCTGCGCACGTCGCTGGCCGCCGCGTTCGGCGACGACGACTACGGCGACTTCTGCTGGCGCACGCTGGCCGAACAGGAGTCCGTCGACCTGTCCAGAGCGCGCCGCTTCGAGCACTGGCACTCGCCCGTGACGGTGTCGATGGCCGTCAACCGCGACCGCAGCATGGTCACGCACGGGCATCCCTCACCCATGCCGTACGCGGAGATGATCGGCTGCCCGCCGCCGTCCAGGGCGGTGATCGTGGACCTGTCCAGCGAGGACCACCAGGGCTCCTGGGTCGAGCGCGCGCACGACAACGGCGCGCTGATCTTCGCCGACGTGGGCTGGGACCCGTCGGAGACCTGGTCGCCCGAGCTGCTCGACCGGCTGTCCACCGCGCATGCCTTCATGCCCAACGCGGTCGAGGCCATGGCCTACACCGGCACTGAGACGGCGCGCGACGCGCTGTACGCGATCGCCGACCGGGTCCCGCTGGCGGTCGTCACCGACGGGGCCAACGGCGCCATGGCCATCGACTCGACGACCGGCGAGGAGGCCTTCGTGCCCACGCCGCGGGTGACCGCGCTCGACCCGACGGGCGCGGGCGACGTGTTCGGCGCCGGGATCGTGCTCGGCACGCTGAGCGGCTGGCCGCTGACCGACAGGCTGGCCTTCGCCAGCCTGTGCGCGGCGCTGGCCGTCCAGCAGTTCGGCGGCTCGCTGGCCGCACCGGGATGGGGAGACATCGCGGACTGGTGGCACGAGGTCCGCGCGTCGGCCGGGACCGGCGGCGCCTACGGCGACTCGCTGGCCCGCCGCTACGCCTTCCTCGACCGGCTGGTTCCCACCGTCCCCGTGGGCGCGGTGCACAGAGCGGCGGCCACCATCGCCCGCTATGCCGACCTCGGGATGGCCACGCAAGAAGGAGCAACTCCATGATCGCCAAGTTGCGCGTCGCGGCCGCCGCCTGCGCCGTCACCCTGGCCGCCGCCGCGTGCGCGCCCGGATCCTCGGCCCCGCCCTCGGCGCCGCCGGCCCAGCCGAGCGGCGGCGTCCGTACCGACGCCGCCAAGCTCGGCAACGTGACGCTCACCGTCTGGGACCAGGAGGTGCGCGGCGGGCAGAACGCGCAGATGTCCAAGCTCGTCGCCGACTTCCAGGCGAAGTACCCGAACATCAAGATCAAGCGGGTGTCGCGCTCCTTCGACGACCTCAACACCACGCTGCGCCTGGCGCTGACCGGCAACGAGCCGCCCGACGTCGTCCAGGCCAACAACGGCAGGCCCCAGATGGGCGCCTTCGTCAAGGCAGGGCAGCTCCGCCCGCTCGACGCCTACGCCGAGGCTTACGGCTGGAAGAAGCGCTACCCGCAGTCGGTGCTGCAGTACGTCAGCTACAGCTCCGACGGCAAGATCTTCGGCCAGGGCAGCGTGTACGGCATGCCGCAGGTCGGCGAGGTGGTCGGCGTCCTGTACAACAAGGAGAAGCTGGCCAAGCTCGGCCTGACCCCGCCCAAGACGTGGGACGACTTCCAGGCGGCGCTGGCCAAGGCCAAGGCCGCCGGCGAGACGCCGCTGATGCTCGGCAACCTGGACAAGTGGCCGGCCATCCACGTGTTCGGCACCGTGCAGGGCCAGAACGTGCCCGCCGACCAGATCAGCACGCTGGGCTTCGGCCGCAAGGGCGGCTCGTGGAACACCCCGGAGAACACCAAGGCCGCCCAGCAGCTCGTCGACTGGGTGGACAAGGGCTATTTCAACAAGGGCTTCAACGGCGAGGGCTATGACCCGGCCTGGCAGGCCTTCGGCAAGGGCGAGGGCGTGTTCCTCATCGGCGGCAGCTGGCTGCTGGCCGACCTGGAGAAGACCATGGGCAAGAACCTGGGCTTCATGCTGCCGCCCGGCGCTCCCGTCGCCACCGGCGGCACGGGCCTGCCGTTCTCCATCACCGCCAAAAGCCCGAACCCGGACGCCGCGGCCGCCTACATCGACTTCATCACCAACTCCGACGCGATGAAGGTGCTCACCACCAACGGGCTGCTGCCGATCGCCGACACCGAGCAGCAGACGGTGCCCGCGGGGCCGCAGCAGGACATGTTCACCGCGTTCGCCACGATCTCCAAGCAGAACGGCCTGGCTCCCTACCTGGACTACGCCACCCCCACCTTCTCCGACACGCTGGGCGCCGCCCTGCAGGACCTGCTGGCCAAGAAGCAGACGCCGCAGGAGTTCCTGGCCACACTGGAGAAGGACTACAAGACGTTCTCGGACAGCAACGGATGACAGGCCGACCACCCGGGGAGCCTCGGCGGGTCGCCTACCTGTTCATTCTCCCGGCCTTCGCCATCTACGCCGCGTTCCTGCTCTACCCGATGGGCCGTGCCGTACAGCTGTCCCTGTACAACTGGGACGGGTTGTCGCTGGGGACGTGGGCCGGGCTGGACAACTACGTGGCGATCTTCACGGACGAGGGGCTGCGGGCGGCCTTCGGGCACGCGCTGGTGCTCATCGGGTTCTTCGCGGTGGCGCCGGTGGCGATCGGGCTGATGCTGGCCGCGATTCTCAACCACGCCAAGGTGCGCGGGATGGGCTTCTTCCGTACCGTCGTGTTCCTGCCGCAGGTGGTCGCGATGGTCGTGGTGGCGGTGGCCTGGCGCAAGGTGTACGCGCCGGACGGGACGCTCAACGGGTTGCTCGACGCGCTCGGGCTGGACTCGCTGACCAGGGGCTGGCTGGGCGACTACACCTTCGCGCTGCCGGCGGTGGGCGTGGTCGGCACCTGGTTCGAGACCGGGCTGGTGACCGTACTGCTGCTGGCGGGGATGAGCAGGATCTCCCCGACCCTGTACGAGGCGGCCCGGCTGGACGGGGCGAACGCGGTCAGGGAGTTCTTCTCCATCACGCTGCCGTCGGTGCGCGGCGAGATCGCGGTGGCGTCGACGCTGACCGTGATCGCCGCGCTGCGCACCTTCGACCTGGTCTACATCACCACCAGGGGCGGCCCCGGCAACTCGACCTCGGTGCCGTCGTACGAGGTCTACCACCGGGCCTTCGGCCTGGGTCAGGTGGGCTCCGCGGCGGCGATCGGGGTCACGCTGACCGTGGTCATCTTCGCCATCTCGTTCGTGATCAACCGGTTCGCCGACGGGGAGGCGACGTGATCTCGCGGGCGGAACGCCTGGGCAACTACGCCATCCTCATCGTCTTCGCCGCCTTCGCGCTCTTCCCGATCATGTCGATCCTGACCGCGGCGTTCGGCCCGTCCGACAGCGGCGCGACCAGCGGGCTCGGCAACTTCGCCGCCGCCTGGGAGGTCGGGCGGTTCGGTACCTACCTGCGCACGAGCGTGGCGGTGTCGGCGTTCGTCGTGGTCGTCAGCGTCATCCTGTCGATCATGGCCGGCTACGCCTTCGGAACGATGCGCTTCCGCGGCCGGTCGGTGCTGTTCTACCTGTTCCTGCTCGGGATCATGATGCCGAGCGAGGCGGTGGCCGTGCCGCTCTACTTCGACCTGCGCACGCTCGGGCTGATCGACACGTTCTGGGCGGTGGCGATGCCGCAGGTGGCGCTGTCGGTCGCGTTCGGCACGTTCTGGATGCGCGCCTACTTCCGCGCCTCGTCGCGGGCCATCGTGGAGGCGGCCAGGATCGACGGCGCCTCGGTGTGGCGCACGCTCTGGCAGGTGCTCGTGCCGCCCGCCCGGCCGGCCATCGTCACGCTGGCCGTGCTGGTCTTCATGTGGACGTGGAACGAGTTCCTCATCCCGCTGATCATGGTGACCAGCGAGAACCTGCGCACGGCACCGCTCGGCCTGGCCTTCTTCCAGGGGCAGCACACCTCCGGCTTCACGCTGCTGGCCGCCGGATCCGTCATCGTCGCGACCCCGGTCGTGATCTTCTACCTCTTCCTTCAGCGCCACTTCATCCGCGGGCTGCTCCAAGGGGCGGTCCGCGAGTAACACCCGATCGGAGGTTCCATGCGCGCGCTTTTAGTCGCGGCCTTACTCCACCTCTTCCCGATCACTCCGACGACAGTCTCACCAACCCCACCACAAGCCGACCTGGACGTGCTGTTCGTCGGCGCCCACCCCGACGACGAGGCGTTCAGCCTGTCCACGCTCGGCCAGTGGAACGAGGACCACCGCCTGCGGGCCGGCGTCGTCACCGTCACCAGGGGCGAGGGCGGCGGCAACGCCGTCGGCCCCGAGGAGGGCCCGGCGCTCGGCCTGCTGCGCGAGGGCGAGGAGCGCGCCGCCGTCGGCAAGGCCGGCGTGCGCGACGTGTTCAACCTCGACGACGTCGACTTCTACTACACGGTCAGCGCGCCGCTCACCGACCAGATCTGGGGCGGCGACACGCTGGAGAAGGTGGTTCGCGTCGTCCGCCAGACCAGGCCCGAGGTCATGCTGACCATGGACCCGGCGCCCACCCCCGGCAACCACGGCAACCACCAGCAGGCGGCGCGGCTGGCCATCGAGGCGTACTACGCCGCCGCCGACCCCAAGGCGTTCCCCGAGCAGATCACCCGCGAGGGGCTGAAGCCGTTCGCGCCAGCTCGCCTCTTCCTGGGCGGCGCCCGCGGCATCGCGCCCAGGACCGGCCCCGAGTGCGAGAGCGTCTCCGATCCCGTCCGCGACGTCTACGCCGTGTGGAGCGGGCGGCAGTCTCAGAGCCAGGGCAGGAGCTGGGCCGCGATCGAGCGCGACGCCCAGCGCACCTACGCCTCCCAGGGCTGGGCCGGGTTCCCCGACGTGCCCTCGGATCCCGCCAAGCTCGGCTGCGACTACTTCACCCAGGTGGACTCCCGGGTCCCGATCCCCGAGCCGGGCACCGCCTCGCCGACGGCGATGCTGGAGGGGGCGGTGGTCCAGGGTCAGGGCGGGCTTCCGCTCGGCACGCAGCTGTCACTGAACACCGGCTCCTTCGCCGTCCGCCCCGGCCAGCCCTTCACGGTCACCGTGTCGCTGAAGTCGCGCGGATCCCTGGGACGGGTCTCGGTCGAGCCGCGCGTACCCGACGGCTGGAAGGTCAGCGGGTCAGGCACGACGTTCACCGTCACCCCGGGCGCCACGTTCGGCCGGGCGCGCATCGGCGCCGTCGTGACCACCGACCGCGGGCGCGGCTACGCCGACCGCCAGGTCGAGGTCGGGCCCGCCGTACGGGGTCAGCAGCAGCTGCTGCCGCAGGTCACGCAGTACGAGAAGTGGGCGGCCGTGGCGCCGCAGCTGCGCGGGATCGTCACGCCCGTGCTCACGCTGCCCTCCGGCGGCTCACGCCAGGTCGGCGTGACGGTCACCAACGTCGGCTCCGCCACGGAGTCGGGCACCGTACGGCTGGCCCTGCCCAGCGGCTTCACCGCCGACCGCACCGAGGCGGCGTACTCCGGGCTGGCCGCCGGCGCGACGACGACCGTGCCCTTCACCATCACCAACTCCGACCCGTCGCTGAAGACCTCCAACGAGGGCGGCGACTACGCCTACACGATCACCACCACCGGCTCCGACGGCTCCAGCGTGGCCAAGCCCGCGCTCGAGCTCGTCCCGTCGGCCACGATCCCGCAGGCCACCACCGCCCCGGCGGTCGACGGCGTGGAGTCGCCCGGCGAGTACCCGGGCCAGGCGCTGGACATCTCCCGCGTCTGGGAGGGCAGCCCGTGCGCGTCGCCGGCCGACTGCTCCGGCACGGCCAAGGTCACCTGGCGGGACGGCACGCTGTTCGTCCTGGTCAACGTCAAGGACGACGTGCTGGGCACGAAGCTGGCCACCTCCGACTGCAAGCGGCACTGGCGCACCGACTCGGTGGAGGTGACCTTCGACCCGCGCGGCACGTCGGAGAACACCTCGACCACGTTCAAGACCGCCGTGCTGCCGGTGACGGCCGAGGGCCCGCCGTGCGTGCTGCGCGACGCCGACAACCACCAGGGTCCCGGCGCGCCCGGCGAGAAGGTGGCGTCCAAGGTGTCCGCGGGTGAGTACACGGTGGAGCTGTCCATCCCGATCGCGGCGCTGCCCGGCCCGGTCGATCCCGCGCATCTCGGGATGAACATCCTCGTCTACGACTCCGACACCCAGGACAAGACCGGCCAGACCCGGATCGGCTGGTCCACCTGGGGCGGCGTGCAGGGCGACCCGTACCGCTGGGGCGTGGCCACGCTCGCCGGCTACCAGCCGGGGACCGGCACAGTGCCCGACCCGGTGATCCCGAACACCGCGCTGTCCAGCCTGGACTCGCCGCAGTCGCTCGAGCAGGCGGCACGGCTCGGCCTGCCGCTGGCCGGCGGTCCCGCGGCGCCCAGGTCCGAGGCCGGCTGGGTCACCGCGGCGAAAGTCTCGGGACAGGCCGTCCAGGTGCGCTTCCACGCCGACAGCCCGGGCGAGCTGCACCTGTTCGTCCGCGACGACCAGGGTACGGCCGGCGGCAAGGTCGCCACGGTCTCCCGCGACGGGACCGTGACCGTGCCGCTCACCCGTGCGCTGAGCGGGAACGCGTCCGTGGTGGCGGGCTGGAATTCCGCCGGGACGCTGGCCTCCCAGGTCCGCGTCCGCTAGCCGGAGCGCCAGTCGCTGTAGTCGGTGGTGAACTCCGACCGGTAGACGCCCCCGTCGCCGGTCGGGACGCACCACGTCAGGCGGAAGCGCTCCGGTAGTCCGTCGTCGTCGATGGACAGGGAGAACGTGAGGTACGAGCGGGGACTGTTGGCCACGGCGTCCCCGCTCATCCACGAGTCGAGCAGGAACCGCAGGCGTCCGCTCGTCTGGCCGATGGCCAGGGTGCCCGAGTAGGAGTGCCCGCTGTGGCGCATCCGGGAGGAGTTCGCCACGACCTCCCTGATGACGGACGGGCCTGCCGTACCGGCGACCATGAGCGCGTACCAGCGCCGGTCGGCCGGGGACAGCGTGGTCAGCCGCTGCCCGTCGGCCGTGCCACCGCGAACGGAGTGGTGAGCCGTCGTCTCGTCACCGGCCTTGACGCGCATGTCGAGGCTGTCGTCGTCGGAGCCGCTCTCCAGGCTGCCCGTGGCCTTGGTGCCGGAGGTGTCGCTCTGGGTGAAGCCGCCCTCGAAGTCGAAGTCGGCCGCCGGGGTGTTCTCCAGAGCCAGCTCCAGGGCGGCAGCCAGCTCGGTGCTCGTCCTCGGCTCCTTCGGGGTGGTGTCCTCGGGGGTGGGGCTCTCTTCGTGGGTGGGGCTGTCTTCGTGAGTGGGGGTCTCCTCCTGGGTGGGCGTGTCCTCCTGGGTGGGGCTCCGCGTGGTCTCGACCGTGGCGGGCTGCGGGGTGCTCACGCTGGCGGAGTAGCTGGGCGTCTGCTCAGGTGGCGAGGTCGGCAGCTGGATCAACCGGAGCGAGGCCGCCGCGCCCACGCCGAGCACCACCGCCGCGGCGGCGAACGCGACAGCGGTTCTGCGCGGATTGCCGCGGCTCGGCCACGGGTCCTCCTCGTGCGCCAGCACCCAGGTGTCGCCGAGCCGGACGGTGAGCCCGTCCGACCCGCTGAAGCTCCAGACCCGGGACACCGCCGCCATGACCTCGTCCGTGGACGGGCGGGCGGCGGGGTCCTTCGACAGCGCCCTGCCGACCAGGCCGCGTACGGGTTCAGGGACCGCGGTGGTGTCCACCTCGTCGTTGAGCACCCGGTGCGCGAGGACCTCGGGGCGCCCGGTGCCGTAGGGCGGCCTGCCCGTCGCGGCGTGGACGGCGAGCAGCCCCCAGCCGTACACGTCGGCCGCGGGCCCGGCCTTGCCCGCGCGGTACTCCTCCGGGCTCACCCAGCCTGGCGTCCCGACCAGCGTGCCCGACCGCGTCACAGAAGTGCCGTCAAGCGCCCGGGCGATCCCGAAGTCCACCAGCTTGGGCCCGCTGGGAGACAGGATCACGTTGGAGGGCTTGATGTCGCGGTGCACGACGTTCACGGCGTGGATGGACACCAGCGCCTCGGCCAGCCCCGCCACGAGCCCGAACCACCGGTCTCCCTGGAGCGGCCCGTGCTCCTCCAGAGTCGGGCCGGGCACGTATTCGGCCGCCAGCCAGGGCCGGGCTGCCTGCCCATCGGAGGCGAGGATCCGCGCGGTGCACACCCCTCGCACGCGGCCGAGCAGCGCGATCTCCCGGGCGAAACGCGCACGGAACTCCGGGTCGCCGGCGAACGCGGTGTGCACGAGCTTGACCGCGACCCGCTCGCCGCGCGGGTCCAGCCCGGCGAACACCACGCCCATCCCGCCCTCGCCCAACCTCCCCACGATGCGATACGGGCCGATCTGCCGGGGATCGTCGTTCGTGAGCGAGATCACCCGGAGTTTCTACCATGTGAACCGATCGCTACGCTCGGCTACATGGACATAGCCGACGCGCACCTGCTGTGGGACGCGGAACCGGGCTGGCTCAACACCGCCTCCTACGGCCTGCCCCCGCGGCAGGCCTTCGAGGAACTGCAGGCCGTACTGACGCAGTGGCGGCACGGAAGCAGCGACTGGAAGCCGTGGGACGCCTCCGTCGGGCGAGCCAGGGCCGGCTTCGCCCGCATGATCGGCGCCTCCCCGGCCGACGTGATGATCAGCTCGACCGTGTCCCAGATCATGTCCGTCGTGGCCACCGCGCTGCCCGAGGGGGCCAAGGTCGTCGTTCCGGAGATCGAGTTCACCAGCAACCTCTTCCCCTGGCTGGTGGCCGCCGACGTCGAGACCGTGCCCGCGGAACGGCTGGCCGAGGCGATCACCGATTCGACGGCCGCCGTCGCTTTCAGCCTGGTCCAGTCGGCCACCGGCCAGGTCGCACCGCTGGCCGACATCGTGGCCGCCGCCCGCGCGCACGGTGCGCTGGTCATCGCCGACGGCTCGCAGGCCTGCGGCTGGCTGCCCGTCGACGTCTCCGGGATCGACGCGCTGGCCTGTACGGGCTACAAGTGGCTCATGGCGCCGCGCGGCGCCTCGTTCGGCTACCTGGCGCCCGACCTACGCGAGCGCATGCGCCCGTTGGCCGCCAACTGGTACGGCGCCGACGTCTACTACGGCCCTCCCCTGCGTCTGGCCGACGACGCCCGCGCCTTCGACCTGTCGCCCGCCTGGTTCTCCTACGTCGGCGCCGCGCCCGCGCTCGACCTGCTCAACGACCTGGGTATCGAGCGGATCCGCGAGCACAACGTGGCTCTGGCCAACCGCTTCCGCACCGGGCTCGGGCTCGAGCCCTCCGACAGCGCCATCGTCACCGTCGACGCCCCCGGCGAGCGCCTGGCCGCGGCCGGCATCCGCGCCGCGGTCCGCGCCGGGAAGGTCCGCGCCGGCTTCCACGTCTACAACACCGTCGCGGACGTCGATCGGGCGCTTAACGCTTTGTCCTGACCGACGGCAAACCGTGGCGTACATTGCTGTGCGTATCCGATCGTGCGGGATCCGGAGGGACGGTGGAGTCCGTTCACGCGGTCGCGGACCGATACCGGCTGGAGGAGCGGATCGGCTCCGGCGGCAACGGCATGGTGTGGCGTGCCGTGGACGAGGAGCTCGGCCGGGTGGTGGCCGTCAAACGGGCGCTGACCGGCGACGACCAGCGGGTCGCGCTGCTCAGGCGGGAGGCGCGGATCCTGGCCAGGGTGAGCCACCCCAACGTGGTCACCGTGTACGACCTGGTGCCCGACGGCGGCGCGTGGTGGCTGGTCATGGAGTACGTGCCCGCCAGGAGCCTGGCCGAGCACGGCACACTGCCGCCCGGCCGGGTCGCCGAGATCGGCGTCCAGCTGGCCTGCGGGCTGCGCGCGGTGCACGAGGCGGGCGTCCTGCACAGGGACGTGAAGCCGGGCAACGTGCTGCTGTCGGACCACGGGCAGGCCAAGCTGGGCGACTTCGGCATCTCGCGCTCTCCCGACGGCGAGATCACGATCACCGACGTCGGCACGGTGATCGGCACGCCCGCCTATGTAGCGCCCGAGGTGGCCAACGGCGCCGACCCCAGCCCCGCCTCCGACGTCTTCTCGCTGGGGGCCACGCCTGCTGCGTCCCGGCGACCTGGCGCGGCTGCCCGGGCTCGGCCCGAGCCCGGAAGTGGGGTTCGGGCGGTGGGAGTGCCGCTGGCGCGAGCCAGGGGACCGGTCCTGGCTGCTGGTCCGCTTCGACCAGAACGCGCCACTCGGACCCAGCGACGGGCGGCACGTCCGGCTCGCCGGGCACGACGCCTATGTCTCGCAGGACGGGTACGGCGCGCACACCTGCGCGGTCAGGGTCGTGCACCGGACGCTGGCCGCCGGCGCGCAGCCGGTGGCCGAGCTCCTGCTGGTCGCCGTGTCCGGCTCCTCGTCGCGGCTCTGCGACCCCGCCCTCGACCTGGCGCGTACGGCTGCCGCCCGGCTGCCCGCTACAGCGGCCGGAAGCGCAACGTCGCCGAGTGCCGCTTGATGGAGACCGGGGTGACCAGCAGGTTGTTGAGGCGGCCGCTGCCGTACCTGTCGAAGCGGACCTCCAGGGAGACGCCGCCGCCGTACCCGCGCACGCGGACCATGCCGCCCGATTGCCTGGTGATGGAGATCCTGGTGATGCCGTACCTGCTGGAGACGCGGAAGCTCGCCGGGCGCGTCACAGTGATCTCGCAGCTGCCGTCGAAGCAGGGGTGCGCGCTCGTGGCGGCCTGCGCGGGGGCGGCCTGGAGGGCGGTCGTGAGGGTCAGGAGCGCGATGCCCGTCCTGAACATGATCGTCCTTTCTCGTGGGGTGTTCCCGAGGCTAGGACTCGCGCCCGGGAGGGTTCCCGAATGATCGACAGCCTCGCGTTCGGCGTGTCACCGTCCGCGCCCGGCACGCTGCATCTGCAGGCGATCGGTGGCGCCCTGGTCGTCGAGCCCGTGGAAGGCCGCACGGTCGTCTTCGGGCGCAACAGGAACGCGGTGGACCTGTGCGTGGGCGAGAACGACCGGCGGGTCAGCCGCAGGCACGGCTCGCTGACCAGGGAGTGCGGCGTGTGGTGCGTGCGCGCGCTCGGCCACGTCCCGATCCGGCTGCCCGGCGGGCGCCGGGTCTACCGCGAGTACGACCCGATGCCGCTGGCCGATGGGTACACGCCGCTGTTCCTGCCGGGCACGCGCCAGCACCTGCTTGAGGCGTATGTGCAGGGCCCGCGCGGGAACTTCCCCTCGGCCCGGCCGGACGAGATCACCCAGCCGCCCAGGACGTGGCGGCTCTCGCCGGACGAGCGGCTGGCCCTGGTCGCGCTCGGGCAGCGCTACCTGCTGTACGAGGCGCATCCGCAGCCGCTCACCTGGCAGCAGGCCGCCGACCTGCTGGACGAGACGCAGCCGGGCGCGGGCTGGACGGCCAAGCGCGTCGAACACACGGTGGTGGCGGTGCGGACCAGGCTGTCCAGGGGTGGCGTGTCCGGGCTCACCCGGGAGGAGGTCGGCCAGCCGGTCGGCAACGCCCTCAACCACAACCTGATGCTCGAACTCCTGGACAGCATCACCCTGGTCCCGCCCGACCTCCGCCTCCTCGAAGAAGAGCCATGATGCCCAAGCCTCCAGCCCCTGGCCGGTCCCCGCCCGAACACCACCTCGATACGAGTCCCCGTTCACCGAATCCCTGGCATGCCGACCGGCCCTCTTACTCACCGCACGCGTCGCGCCGGACTCCGCCGTACACCATCCCGCCGACCCGGCGCCCGAGGGTCACCGCGGTACGCCCCGGTATGCGGCCCCACGGTACTCACTCGACGCATGCTTCCCGTTCGCCGGACCTGATGCCAGGCGGCGCTCTTACTCGGCGTACGCGGTGTGGCGGGTCCCCGTTCGCCGGGCCTGGCGGCGATCTCGTACGTGGTGCGCTGGGCTCCCGTGTACATCGGCTCGCCGGCCCGGTGCTTGGAGCGGCGCTTCGGTCAGTGGGTTAGGAGGGTGGCGGTTTGGGCGGCGAAGCGGATGAAGGCTTCGGGGTCCGGGTCGTCGGCGGTGGGTTGGAGGATGAGGTGGGTGGCGCCCGCGGCGGCCCAGTGGGTCAGGGCGTAGGCGGCGTCCTGGGGGTCGCCTGCCACTTCCGTGGGGGTGGCGGGTGGGTAGTTTCGTCGGCGGCGTTCGGCTGCCAGGCGGGTGCGGGCGTCGGGGCCGGTGGCCGCCAGGACGTTGACTACCAGGGGGTGGGGGCCGGGCAGGGCGGCGCGGGCTTCGGCGATGGTGTCGTGGGCCTGGCGGACCTGGGCGGGGGTGGTGCGGGCCGTGAGGATGGCGCCGTCGGCGGCTTCGCCGGTGAGGCGGAGGGTGCGGGGGCCCGTGGCTCCGGCGAGGATCGGGGGTGGCGTGGTGGGGGGCCAGTCGAGGGCCACGTCGTCCAGGTGGACGTAGCGGCCGTGCGTCGTCACCCGCTCGCCGCGCATGAGGGCGCGCAGGGCGTCAAGGTATTCGCGGAGCAGGGTCATGGGCGACTCGGCACGGGCGCCTACCTGAGCCATCCAGTCCTGCACGCCGTGGCCGACGCCGACCGTCACCCGGTCGGGGAAGAGGCGGTGGAGGGTGGCCACCTCCATGGCCGTGAGCGCGACGTTGCGCAGCGGCACCGGCAGCACGCCGATGCCGATGCGCAGCCGTCGCGTCCAGGCCAGCAGCGCGGCGGCGGAGGCGATCCCGCCCTGCAGGAAGCAGTCCTCCCAGAGCCAGAGCTCCTCTAGGCCGGCCTCCTCGGCGGCCACGGCGATGGAACGCATCCGCTCGGGCGGGAACTGGGGCACCAGCACTGCGCCAACACTCGTCATGGCGAAGATGATGCCCCGCTCCACCGACAATCCACTCACCTCAGCCCGCGATCGCGGCAGCCACCGCCGAAACGGCAGCTGGCCGCCAGGACCGTCGCCTGGTGGGCGACGGTGCGGGCGGCTCGAGGCCGTGGTCGGACGGCTATTCGAGGCCGCGGTCGTGGCAGTTGTGAGGGGCGGTGATCGGGTTGCAGCGGGCGACCGCCCCGCCGGGGAGCTGGGCGACGTAGTCCGTGCCGTTGCGGGCCGCGAGGCCGACCGCCGGGAAGTCGGTGCTGATCATCTGGGCGCCGCTGTCGAGGGCGTTGGTGAGGCGGGTCGTGTCGCCGGAGCGCGCCTCGGTGAAGGGGACGTCGGAGCGGGTCCTGACGTAATAGCCCTTGCGGACGAAGTCCTGGATCTGGGCCACGTTGGCGCCCGTCGGGTCGTTCCACTCGACGAAGGCCGCGTCGGCGCGCCCGGGCCGGGAGTTGGTGAACAGGACCCGGCCCTCGAGGTTGGGCTTGCCGGCCAGGTAGGGGGTCTGGAACTTCGGATCCTGGTTGTCCATGAGGAACATGACCTTGCCACGGGACTCGTCCAGGCGCGGCCAGCCGTACTTCAGCACAGACTGCTCGAGCGTGAGCCCAGGCTTGCGGATGTCGTCGGGCGTGATGAGGCGGTCGTCCGACAGGACCGAGCGGATCTCGGCGTCGAGGGCGTCGAGCAGCGGCGTGTCCCAGGCGGGGCTCTTGGCGCCGCCCATGGCCTCCTTGGCCGGGTCGGTGCTCTTCAGTTCGATCAGGATCGTCAGCGGCACGTGCCCGGCGTGCGCGTCGGACCAGCTCTTCACCTGGCGCAGGCAGAGCGCGAGGCTGACGCAGTTGGAGCCGTAGTCGTGGTCGGCCCAGTGCAGCACCTTGAAGCCGGGCTTGCGCAGCTCGGGGTCGGTCAGCGCGGGCAGGCCTGCGTCGCGCCTGACCAGCGGGTTGGCGTAGAGGCCGCCCTGCGGGTCGGGGAAGACGTCCAGCTCGATGCCGCGCACGTGCTCGTTCTCGAACTGCAGGGGCAGCGCGGGGTGTGAGTACTGCAGGTTCCACCAGCCGTTGTCCGTCTTGCGCTGGACGTCCTTCTCGGCGTCGGTCAGCTCGCGGTGGTAGCTGTTGTGGGTGGCCATGGTCTGGATCTGGTTGATCCGGATCCCGCCCTTGCCGTAGTCGTCCGCCACAGCGGGCGAGGCGACGAGTCCGATGAGGGCGGCGGCGAGGAGTGCGGAGATACGCCCGAGACGCATGTGGCTCCTGTCCTAAAGGGGGATTACGGACAGACCATCTGACACCGGCGTGAACCAATGATCAAGACATAGCCAAACTTGTCACGAAATGTCGGAGAACGAGAACCCTCCCGGCCGCCCGTTCCTGTCGGCGATCAGCCCGGCCAGCGTGGCCACGGCGATCTCCGGCGGCGTCTGCGAGCCGATGTTGAGCCCGATCGGCCGGTGCACCCGGGCGATCTCCTCCGGCGGCACGCCCAGTTCGGTGAGCGCCGCCACGTGCGGGCCAGTGTGGCGCGGGCTGCCCATGATGCCGATCCAGCGAGCCTGGCTCTTGAGTACGTCACGCAGCACGGGACCGATCTCGTCGCGGTGGTGGTCGGTGAGGACCACGTCGGCGGAGCCGTCGAGCCAGTCGCCAAGCGACCGCATCACGATAAATCCGGGCATGTCGCGGGACTCGTCCGGCTCGAACAGGACGGGGCGGAAGCCCAGCTCGGCCCCGAACCGCAGCAGATGGGAGGCCACCGGAGAGGCGAACACCGCCACCAGGGTCCTGCCCGCCACGGCGGGCGGCGCGTCCACGTGCGCGACCTCGCACGCGGGATCATGAATGTGGCTCATCCTCACACGGTACGCCGGGCGACCAGAGCGGCGCCGAGACGCTGGACGTGCGCGTCGTCCGTGGGATCGAGCGAGGTCAGCCTGGCCACCTCGCGCAGCCGGTAGCCGACCGTATTGGGGTGCGGGTGCAGAGCGGCCGCCGCGGCCCGCCGGACCCGTCGAGCATCGGCAGGGCGGGACCGTGGCCGAAGGCGTCCAGCTGGCGCAGCAGCCGGTGGGCGCGGCGCCGGTTGGTGACCGGCGTGCTCTCCTCCAGCGCCAGGCTGAGCACCAGGTAGTTGGCGGCCACACCGGCGATCTGCTCGCCGTTCGTGAGCGCCGAGGTGAGGCGGTAACGGGCGTCCTGACAGCGTCCGGATCGCGCACCGGCTCGGCGACCTGGCCTGGGCGCGTAGGGCCGTGCCGACGCCGCACGGGCTGGTCTCGGTGGAGGTCGACGGCACGCGGGTCCGTGTCGACTCGCCCGTTCCCTACGAGGTGATCCGATGATCGTGGAGACCGCGTCGGGGCGGGTGCGCGGGCGGGTGGCGGACGGGGTCGCGGTCTTCCTCGGCCTGCCGTACGCGCGACCGCCCTTCGATGAGGTCCAGCAGCCCCAAATTGGCTGGGGCATCGGGAAACAGCCGGTGGGCGCGCGGGATCTGCCGGTCATGGTGTGGATCCACGGCGGTTCGTTGCGGTACGGGTCGTCCATGCCCGCCGTGTACGACGGTACGGCTTTCGCCAGGGATGGCGTGGTCCTCGTGTCGATCAACTACCGGCTGGGGATCGAGGGGTTCGGGACTCCTCGCGCGACCTGCTCGTCCACAGCCTGGGCATAACTCCCGCCGAGCCCGGGTACGCAGCTGGCGGCGTTGCGGTGGGTTCGCGATCACATCGCCGCCTTCGGCGGGGATCCGGGGAACGTGACCGTCTTCGGGGAGTCCGCGGGAGCGATCTCGGTGGGGGCCCTGCTGTCCGTGGGCGACGGGCTGTTCCGGCGGGCGATCATGCAGTCCGGTCCTCTCGACACCGTACGGCCGGCCGCGGCGAGACGGCTGACCAGGAAAATCGCGCGCAGGCTGGGGATTCCCGCGACGGCGGCGGCCTTCGCCGACGTCGATCGGGAGCGGCTGCTGGACGCGCAATCGGCCGCGCGCTCCTTCGGCATCGTCGATCTCGGTGCGGGCCGGCGGTTCGACGGTGAGCTCATGGTCGGCTACAACACCGAGGAGTACCGGCTCTGGTTCGTGCCCAGCGGTCTCGTCGACCGGATCGGGCCGCTCGCGTTCGCTCTGGCGCGGCTGAAGTACCGGATCGGCGGGCGGGTGGCCAGGCTCTACCGGGCTCACCGCCCGGGGGCCAAGCCGGGCGAGGTGCTCGGGGCGCTGGTCACCGACAAGGTGCTGCGAGTTCCGCTGAACCGATTGGCCGACGAGCGGACGTCCAGGACGTACATGTACGAGTTCGCCTGGCGCACTCCCGTGCAGGACCTGGGGGCGTGCCACGCGCTGGAGATCGGCTTCGTCTTCGACACGCTGCGCACGGCGGACGCCGTCGCGCTGGCCGGGCCGGGCGCGCCGCAGCCGCTGGCCGACGCCATGCACGCGGCCTGGGTGTCCTTCGCGCGGACAGGTGACCCCGGCTGGCCCGCCTGGTCGGGAAAGCGACCCGTCATGCGCTTCGACGTCGAACCCGAGCTGGTGTACGCGCTCCTGGAGGATGAGCGGGCCGCCTGGTAAATCGATCTCCCCCGGTGCGGGGGTTACTGCCGTACCGTTGGTCCTGGCCTTCTGGAGTTCCTCGGCCATGGTCCTGCGCGCGGCTTGCCGTACGATGCGCCCTGGAGCAATCGATTTCCAGCAAGGCCTACACTGTCATCCGACCACAGGGGGGGACGAGGTTGCTCAAGATCCAGGACGTGGCACGGCACGCGGGCGTCTCCGCCGCGACGGTCTCGCGCGTGCTCAACGGGCGCGCCACCGTCAACCCCGAGCTGGCCGCGCGGGTGCAGGAGGCCGTCGCCGAGCTGGGCTACCGGCCCAACGGCGTGGCCCGCAACCTGCGGCGCAGGCAGACCACGCTCTGGGCGGTCCTGATCTCCGACATCGGCAACCCGTTCTTCACCTCGCTGGTGCGCGGCGTGGAGGACGTCGGACGGCAGCACGGCTACTCGGTCGTCCTGTGCAACACCGACGAGAACCCGGCGCGCGAGGCCGAGTACATCGCGGTCGCGCTCTCCGACAACATGGCCGGCGTGATCATCTCGCCCGCCGACGACACCACCGACATCAGCGCCCTCGTCGCTGCGGGCACCGCCGTGTGCACCATCGACCGCGAACTGCCCGAGACGGACGTCGACGCCGTCCTGGTCGACAACGAGAAGGGCGCCGAGCAGGCCACCGCCCACCTCGTCGAGTCCGGCTACCGCCGCGTCGCCTGCATCACCGGGCCGCGCCGCATGTCCACCGCCATGCGCCGCCTGCGCGGCTACCAGCGGGCCCTGCGCCTGGCCGGCCTTCCGCAGGACAAGGCCCTGGTACGACATGCCGACTTCCGCGAAGAAGGCGGGTACACGGCGATGGCCGCGCTCCTGGACGAGGGCGTGCAACTGGACGCCGTCTTCGCCGCCAACAACCTCATGACCGTCGGCGCCATGGAATGCCTCGCGGAGCGCGGCGTCGCGGTGCCTGCGCAGATCGGTGTCATCGGCTTCGACGAGATCCCCTGGGCCCGGCTCTCACGCCCGTCACTCTCGACGGTCAGCCAGCCCACCTACGAACTCGGCCGCGCCGCGGCGCAACTTCTCGCGGACCGCATCGACACCCCCTCCCGCCCGCCCACCCGCATCGTCCTCCAAACAGAACTCCACGCCCGAGCCAGCTCCCACCCCCGCCCCTAACCACCTCCCAGCCACGCCTCCCCGCCCACCCCCGGATGCCCGTGCACCACGGCGATCCCCGCGCCACGTCATCGCCCAGCCACGCGCCCAGCCGGACTCCACGCGCCCCACCCCACGCGCGGCGGAGATGCGAGGGTGTGGCGGGCCAGAGGGACCGTGGTGCCCGGGTCACGAAGCCTCGTGGCGGCGGGCGAGCGTCCTCGACTCGCCAGAAGCGCCGGTCACAGGCCCTCAGCCGAAGTGCGGAGGGCGGCCGGTGGCGGCGGCTTGCCGTACAAGCCCATGCAACACCTACCCAGGCAACACCTAGGCGTCAGTCTGGGGTGAGGGTGTCGCGGGCGGCCATGAGGGCGAAGCCGAGGAGGTTGAAACCGCGCCAGGTCGACGGGCTGGCGGCGCGCTCGTCGGCGGCCGTGAGGCCGATGCCCCAGATGCGGTCGCGCGGGCTCGCCTCCACCAGGACGCGCTGCCGCGTGCCGAGCAGGAACTC
Organism: Nonomuraea sp. NPDC050536; assembly: GCF_044457685.1. Classification (NCBI taxonomy): domain Bacteria; kingdom Bacillati; phylum Actinomycetota; class Actinomycetes; order Streptosporangiales; family Streptosporangiaceae; genus Nonomuraea; species Nonomuraea sp. NPDC050536. The sequence continues at coordinate 72,711 of NZ_JBITHD010000002.1, forward strand.
GCGTAACTCGGCATGCTGCCCGAACTTCGCAGCGTTTCCCCTGACGACGATGCCGAAGCGCTCCGCCTTCCACACCTGGTCGTCGAAGCCCTGTACGGCACGGCCGAGATTCTTGGCCTCGCCTGGATGGGAGGTTTCCAGGATCCGCCCGGCCGTCTCGTCATCGCCGAACAGCCACGCCTTGTGCGCCATCATGTAGTGCTCTGCCGAGGCGAACGTGTGCCCGTCTTCCGTGAAGGTCACCGGCCACCACTGCGAAAGGCATCCGGGCACCAGGCTCCCCGTGTGCCCCCAGAAGTAGAGGTAGCGCAGGACGCGACCCGCCTGCTCGGCGGTGATCGCCTCGTCGCGGCTGCGGGGAAGGTCTTCGGAGGTCGACACCCCCGAAGGTTCCCACACGCCACCGACAATCCGGCTTCACGCGTCCGCGCCGCCGTACCGGATCCGGGAAGCCTCAGCGGTCTGGCGCGGCGGCCACCGGCGCGCCGGGCCCCTGAGCAGCGACGAAGTCCTTGCCGCGGATGAGCGCGAAGGCGAGCACGCCGCCCACGAGGGCCAGGATGCCGCTGACGAGCAGCACATCGTTGAGTGCCGCGCCCGCCACGCCCGCCTGCTTCGCACCCCGCTGGACGGCGGCGGCGATCCGATCGGCGTAGTCACGCGAGCCGAATCGCGCGTACAGCTCAGCGCGCAGGGACGCGGCGAAGATCGAGCCGTACAGGGCGATGCCGACGGCGATGCCTATCTGCCGGAAGGTCTGGTTCACCCCCGAGGCCATGCCGTAGCGGTGGACCGGCACGACGCCCACCGCGGTCGAGGCAAGGGGCGGATTGACCAGGCCCGTCCCGATACCCGCGACGATGAACCCGGGGACCAGGTGCGTCCAATCCGACCGCGCGTCCAGGCCCCGCATCAACAGCAGCCCGGCCCCCACCAGGACCAGCCCCGGACCGATCAGCCACCGGACCTGGACGTGGCTCGACAGCCGTCCCGCCACCGTCGCGGCGATCACCGTACCGGCGGAGACGACCAGAAGCCGGGCACCGGTGCCCAGAGCGCTGTAACCGAGGTCGTTCTGGAGATAGAGCACGATGTAGAGGAACATCGCGAACAGCGAGGCGTTCATCGCGAACGCCGCGATCGACCCGCCCAGGAACGTCGGCGTCCGCAGCAGCGACAGGTCGAACATCGGCTCGCGCACCCGCGACTCCACCACGACGAACCCGGCAAGCAGCACCGCCGCCAGCCCGAAGCAGACGACGACGCCGAGCTCGCCCCACGCCGTCTCACTGGCCCTGATCAGCGCATACACCAGGCTGAAGAGCCCAGCCGTCAGTGTGACCACGCCGGCCCAGTCGATTCGCGCACTGTACGGCGAGCGGGACTCATCCACCCTGGTCAGCGCGACGGCGATCGCGACGACGCCGATCGGCAGGTTGACCAGGAAGATCCCGCGCCAGCTGATCTCCGTCGTGATCAGGCCGCCGAGGATCGGACCGAGCGCCGTGGCCACGCCCGCGACCGCGCCCCAGACCCCGAAGGCCACGCCCCGCTCCCTGCCGTGGAAGGCACCGGCGATCAGCGCCAGCGAGGTGGCGAACAGGATCGCGCCACCGGCCCCCTGCACCGCCCTGGACACGCTCAGCATCGCCGGACCCTGCGCGACGCCGCAGAGCACCGAACCCACGGTGAAGATCGACAGGCCGACCGCGAACACGCGCCGCCTGCCGTACCTGTCGGCCAGCGACCCCGCCGTGAGCAGCAGCGCCGCCAGCGTCAACGCGTAGGCGTCCGTCACCCACTGCAGGTCGGCGAAGTCCGCGCGCAGCGCGTGCTGGATGTCCGGTAGCGCGACCACCACGATCGTGACGTCGAGCAGCAGCATGAACGTCGCGGCGCTCGCCACCAGCAGCGTCCACCACCTGCGCGCCATGTTCAGCCCTTGGCCGGGGCCTGCAGGCTCCAGATCCGCCCGTCGGGATCGCGGACGGTCATCTCCTTCGTCCCGTAATGGGTGTCCTCGAACGGCGTGACCACCTCGACCACGGGGTCGGCCTGGAACGCCTCCGCATCGGCCACCTTCAGCACGACCTGCACCCGCGGCTCCCGATCCGCGGGAATCTCCGACAGGACAAGGTACGGCCCGCCGCCGTTCCGCAGCACCCCCGAGCCGTCGCCGGTCGAGAACTCCACCTCGAACCCCAGCGCCTGATAGAACCTGGCCGCCTTACCCCAGTTGTGCGTCTCCAGGTACACGCCTTCGATGCCCTCGGTCGCCATGTCAACCCTCCTCTTCAGCCGATCGCCGCTGCCCGTGGGCGTCGAGGTAGACGCGCAACGCCTCGGCCACCAACGCCGACAGGGACATCTCGGACTCGATGGCGTGATGCTTGACCTGCTTGATCAGCCCGATCGGCAGGTACACGTTGAACTGCTTGACATCCTCATCACCCACGGCTGTCATGCTAGCACGCTAGCAACCTAGACCTTTGCCACGATGAGATCGAAGTACGGCTTACGAATATTCAGCTCTGTCACGCTTCCGGAATAGCGAGCCGCGAGCCCCTGTTCAGATCAGCCCTCTTCGCCGCCGAGGCGTGACACTGCTCACAATCAGTGGTCACGACCTCGGACGTTCCGCGCAGGACTAGGCTGGCGCCTCCGCTGGGATTGGCGCCACGTCGTAGCGTCGAGAGATCCGCGATCAGCCGGCCCAGGTAATGCTGAAGATCCAGATCAGCGCATCATCCTCAAGGAGCCGGAAGTACAGCACTCCATATGCGCCGAACGTCGTCTCTCGGATGTCGGGACGCTCTGGATCGAGGACGTGCGCATCCCAGGGCTCATGAACAAGGTCAACGGCACGCCGCACCAAGGCGTCGAAGGCATCGCTCGGCAATCCCTTCAACTGCTCCAGCGCCGCTACGTGAAACTCGACGCGATAGTTCACAGGCCGCGCGGCCAACCGGGGATGACATCCTTCGCGGACACGAACTCTTCCCGTCGGCCCTCGAGAGCTGCCTGCTCCGCTCGATCGAAGTCCTGATGCGAAAACGCCGCTGCTCGCAGATGCCACCTGTGGAGGACTTCACGGAGTTGCTTGAACTGCCAGACCTCATGGGCGGCTTCCAGGGCCGTGTGGTACTCCCCCAAAAACTGGGCATGCCATCGTTCCGGCAGAACACTCAAGATCTCCGCTGGATCCTCGAGGGCATGCAACGGCTCGGCGGTCATAGGGGAAGGCTACCTTGCGAGTACTTCCAGCGTCCGCTACGTGCGCAAAGCCAGGTAGAGGAGGCCATCACAGTTGATCTGATCCGGTCGGTGGTGAGTCCATGGACGCCGACACCGGCACCTATATACAAAGCTCGTGAGCCATCCGGGCACGCCGATCGGCTTGTCCCCGGGCTCCGGCCGGGGAGTGCGAGGGGCCCGGCCCCTCGCCGGGGTGTGGGGCGTGCCCCACTCGGACACAGCCCGAGCGCGTAGCGCGAGGACCATGCCTTTAACCCTCCATATGAACGCCCGAACGTAGCGAGGACCACGCCTTTTAAGCCTCAGTAAGAACGTCCGAGCGGAGCGAGGCCGTCTTCCTCAAGGAGAACTGGGCCTAGCCGAGGAGGCCGCGGGAGCGGGCGGTGGCGGCCGCCTGGGTGCGGGTGGAGGCGTCGAGCTTGGCGAGGATGTTGGAGACGTGCACGCTGACCGTCTTCTGCGCGATGAACAGCCGCTCGGCGATCTCCCGGTTGGTGAGCCCCTCGGCGACGAGGCGGAGGACTTCGAGCTCCCGGGCCGTGAGCCCGCCGTCGCCGTGGGCGCCGCCGAATCGGGCGCGGCGGCCGAACTCCGTGAGGGCCGTCTCCAGGGGCGCGGCGCGGAGCTTGCCTGCCGTCTCGCGGGCGAGCTCCCACTCGGCCTGGGCCGCGACGCGGTCGCCGGCGGCCAGGAGGGCTTCGGCCAGGCGCCAACGGGCGCGGGCGGTCTCGTAGACGAAGCCGTAGTCGAAGGCCGTCACGGTGGCCCGCCACAGGTCGACGTCGAGGCGCCCGTGGGCGCGGTGCCACTCGGCCTCGGCGCGCAGCGCCCAGGCGCGGCCCTCGGGACCCATCTCGCCGCGCTGGCCGGTGGGGCCGGCGGTGATCGCGAAACGCGCGGCCTCGATCAGCGAGTCGGCCCCTTCCAGGGAGCCGAGGTCGGCCAGCGCCCACAGGCCCATGGCGGCGACTCGGACCGAGCCGGAGTCGCCAGGGTCGAGGGCCGCGAAGGCGGCGTGGACGTGCTCGAGCGCGGTGGCCGGGTCACCGTTCCACAGAGCCTGCTCGGCGGCGAGGCCGCGCGACATGTACGCGACCAGCCCGTCGGACCAGAAGGGGCGCAGCAGCTCAAGCCGGGGCTCCACGGCGGGCAGCCCGCGGGCGACCTCGATGAACAGCGCGAAGGAGGACAGCGTGGCCTCGGGGATCGTGCCGACGCGGGCGGGGAAGCCGGCGGCGACGGCCTCCGCCTGGTCCCACTCACCGGCCACGTAGTGGATCAGGAAGCGCAGGAAGCGGAGGTCGGTGCCGTAGGTGCTCCAGGTCAGGCCGGACTCGCGCGCCATGCGGATGCCCTCGTCGGCCATGTCGGCGGCGGCCTCGAGCAGGCCCTGCTCGTAGTGGATGCGGGCGTGGAAGAAACGGGCGCGCAGGTCCATCGCCAGATCGCCGGTGCTCATCGTGGTGGCGGTCTCGATGATGGTGTGCGCCCGGTCGACGTCGCCCTGCAGCTCGGCCCTGGCGGCCTGGGTGATGAGCGCGCCCGCCTCGGCGTCGCGGACTCCGGCGGTCCTTGCGGCTTCGAGCGCGCGGGCGATGAGGTCCTCGACCTCGGTGTGGCGGGGCGTGTAGCTGAGCGTGCGCGACAGCGTGGCCAGCGCGCGGGCCAGCTGGGTCTGGGAGCCGGCGGTCTCGACGGCCCGCTCGGCGAACTCGACGGAACTGCGGTCGTCCATCTCGTAGAGGTAGTAGGCCAGGCGCTCGTTCACCTCGGAGGTGGACGGCAGCGCGCGCAGCTGATGAACGGCACGGTGGTTGTCGCCGCTGTCGGCGGCCATGACCGCGCTGCGGAAGGCCAGCACGACCCGGCTCTCGCCGGCCAGCGCCTCGGCGCCCTCGACCCGCTCCCACAGGCCGAGTGCCTGGTCGTAGTGGCTGTGCGCCTCCGCGGGCGCGCCCAGCCGCTCGGCCAGGCGGCCGGCCTCGGCCGAGGCCGACAGGGCGCCGGCCAGGTCGTGGCCGGCGAGGTAGTGGTGGGCCAGCTCGGCGGGCGAGGTGAGCAGGCCGGCGAAGGCGGCGTGCAGCCTGGTGCGCTCGCCGGGCAGCAGGTCGGTGTAGACGGCCTCCTGCAGCAGCGCGTGGCGGAACGCGTAGCCGTAGCCGTCGACCCTGAGCAGCCCGCGCGAGACGATCTCCCGCACGGCCTCCTCGAAGTCGGCCAGCGGCAGCCCGGAGACCTCGCGCAGCAGCTCGTCCTCGACCCGGCGACCGGCGACCGCGGCGGCGCGCAGCACCCGCTGCCCGGACTCCGACAGCACCTCGACCCGGGACATGAGCAGGCTGGCCAGCCCGTCGGGCAGGCTGTCGCCCTCGGCCATGGCGGCGAAGAGCTCCTCGGCGTAGAACGGGTTGCCGTCGGCCCGGGTGACGATCTCCCCGAGCCGCTGCGGATCAACCGACCCCAATGTCGCCACATAGTCCGACATTTCGCCAGAGCCGAGCGGCGTGACCTCCAGAGCCGTGACCGTGGGCAGGCGCTTGAGCTCGGCCAGCACCGAACGCATCGGATGGCGGCGGTGCAGGTCGTCGGTGCGGTAGGTGCCGACCACGCAGACGCGCTCGGTCTGCACCATCCGGCTGAGGAACACCAGCAGGTCGCGGGTGGACCGGTCGGCCCAGTGCAGGTCCTCGATCACGAACAGCACGGGCTGCACCTCGCCGAGCAACCCGAGCAGCGAGCCGAACAGCCGCTGCTGGGTCAGCGCCGACGGCGGCGCGCTCTCGCTGCCGGGCAGCAGCTGCCCGAGCAGCGGCCGCTCGGCGATGGCCTCGCGCACCTCCGGCCCGGCGCCGCGCAGCGCGTCGGCCAACGGCAGGTACGGCAGGGCGTCGCCGAGCTCGGCGCACTGCCCGACCAGCACGTGGAAGCCGCGTTCGCGCGCCTCGGCGACGAGCTCGGTCGCCAGTCTGGTCTTCCCGATACCCGCGTCACCGCCGATGAGCGCGACGCCGGCGGTGCCCGCGCCGGCGGACTCGAGGACGCGGACGAGCCGTGCCAGCTCAGCCGCACGCCCAACGAGAAGACCGTTCACGGGAGCAACTATGCCACGCCGCACCGACATTCCCATTGGTCCGTGATCCCGGTCACCGAATGGCCCTCAACGCAGGACCAAATCCGGCCTACGCTTCGAAAAATGATCCATTGGTCGACATTCGTCCTCTTCGTCGGCACCTCGTTGATCCTGGTGATCGTCCCGGGGCCGAACCACCTCTACATCGCCGCCAGAGGCCTGGCCCAGGGCCGTTCGGCGGCGCTGGCCAGCGCGTTCGGCGTGGAGACCGGGACGCTGGTGCACATCGGCGCCGCCGCGGCCGGCCTGTCGTACCTGATCAGCACGTCGGCGACGCTGTTCGGCATCGTCAAGTGGGCCGGCGTGGCCTACCTCTTCTACCTCGGCGTCCGCGCCCTGACCAGCAAGACCGAGGCCATCGCCGAGGCGCCGGAACCGCAGCCGCTGGCCAAGGTGTACGCCGAGGGCATCGTCGTCAACGTGCTCAATCCCAAGGTGACGCTGTTCTTCCTGGCCCTGCTGCCGCAGTTCGTCCGGCCCGGGGCGGGCTCGCCCGCGCTCCAGATCGTGGTGCTCGGTGTCACGGTGATGTCCCTCGGGCTCCTGTCCGACATGATCTACGCCTTCACCGCGGGCGCGCTGGGACAGCGGCTGGCCAGCAGAGCGCGGGCGTTCAAGAAGGCCAGCGGCGTGGTCTACCTGGGATTGGGCGTGCTCACCGCGTTCGCGGGGCGAAAATGATCGCATGGCGCCACGCAAGCAGCAGGAGATCTTCGACGCGACGCTGCGGCTGGTCTCCGAGCGCGGCTACGACGGCCTGACCATCGAGGGCGTCGCGGAACGCTCGGGGGTCAACAAGACGACGATCTACCGCTGGTGGCCGTCGAAGGCCGCGCTGCTCGGCGCCGCCCTGGTCGAGGCCGACACGCTCGGCTTCGACCCGCCGGACACGGGCAGCCTGCGCGGCGACCTGATGGCGGTGGTCGAGGGGATCAGGCGCCTGCTCACGCAACCGCCCGGACGTGACATCGCGGTCGCCGCGCTCGGCGCCGCCGTACACCATCCCGAGCTGGACGTGCGCGGGTTCTTCGCCGACCGGATGGCGCGCGAGAAGGAGATCTTCGACAGGGCGGTACGGCGGGGCGAGCTCACCGCGGAGACCGATCCGATGCTCGTGATCGACCTGCTGGCGGGGGCGGTGTGGATCAGGGCCGTGTTCCGCGGCCTCCCGCTCGACGACGAGTTCGCCCAGGACGCGGTGGCCGCGGTGCTGGACGGCGTCGCGAAACAGGGCTAGGGCGTCTCCCCGAGCGCCGTCGGGATCCGGTCGAGCACCGGGTGGGGCACCAGCCCGTAGGCGTAGAAGTCCACCGCGGACGCCCCGGCCGCCTTGGCGCCGCGGGCCTTGGCCACGAGCCGGTCGGTGGAGTCGCTGTCGGGGTACCCGGGGCGCAGCACGGCCCGCACCTCCCGGTCCTTGCCCACGGACCGCAGGTAGGCGCCCACGTCGTCGGCCACCCTGGCGGCGTCCCTGGCGTAGGCCAGCACCCCGAACGCGGGCACCAGGTCTCCCAGCGCCACCAGGTCCACCCCGAGCTGCCAGGCGTCGTGCGCGGCCAGCCCGGGCGTGGGAAGCCCGTCGGTGTATCCCTTGACCGCCCCGGTGGAGTCGATGAACACCAACCGGGATCCCTCCTCGGCCACCGCGGAGGCCACCTCGGACACCAGCGTGGTCACCGTCTCGGAACGCGCGCGGGCGTAGGCCACCACCTCGGGCCCGGCGTAGGCGGTCAGCGCGGCCCTGGTCACCTCGCCCTGGGCGGGCGGGTCTCCGTCGAGGACGCCGCCCACGATCCTGGCGCACTCGTCGCGCGCGACCTCGGCGTTGACGCCCAGGTCGGCGGCGCGCGCCATGCAGTAGTCGCAGAAGCAGAGCCCGAACAGATAGGCGTCCATCGGTCCGAGCGGCACGAACGAGCGCTGCGGCTTGAGCGGCCTGAAGTGCAGCGCCTCGGCCACCACGCTGTCCATGCCCAGCCTGGCCACCGCCCGGGCCAGCGCGACCGCGTACTCGCGGACGTCGGGGTGGGCGGGGCACAGGTCGGTGAGCGAGCCCCTGTCGCCGAAGCAGTCACGCACGGTCACGTCGGGGTGTTGCTCGCCGAGGGTCAGGTTGCGCAGGAAGACGGTCCACCCGTGCAGCTTCAGTCCCCGCTCGGTGCACGCCTGGCGGAGCCCGTCGAGCGCGTCGAGGTAGCCGGGGACGGGGCGGAGCCGGGCGAACAGGTCGTGCGGGGCGGCGAAGTGGGCCCCGTCGTGGCGGATGGTGAGCCTGGACAGCCCGTGCGGGGTGACGTCACGGGAGGCGTGGTGGGCGGCGCCCACGGTCAGGCCCCGCACGCCGTACCCGCTGATCCTGTCGAGCACGCGCTCGACGCCCTCGCCCCGCAGGTCCTCGACGAAGACGTATACCGAACTGTCCACGCACCGACCCTACGCGCTCTTGTGAGCGACGAAGTCGATCTCCACCAGGATGTTCATCAGGTCGGAGCCCACGGTCGTGCGGACCGGATAGGGCTCGGTGAAGTACGACTTGTACACCTCGTTGTAGCCGGCGAAGTCCCGCTTGAGGTGCTGCAGGTGCACCGTGGACTTGATCACGTCGTCGAAGCCGAGCCCGTGCGCCGCCAGGATCGCGCCCAGGTTGCGCATGGTCTGGTGGGTCTGGGTCTCGATGTCGTCGCCGACGACCTCGCCGGTCTGCGGGTCGAGCGGGCCCGCGCCGGAGGTGTAGACGAAGTCGCCCACCACCAGTCCCTGGGAGTACGCGCCGATGGGGGCGGCGCCTTCGGTGGTCCTGAGCTCCTTCTTCACGTGGTCTCCTCAGAAATGTGTGTTGATCGTGCCGACAACGTTGTAGTCCTCGTCGACCAGCGGCAGCGAGCGCCACTTGTCGAAGGCCGTGCACGGGTGCGAGATGCCGAAACTGACCACCTCGCCGACGTTCAGGTCGCCGTGCACGATCGTGTGCTGGTCCAGCATCTTGACCACGGTGACGCCCTCGCGCCGCGGGATGGGCAGGCCCTCGTCGTAGGGGGCGTCGCGCTTGCCCATCCCGATGATCGCCAGCCCAGGCTCGGGTGTCGAGAGCACGTGGGCGAAGACCTCGAGCGCGGGGCGCAGCTCACCCTCGATGCGGTTGAACGGGGTGCGCTGTCGGTAGTAGCCGTCGTCGTGGGTGACGTAGGCGCCGCTGCGCAGCAGGATCCTGGCCTGGGTGGCGACCAGCTCGCGGCCGATCACGTCGAACCACTGGCTACCGCCGACCGTCAGGATCGGGTTCCTGACCCGCAGGTACTCCACTGCCTCCTGCAGCCGATCCAGATATTTCCGGACCTCGTCGGCGCTCTGCAGCGCTCCCTCGTACCCGGCGACCCCCGCCAGCTCGACCCCGTCGACGGCCTGCACGTACGCGGCCACGTCGAGCAGCGCGTCCAGCGACCTGCACCCGGCGCGCCCGCCCTCGTGTCCCAGCTCGACCAGCAGCTGGAAGGGCCGCTCCCCGGCATGGGCGGCCAGGATGTCGACCCCCGTCCGGGAGTCGGCGAAGCTCAGGAACTCGAAGTCCGGGTCCTCGTCCAGCTCGGTCGCCGCCCACCGCAACCCCTGGGGGTCGAGGATCTGGTTGGCCACCATGATCCGGTCGGCGCCGAACCCGCGCGCGGCCATCGCCTGCCGCCCGGTGGCCACGGTCAGCCCCCACGCCCCGGCCTGAAGCTGCCGGCGCGCGATCTCGCCGGACATATGCGTCTTGACGTGCGGCGCCAGCTGCATGCCATGATCCCGCACGAAAGCCGCCATCGTCGCGATGTTGTGCTCCAGCGCGTCGCTGCGCACCACCATCACGGGCAGCGAGTACCCCTCCAGCACGTTATGACCCTATCGTTTTGGACGATGATCTTGTACGGCGAGCCACCCCACCGGCCGCCCACCGCACTCCGGCTGAGGACCCGCGACCGGCGCTTCCGGCGAGTCGGTGACACTGCCCCGCCGCAACGGCGCACGGGACCCATCTGGCTCCCTATCGCGGTTTCAACGCCCTTCCCGGGGTCTTCCCCGTGAGTGCGCCACCCGCCAGGACCTGCACGCCCGAGACGAACACGTCGTCGACCCCCACCGCCAGGGCCCGGGGATCGTCGTAGGTCGAGACGTCCGCGACCACGGCCGGGTCGAAGACCACCACGTCAGCGGCGAACCCGGCCCGCAGCAACCCCCGATCGGCCAGCCCGAAGCGGCGCGCGGGGTGCGAGGCCAGGTGGACGGCGGCCTGCTCCCACGTCCAGTCGCCCAGCTCCCGCACGTGCACCCCAAGGAAGCGGGCGAAGGCCCCGAACCCCCGCGGATGCGGATGCCGACCCACATAGATCCCGTCTGACCCGCCCGTGTGCACCGGATGCCGCAGCACCCGCCGCACCGACTCCTCCCCTTCTGGCCCCTCGTCGGGCCGCGCGGTCACGCACCCCGCCTCCAGCCGCGTCGAGATGAGCAGCCGCCGGCAGAACTCGGCCGGCTCCACGCCTTCCCGCTTGGCCGCCTCCACCATGGTCAGCCCCTCGGCCCAGGCCAGCCCCGGCGCGTGCGAGATGGTCAGCCGCGGCCAGGTGTCGCCCAGCCCCTCCCACCAGGCGGACAGGTCCTCGGATTCGAGCATCTCCAGCGCCCGGTCGACCTCGGCCCCCGGCACCGACGGCGGCAGCACCACCATCGCCAGGATCGTGTTCCCGCGCAGGTAGGGGTAGGTGTCGAAGGTCAGGTCGACCCCGCCGTCGAGCGCCGAGTCGACCAGGGGCAGCAGCACGTCCGCGGGCCCGTGCAGGTGCGAGACGTGCACGGCGGCCCCGGACAGCGCGGCGATCTCGCCGACCTCGGCCATGCCCGTCCCGGCGCGCTCGCCGTAGGCCCGCATGTGGGTGACGTACGGCAGGCCGCCCAGCGGGCGGCAGAGCGCGGCCAGCTCGGCGGCGGAGGCGTAGCGGCCGGGCAGGTACTCCAGCCCGCTCGACAGTCCGGCGGCCCCCTCCTCGAGCCCGCGCTCGACCTGGGAGACCATGCGGCGCAGCTCGTCCGGGTTGGGTGCGGCGGATGACGGGCCCAGCACGTCGTAGCGGATCGTCCCGTGCGGGAGGAGATAGGCCGTGTTGAGGGCGACCGCCCGGTCGTAGGAGCCGAGCAACCCGGCCACCGTCAGCGGGCCTTCGGCGAGCGCGGGCCCGTTGACGGCGGCGAAGTAGCGCGAGGCGTAGGCCACGGTCTCGGCGGAGCCGGGCGCGAACGACAGCCCGTCCTGCCCGAGCACGAACGTCGTCACCCCCTGGCGCAGCGCCGCGAGCTGCACCGCGGGGTCGAAGACCGCGGCGTCGCCGTGGGCGTGGCAGTCGACGAACCCGGGCGCCACGAGCCGCCCGGCGGCGTCCACCACCTGGCGGGCCTCGGCTCCGTCGAGGCGGCCGACGGCGGCGACGCGGTCCGCGGTGATCGCCAGATCAGCCCGGTACGGCGGCGCCCCCGTCCCGTCGAGCACCCGTCCGCCGGTGATGATCACATCGAAAGCCACTCCTGGATTAAACCCGATCCGGACCGGCGATCACTCGGTGCCGTAGCGGCCGGTACTGGGGCAGGAGGAGGTGCTCCGCACCGGATGCGCGGCCAGCAGCTCGCGTGCCTGTGACCTGGCCAGGTTCCAGCCGTTCCACTGATCCGGCTCGCGCAGGCCGTTGGTCCGCACCACCGAGGCCAGCACGCAGCTGCGCTTGGGCTCGGGCAGCCGGTCGAGCGCGGGCACGGCCTCCGCTCCGAGGTCACCCAGGTAGTCGGCGTCGATCCGCTCCACGCCGCGCACCTCGACGGCCGACTGGGCCACCCGCAGATCCGGGTTGACCATGGCGAACGCCGCCACACCCAGCCCGGTCACCAGGACGATCGTGCGAGGCAGCCACCGGGCTCCCCTGCCCGCCAGCCGTACCGCGCCTGCCAGCAGGACCAGCACGAACACCGCGCCCAGCCACCAGACGGTGGCCTGCACCGACAGCCGCAGCCGCGACAGGCCGTAGGCGTCGGTGTAGAGCTCCATCCGGTGCAGCGCCGAGGCCAGCACCACCATCGTCAGCGCGCACAGCACGCCCAGCTCGCCGGCCATCACCCAGCGCTCGCGCCGCTCGGTCCTGATCATGCCGCCGGCCACCGCGACGATCCCCAGCACGAAGACGCTGACGACGACGAGCTGGAAGAAGCCCTGCCTGGCGTACTCGGCGTAGGTCAGGCCCGCGGTCCTGCGCACCCAGGCGTCGCCGCCGAACAGGGCCGTGACCTGGACCGCGACGAACGCGGCGAACAGCAGGTTCACCGCGGTCAGCGGCACCAGCCAGACGCTCCTGGCCACGCGCAGCTTCACGCCGGGCCCCACCGGCTCGTTGACGGGGCGCAGCGCCACCAGCACGACCGCGGCGAGCAGCACCGCGAACACCACGAACACGAAGACCCGGATCGGCGCCGACTCCATCCACACCGGCGTCGCGGTCAGCCGCTGCACGTACGCGGCGAAGACCGCGTCCGCGGAGGCGAACAGCAGCCCGAACACCAGCAGCAGCACCGCCGTGATGGCCAGCGCCGCGAGCGTCGGCAGGATGCGCCGCCTGGCCACCAGCCGCCGCAGCGGCCCACCCACGAACCAGGCCACCGGCCCCAGCGCGAGCAGCACGGACACGCCGCCCCTGATCACCCCGAGCCAGCCGGCCCCCGCACCCGAGACGGCCAGCGCCCCCAGTCCCGCGCCCGCCAGCAGCAGCACGGCGACCAGCCAGTCAGCGTCCCGCACGGCCGCCATCGCGATCAGCCAGTAGGCGATCACCCCGAAGGCGAACGTCCACGGCGTCATCCTGCGCAGCACCGCGGGCAGCGCGGCCGCCCCCAGCACCACCGCGACCAGCACGACCCCGAGCCCCGCCTTCGCGTCGGGCAGCGCTACGGCCGCGAACACCCCCGCGCCCGCCGCCGCCGGCAGCAGCCAGCGCGGCGTCTCGGGCAGATCCGGCTTGGGGAACAACGGCGGCGGCACGTATCCCGGCGGCCCACCCTGCTGCTGCACTCCGTACGGCCCGGCCTGCTGCACCTCGTGTGGCCCTCCCTGCTGCACCCCGTACGACCCGGCCTGTTGCACCCCGCGTGCTCCGCTCTGCTGCTCCGCGTACGGCGGGCGTTGCTCGCCCGCGTACGGCCCGGCCATCCCGCCCTGCGCCGAGGACACGGCCCCGGCGGCCGGGGGTGCCGCTCCGGTTGGAGGCGGGTAGGCGGGGGCGGGGCGCGAGCGTGGCCGCCCCCCGCCCGACACGGCCACACCCAGCACGACGCCCGCCAGCATGGCCAGCATCAGCGTGGCCAGGGCCGCCACACCGCCGAAGAGCACGGACACGACCACGGCACCGAACAGGCCGACGAGGAACCCGCCCAACGCCCCGAGCACCGCCCCGCCGAACAGCCTCCCGAACCCCACCCCGCCCACCGGCGCGGGCGGCGGAACCGTGGGCGCCCCCTCCGGCACGCCCCCGGACTCCACGGCGGCACCGGGTGGCGCAGCCTCTCCCGCACGCGCGGCGCCCTCCGCATCCACACCGACCACAACCGGCATGTCAGGCACGACCCCCGTCACCACCGCACCTCCCCCGGACACAGGGCCCGAGGAGACGGTTAAGGCTCCTGAGACGGCAGCCTCGGGCTCCGGGACCCGATCCGGTACGGCGACGACCGGCTGCTCCCCCGTGCCGGCCTCCTGGGGCGTTTCCACCATCGTGGTCCTCCCTGGTAAGTCGACGATCATGCGGCACCCCGCGCAGTCGTCGATGCGGATGGAGCCGCCGTGAAGCTCGACGATCTCCTTGACGATGGCCAGCCCGAGTCCCGCGCCCCCGGAGTCCGCCGCCCGCCCGGCGTCCAGCCGGGAGAAGCGCTCGAACACGCGCGCCCTGGCCGAGGCCGGGATGCCCGGCCCCTGGTCGGCGATGACGATGCGCACCCCCGAGCTCTCGGGGGCGGCCGTGACGCGCACCACGCCTTCGGAGGGGCTGTGCCGTACGGCGTTGTCGAGCAGGTTGGCCAGCACCTGCGCGAGCAGGTCGGGGTCGGCGCGCACCACCAGGTCGGCGGGCACCGAGGGCGCCAGCAGGACGTCCTCCCTGGCCAGCTCGGCCTCGCGGACGGCCTGCTCGAGCAGCGGCGCGAGCTCGACGGCCTCCGGCTCGATGAGCCTGACGCCCGAGTCGAGGCGCGAGAGGTCGAGCAGCTGGGCGACGAGCCGGCCGAGCCGTTCGGTCTGCGCGAGCGCGGTGGCCATCGTGGTCGGGTCGGCGTCCGAGACGCCGTCGACCACGTTCTCCAGTACGGCGCGCAGCGCGGTGATGGGGGTACGCAGCTCATGGCTGACGTTGGCGACCAGCTCGCGGCGCTGCCGGTCGACCTCGCCCAGGTCGGCGGCCATCGCGTTGAACGCCCTGGCCAGCTCGCCCACCTCGTCGCGCGAGGTGGCCCGCACGCGCAGCGAGTAGCGGCCCTTGGCGATGGTCTGGGCGGCGCTGGCCATCTGGCGCAGCGGCTTGGTCATGCCCATGGCCAGCAGCTGCACCATCACCAGCGCGAGCACGACGGCCACCGCGATGCGGATCGACCGCGACCAGCCGGCGCCGATGCCCAGCTCGTTGACCAGGAATGCGGTCCCCACCGCCAGCACGATGACGATGCCCAGCTTGACCTTGATCCGGCCGAGGAAATCCAGCGGCCTCATCGGCGCACCAGGGCGTAGCCGACGCCGTGGACGGTGCGCACGACGTCGGAGCCGAGTTTGCGGCGCAGCGCCCGGACGTGGCTGTCGACCGTGCGGGTGGCCGCCGCCTCGGAGAAGCCCCACACGTCCGACAGCAGCCTGTCGCGCTCGAACACCTGCCCAGGTCGCTCCGCCAGCCGCCTGAGCAGGTCGAACTCGGTCCTGGTGAGCTGCGCCTCGGTGCCGTTGACGAAGACCCTGCGGGCGGCGGTGTCGATCTCGACGGCGCCCACCCTGATCACGGTGTCCTCCACGGCCAGTTGCGCGGCCCGCTCGACCCTGCGCAGCAGCGCGTGGATCCTGGCCACCAGCTCCCGCATGCTGAACGGCTTGGTGATGTAGTCGTCGGCGCCCACCCCGAGCCCGACCAGCACGTCGGTCTCCTCGCTGAGCGCGGTCAGCATCAGCACGGGCACCGGGCGCGCCGCCTGCATCCGTCGGCACACCTCCAGCCCGTCGAGCCCCGGCAGGAGCCGGTCGAGGATCACCAGGTCCGGTTCGGCCTTGCCGTACTCGCTCAGAGCGGTCTCCCCGTCGGCGGCCATGCGGACGTCGAAGCCCTCCGCGGCCAGCCGGTTGCGTACGGCCAGGCCGATCGTCTCGTCGTCCTCGACCAGGAGGATGCGTCGCTGCTCTGCCACGTCCCAGAGCCTAGAAGGGGGCCTGTGCAGAGGGCACTGCCCAGTTTGTGAACATCCCGTGCAGACTGTGCCTTGTGGACATCCCTGGTTACCTGCGCCGCCTGGGCCTCTCCCGTCTCGCGGACGCCCCGCCCACCGCCGCCGGCCTGCGCGCCCTGCACGTCGCGCATGTGGAGAAGATCGCCTACGAAGCGTTGGAGATCTGGCTCGGCCGTCCCACCACGGTCGACCCCGAGGAGTCCGTGGCCAGGATCGTGCGCGGCCGCGGCGGCTACTGCTACCACCTCAACGGGGCCTTCTCCCAGCTGATCAGGGAGCTCGGCTACGAGGTCACCCGGCACGTCGGCGGCGTGCAGAACCGGGGCCAGGAGCCCGGCATCACCGCCAACCACCTGGTGCTCACCGTCCACGGCCTGCCCACCGAGGACAACCCGGGCGGCGCCTGGCTGGCCGACCTCGGGCTCGGCGACGCCCTGCACGAGCCGCTCCCGCTGATCGAGGGCACCTACCGGCAGGGTCCTTTCACGTACGGCTTGCGCCCCTCGCAGATCGCGCCCGGCGGATGGCGCCTGGACCACGATCCGGCGGGATCCTTCCTGGGCATGGACTTCGACCCCAAATCCGCCGACATGTCCGCATTTATAGCCATGCACAACCACCTGTCGACCTCGCCGGATTCGGGCTTCGTCAGGGTGGCCACCGTGCAGCGCCGCGACGCCTCGGGGGTGGACACCCTCCGCAGCCTCGTCCTGTCCCGCATCGGCACCGGCACCCGGTCACTGACGCTCGAGACCGAGGACGACTACTACGCCGCGCTCGCCGACGTCTTCGGCCTGACCATGGCGGATGTGACCCCGGAGGAACGCACCGAACTCTGGAACCGCCTGGCCGATTCCCACGAGCGCTGGCTCGCCCAAGCCGCTCCGTGACCCGCGCCCTGCCGGGGTTCCGCGGCCGTGTAGCTATGGCGGGAGATAGGCCGCTATCGTGCAGTTCATGCGCTACCGGCTCATGAACCCCCTCGCAGGGGGAGCGGTGCGTTTGGGCTTCGACCAACTGGCGCACCGGGACGTGGCGATCCGCGCGCTCCCCGAGGACGCGGTACCCGCGGCCCGGCTGGCGATGGCGCTGCGGCACGCCTGCATCGTGCCGGTGCTCGACGTGGTGACGGGCCCCGAGGGCACCTGGCTGGTCACCGAGTTCGTCGAGGGCTCCTCGCTGGAGCAGACGGTGCTGACGCGGCGCCCGCTCCCACCCATCCAGGTCGCGCGGGTGGGCGTGTGCCTGCTGTCGGCGCTGGAGGCCGCGCACGCCGCCGGGATCGCGCACGGGCGGGTCAACCCCGCCAAGGTCCTGCTGGCCGGGTCGGGGCGGGCGCTGCTCAACGGGTTCGGGCTGCCGCCCACCGGGCTCCAGCCCGCCGCCGACCTCTGGTCGCTGGCCGCCACGATGCACTTCGCGCTGGAGGGCCGCCCGCCGGGCACGGATCCGGCGACGGGCGCCGATCCGCTCAGGACGCTCATCCGGGCCATGCTCGACCAGACCAACCCGCCTGCGCTCGAAACCGTCTCCCTGGCCCTGCACGACATCGCCGAGAACCGGCCCGCGCCCGAACCCCCCGCGCCGTCCGAGCCGCCCCCGCTGTATGAGCCCCCCTTCCCCCTGCAGCCGGCCGCCGAGCTGGCCGGGGTGGACCGGCCCCTGGACCGAATCGTGGGCACAGCGGGCCCGCTGCCGCCCGAGCAGGTGGCCGCGATCGGCCTGGCCGTCCTGGACAGGTTGGCGGCGCGGCACGAGTGCGGCCTGCGTCACGGCGACATCCGGCCGAGCACGATCCTGCTCGACCAGTCGGGCCAGGCGCTGCTCGCGCCTCCCGAGCCCGTCGCCGACCCCGCCTACACCGCGCCCGAGGGCAGCAGGACGCCCGCCTCGGACCTGTGGTCGCTCGGCGCCACCCTCTTCACCGCCGTGGAGGGCCACCCGCCCGCCCCTGGCGCGCCGCTGAACCGGGCGGGAGCGCTGGCGCCCGTCCTGTTCCGCCTGCTCTCGGGCGACCCGGCACAGCGCCCGACCCCCGACATCCTGCGGGAAGACCTGCAGGCCATCGCCAACTCCTGGCAGCACGTTTGAGCACAGCCCCGGACGGCGACGTGGTCTCGGATCCACCCGCCCCTGTAAGCGCGCCAGAAGACCCATCCGTCCCTACGAGCACCCCAGAGACCCACGGGCCACGCGCCGCCCGCTATATCGGGATACTTCCGATGCTGGTGGCGGCGGCCGTGGCGTGCTGGGGGCTCGCCACCCCGTCGCTCTGGCGGGACGAGTCGGTCAGCGTCTCGGCCGCCAGGATGCCGCTGTCGCAGCTGCGCCTCCTGCTCGGCGACATCGACGCCGTCCACGCCCTGTACTACCTGCTGCTCCGCCCCTTCATCACGCTCCCGCTGCCCGTCGAGGCGGCCGCGCGGCTCCCCTCCGTGCTGGCCTTCGCCGGCGCGGCACTCGGCGTGACCGTGATCGGCCGCAGGCTGGCGGGCCCGCTCGCGGGCCTGGCGGGCGGCCTGATCTACGCCGTGACCCCGATCGCCGTCCGCTACGCCCAGGAGGCCCGCTCCTACGCCCTGGTCAGCGCGGTCGCCGTGCTGGCCACCTGGCTCCTGCTCCGCCTCGCCGACCGCCCGGCCAGGTGGCCGTACGTCGCCTACGCCGCCAGCCTGGCCCTGCTCGGCTACCTGCACCTGTACGCGATGCTGCTGCTGCCCGCACACGCGGTCGCCGCCTGGTTCTCGGGCCGCAGGTGGGCGCTGGTCCCGATGGCCGCCGCCGGGCTCGCCCTGGTCCCGCTGGCCCTGGTCGCCTCCGGACAGCGCGAGGCCCAGGTGTTCTGGCTGAAGAAGCCCGACTGGTCGGACGTCGCGTCCTTCCCCGTCGAGGTGGCGGGCAGCGTCCCCGCCGCGATCGTGCTGTTCGCCCTGGCCGCCTGGGGCGTACGCCGGGCCTGGCCGGTGGCCCTGTGTGCGGTGCTGCCCGTCGCGCTGTCCTTCGCGATCTCCCAGCTCCAGCCGATCTACCACCCGCGTTACGTCCTGTTCGCCGTGCCCGCGCTAGCGCTGCTGGCCGGGGTCGGAGCGGCGAGCCTGCTGCGCGCCTGGTGGCCCGC
The DNA here is from genome assembly GCF_044457685.1 of Nonomuraea sp. NPDC050536. Taxonomy (NCBI): domain Bacteria; kingdom Bacillati; phylum Actinomycetota; class Actinomycetes; order Streptosporangiales; family Streptosporangiaceae; genus Nonomuraea; species Nonomuraea sp. NPDC050536. The sequence goes on from NZ_JBITHD010000002.1 coordinate 91,706, forward strand.
CGTCCCGGCCGTGACGGTCTTCGCGGTCCTCACGTACGGCACGCAGCAGGCGATCCGGCTGCCGGACAGCCGCCCCGACGACCTCCGCACGCTGGCCGCCACGCTGGAGGCCGGCGAGCGGCCGGGGGACGCGGTGCTCTTCGTCCCGCAGCGCTACCGGCTGTTCGTGGCCGCGTACAGCCGGCCGTACGACAGGCTCGTGGACCTGACGCACGCGCCGGGCGACTACCAGCCCAGGACGGCCGACCAGCTGAGGCGGGAGCTGAGCGGGATCGAGCGGGTGTGGCTGGTCTCGCCCAGGATCGCGTGGAAGTACGCGGAGGATGAGCGCCTCGTCACGCTGCGGGAGACGTTCAGGAAGGGACAGGTGCGGATGTTCGGATCCATTCACCTGACGCTCTACACGCGCAAGAATTGAGATACATCGCGAATGGAACCCACACGCCGCCCCCACTCGTTGGACTGGCGACGCACAATGTGGGAGAGGCGGAGCGCACGCTCCGCGTTCGGAGGAAGTTGAGGATGTCGCCAGTCACGAAGTACGCCATCGGCGCGGGCGCCGCGGTTCTACTCTCGCTGATGATCTTTGGCACCGGATGGATCACCCTGCTGGTCGTCCTCGGCGTGATCGCGGCCCCGGTGGTCGGCTACCTGATGCTCGACCCGTCGCAGCGTGAGCGCCTCAAGAGGGCCCGCAGGCGCGGGATCGGCAGCTAGTCGCAGGCGGGGGTCACGCGGCCCCCGCCGTCGCGGCGTGCACCCGGCGTTCGACCTTGCGCTCGATGAAGAACGACAGGAACGGCACGGTGCCGCCGAGCATGATCCCGATCATGTACTGCCAGGTCCAGCGTGCCTTCATGCCCAGGTTCAGCACGGTGACCAGGTAGAGCATGTACAGGAAGCCGTGGATCGGCGCGATGACCTTCGACATCTGCGGGATCTGGAAGCCGTAGCGCAGCACGATGCCGACGCAGAAGATCAGCAGGGTGACGCCGACGATGTAGGCCATCACCCGGAACGGCTTGAGGGCGGACTCCACAGTTCTCAACCTTCCATAACGTTCTCGGGGGCCGCCTTGGAAGGCTCTGCCTCGTCCCGATCACTCCGCACGGCGTCGCGCACGAAGTGGAACCACATGAACACGGCGAACCCGGCGAAGATCCACCAATTGGCGGCGTAGGCCAGATTCCGCCAGGTGAACTCCCCGCCCACGATCGGCGGCGACACCTTCACCTGGGCCAGCGCACCCGACGGCGGCTGCGCCACCACGAACCCGTTGCGGAGCTTCTCGCCCTGCCACAGGTTGACCAGTTCCCCGGTCGAGACCGTCTGCACCTGCCCGGCGGGCAACCCTTCGGCCCGCCCCTGCACGCTGTCGGTGCTCTGCTGCGGCCGCAGCCGCCCGGTCACGCTCACCTTCCCCTGGGGTACGGCTGCCGCCGCCCCGTCGGCCGTGGCCGTCCAGCCCCGCACCACCGGGATGAGCGTGCCGTCGGAGAGCCGGAGGGGGGTGAGCACCCAGTAGCCCTTGTCGCGCGAGACGTTGCCGCCCGGCGCGTCCACGTCGGGCCGCCGGTCGGCCACGAGCAGCTGCTTGGCGGCGTCGTAGACCCCTTCCGCGCTGACCCTGCGCCCGACGGCGGTGCCCTGGATCTGAGCGCCCACCCGGGAGAGCGTCTCCACGGCCGCCGGGGCGGGGTCGGTGCTGGTGCGGGGCCTGCCCGAATCCTGGAAGACGCCGAGCTGCCAGCGGCCGAGCAGGATGAAGGCGACGAGGACCCCGACCGTCAGCAGGTGGAGGCCCACCAGGCGAGGGGAGAACAGGGTCCTGAGCATGTCTCCAAGCTATCCGCCGGATGGACCGGTCCCCTAATCAGCCCACACCTACAAGTACCGCTAAAAGGTGCAAACGGCTCATCTGTTGCCGCTAGGCTGGCGGCCATGTCTGACCAGCACATCGACCCCGCGGGCAATACCCAGCAGTTCCGCGCGTTCGCACAGCGGTCCGAGCAGGAGACTTCTTCGCACCGCAAGAAGTCGCCCCTGCTGCCGATCATCGCCGTCGTCGTCGTGATCGCCGTCATCGGCGTCGCGGCCTTCCTGCTCCTGAAGTAAGCCTTCCTGATACGAGCGCCGTGGGCCCGAGGGCCTTCGGCGCATTCTGTGCTCCTCAGTAGCGATCGCGGTCACTTCTTGGGGTAGAGCGCGGCCGGGGCGAGGGTGAGCGCGGACAGGCCGAGCGCCCACCAGAACGTGGTGCCGAAGGCGGCCGCGGTGGCGTGGCCACTCTGCAGGACCCCACTCTGCAACACCATGGCCAGGACGGCGGTGCCGATCGAGCCGCCGACCCGGTTGAGCACGTTGAGCGCCGAGGCGGCGCGCGGCGTCTCGTGCCGCTCGACGCTGGCGTAGACGGCGGCCATGCCGGGAGCCATCATCATGCCGAGCCCGGCGCCCCTGACGACCAGCGAGAGCGTGAGGACCCACGCGGCCGGGTGCGAACCGACCAGCGCGAACGCCACGGTGCCCGCCATGGCCAGGGCGATGCCGGTCAGGATGAGCGGGCGTGGCCCGATCCTGTCGCTCAGCCGGCTGGCGAAGAACGTGACCATGGCGGTGCCGAGCGCCTGCGGCGCGAGCAGCAGCCCGGCCTCGAGCGCGCTCGCGCCCCCGATCTGCTGGTAGTAGAGCGGGATCAGCAGCATCGAGCTGTAGACCGACGCGCCGAGCAGGAACGAGCTGCCGGTGGCCGCCGCGAAGCCGCGCCGGGCGAACAGCCGCAGGTCGATCAGCGGAGCCGTGGCACGCAGCGCGTGCACGGCGTATCCGGCCACCAGCAGGCCGCCCACGGCCAGCGGCAGGGTGGCGCCCGTGCCCGAGGCCAGCTGGGCGAAGCCGTACACGATCGCGGCCAGTCCGGGCGAGAGCAGCGCGAGACCGCGCACGTCGAGCGGGGCCCGTGGGCCCGCCGGCGGGGCCGCGGGCACGATCCTGGCGGCGAGCAGCAGCGTCACGAGCCCGATGGGGACGTTGACGTAGAACATCCAGCGCCAGTCCACCCCGGCGATCAGGCCGCCCAGCACGGGACCGAGCACGGGCGCGAACGTGATCGGGATGGTCAGCACGCCCATCACCCGGCCGATCCGGCTCGGGCCGGCCGCCTGGGCCACGATCGACTGGCCGATGGGCTGCATCATGCCGCCGCCGATGCCTTGGATCAGCCGGAAGACGATCAGGCTCTCCGGCGACCAGGCGAGCCCGCACAGCGCCGAGCCGGCCACGAACAGCGCCACCGAGGTCAGCCACATGGTCTTGGCGCCGAAGCGCTCGCTGACCCACCCGGACAGCGGCATCACCATCGACACGGCCAGCAGGTAGCCGGTCGAGACCCACTGCAGCTGACCCAGAGTGCCGTGCAGGTCGCGGCCCATGGTGTCCAGGCCGACGTTGACGATCGTCGTGTCGAGCATGGCCAGGATCGCGCCGAGTGTGAGGACCAGTCCCATGCGGACGAGCGACGGCTCGAGGCGTTCCGTGGTGCGCGTGATCGGCATGCCCACTCCCTTTGCTAGGTGCGACCTAAAGACTAGGTTTGACATAGTCAATTGGTCAAGCCCATGGTTTTTGCTACCGTGTTCCCATGGCAGAGGGGTTGCGCGAGCGGCAACGACAGCAGACGCGGCGGGAGATCTCGGGCGTCGCGACGGAGCTGTTCCTGGAGCGCGGGTTCGAGCAGGTGACGATCTCCGACGTGGCGGCGCGGGCGGGGGTGGCCAAGATGACGGTCACCAACCACTTCCCGCGCAAGGAGGACCTGGTCTTCGACCGGGACGAGGAACTGATCGAGGGGCCGGTGCGGGCCGTGCGCGAGCGGGCGCCCGGCCAGTCGGCGCTGACCGCGGTGCGGCGCGCGCACCTGGCGGCGATCGAGGCCCGTGAGCCGACCGCCGGCTTCTCCGGCGCGCCCTTCGCTCGGATGATCATGGAGAGCCCCACGCTCCGCGGGCGGCTCAGGGAGTTGCACGAGCAGAGCCAGGAGGCGCTGGCCGCCGTGCTCGCCGAGGAGACCGGGGCCGGCCCCGGAGACCTGCTGCCCAAGGCGGTGGCCGGCCACTTCGTGACCGTCCAGCGGGTGCTGTTCGACGAGGGCTTCGCGCGCGGGATGAACGGCGAGCCGGAGGACGACGTGGCCGCCGCGCTGGCCCGCGAGGCGGTGCGGCTCTACGACCTGCTCGAGCCGAGCCTGGGAGACTACGCCGTCCGCCAGACCTTGCGGGGGTGAGCCCTGTGAGGCGCTTCACTCTGGACCGGGTCGCGTTCGCTGACTACATTGGACTCTGTGTCCAATAGACCGGCGGACCTCGACAGGTTCCGCGATCTCCAGCGACTCGCCTACGAGGCGGCGGAGCACGTCGCCTCGCGGCTGGAGCCGGGGGTCACCGAACGGATGGCGACCAGGGCGCTGCGCAGATGGCTGGAGCGGCACGGGGTCGACGACTGGTTCCACGTGCCGTTCGCCTGGTTCGGTGAGCGGACCGCCTTCCGTGGTTTCCGGATTCCCACGCAGTTCCTGCCGACCAACCGGCGGCTCGCGGAGGGCATGCCGTACGTGCTGGACTGCGCGCCCGTGATGGACGGCTACGTCGCGGACATCGGCTACTCGGGGGTGCTCGGCTCGAATCCCGGGTGGTCTCGGCTGGACCACGACTTGTCCGGCTTTCGCGTGAAAATTCTGGATCTCGTACGGCAGCGCCGTACCTTCCGCGAGATCTACCGGGAGGTCGACGCCGAGATCGCGGCGCAGGGGAACAGGAACCGGCACCAGGTGTATCCGGGGCGGGTGATCGGGCACCAGGTGGCGCGGATCCGGCTGGGCGGGCCGCGGTTCGTGGTCTTCGAGTCGTTCGGCATCAGGACGCTGCGCACCGTCGGCCGGGAGCTGGTCAAGGAGCGCCTGGAGGGACGTTCGCCGCTGTGGGCCGGCGGCAGGGCCTCGGCGCACCCGCCGACTCCTGGGCTCTGGGCGGTCGAGCCGCATCTGGGCACGGACGGTGACAGGATCGGGGCCAAGTTCGAGGAGATCCTGGTCGTCACCGACGACGACGCGTACTGGCTGGACGACGACCTCCCCCACGTCCGTCGCTGGAGCCTGTCATGACCGTGGAGATCAAGCCGCGCCGTGTCCGCTTCTCCTGGGAGGAGACGCCGCTGCACTGGGTGCCCGGCGATCCGTACAGCACCCACGTCATCAACTCGCTGCACCTGCTGCTGCCGGCTGGCGAGCGGTGGTTCGTGCACGTCTTCAAGCAGGCCCTGCCGTACATCACGGACCCCGAGCTGAAGGCCCAGGTCAAGGGGTTCATGGGGCAGGAGGGCACGCACGCGGTGGCGCACCAGCGGGTGCTCGAGCACATGAAGGAGCAGGGGCTCGACCCGCAGCCGTACGTGGACAACGTGGAGTGGGCCTTCGAACGCCTGCTGGGCGACCACACGCTGCCGCCGATGGCCAGGGAGTACTGGCTGCGCGAGCGGGTGGCCATGATCGCGGCGATCGAGCACTACACGGCCGTGCTCGGGCAGTGGATTCTCGACGCCCGGCCACTGGACGCGGCCGGGGCCGACGCGGTCATGATGGACCTGCTGCGCTGGCACGGGGCGGAGGAGGTCGAACACCGCAGCGTGGCCTTCGACCTGTTCATGCACCTCGACGGCTCGTTCGGGCGGCGGGCCAGGACGATGGCGATGGCCGGGCCCGCGCTGATCTACCTGATCAGAAGGGGCGCCGGGTTCCTGATCGCCAACGATCCGCTCATCGACGGACGGGTACGGATGAAGTGGACGCACTACTTCTTCCGCGCCCACCAGGGCAGGGTGCCGACGCTGCGCAGCCTGCTGCTCGCCATGCCGACCTACGTCAAGCCCTCCTTCCACCCGAGCCAGGAGGGCGATCTCCAGCAGGCGCTGGACTACATCGCGATCTCTCCCGCACACGCGGAGTTCGAGTCCTACAGGAGGACCGGTGGCTGAGCCAGGGATAGTGATCATCGGTTCCGGCTTCGCCGGGATCGGCATGGCGATCAAGCTGAAGGAGTCCGGGTACCACGACTTCGTCATTCTGGAGAAGGCGGAGGACCTGGGCGGGACCTGGCGCGACAACACCTATCCCGGCTGCGCGTGCGACGTGCCGTCGCACATGTACTCCTACTCCTACGAGCTGAATCCCGGATGGTCGCGGATGTTCTCCCCTCAGGAGGAGATCTGGGAGTACATGCGCGCGTGCGTCGACAAGTACGGCATCGGGCCGCACTTCCGGTTCGGCAAGCAGGTCGTGGGGCTCGAGTACGACGACGAGGCCAGGCACTGGGAGGTCGCCACGGGCGACGGGCAGGTGCTGCGGCCCAACGCGGTGATCTCGGGCATCGGCGCCCTCCACATCCCGAAATTTCCAGAAATTGTGGGGCATGAGACCTTTGCCGGTCCGGCGTTCCACTCGGCCGAGTGGGACCACTCCGTGGACCTCACCGGCAAGCGCGTCGCCGTGATCGGCACCGGGGCCTCCGCCATCCAGTTCGTGCCGCAGATCGCGTCGCAGGTCTCCCACCTCACGCTCTTCCAGCGCACGCCGCCGTGGATCCATCCCAAGCCCGACTTCGCCATCCCCGGCCGGATGCGGCGAATCCTGCGCCTGCCGGGCGCGGCCAGGGCCATGCGCACCAGCATCTACTGGGTGCTGGAGACCAGGGCACTGGGCTTCACCATCGACCCCCGGCTGATGAAGGTGCACGAGCGGGTGGCGCTCAAGCACCTGGAGAGCCAGGTGCCCGACCCGGAGCTGCGCAGGCGGCTGACGCCCGACTACACCATCGGCTGCAAGCGCCTGCTCATCTCCAGCGACTACTATCCGACCCTGACCAGGGAGAACGTCACGCTGGTCACGGACGGGATCCGCGAGATCAGGCCGCACTCGATCGTCGACGAGGCCGGGGTCGAGCACGAGGTGGACGTGATCGTCTACGGCACGGGCTTCAAGGTCACCGACGCGCTGCAGGACCAGCGGATCGTCGGCCGCGGTGGGAAGAAGATCCAGGAGGCCTGGCAGGACGGCATCGAGACCTACTACGGCATCACCACCGCCGGCTTCCCGAACCTGTTCTTCCTGCTCGGCCCCAACACCGGCCTCGGGCACAACTCGGTCGTCTTCATGATCGAGTCCCAGGTCCGCTACGTCATGGACTGCCTGCGCCTGCTGTCGCGCACCGGCGCTCGTGCCATCGACGTGCGGCCGGATCGCCAGCGGGCCTTCAACCGCCGCCTGCAGGACAGGCTCGACCCGCTGGTGTGGAACGCCGGCGGCTGCACGTCCTGGTACCTGGACGAGCACGGCAGGAACCGGACGATCTGGCCGGGCTTCACCTTCGAGTACTGGGCACGCACCCGCAAGGTGAAGCCCGACGCCTACGAGCTCATCTACTAGGCAGGAGCACCATCGCGCTGCCGCCGCCGCGCCTGGTGGGCTCGGCGACCGCCTGGATCCTGCCGTGGCCGAGGAACTCCAGGCCGGTGGCGGCGCCGATCTCCGGGTTGAGCTTGAAGCTCTGCCCGTGCTGGGTCGTCAGCTCCGCGCCGTACTTGTCGATGAAGGCCTGCTCCGCCTCGGTCTGTACGGCGTTGCGCTGCGAAGCCCTGGGCGCGGCCAGCGCGTCCGGCAGGCTCATGCCGAACTCGTAGCGGTTGACCAGGATCTGCAGCACGGTCGTGATGATCGTGGCACCGCCCGGCGACCCGACGGCCAGCACCGGCCTGCCGTGCTCGAACACGATCGTGGGCGCCATCGACGAGCGCGGCCGCTTACCCGGCCCGGGCAGGTTCGGGTCGCCGACTGCGGGTCCGAACGTGAAGTCGGTCAGCTCGTTGTTGAGCAGCACGCCCCGCCCAGGCACCACAATGCCGTTGCCGCCGGTCGACTCGATGGTCAGGTTGTAGGCCACCACATTGCCCCAGCGGTCGGCCACGACCAGGTGCGTGGTCTCGGGCCCCTGGGGGTTGCCGTCGGCGTTGGGGGTGCCGGTCGGGGTGGCGCACGGCTCGTAGCTGCCGTCCGGGTTGCCGGGGGCGACCGGGCTGGTCAGCGCCTTGTCGCCGATCAAGCAGGCGCGTTCCTTGGCGAAGCCGTCGGACAGCAGTTCCTTCAGCGGCACGTTCGGGATGTCGCCGACGTACTTGTTCCTGTCGGCGAAGGCCAGCCGCGACGACTCCAGGTACTCGTGCAGACCGACTGTGTTGTTTTCTGGCGAGGGCAGCGCCTGCAGGATGTTGAGCGCCTCGCCCACGGTGGAGCCGCCGGAGGACGGCGGCGCCATGCCGTACACGTCCAGGCCCTTGAAGGAGACGTGCGTGGGTTCGCGGAGCAGCGCCCGGTAGGAGCGGAGATCGGACAGTTCCATCAGGCCGGGCCTGACGTTGCGGGTCGAACCCGGGGTGATCGGCGGCTGCTTGACCGTGGTCACGATCTCCTGGCCGAGCTGCCCGCCGTACAGCCAGCCGGGTCCGCGCCGGCCCAGCTCGCGGTAGGTGGCGGCGAGTTCGGGGTTGCGGAAGGTGGAGCCGACGGCGGGCGGCTGGCCGTTCGGCAGGTAGAGCTTGGCGGTCGAGGTGAAGTCCTTGAAGCGGTCGGCGTTGGCCGCGATCTGGTCGTGGAAGGTCTGGTCGACCGTGAAGCCGCCCGAGGCCACCTCGATCGCCGGCTGCAGCGCCTGGCGCAGCGTCAGCGTGCCGAAGCGCCGCAGCGCCACGTCCCAGGTCGCGGTCGTGCCGGGGATGCCCGCCGACAGGCCGCTGGTCACGCCCTCGGCGAACGGGATGCCCTCGAACGTGCTCGCCGTCATGGCCTGCGGCGCGGTCTCGCGGCCGTCGACGGTGAACACCTTCCGCTGGCGGGCGTCGTAGTAGAGCATGAAGCCGCCGCCGGTCAGCCCGGCCGAGAACGGCTCGGTGACGCCCAGCGCCGCGCCGGCCGCGACCGCGGCGTCCACGGCGTTTCCGCCCCTTCTGAGTACGGCTATCGCCGCCTTGCTGGCGTCGAGGTCCACGGTGGCGACGGCGCCGCCGTACCCCTCGGCGACGGGGACCTTCTGCTGTGAGTCGGCCACCGCGGGCGTGGCCGTCAAGGAGACGAGGATTGCTGCTGCGGGAACGAGCACTCGGCGCATGCCTTCCACGATCTCCCAGGTACGCCCGTCGCGGTAGGGCCCCCTGCGACGCGCGGGGGATGCGCAGGTCAGGGCGTTCATCTAGCGTGTTGGCGTGCGCACGAAGTCCGTATACAGCCCCTATCTCGCCCTGATCGTGGCGGTCGCGCAGGTCGTGATGTCCGAGGGCGCCTACTGGGGCCAGCGGAGCTTCCGGTCGCCGCTGGATCCGTGGGCGTACGGCCTGCTGCTCGTCGGGCCGCTGATGGTCCTGGTACGGCGGCGCTTTCCCGTCACGTCGCTGGTCGTCACGCTGGCGGCCACGTTCGCCTTCGTGTGGGGCGGCTACCCCTACGGGCCGATCTTCTTCAGCCCCGCCATTCTGATCTTCACTCTGATCACCGAGAAGCGCCGGCTGCTCGGGTGGATCACGGCCGGGGTCATGCTGGCCTTCTTCCTGATCTACGCGTATCTGAGCGGCCAGCGGGACTTCTTCCACGACGTGTGGATCACCACGTTCATGCTGCTGTTCATGGTGATCGCGGAGCTGATCCGCATCGCCATGGAACGGCGCAGTGAGCGGCAGCGCATGCAGGAGGAGGAGTCTCGGCGCCAGGCCAGCGAGGAGCGGCTCACCATGGCGCAGGAGCTGCACGACGTGCTCGCGCACAACATCTCGCTGATCCACGTGCAGGCCTCGACCGCGCTGCACCTGATCGATGACCACCCCGAGCAGGCGCGCACCGCGCTGGCCACGATCAAGACGGCCTCCAAGGAGGTGCTCGGCGAGATGCGCTCCGTCCTGAACGTGCTGCGCGAAGGCGCGCCGCGCTCCCCCACCGCCGGGCTCGACCGCCTCGACGACCTGGCGGAACGCTCCGGCCTGGACGTCACGATCAAACGGGTCGGCTCCCGGGCACTGCCGCCCACGGTCGAGCGGGCCGCCTACCGCATCGTGCAGGAATCGCTCACCAACGCCGCCAGGCACGCGCCCGGCTCGCGTGTCACGGTCAGGCTCGAGTACGGCGAGCGGGAGCTGGCCGTACTCGTCACGGACACGGGTGCGACGCGGCCCGCCGTACTGTCCGAGGAGGGCAGCGGCAACGGCATCCCCGGCATGCGCGAGCGCGCCTCGGCCCTCGGCGGCACGCTCGAGGCCGGGCCCGCCGACGGGGGCTTCCGGGTGGAGGCCCGGCTACCCTTGCCTTCGGCATCGGCCCCTGAATCGGCCCCTGAATCGGCTCCCGCATCGGCTCCTGCGGAGGAGAACTCATGATCAAGGTCCTGCTCGCGGACGACCAGGCGCTGGTGCGGGCCGGGTTCAAGGCCCTGCTCGACGCCCAGGCGGACATGACGGTGGTCGCCGAGGCCGGTGACGGCGCGGAAGCCATACAGCTGGCGGGCCTGCACAAGCCGGACGTGGTGCTCATGGACATCCGCATGCCCGGCACGGACGGCCTCACGGCCACCCGCCAGATGCCCCCAGGACCCAAGATCATCATCCTGACGACGTTCGAGCTGGACGAGTACGTCTTCGAGGCGCTGCGCGGGGGCGCCAGCGGCTTCCTCGTCAAGGACACGGAGCCGGCGGAGCTCATCCAGGCGGTGCGCGTGGTGGCCAACGGCGAGGCCCTCCTGTCGCCCAGCGTGACGCGCCGCCTCATCGGCGAGTACGCCTCCCGGGCCAAGGAACCCATCGCCGCGGACGGCCTCGAGCAGCTCACCGACAGGGAACGCGAGGTCCTCTCGCTGGTCGGGACGGGCATGACCAACGACGAGATAGCCGCAAAGCTCTTCATGTCCCCCGCCACGGCCAAGACTCACGTGAGCCGCGCCATGATGAAACTCCACGCCCGCGACCGCGCCCAACTGGTCGTCATCGCCTACGAAAGCGGCCTCGTCAAACCCGGCTGGCTCTAAGCAAGGTCCTCGCGCTTTCGCGCCCACAGCGCGCAAAGGACCTCGCCGCTTCACCAATCGAGGGTGACGGGCCGCTCATGCCGTACTCCTTGGAGCAGGTCTTTCAGCAGTCCAGCCAGCCCTGGTGGAAAGACCCGCTCATTGGTCGCGCCGAGCTCGGCCACGGTCCACCATCGGTGCCCGTACCCGTCATCCCCGGTTCCAGAGACATCTACCTTTGGGACTCGGGCGAAGAAGTACGTGTGCACGGTGTAATAGTGGCTGCCCTGGATGGACCACTCTCCCGCGTTGACGGCCACCGGCTCGCCTAGATCTTGGGGCACGAGGATGAGGCCGGTCTCTTCGCGAACCTCCCGGGACGCCGCTTCCACTACTGATTCGCCTGGTTCGATCCCGCCGCCGGGGAGGTGCCAGGCGGGCTCGCTGGGCCAGGGGTCGGGCGGGACGAAGCGGAACATCAGCACGCGGTCGGCGGGGTCGGCCAGCATCACACGGGCCGTGGGGCGGTTCGTGATCATTTGTCCGACGCTACCGGTGCCGCGAGCATGGAAATCCGCGCGAAAGTGCATACGACGGCCTTGGAAGCATGTCAGCCGCGCTGTCGCTGCCCGGGCGGGCAGCGACAGCAACCGCCCCGGCCGGGGCTAGGACAGGGTGATCAGGTCGGCGTAGTCGCGGCCCCAGAGGTCCTCGGTCGCGTCGGGTAGCACGAGGACGCGGTCGGGGCGGAGTGCCTCGACCGCCTCCGGGTCGTGGGTGACCATCACCACGGCTCCTTGGTACTGGTCGACGGCCCGCAGTACCTCCTGCCTGGAGGCCGGGTCGAGGTTGTTGGTGGGCTCGTCCAGTAGCAGCACGTTGGCGCCCGAGCTGACCAGCCCGGCCAGCGCGAGCCGGGTCTTCTCGCCGCCCGACAGCACCCCGGCGGGCTTGTCCGTGTCGTCCCCGCGGAAGAGGAACGAGCCGAGAATCCGACGGGCCTCCGCCTCTGCCAGTTGAGGCGCGGAGGAGGCCAGGTTCTCCCGCACTGTCCGCCCGGGATCGAGCGTGTCGTGCTCCTGCGCGAAGTAGCCCAGCCGCAGCCCCGGCCCGTGCACGACCCGGCCCGAGTCCGGGTTCTCGTGCCCGGCGAGCAGCTTGAGCAGGGTGGTCTTGCCCGCGCCGTTGAGCCCGAGCACGACCAGCCGGCTGCCGCGGTCGACGGCCAGGTCGACCCCCGCCAGCACCTCGACAGGGCCGTAGCTCTTGGTCAGGCTGATCGCGCCCAGCGGCATCCGCCCGCTCGGCGCCGGCTCGGGCAGCCTGATGCGCGCCACTTTCTCGGTACGGTGGGCCGGCCGTACCCCTGCCAGCATGCGGTCGGCGCGGCGTGCCATGTCCCTGGCGCGTACGGCGGTCGAGTTCCTGGCACGCATCCGGTCGGCCTGGGCGTGCAGCGCGGCGGCCTTGCGTTCGGCGGCGGCGCGCTGCCTGATCCGGCCGCGCTCGACCGCCTCGCGGTCGGACAGGTAGGTGGCCCACCCGGTGTTGTGCATCTCGATCGCGGCATGGTCGGGATCCACCCGCCACACGCGGTTGACCACGTCGGCGATCAGCTGCGTGTCGTGGCTGATCAGGACGAGCCCGCCGGAGTACCCGGTCAGGAAGCCGCGCAGCCAGGCCACCGAGTCGGCGTCGAGGTGGTTGGTCGGCTCGTCGAGCAGCAGCGTGCCCCGCTCGGCGAACAGCACCCTGGCCAGCTCGACCCGGCGCCGCTGCCCGCCGGACAGCTCGCCGAGCGGCCGGTCGAGCACGCGATCGGGCAGCCCGAGCCCGGCGGCCAGCCTGGCGGCCTCCGCCTCGGCGGGATAGCCGCCGCGAGCCTGGAACTCGGCCTCGGCCCGCACGTACGCGGCCATGGCCGTGTCCTTCGCCGTACCCAGGGAGAGTTCCGCGTCGCGCAGCGCGCGGACGGCGGCGTCGAGGCCGCGCGCCGACATGACACGGTCGATGACGGTGACCGACGGGTCGGCGGCGGCCGGGTCCTGCGGGAGGTAGTTGACCGGGCTGTCGGAGGTGATGGCTCCACCGGCGGGGGCGAGCTGCCCCGCGAGAACGCGCAGCAGCGTGGTCTTGCCCGCGCCGTTGCGCCCGACCAGGCCGATGCGGTCACCAGGGGCGATGTGAGCGGTGATGCCGGAAAGAAGAAGACGGGCGCCGACGCGCACGTCGACGTCACGGAAGGTAAGCACGGGGATACGCTCCGGAATTGCTAGAAGTTACACCTATCGCGCGGAAGCGAGGTGTCTCTCTAAGACATCCGGGGCGTAGACATGCTCACATGGTAACCATGCAGCCGGCCTTTGACGATGTGGTTTCCGGTTGGGCTACCAGCGGCCGGCCCTTCGAGTGATCGAGGCCAGGGCTTCCTCGAGCCCGTCGATCCCGGCCCAGGCCACGTAGCCGTCGGGTCGGATCAGCAGCGCCTCCGCCGGCGGGTCCGGCATCTCCGCACGGACCACGTCGATTCCGGACAGCCCCGCCACGCGGCCGGCGAAGTCCACCACGAAGGGCTTGGCTGCCCGCAGGAGCTCGGCACCCACGCCCAGCTCGGGGACGAGCCGACCGACCAGCGGATGCGCGGCGGAGCCGTACCTGACCTCGGATCCCTGCAGCACCTCGGCGAGGTGGCGCCGTGGCCCGTCGTAGGCGAACAGCTCGCTCAGCAGCCCGCGCAGCGCCTCGCCCTCCTCGCCGTCGTGTCGGCCGAGCGCCGCCTGGGCCCGGGTCTGACGCAGCGCGGCGGCCCCGACGGGGTGGCGTTCGGTGTGGTAGGTGTCGAGCAATCCGTCGGGGGCGGTGCCGTGGACGGCCGCGGCCAGCTTCCAGCCCAGGTTGACGGCGTCCATCAGGCCCGCGTTGAGCGCGGACCCTCCGGCGGGGAACAGGTGGGCCGCGTCGCCGGCCAGAAAGACGTCGCCCCTGCGGTACTCGGTGGCCTGCCTGGCCTGGGCGACCGTGCGCGAGACCCAGATGGGCTCGCCCAGCTCGACGTCGGTGTCGAGCACCCGGCGCAGCGACTCCCGCAGTTCCTCGACGGTCATCGGGCCCGCCGGCTGCGCGCCCTTCTCGCGCACACCGACGATGAAGACGCCCGGCTGCAGCGAGGTGACGATGGCCTGGCCGCGGGGCGTGTGCCGCCAGTCGCCCGCGTCGCCGAAGATGCCCTTGGCGCGCACGGACCTGAAGTGGCCGAGCCGTACCACCTCCTCGTCGGTCGTACCGGGGAAGTCGAAGCCGGCCAGCTCGCGCACGGTGCTGCTCGCGCCGTCGCACCCGACCACGTAGCGGGCGCGCAGGTCGTCGAGCGAGGCCACCTCCGCGCCCCACTCGACCTGGACGCCCAGCTCGGCGGCGCGTTCCTCGAGGATCCGCTCGATCTGCGGCTGCTGTACGGCCAGCAGGTCGAGGCCCACGTCCAGCCCGGCGAAGCTCACGGGCACGCCGCCGAACGGGAACCCGGGCGGCCTGCCCGCGAAGGAGGCGGCCTCCTCGAAGCGCTCGAGCAGACCGCGCAGGGCCAGCACGCGCACGATCTGCCCGCCGAAGCCGTTGGCCTTGGGCAGCGTGCTCCGTTCCGGGCGCTTGTCAAGGAGCATCGGCCTGACGCCTGCCAGGCCGAGCTCGCAGGCCAGCATGAGCCCCACGGGGCCCGCTCCCACAATGATGATCTCGTCCACCCTGTCAGGCTAGATTGACAATTCTTCCTCTGTCAAGCTAGCCTGACAGGGTGGACGTGGGAGAACTTTCCGAGCGCATCAAGTCCAACGACCCGGCCGTGGGCCTGCGCGCCGTGGGCGCGCTGCACCGGCTGGCCGAGCAGGTCGAGGCCATCTCGGTCGCGCAGGCCAGGGAGCAGGGCTGGACGTGGGAGCAGATCGGTGACGCGCTGGGCATGTCCCGGCAGTCGGTGCACGCCAAATACGGGAAATGAGGTCGACGGTGACACCCTTCTCCACGGCCGTGAAGGCCGCACTCGACGAGGCCCGGCAGCGCGGCGACCGCCGGATGGGCACCGAGCACCTGCTGCTCGGCCTGCTGCGGGACCCCGACTCCGAGGTCGCACGCGCGCTGGGCGTCTCCCTCGACACCGCGCGCGCCGGGCTCGACGCCCTGGACCGGGCGGCGCTGAGCGCGATCGGCATCGACGTGGGTGAGGTGCCCGATCGCCGGCCGCGCAGACATCCCCGGATACCGGGCACCAACTTCACCTCTACCGCCCGGGCCGTCGTCAACCAGGCGCTCAAGGAGACGACGATGCGCACCCGCGGCGCGCAGGCCCCCAAGCACGTCCTGCTGGTGCTGCTCGACCAGCAGCCGCCCGATCCGGTGGCCGCGCTGATCGACGAGCTCGGCGTGGACCGGGCCGAGGTCCGCGCCCGGCTGGCCTGAGTACCTCCCCGGGTGTAGCGCGAGCGCCCGCGCGCACTCCCCCGGTCGGATGGCAGGAAGGGCCCGCTGTCCGATTCGGCGGCCATGCCTCCGGAGCGATGCTGAGGAGCGTCGAAGGAGGACAGAGACATGAACGCACTCGCGATGGCGCATTGGGGCTGGGGCGGCGGCTTTTGGCCGATCATCCCGCTCTTCTGGGGCCTGTTCTGGGTCGCCGTGGTCGGCTTCGCCCTCTGGGCATGGCGGCGCGGCGCTTGGGGGCCGCCGCGCCGTACTCCGGCAGGGGCCACGGCGTCGGCGGAGCAGATCCTCGCCGAGCGGTACGCGCGCGGCGAGATGAGCGACGACGAGTACTTCCAGCGGATCTCGGTACTCAAGGGGGGTTCGTAGTAAACAAACTGTGACTGGCCGCATCCGTCAGGCGACGTTACGTTGCGATTATGCAGGCGATCATCGCCCTGCTCGCCAGCGGGCTCGCCGCCGGTCTGGTGGCAGGCACCGTATCGTGCACCGCTGTCCAGGGCGGGCTGCTGGCGGGTGTGGACGGCAAGGTCGGTTGGTTCCTGGCCGGCAGGCTCTGCTCCTACACGCTGGCGGGGGCGCTGCTCGGCTGGCTCGGCTCGGTCGTACGGCTGCCGCCGGCGGTCAGGGCGGTGTTCCTGGTCGTGGCCGGGATCGTGGTGATCGCCTTCGCGGTCAGGCTCATCAGGCGCGACCACGTGGACTGCCCGGCGCCCACCAGGCCGGGGGTCCCCGTACTCGTAGGGGCGGCCACGATCCTGGTGCCGTGCGGGGTCACGGTCGGCATGGAGATCGTGGCGGTGTCCAGCGGGTCGCCGGTGGGCGGGGCGGCGGTGATGGCCGGGTTCGTGCTCGGCTCGGCCCCGGCGTTCGCGCTGCTCGGCTTCCTGCTGCGGCGCGTGTCGCGGACCAGGCTGGCTCGGGTGGCGGGGGTGGTCGCGCTGTTGGCGGGGGTGTGGACGATCGGTTCGGGGCTGAGCCTGGGCGGCTGGCTGCCTGGGCCCGCGGCTCCGGCGGCGGCTACGGCGGCGGGGAGCTCGGCCACGATCTGGGCGACGCGGGTGGGGTATCGGCCCGGGTTCGTCACGTTACGTGCGGGGGTGCCGGTGACGCTCGACTTCCGGCTGGTCGACCGGGGATGCACCGGCACGGTCACGCTTGATGGGCACGACTACGCGTTGCCGTCGATCGTGCGGCTTCCTCCGCAGCGGCCAGGCACGTTGCGGTACGTCTGCTCAATGGGGATGTATGCGGGCTTCATCCGCTTCGCGCAGTGACGCCGGATCCCAGCCCGCCGTGCCCCGCACGATGCGGAAGGCGGCCCCGGCCAGCGGTTCCAGCCCCGCCACGTCCACCTTGTCGACGGTGTCGGCGGAGTCGAACAGGTACATGGGGGCCGACAGGAAGTGCACCAGCGGCACGCCCTCCGGATGGAAGAACGCCCCGTCCGTCGGCGGCATCGGCGAGAACGCGTCCGGTGGCAGCACGAGCGACCTGCGCAGGCCCTCGGCCGCGATCGTCTCGACCACCAGCCGCTCCAGCCGCGGCGCCCGCGTGGTGAACCACCACCGCACCTCGGGATCCGCGGTGGGCACCAGCCGGCCGTCCACGCCCTCGCAGCGCAGCGCCGCGTGCTCCAGGTGAACCTGCAGCACGACGTCGGCCAGCAGGTCACGGTGCGCCTCGATGAACGCCCTGGTGCCCGCGGCGTGCGCCATGTGCCCGGAGGTGAACAGGAAGAGCAGGTTGTGCGGCCTTTCCGACTGCGGCACCCTGGCCCACCGGCGCGCGGACTCCAGCACGAGCGCGATGCCGGTGGCGTCCTCCACGGCCGACGCCCACGGCCCGTCGTGGTGAGATCCCACGATCACCCAGTACGGCGAGCTCCCCGGGAGCGTGGCGACCACGTTGTGCGTGGTCACGGTGTCACTGACGGACTCGGCGACGATCGTGCCCATCGCCGGCAGCCGGTCGAGCAGCGCCCTGCCGTCCCCGCCCGAGAGCCAGAGCCCGGGGATGGGCCTCTCGACGGCGTCGTAGGGGACGTAGTAGTCGCGCGTCTCCCACGGCAGGCCCGTCAGCGCCCCGACGTAGCCGGCGGCGCCCCTGGCCATCGCGGGCTCGACGACCTCCATCATCCGCGGACCGAACGGGATCGTCTGCACCAACGTGTCGAAGACGCCCTCGGGGTCGTAGTACGCGGTGGCGAGCGCCCTGACCAGCGACTGCGGCAGCTCGGTGAAGGCGACCTCCTCCACCGCGATGTCGCCGGGCTCCGCCTCCTCCAGCCGCGCGAACCTGGCCCGCAGCCCGGAGGTGGGCGCCGTGAACGGCAGCGGGAAGCCGGGCAGTTCCTCGCCGGTGTCGAGCCGGAGCACGCCGGCACCGGGCCGCCACCGGGTCAGCTCCACCGGCTCGAGCGCCACGTCCAGGCCGAACCCGGCGAGCCGCTCCGCCAGCCAGCGCTCGGTCCACTCGTCGGCCGGATAGCCGGGCCTGCGGATGCCGCGCGCCGTGATCGTCTCTATCCATTCAAGTATTGACATCGGTTACGAGTGAAGCAAATGATCGGTCATCCGTACAAGACAGGGGGCCGAATGAAGCTCATCTCCGCCGTCATACTCCTCCTCGGATTACTCACCAGACCGGCGACCGCCACGATCGAGGCGCACTACGCGGCCGCGGGCTCATGGGCGGTCACCACCGCCGACGTGGGCACCGACTACAAGCTCTTCTACCCTGCCAACCTGGGCGCGGGCGGCTTCAAGCACCCGATCATCACCTGGGGCAACGGCACAGGCTCAACCCCGGCCAAGTACCCGGGCGTGCTGAACCAGCTCGCCTCGTGGGGCTTCGCCGTGGTGGCCAGCACCGACACCACCACGGGCACCGGCACGGAGATGATCGCCGCGGCCCGCTACCTCGTCGACCGCAACAGCGACCCGAGCAGCGTCTTCTACGGCAAGCTCGACGTGACCAAGGTGGGCGCGGTCGGCCACTCGCAGGGCGCGGGCGGCGCGGTGAACACCGCCACCAAGTCAGGCGGCCTGATCAAGTCCGTGGTGCCGATCGCCCTGCCCGCCCCGATCTGGGTGGCGTCGGGGGACAAGTTCAACGTGGGCCAGCTCACCTGTCCCGTGCTGTTCCTCAGCGGCTCCAACGACATCATCATCTCGCCGAACTCGGCCGTGACCGCCTACTACAACGCGGTGCCGGGCGCGGCGGCCAAGGCGCTGCTCAAGGGCGCCGACCACAGCACCATCACGGGCACGGGCGGCGGCTTCGTCGGCTACCTGACCGCCTGGCTGATGTACACGCTGCAGGGCGACACCTACGCCAGAGGCGCGTTCGCGGGCACCACACCGGAGATCAACACGAACACGAGCTGGGAGAAGGCGGCAGAGAAGAACCTCACGTGACCGTCAGCACCCGGCTCTCGAACCACCCTCCGCCCCCGGCGTGGAGCCCGCCCGAGTCGTCCGGCTCCACGCCGAGCAGGCGCAGGTAGGCCAGCAGCGGCTGGGCCTGACTGTGCAGGCGGAAGGCGGGCAGGCCGTGGCGCGTGGTCCACTCGCCGAACGCGCTCACTGCTCGACCCCCAGCGCGTTCTTGGCGTCGTTCAGCTCGACGGAGAAGACCGCCAGGTCGCCGCGGGCGTGCCGGATCGTGTACTCCATCGGCAGACCGGCGGCCGTGACCGTGGTGCGCGAGGTGGCCAGCAGCGCCGCGGCCATCGGCACGTGCAGCAGGCCCGCCAGGCGGTAGTCGGCGTTGACCGCGCCCACGGTCTCCCTGCCCGAAGCCGCAGGCCGTACAGCGAGCCCGTGAGATCCTCTCGCAGGATGCCGGGGACCAGCGCGGCGGCTCGCGCAGCTGGTAGTAGCGCGGCACCACGGCGCCGGCGTCCAGAGTCAGGCGGCGTTCCCAATCCATGACGGAAATTGTACGGACGACCGGACCTCTTTGTGCGCTCCAGGTGAGGAAGTCTTCGATTACGCTCCGCTGCCACATGGTCACGTGCAACGCTGTGCGCGAGTAAGGAGGGCACATGCGGCAAGGGAGTTCCGATGTGACGGTGCCCGTGAGGGTTCCCTCCCCGCGGCGCTCCGTGTCCGAGGCCGACGCCGAGCTCTTCGCCGCCGCGCAGGACGGTGATCCGCAGGCGGCGCACCGGCTCGGCAAGCTCTACGCCCAACGCGGCGACCGCTCGGCCGCCCGCCACTGGTGGGAGCGTGCGGCGGCGGGCGGCAACATCGACAGCACCTACAACCTGGGCGTCTGGCACGAGAAGCACGGCAGCCTGGACGAGGCCGTCAGCTGGTACGAGCTGGCCGCCGGCACCGGCGACGCCGAGGCCGCGCTCAACCTGGCCACTCTCCTCCTGGAGCAGCGCGGAGACCTGGCCGGCGCCAGGAGCTGGTTCGAGTCCGCCGCCAGGGCGGGCTCCGGCACTGCGGCCCGCAGGCTGGCGCTGCTGTGTGAGGACGCGGGCGAGATCGCCTCCGCGCGGGACTGGCACCGCGAGGCGGCCGGTGACGGTGACCTGGCCTCGGCCCACGACCTGGGCTTCCTGGCCTACTCGGCGGGCGAGGACGAGGAGACCGTGCGCTGGTGGGAGTACGCCTCGCGCGGCGGCCATGCCGAGTCCGCCTACTGCCTGGGTCTCTTCCTGCAGGCCGGCCGCGATCCCGAAGGGGCCGAGGCGTACTACCGGCTCGCCGCCAAGAGCGAGCACGCCGGTGCCGCCTCGCAACTCGGCGGCATCGCGCTGTCACGCAGGGACCTGCGCACGGCGCTGGGCTGGTACGAGCGGGCCGCCAACGCCGGGCGGCTGGACGACCAGCGGATGGCCGGTTTCGTCTGCGTGGAGCTGAACGACTCTCAGGGTGCCAGCCACTGGTTCGGCCGCGCTGCGGCCAGCGGTGACGCCGAGTCCGCCTACAACTTCGGGCTGCTGCTGATCGCCGAGTTCGGCGACCTGGCGGGCGGGCAGCACTGGTTCCGCCAGGCCGCCCTGGCCGGGCACCACCGGGCGACGCTCGAGCTCGGCGGGCTGCTGTCAGCGGCCGGGCAGCAGCAGGAGGCCGAGCGCTGGCTGGCCGACCCGCCGCCGCCCACCTGGGACCGGCTCGCCGAGCCCGAGCTCACGGCCCGGGCCGAACTGGCCTCCGCGGCCACCGGGCGGCGGGACGGGGTACCGCTCCCGGTGCCGGACCTGACGGAGATCCTCGGCACCTGGGACCTCATGACGCGCCCGCTGCGCGACCACGCGGACGTGGCGGTGTGGCTCGTCGAGCGCAGCGGCCTGCACCAGAGCGCCGTCGACCACCTCGCCTCGGTCCGCACCACCCTCCTGCGACCCGGCACGTCCCCCTGGCCGAGCGCCACGGAGGTCGAAAGCGTCCTGACCACGGCCCGAGCCCTCCGCCACCGCCTCAACCTCCCCCAACGCCACCCGCCTCTGCCTTGTTAAGTGCTCTTGTCTCGTTGAGTGCTCTTGTCTCGTTGAGTGCTCTTGTACGGCAAGCCGCGGTAGCCGCCGCCCACCGCTCTTCGGCTGAGGGCCCGCGACCGGCGCTACTGGCGAGTCGTAAAGATGGCCGGCCATACAGCAGCCCGAGATGGCCTGCTGTACAAGAGGCACTGAAAGCCGAAGAACGATCATCGCTGGCTGAGGTGGAAGGCGTGGCCCTCGTTGTCGGTGAAGACGGCGGACCAGCCCCAGTCCTCCTTGACCGGCGCCTGGGTGAAGTGGACGCCGCGCGCGGAGAGCTCCTCGTGCGCCTTGACGATGTCGTCGGCGTCGAACAGGACGTAGTTGGGCTGCTCGGAGCTGAGCGCGGGCCAGTCGGGGCCGGCCTTGAACAGCACGAGCCGGGCGCCGTCGCCGGGTGGTGTGACCTCGATCCAGCGTGCGCCCGGGCCGTAGGGCATGTCCGTCGTGACGTTGAAGCCGACCTTGTTCGTCCAGAAGTCCACCGCCGCGTCCTGGTCCTCGACGTACAGCGTGACCTGGCTGACCTTGATCTCCACGTGTACCCTCCTTCGTTATATCCGACTTGGATATAACCACTGCGGTGCTATCGTGTCAACGTGCTGACCGCGGCGGGTTTCCAGGTGCTCCTGGCGTTGGCCAGCGGACCCGCCCATGGGTACGCCGTCATGCGTTTCGTCGAGGACATCGGCGACGGATCGGTCAAACTGGGTCCGGGGACGCTCTACCGGACCATCAGCAGGCTGCTGGCCGACGGCCTGGTGGAGGAGACGGAGGAGGGCGACCCCGCCGCGCCGCACGACGCGCGGCGTCGCTACTACCGGCTCACGCCCGAGGGCGTGGCGGCCGCCAGATCCGAGGCCGCGCTGATGGCGCGGATGGTCGCGGCGGCGCGAGAGGCAGGCCTGATCCCTTGACATCGCTACGGCCCACGGGGCTCAGCCCGCACCTGTTCGTCCTGGACACCGAGGCGGCGATCGAGTTCTACCGGAACGCGTTCGGCGCGGTGGAGGTGTTCCGCAACACCCTGCCCAACGGCGTGATCCTCTTCGTCGAGCTCCAGCTGGGCGCCGGCCGCCTCCTGGTCAGCGAGGAGACGCCCGCCCTCAACGCCCTCGCCCCGCCCACGCTCGGCGGCAGCCCCGTCATGATCCTCCTCGAGGTGGACGACCCCGACGGCGTCGCCGCCCGCGCCCTCGCCGCCGGCGCGGAGGTCGAGATGCCGGTGCAGGAAATGTTCTGGGGCGAGAGGTACGGCGTGCTACGCGACCCCTTCGGCCACCGCTGGTCCATCACCACAGCCCGCGAACAACTAACCCCCGACGACATAACCCACCAAACCCCCCACAACCTCCCCTAACCCACCCCCAAACCGCGGCCAGGAACACCACGAGGGGATCCAAACGCCCCACCCCGCCCCCGGTCGGCGGGAGGCGGACGCCCCAGCGCGAGGGGATACGTCCGCCCACACCGCGCGCCGGGTCGGCGGGACGCGGTACGCCGAACCCGGCGCGCATCTACGGCGAACAAGGCGGAAGCACCACGAACGGGCGGGAGCGCCAACACAGGGGGCTGGTAACCGGGGTCAGAGTGTGGCGGAACGAGAACGTACGCCAAGGCTGTATCACGTGTAGGCCGACCTTCCGTGCTCGTAGGTCCGCGCCGAGCGTCACCAGGTGCAGGACCGAGCGCGACAGGCAGTCCAGGCGGGCGGCCTTCAGCTTGTCGCCCTCCCGCGGGAGCTGCAGGACGAGGTCGAGTTTCGGGCGGGGGGCCGAAAGTCGGCCGTGTGCCGTCCGATCGGGCCCTCCCAGGTCAACGAGCTGACATCGGGCCGTCTTCGCCGGCAACGGACATCAGCTCCGCAGGTTCACCGGGAGAGCGGTCAACCGGCTTCCCTGTATGCCGCCGAGGTCGGTCTGCTGGAGTTCGGTGAACGGCACCGCGAGGCGTGCGTCGGGGAAATGGGCCCGCACGACCTCTACGACCGCGCTCAGCTCGAGTTGAGCCAGTTGCGCTCCCGTGCAGTAATGGGGGCCGGCGCCAAAGGTGAGGTCCGGTCCGATCGAACGGCCGGGATGGAGGTTGATGCCCTGGATGTCGATGAGCACCGGGGAGCGGGCGGGGAGCCGGACTCCGGCGAGATCGATGTCGGCGGAGGTGAACCGCCACAGGGTGAAGGGCGCCGGCGCGTGCAGGCGCAGCGTCTCCTTGACGAACTCCTCGATCGTGGCTTCCTTCGCTGGGACGCGGTCGGCGTCGAAGACGCGGGCGAGCAGGAATCCCAGCGACGGGTCGGTGGTGAGCTGCCCGGCGTAGATCAGTGTGAAGATCAGGTAGTGCAGTTGTGTTTCGGTGAGCTCGTCGGGGACCCGTTCGCGTAGCTCGGCGGCCAAGCCGTGTGGGCCTTCGCTGAGCGCGGCGGCGGCCAGTTGCCCGAAGGCGGTCATCGCCGCCCCCACCTCCTGAGGGTTGGTGCTATGCATGCCCCGGCAGGCCGCGATGGCCTGCTCGATTCGGTCGAGTGGAACGCCGAGCACGTCGCAGACCACGGTGAGGGGGAACCGTGTGGTGAAGTCGGCCATCAGGTCGACCGTTTCACCGGTTGCGGCGAGTTCGGCGAGCTGGTCGCGGGCGAACCTCGTGATCCGTTCGGCATAGCCCTGCATCCGCCGAGCGGTGAAGAGCGGAGCGTGCGCTTGGCGCAGCCGGATGTGCGCCGGGCCGTCGAAGGTGGTCAGCGATGGCTGTGCGGCGGCGGTGGGTTCCAGGCCCGCGGTTCGCGGGTCCCAGTGCGCCGGCGCGTAGGCGGGGTCCTTCACGATGTGGGGGTGGACGAGGGCCTCGCGGGCGAGGGCGTCGTCGGTGATGATCCACACCGGGCCGCCGGCCGGTGCGTCTGCCCGGACGATGGGGCCTGCGGCGCGCAGGGCGGCTCGGGCGGGATGAGGTTCGCCGATACCGCGGACAGTCACGGCGAACGGGTCGACGGTGGCACGGGGCGCGTCGGTCATCAGGTCTCCTTGCGAGCTGTCTGGATCGGGGTGGTGAGGCATGCCTCACTCGTGAGGGGTCTGGGCGTGTTTGGGGAGGAGGAGCATGAGCGCGGCTGCGGCGATGTAGCAGGCGACCTGCCAGGGCAGGATCGCGGTGAGAGCGTCGCCGTAGGCGATGAGGCTGGAGGCTCCGTCGGTCAAGGAGTCGTCCAACCGGGTGAAGAACACGACACCGAGGACGGCGACGCCGAGCGCGTTGCCGATTTGGGTGAGGGTGGTGAGGACACCGCCCGCAGCGCCGGCGTCTTTGGCGGGAACCCCGGCGAGAATGACGTTGATCAGGGACGGGGCGGTGAGCCCCAGCCCCAGACCTCCCACGAACAGAGGCGTGGCCAATCCCCAGTAGGAGGGTTCGGCGCCATCGCCGACGATGAGAAGCAGCAGGATCTGCGATACGGCCAGGAGCAGTGCGCCGCAGAAGAGGAGGGCCCGACCGGCGCGGTGAGCGAACCGGACGCCGATCCCGGAGGTGATGATCGAAGCGATGGCGTAAGGCAGGATCACCAGCCCGGTTTCGAGGGCGGTACGTCCGGCGCCGAGCTGGAGGTACAGCGACAGGAGAAGAAAGAAGGAGCCGAGCGCTCCAAAGAACAGCAGGGAAACTGAAAGGCCGCCGGCGAAGGCGCGCACACGCAGGAGCGCGGGATCGAGAATCGGCTGCGCGCCGCGTACGACCAAGCGCCGTTGCCTGATGAGGAACAGAGCCGCCACCGGAACCGAGAGCGCCAGGATGGCGAAGCCCCACCAGGGCCAGCCCCACTCTCGTCCCTGCATCAGAGGCAGGAGAAGGAGCACTGCGGCGATGGCGGCAAGGACCGCGCCCGTCAGGTCCAGCCGGGTGTGGCCCGACGAGCGGGACTCGGGCATGGTTCGGGCCCCCACGATCAGCGCGATGATCGCGATCGGCACGTTGACCCAGAAGATCGCCCGCCACCCCAGACCGAACAGGTCGGCTTCGACCAAGAGTCCGCCGAGCAGCGGTCCGGCCACCGAGGCCAGGCCGAGCACGGCACCGTAGGCGCCCAGGGCCCTCGCGCGTGCGCCGGGCTCGAACGATGCGCGGATGATGCCGAACACCTGCGGGATCATCAGCCCCCCGGCCAGGCCTTGCGCGACCCGCATGCCGATCAGCGCACCGGGGTTCTGCGCCAGCCCGCAACCGGCCGAGGCCAGCATGAACGCGGCCAGGCCGAGCAGGAACACGCGGCGGCGGCCGTACAGGTCACCGATGCGGCCACCGGTGATCAGGCCTGATCCGACGGAGAGGGTGTAGCCGGCCAGCATCCATTGCAGGACGGCCTGGCCGGCGCCCAGGTCCTGGGCGATCGCCGGGGCCGCCACGCTGACGATCGTGGCGTCGAGGAGCTCCATGAAGGATGCGGTGAGGATCGCGGCCAGAACGACGGCGGCCGTGCGCCCGGACACAAGGGTGGCGGGCGGTGCTCCGCCGCCGTTGAGGTGAGTGGGTGTGGTCATGCTGCGCCGTACTCCTCTGCCGGAGGCGATGGGATAATATGACTGCGCAGCGCAGTGACTGCGTCGCGCAGTGAAAGTATCACGGATTTCACTGCGCGACGCAGCGATACTGAATGGGGTGGGTGTCGCGATGACGGCGGACAGGGAAGCGCAACTCTCCGAGATCACCAAGGACGTGGTGCCCAGCTGGGCGATCTTGGTCGTGCAGCTCAACAGCCTTGTCGCCGAGCGCCTGGGTGTCACCGACACCGACGTGCAATGCCTGCACGTGCTGGGCCGTCACGGTCCGACGACGCCGGGCATTCTGGCCAAGCATGTGAACCTCACCACCGGATCGGCCTCGCGCATGATCGACCGACTCGTCGCCGCAGACTGCGTCCGACGGGTGGCCGACCCCCACGACCGCAGGCGAGTGCTCATCGAGCCCACCCAGAACGGCCTCGACCGGGTCAGCGCCGCCTACTCAGGGCTGATCGCGCGCACGCGAGAGGACCTCGGCGACTTCGACGACGCGGAGCTCAGCACCATCGTCCGCTTCATGAGAACGGCCGAGCACAGCACCGCCGCGGAGATTCACCGACTCCAAACCGCGCCCGATGACGCGGAACGCCCCACGGGAACCCACGCGTAGCCCGTCGACCCGCTTTCTCGGAGCACGCGGCGTAGCCAAGGGTGAGCGTCGTACCTCGGGGCGCGAGGGTGCGTGGTCGGGTCGCTGTGGGCCAGGGTCGGCGGGCGGCGCCGGGGGTGAGATGGGCAGAGGGCCCGGCCCGAGGGTGTCGGGGCGGGCCCTCTGGTGGGGCTGTCTGGAGAAGGGTTAGGCGGAGAGGACCTCGGGGACCGAGGTGAAGGGGAGCGCGAGCGCGTCCGCCACCGGCTTGTTGGTGAGCACGCCTGCGTGGGTGTTGAGGCCGCCCGCGAGCCCGGCGTCCGCCTTGAGCGCCTCCTTCCACCCCAGGTCCGCGAGCTTGACCGCGTACGGGAGGGTGGCGTTGGTGAGGGCGTAGGTGGAGGTGTTGGCCACCGATCCGGGCATGTTGGCCACGCAGTAGAAGACCGACTCGTGCACCTTGTAGGTGGGCTCGGCGTGCGTGGTGGGCCGGGAGTCCTCGAAGCAGCCGCCCTGGTCGATGGCGATGTCGACGAGCACGGAGCCCGGCTTCATGCGGGAGACCAGGTCGTTGGAGACCAGCGTCGGGGCCTTGGCACCGGGGATGAGCACGGCGCCGATGACCAGGTCGGCCGCCAGGACCTCCTGCTCGATGGCGTAGGCGTTGGACACCAGCGTCTTGAGCCGGCCCTGGTAGATGGCGTCGATGAAGCGCAGCCGGTCGACGTTGGTGTCGAGGACGGTGACGTCGGCGCCCATGCCGACGGCGATCTGCGCAGCGTTGAGGCCGGAGACGCCGCCGCCGATGACGACGACCTTGGCCGGCGCGACGCCGGGGACGCCGCCGGGCAGGACGCCGCGGCCGCCGTTGAAGCGCATCAGGTTGTAGGCGCCGACCTGCGGGGCCAGGCGGCCCGCGACCTCGGACATCGGGGCGAGCAGCGGCAGCGCGTTGCCCACCTGGACGGTCTCGTAGGCGATGCCGGTGGTCTTCGACGTCAGCAGGGCGTCGGTGCAGGGGCGGGAGGCGGCCAGGTGCAGGTAGGTGAAGAGCACCAGGTCCTCGCGGAGGCGGTGGTACTCCTCCGCGATCGGCTCCTTGACCTTGAGCACCATGTCGGCCTCGGCCCATACGGCGTCGGCGCTCTCGATGATCTTCGCGCCCGCTGCCAGGTACTCCTCGTCCGTGATGCTCGAGCCCAGGCCCGCGCCGCGCTGGACGGTGACGTCGTGGCCGTGGCGAACCAGCTCGTGCACGCCCGCCGGAGTGGCGGCGACGCGGTATTCGTGGTTCTTGACCTCGGCGGGCACGCCGATCTTCATCGCAGGGTCCTTTCAGGAAATATCCGGTACGGCGTGCCGTACCTCATCGTGGGGGGACGGGTCCGGTACGGCATGCCGTACCGGACCCAGGAGCGTCAAAGCCGAGCAGACGCTTCGGTGAGGACGCCGCGCAGGATGGAGCCGATCTCGTCGAACTCCTTGGGCCCGGCGATCAGCGGCGGGGCGAGCTGGATGACGGGGTCGCCGCGGTCGTCGGCGCGGCAGTAGAGCCCGGCGTCGAACAGCGCCTTGGACAGGAAGCCGCGCAGCAGCCGCTCCGACTCCTCGTCGTTGAACGTCTCCTTGGTGGTCCTGTCCTTGACCAGCTCGATGCCGTAGAAGTAGCCCGCGCCGCGCACGTCGCCGACGATCGGGATGTCCTTCAAACCATCCAGGACGCCCCTGAAGACCGGCTCGTTCTTGGAGACGTGGCCGAGCAGGTCCTCGCGCTCGAAGATGTCCAGGTTGGCCAGCGCGACCGCGGCGGAGACCGGGTGGCCGCCGAAGGTGTAGCCGTGGGCGAACATGGAATCGCCGTCCTTGAACGGCTCGAAGAGCCGCTCGTGCGCGATCATGGCGCCGATCGGCGAGTAGCCGCTGGTCATGCCCTTGGCGCAGGTGATGATGTCGGGCACGTAGTCGTACTTCTGCCCGCCGAACATCGTGCCGAGGCGGCCGAAGGCGCAGATGACCTCGTCGGAGACGAGCAGCACGTCGTACTGGTCGCAGATCTCGCGCAGGCGCTGCCAGTATCCGGGCGGCGGCGGGAAGCAGCCACCGGCGTTCTGCACGGGCTCGGCGAAGACGGCGGCCACGGTCTCGGGGCCCTCGAACTCGATGGCCTGCGCGACCCGGTCGGCGGCCCAGCGGCCGTACTCCTCCTCCGACATACCGGATACGCCGGAGGACTCCTCGGCCCGGTAGTAATTGGTGTTCGGAACCCGGATCGAGCCGGGTACGAGCGGCTCGAACGGGGCCTTGAAGGCCGGGATGCCGGTGATCGACAGGGCGCCATGCGGGGTGCCGTGGTAGGCGATGTTGCGGCTGATGACCTTGTGCTTGAGCGGCTTGCCCTTGAGCTTGAAGTACTGCTTGGCCAGCTTCCATGCCGTCTCGACGGCCTCGCCGCCACCGGTGGTGAAGAAGACCCGGTTCAGCTCGCCCGGGGCCTCAGCCGCCAGCCTGGCCGCCAGCTCGGCGGCCTTGGGGTGGGCGTAGGACCAGAGCGGGAAGAAGGCCAGCTCCTGGGCCTGCTTGGCGGCGGCCTCGGCCAGCTCGCTGCGCCCGTGACCCACCTGGACCACGAACAGGCCTGCCAGGCCGTCCAGATAGCGCTTGCCGTGGATGTCGTAGATGTACGACCCCTCACCGCGGACGATGGTCGGGATCTCGGACTGCTCGTAGGAACTGTGTCGGGTGAAGTGCAACCACAGGTGATCCTGCGCGGCCTTGAGGATCTCGTTTTCCGGCTGCGTCATCGTTATCTTCCCTCGTGTCTGAACTCCCCACAGTCTGCATGCTCACCTGCGGTTTGCCAAGCGAAAGCGTCGCAACACTCTGCAAGAAATTCGAGATTCGCAGAACCGGTATGTAACAGCTGCGAAATCCGCATGTAGATTTGGGTCCGGGACACCCGCCTTTCCATCGTGCGGAACCTTCTGTGATCCAATGAGACGTACCTGTCGAGAACCCACCCGGGGGACCATCCCGTGACTCCTGACCAGATCCAGAGCGCCGTCGCGGCGGCGATGCCGCAGGCGGTTGAGGACCTCAAGCGCCTGTCCGCCATTCCGTCCGTGGCCTTCCCCGGGCATCCCGAACAGCCCGTCCTGGCCGCCGCGGCCGTGACCGAGGAGCTCCTGCGCAGCGCCGGACTGCCGCACGTGCAGCAGATCCCGGTCGAGGGCAGCTTCCCCGCCGTGTACGGCGAGGCCCCCGCGCCGCCCGGCGCGCCCACGGTGCTGCTGTACGCGCACTACGACGTGCAGCCGCCCGGCGACCCCGCCGCCTGGCGCACGCCCCCGTTCGAGCCCACCCTGATCGACGGCAAGCTGTACGGCAGGGGCACCGCGGACGACAAGTCCGGCATCATCTCCCACGTGGCCGCGCTGCGCGCCTTCCAGGGGCGGTTCCCCGTCGGCATCAAGGTCATCGTGGAGGGCCAGGAGGAGTACGCGGGCGAGCGCCTTGAGGCGTTCGTCGACCGGAACCCGGACCTGCTGCGGGCCGACGCGATCGTGGTCGCCGACACCGGCAATCCGCGCGTGGGCGACCCGTCGGTCACCACCTCGCTGCGCGGCATGGCCGCCTTCACCATCGAGGTCCGCACGCTCAAGGAGCCCGTGCACAGCGGGCAGTTCGGCGGCGCGGCGCCCGACGCGCTGGCCGCCCTGATGCGGATGCTGACCGCGCTGCACGACGAGAACGGCGACATCCGCGTTCCCGGCCTGCCGCGCGGCGCGTTCCTGGGCCAGGGGCCGTCGGAGGACGAGTTCCGCAAGACGGTGGGGGTGCTGGACCAGGTTTCGCTGGTCGGTTCCGGCTCGCTGGCCGACCGGCTGTGGTCCTCCTACGCGATCACCGTCACCGGCCTGGACGTGCCGAATGTGTCGGGCGCGATCAACGCCGTCCAGGCGGTGGCCAGGGCCCGCGTCACGGTCCGTGTCCCCCCGGCCGGCGACCCGAAGACCACGGTCGACGCGGTGATGGACTTCCTCCGGCAGGTCACGCCGTGGAGCGCGAAGGTGACGATCACCGACTTCGTGGTCGGTTCCGGCTTCCACGCCGACTCCGGCGGCAAGGCGCGCGCCGCGGTCAACCGGGCGATGGAGCGCGCCTTCGGCCGCCCGCCGCGCGACGTGGGTGCCGGCGGCTCGATCCCGCTGGTGAACACGCTGGTCAAGCAGTTCCCCGCGGCGGAGATCCTGCTGTTCGGCGCCGAGGACGAGGACGCCGCCACGCACGCGCCCAACGAGCGGGTCGACCTGGAGGAGCTGCACCGGGTGGCCCTCACCGAGGCGCTCTTCCTGCTGGAGCTGGCCCAGGACGCCTAGGCCGCGGGGAAGCGATACCTGGTCTGGGCGAAGTCGCCCTTCCTGAACGAGAACACCACGACCGGCGCCACCTGGAACACCAGCGCCCGGCCGCCGCCCTCGGTCAGGAAGGCGCCGTCGCCCACCTGGAAGGCCCACTCGGGCCCGTACTTGCCGACGTAGGCCTCGGCGACGGCCTTCAGCGCCCCGGTGTCGCGCACCGGCTCGGCGACGCCCTCCACGACGACGTCGAGGCCGCCGCTCATCGAGCTCACCCCCGTGGTGAGCGCGACGTTGCGGTTGGCCTCGAGATTGAGCGCCTTGCGCTCCTCCGGGCCGGTGGTGAAGTACATCGAGCCCTCGTGCCAGAGGGCGATCAACGTGGTGACGTGCGGCCGCCCCTCGGGGCGCACGGTCGTCAGCCAGTACGTCTCCGCCCTGGCCAGCTGCTGCCTGGCCTGCTCCCACGGGGTGGCCTCGGCGCCCTCGGCGCTGTAGCGCGGGTCGATCTCGGTGATGGGTTCCATACCTGTGTAGACGGCTCCCGGGTCAGGAACTCATCGCGGGGCGCGGGAAGAGCCCGAGAAACCGCTCGACGACCGTGAGGTCACCGGTGACCATGGCGGGATCCACGGCCCGCCCCTCGAAGACCAGGGCGCGCAGCGTGTCCGGGTCCGTCTCCAGCACGGCGTCGGCGCCGCCGGAGGCCCTGGTCAGCGCGAGTCCGCCGGGCGAGACGGAGGCCTGGAAGCGGTTGTGGTCCAGCCGCAGCTCCACCACGGCAGCGAAGCCGCGCGCCGCCTCGGCGTCGAAGGTGGACTTCAGCGCCGTCATCAGCGCGTCCACGCTCAGCGAGGCCGCGGACGTCATCGGCGCCTGCGAACCCCATCTGGCCAGCGCGAGCACGACCGGCTCCAGCGCCAGCCCGCGCTCCGTCAGCTCGTAGATCCAGCTAGCCGCCGGCGGGGGCAGCTTGCGCCGCCGTACGATCCCTGAACCCTCCAGCTCGCGCAGCCGCTGCGACAGCACGTTCTGGCTGGCGGACGGCAGGCCCGCGCGCAGGTCGGTGAAGCGCTTGGCGCCGAGCAGCAGCTCGCGCACGACCAGGAGCGCCCACCGCTCTCCCACGTGATCGAGTGCCCGGGCGACCCCGCACGGGTCGTCGTAGCTCCGCATCGCCACCTCTTGTCATCTAGGACCATCTAGTCCTAGTTTAGGACTATGGACGTGAACACGCTACCCCAGGGAGATGTCCGGCTGCTCGCCCACGAGGTGGCCCAGCAGCTGCTCAGCGGCACGGAGCTGGCCAGGATCGCCTACGTGGCCGCCGACGGGACGCCGCGGGTCTTTCCGACGATGTTCCAGTGGACGGGCGAGGAGTGGGTGATGGGGACGTTCCCCAGGAGCGCCAAGATCGCCGCGCTGCACGCCAGGCCGGACGTGGCCATCACCATCGACACCGCCTCGTTCCCGCCGCAGCAGCTGCTGCTGCGCGGCAAGGCGGAGGTCACCGACGTCGAGGGCGTCGTGCCCGAGTACGCGCAGGCCCACTACCGTTACGCGGGTCCCGAGCAGGGCGCCAGGAACATCGCCGAGGTCGACAAGCCGGGCCTGCGGATGGTCAGGATCGCCGTACGGCCGACCTGGGTGGGCGTGCTCGACTTCCAGACGCGACTGCCCGGCGGCGCGACGCCCGATGAGTTTGCCCGGCGCGGGCGGTCATAACCGATATGACGACTTTCGCGCTGATCCACGGTGGCGGCGGCAGCGCCTACGACTGGCACCTGGTCGAGGCCGAGCTGCGCGCCAGGGGCCACGACACCGTCGCGATCGACCTGCCCGTCTCCGATCCCGAGTCGACCCTGTGGGACTACGCGGACGCGGTGGTCAAGGCCACCGCGAACCGCGAGGACCTGGTGGTGGTCGCCCACTCCTGGGGCGGCTTCGTCGGCCCGCTCGTCTGCGAGCGCGCCAGGGCCAGGGCCCTGGTCATGCTCACCGCGATGATCCCGGCCCCGGGCGAGGCGCCCGACGACTGGTGGGAGCGCTCCGGGTACCCGTCGTCGGGGATCGAGGACGAGATCGAGCTGTACATGCACGACGTCCCGCGCGACCTGACGGAGGCGGTGCTCGCCCACGACAGGGCGGTGTCCAAGGACATGAACATGGCCAGAGCAGGGCGCGAGCCCTGGCCACTGGCCGCCTGGCCGGACGTGCCGACGCGCTACCTGCTCTGCCGCGACGACCGCTTCTTCCCGCCCGGCTTCGTGCGCGGGCTGGTCAGGGAGCGGCTCGGCATCACGCCCGACGAGCTGCCCGGCAGCCACATGGCGATGCTGTCGCACCCGCGCGAGCTGGCCGACTACCTGGTGAGCATCCTCACATAGCACTCCATTTGCGGATGAACTATCTTTTGAACTGACCGGTCAGTTCAAAAGATGGAGCCGCAGTGATCGTCGCCAAGGGCCTAACGGTCGAGGGGGTGTACCCCGCGACCTCGCTCGAAGCGGGCAAGGGCACGCTCACCGTGGTCGCGGGCCAGACGGGCAGCGGGCGCACCAGCCTGCTGCTCACGCTGGCCGGGCGGATGAAGCCTACGGGCGGCACGCTGAGCGTCGCCGGGCACACCCGCCCGCGCGCGATCCGCCGCGTCGCCTCCCTCGCGCTGGTCGACGGCGTCACCGATCTCGACCGCTCGCTCACGGTCGCCGAGCACCTGCGCGAACGCCGGCGCAAGCCGTACACACAGGCGCTGAAGACGGCGGGCCTGGACGTCGACCCGCGCACGCTCGCACGCGAGCTCGACAGGGAGCAGCAGGTACGGCTGGGCGTCGCGATGGCGTTGCTGGACGAGCCCGCCGTGATCGTGGCCGACAACCTCGACGCCGGGCTGCCCGACGGGCACCAGGACAGGCTCTGGGCCATGCTCCGCGAACTGACCGCCAAGGGCTTCACCGTGGCCGCCTCCTGCGTGCAGGCCCCGGCCCGGTTCGACCACCTCGTGGAGTTGTGATGAAGGGCATGCTGCGTTCCCGGCTGACACGGGCGGCGCTGGCGGCGGTGGTCGTGCTGCCGCTGCTGTACGCGGGGCTGTATCTCTGGTCGTTCTGGAACCCGCAGGGCAACCTCGACAGGCTGCCGGTGGCGCTGGTCATGGAGGACCGGCCGTCGGGTGACCTGCACGCCGGCCAGGACCTGGCCGACGAGCTGGAGTCCCGCAGGATCTTCGGCTGGCACAGGGTCAGCGCGCAGGAGGCTGCCGACGGGGTGCGCGACGGCAGCTTCTACCTCGCGCTCACCATCCCCGCCGACTTCAGCACCAGGCTCGCCTCGCCCGCCGAGAAGGGGACGCCGAGCCCGGCACAGCTGGGACTGCAGGTCGACACCGGGCGCAGCTACATCATGGGCACGATCTCCGACTCGGTGTTCAACGAGGTCAAGGCGGCCGCCGCGCGCACCGCGATCCACGGCTACTTCGACAACGTCTTCGTCTCCATCGGCGACATCCACGACAAGACCGACCAGGCGGCCGACGGCGCGGGCAAGCTGCACAACGGTGCGCTCAAGGCAGGCAACGGCGTCTCCAAGCTCAATGACGGCCTCGGCACCGCCGAGAACGGCGCGCAGCAGCTCTCGTCCGGCCTGAGCACCGCGGGCACCGCCAGCGGCAGGCTGCACGACGGTTCCGCCCAGGTCACCCAGGGCATCGGCAAGGCGCGCGACGCGATCGGCACGCTCAACGACGGCATGGCCAAGCTCGAGCGCGGCACCGGCAAGCTCTCCGACGGCGCGAACCAGGCCTACCGGCAGGTGCATGCGCAGATCGGCGCGGTCAACCAGCTCGCCGACAGGTACGTGCCCGTGCTGAACGAGTACGGCCCGCGGATCGCCGACGACGCCGAGGCTCTGGCCCAGCTCGCCGACCAGGTCGACGGCAACCCCGAGCTGGCCGCCAAGGCCCGCGAGGTGGCGGCCACCGCGCGCAGGATCGCCGACGTGGCGCCCGGGCTCGGTGACAAGGTGGACGGCGTGCGCGGCAAGGTCAACCAGCTCGACGACGGCCTGGCCAAGCTGGCGGACGGCGCGGCGACGCTGGACGCGGGCGTCGGCAAGGCGGGCCGCGGCACGGCCAAGCTCTACCAGGCCTCCAACAAGCTCTACAACGGTTCGCAGCAGGTCACCGACGGCATCGGCAAGCTCGGCGGCGGCCTGGTCCGGCTCAGCGACGGCGCCAGCCAGCTGCAATCGGGCGTCGACAAGCTGCACGACGGCGCGGGCAAGGTCGACAGGGGCATGAACCAGCTCGCCAAGGGCTCGGCCGACCTGGCCGACGGGCTCGGCGACGGCGCCAAGCAGATCCCGGCCTACTCCGCCCAGGAGCGCGATGCCCGCTCCGACATGATGAGCGACCCGGTACGGCTGGCCAAGTCGGTGGACAACGCGGTGCCCAACTACGGGACCGGGTTCGCCCCGTTCTTCCTCCCCTTGGCGCTGTGGGTGGGCGCGATGATCGCCTACATGGTGCTCAAGCCGCTCAACCAGCGCAGGCTCGCGGGCACCTCGGGGGCGCTCGGGATCGCGCTGTCGGGTTGGCTGCCCGCCGTGGGGCTGGGCGCCGCGCAGGTCGGCGTGCTGCTGGCGGTGCTGCGGTTCGGGCTCGGGCTCGAGGCAGAGCACTGGGCCGGGGTGGCGGGGCTCCTGCTGCTGGCCGTGGCCGCGTTCCTGGCCGTCGTGCAGGCCATCAACGCGCTGCTCGGGGCGCCCGGACGGGTGGTCGCGCTGGCGCTGCTGATGCTCCAGCTGACCTCGGCCGCGGGGACCTACCCGATCGAGACCTCGCCCGGCTTCTTCCAGACGATCTCGCCGTGGCTGCCGATGAGCTGGGTGGTGTCGGCGCTGCGCCGCCTGATCAGCGGTGGCGACCTGACCGTGGTGTGGCAGGCTTGCGGCGTGCTGTCGGCCTTCCTCGTCCTCGGGCTCGCACTCACCACGCTGGCCGTGGAGCGCAGCCGTACCTGGTCCATCAAGCGCCTGCACCCGGAGCTGGCCCTGTGAGAGAGCGCAGACCGACGGAGTCGGGCCGATGACCAGACAGGACACCCGGCTGAAGGTGTTCGGGGCCGCCGTCGAGCTGATCGCCGAGCAGGGGTACTCGGCGACGACCGTCGACGCCATCGCCGAACGGGCCGGGGTCGCCAAGGGCACCGTGTTCTACAACTTCGGCAGCAAGGAGGGCCTGTTCTCCGCGCTGCTCGAGCACTCGACAGGCAAGCTGGCCGACGCGCTGTCCGCGGCCGCCGTCGGCGACACCGCGCTCGAGGCGCTCGACGGCGTGGTGCTCGGGCAGCTGCGCTTCTTCGAGGAGTACGGGCCGTTCGCCCGCGTGCTGCTGGCAGAGATGTGGCACGCGGCCTGGCAGGAGGCGGTGGCCCGGCTGCGCGAGCAGGTCCTCGGGGTGTACGCGGGGGTACTGCGGAGGGCGGTCGAGAGCGGCGAGATCCGGGCCGACCTGGACGTGGATACCGCCGCGACCGCGGTCTTCGGCATGGTACTGACGGTCTCGATCGAGCACCGGGTACTGCATCCGGAGCGGCCGGTGACCGACGTGCACGCCACGCTCGTCGACCTGATGCACGGCCGCCTCCGCTAATCGGGACGTGTAATATCCCCTTTTATGCGGATCGGTGAAGGGGTTGAGTGGGGGCTGCACTGCTGCCTCACGCTGGCCTGGCTGGACGACGAGCCCGTTTCGACGGCAAAGTTCGCCACGCTCTTCGAGCTGCCGCCCGCCTACCTGAAGAAGCGGCTGCAGGCGCTCGTGCGTGCCGGGATCCTCGTCTCCACCCCGGGCGCCAGGGGCGGTTTCCTGCTGGCCAGGCCGCCGGAGAAGATCACCCTGATGGACGTCGTGGCCGCGGTCGAGGGGCCGGACGAGGCGTTCCGCTGCACCGAGATCCGGCAGCACGGCGTCGCCCACACTCAGGAGTTCGACCGCCCGTGCGGCGTCGCCACCGCGATGCGCAAGGCGGAGCTGGCCTGGCGGCGCGAGCTGGCCACCCAGACGATCGCCGACCTCGTCGCCACCGCCCCCGCCGGGGCGGCCGCGCGCATGCGGCAGCGCCACGCCCGCCTCACCTAGCGCTTTTTTCATGGAAGGAATCGGTACATTGAATATCCCGATTCGGACGCTTGCCGTCGGCACCTTCGCGGTCGGGACAGACGCCTTCGTGGTGGCCGGGTTCCTGCCCGCGATGGCCGCCTCGCTCGGCGTCTCCCCCGCCGCGGCCGGGCAGTCGGTGACCGTGTTCGCCGCGGCGTACGCCGCCGGGTCGCCGGTGCTGGCCACGCTGACCGCCAAGCTCCCGCGCCGCCCGCTGCTGGTGAGCGCGCTGGTCGTGCTGGGCCTGGCCAACCTGGGCTCGGCGCTGGCGCCCAACCTGGCCGTCCTGATGGTCACCAGGGTGGTGGCGGCGTTCGGCGCGGCGGCCTACACGCCGAACGCGGGCGCCGTGAGCGCTTCGCTGGTCGGGCCGGAGAAGCGGGCCAGGGCGCTGTCGGTGGTCGTGGGCGGGCTGACGATCGCCACCGCGCTCGGCGTGCCTCTGGGCGGCCTGGCGGGCCGGCTGCTCGGCTGGCGGCCCGCGCTCGGGCTGGTGGCGGCGGTCTGCCTGCTGGTCGCCTGCTGCGTCCGCGCCGTCCTGCCGACGCTGCCCGGCAACCCCCGTGTCACCCTCCGCACGCGCCTTGGCGCACTCCGGCGGCCCGGAGTCCTCCCCGTGCTTGGCCTGACCGTCCTGGGCATGGCCGCGAGCTACACGGCCTACGCCTACAGCGCCCCCGCCCTGGCCGCCGTCGGCATCACCACGCCCGCCCCGATGCTCTTCGTGTACGGCGTCGGCGCCATCGCCGGCAACCTGGCCGCGGGCCGCGCCACCGACCGCTGGAACGCCCTGGTGGTCCTCCGGTCCGGCTACGCCCTGATGGCCGCCGCCCTGGCCGCCCTCGCCCTCCTGGCCGCCACGGGCGCCACTATCCCGGCCCTGGTCGGCGTCCTGATGACGGCCTGGGGTGCGAGCAGCTGGTGCCAGACCCCGCCCCAGCAACACCGCCTCATCGGCATCGCCCCCGACGCGGCCGCCCTGCTGGTCTCGCTCAACTCCTCCTGCATCTACCTGGGCATCGGTCTCGGCACCGCGCTGGGCGCCCTCACCCTCCCCGCCGTCTTCGCCGTCGGCGCCGCGCTGGCCGTACTGGCCATCCCGCTGACAGCGGCGAGAACCCGATGATCAGGCCCTCACGGGGAGGTCGTAGACGCGGCGGACACTGCTGCCGAGTTTGGCGACGTCGGCGCCGTAGACGTGGAGGGAGACGCCGATCTCCGAGCTGGTGTTCTGGACCTTGTGGATGTCCCCGGGCGGGGCGAAGCCGCTGACCTCGCCGGGCATGTTGGCGGCCCGCCCGATCTCCACCAGGTGGTCGCCCATGTCCCGGTAGAGCGTCTCGTACTCGATGCCGGACAGGATCCCGAACGCGCACCACGACACGTGATCGTGGATGATCGTGCCCTGGCCCGGCCGCCACACGACGGACACGATCGAGAAGTCATCCTGGCAGTAGAGCGGCTTGGAGACGTACCCGTCGGGCGAGCCCTCGCGCTCCTCCTCGGTCAGGATGTCCAGCCCCGGCAGCCCCGCGCGCAGCAGATCCGCCACCGCGAACGCCGTCTCCCGCAGGGGCATCCGCCTGGCCGCGATCCGGTCGATGTCCGTGACGAGCTCGTCCAGTCCCGGGCGCACGATAGTATTCATGGTTTCCCCCTAGGAAATAAAGCCATCAACCCTTCCCCTTCTACGGTGCTCCATCCGGATAAATAGGTCCAACAGAAGTCTTTGGGCCTATTCATAGATAAGCTTGATGAATGCTCGATGTCGTACGGCTCCGCGTCCTCGTCACCGTGGCCAGGCGCGGCTCGCTCACCGCGGCGGCCAAGGAGCTGCACTACTCCCAGCCGTCCGTCAGCCACCACCTGGCCCGCCTGGAGGCCGAGACGGGCGCCAAGCTGATCCAGCGGGCCGGGCGCGGCATCCGCCTGACGGAGGCGGGCAAGCTGCTCGCCGAGCGCGGCGCGGAGATCATCGGCCGGCTCGACGCCGCCTCCGAGGAGCTCGCCTCGCACGTGGGCCTGCGTTCGGGCCGCGTACGGCTGGCCGCCTTCCCCTCCGCGCTCGGCACGTTCGTCCCCGCGGCCGTGACGCGCCTGGCGAGCTCGTACCCGGGGCTGCGGCTGAACCTGACGGAGACCGAGCCGCCGGAGGCGATGCGGCTGCTCCGGTCGGGCCGGGTGGACGTGGCCGTGGTCTTCCGCTACGACGACACCGCGCCTGAAGACGGCGACATCCAGCTGATCCCGCTCTTCGACGACCCCAGTTACCTGCTGTCGCCCACCCCTCCCGGGGAGCTGTGGGAGCACGCGGACTCGTCGTGGATCGCCGGGTGCGACCGCTGCAGGAGCCACCTGCTCGAGATCTGCGGTGCGGCGGGATTCGAGCCGCGGATCTCCTTCACCAGCGACGACATCGTGGCCGTGCAGGCGCTGGTGGCCGCGGGCATGGGCCTGACGCTGCTGCCGGGACTGGCACTGAGCGCCCACCGCAACCCCGACATCCACATTCGCGAGGTTCCCGGCTCGACCAGGCACGTCTACGCCGCGGTGTACGGTGACCCGCCCCACCCGCCGTCCACCGAGGCCCTGCTGTCGACGCTCCTCGCGGCCGCACCCGCGCAAAACCCTCTGGCATCACAACCGCTGCCTTCCTAAGCTGGGCGACATGCCCAGCCCCAGCACGCTGGCGCTCTTCTGCGCCGCCACCCTCGCCCTGCTGCTCGTACCCGGTCCCGCGGTGCTCTTCATCGTCACCCGCAGCGTCGCCCAGGGCAGAGCCGCGGGCCTGATCTCGGTGCTCGGCGTGCACGCGGGCTCGCTGGTGCACGTCGTGGCCGCCGCGCTGGGCATCAGCGCGCTGCTCGCCGCCTCGGCGACCGCGTTCACCATCGTCAAGTACGCCGGCGTCGCCTACCTGGTCTACCTGGGCGTCCGCAAGCTCATGCGGGGCAAGCCGATCGAGGAGCCGCTCGAGCCGCAGATCAAGTCCAAGCGGCGCATCCTCAGCGAGGGGTTCGTCGTCAACATCCTCAACCCGAAGACCGCCATCTTCTTCATGGCGTTCCTGCCCCAGTTCACCAACCCCGCGGCGGGGCACGTCTGGGCGCAGATGCTCGTCCTCGGCCTGATCTTCACCGCGCTCGGCATGGTGACCGACGGCTCCTACGCCTTCATGTCCTCGGCCGTGGCGGGCCGCTTCCGGAGCTCCACCACCGCCCGCCGCCGCCTCGACATCGGCAGCGGCCTGGTCTACCTCGGCCTCGGCGCCTTCCTGGCCACCTCGAAATAGCGCGAGAAAGGGCCGATCTGCCATGCCGGTCGAAGTCGCTCAGGAGGCGTAAGACCGACGGCATCAAAGGTCGTGCCTCGAGTGAAGGTCGGTGGGATAGTGAGGTAGTGGCGGACATCGTCCCTCTGGCCGCGGACACCGCGCTCGACGAGCTTTCCGACCGCCTGGACGCGTGCGGCGACTTCTCCGAGCTGATCGCCTCCGTCCCCCCGCTGCTCGCCGAGTTCCCCGACAGGCGCCGCCTGTGCGGATACCTCGGCTGGTTCCCCGACAGGCGCCGCCTGTGCGGATACCTCGGCTGGTTCGCCGACCGGGCCGCCGTCGCGGGGGCGGCCGACGCCGCCGTGGTGCTGGCCGGGATGGCCGTGGAGGTCCTCGAGGAGCAGGGCACCGACCGGGTGCGGCTGGGCATGGCGCTGGCCACCCTCGGCAGGCTGGAGTACGAACGCGACACCCCCGACCTCGAGCCGCTGGAGCGCGCCGCCGACCTGTGCGACGACATGGACGAGCCGGTCGTCGCCGCCACCGTCTACGCGCATCTGGGCGCCACGCTCGCCGCGCTCGACCGACCGAAGGACGCGCTGGCCGCCATCTCCTGGTCACTGGCCGAGCAGGATCGGGTGCTCATCGCCCGGCCCGACCTGCGGCCGGCGCTGCGCCCCCTGCGCGCGGAGGCCGACCGCGTGCGCGGGCTGGTGCTGCGCGAGCTGGGCCGCGCCAGGGAAGCCATGGACTACCTGGCCAGGGCCATCGAGGCCGCCACCCCGCACACCCCCGCGCAGCGCGTACGGCTGGCCGAGGCGGCCGCCGCCGTGGTGGACGACCTGCTGGCCGAGGGCCGCCCGGAGGAGGCCACGCCGTACGCGCGAGCCGCACTCGAAGCCCTGGCGCCCGGTGCGGACGGTGCGCCGGTGAAGGTGGCGCTGGCCAGGCAGCGGCTGGTGCGGTGCCATCTGATGCGCGGCGAGCTCGAGGCGGCCAACCCGGTCATCGAGGAGCTCATCGCGCTGGCCAGGCAGGAGCCCGGCGAGCCGACCTTCCGCGCGGTGCTGGCCGACTCGCTGGCCCAGAGCGCCGAACTGCTGCCGTTGCTCGGCCTGGACGACGGGCCGGAGGCCGAGGCGCGGGCCAAGGAGTCGATCGGGATCTACGACGAGCTGCTTGCCGCCGGGGTCGACGCTGAAGGCGTGCACACGGGCAGGTCGGCGGCGGCGCTGGCGCTGGCGTGCGCCCTGGAACTGCGCGGCGCCTACGCCGAGGCGGTCGGGCCGCTGCGCGAGGCGGTGTCGGCGCTCGAGCGCTTCGCGCCGGGCAACCGGGCGCTGAACGCCTACCTGGCCAGGGCGCTGCTCATGCTGGGTGACGCGCTGGTGGAGGCCGACCAGGCCATGGAGGCCACGCTGGTGCTGCGCCGCGCCACCCAGGTCGAGGGCGAGCTGCTCACGAGGAAGCCGCGCTAGCGGTCTCCTTGGCCCAGCGGTAGTCGGCCTTGCCGGCGGGCGACCGTACCATCTCGGCGACGAAGGCGTAGGTCCGCGGCACCTTGTAGCTCGACAGCCGCTCCCTGCAGTGCGCGTCCAGCGCGGCGGCGGTGACCTCGATCCCTGGCCGGGGTTCGACGACGGCCGCCACCCTGGTCCCCCACCGCTCGTCGGGGATCCCGGTGACGACCGCGTCGAACACCCCGGGGTGCCCCTTGAGCACGGCCTCCACCTCCTCGGGGAAGACCTTCTCGCCGCCGGTGTTGATGCACTGCGAGCCGCGCCCGAACACGTTGACGGTCCCGTCGGCGTCGACGGTCGCCAGGTCACCGGTCAGCAGCCACCGGGTGCCGCCGGCGTCGGTGACGAACGTGCGGGCGGTCTTGTCCGGGTCGTTGTAGTAGCCGAACGCGATCCTGCCTGCCTTGGCCACGGTGCCCAGCTGACCCTCGCCGACCGGCTTGAGATTCTCGTCCAGCACGGCCAGCCGCGAGGTCGCGTTCGGCTGGTAGCGCAGCCCCTTCTCCGGCGAGGAGCCGGCCACGCCGGAGGCCGTGTAGCCGGACTCGGTCGAGCCGAAGTTGTCGAGGATCATCACGTTCGGCAGCAGCTCCTGCAGCCGTTCGCGCACCGAGCCGGACAGGATCGCGCCCGTCGAGCCCACCACGAACAGCGAGGACAGGTCGTAGGACCCCGTCTCCAGCGCCTCCGCCAGCGGCCTGGCCATCGCGTCGCCGGTGATGGTGATCGTGTTGACCCGCTCGCGCTCGATCGTGCGCCACACCTCGCCGGCGTCGAACTTGCGCACCAGGACCATGGTGGCGCCCATCCACCACGCGATGAACGTGGCCATCTGCGCCGCGCCGTGCATCAGCGGCGGCGCCGCCATCATGATCATCGAATTGGCCTTGGCCGCCTCGTCGATCACCTCCTGCGGTGTCGCGCGTGGCTCGCCGTACGGGTTGCCGCCGCCGAAGGCCATGAACAGGTCCTCGCAGCGCCACATCGCGCCCTTGGGCATGCCCGTGGTGCCGCCGGTGTAGATGATGTACACGTCCTGCCCCGACCGCTCGGGGAAGCCGCGGCCCGCCGTACCGCTCTCCAGGGCCTTGCCGTACGGCACGGCCGCGCCGATGGCCGACTGCCCGCCCACCGAGACCAGGTGAACCCCGTCGGGCACGACGGCGGCCACCCGGGCGTCGAACTCCACGTCGTAGACCAGCGCCACGAGGCCGGAGTCCTGGTAGAGGTAGCGCAGCTCGGCCTCGACGTAGCGGTAGTTGACGTTGATCGGCACGGCGCGCAGCTTGAGCGCGGCCAGGTGCGTCGCCAGGTACTCGATCCCGTTGTAGAGCTGGATCCCCACGTGGGCGCCCGGGCCGACGCCCAGGCTCGCCAGGTAGTGGGCCACGCGGTTGGCCTCGGCGTCCAGCTCGGCGTAGGTCCGCTTCTCCGCGCCGCAGACGATCGCCACCCGGTCGCCGATCGCGTCGGCCAGGCCCTCGAACAGGTCGGCGTGGTTGAACTCCATCAGGGCTTCTCCCGTCCCACGACCCACATCGCGAAGAACTGCGCCCCGCCGCCGTAGGCGTGGCCGAGCGCCCGCCGCGCCCCGTCCACCTGGTGCTCGCCCGCCATGCCGCGCACCTGCAGCGCCGCCTCGGCGAAACGGATCAGGCCGGAAGCGCCGATCGGGTTGGACGACAGCACGCCGCCGGAGGCGTTCCACGGGATGTCGCCGTCGAGCGCGGTCGCGCCGGACTCGGTGACCTTCCAGCCCTCACCCTCGGCCGCGAAGCCCAGGTTCTCCAGCCACATCGGCTCGTACCAGGAGAACGGCACGTACACCTCGGCCGCGTCGATCTGCCGCCGCGGGTCGGAGATGCCGGCCTGCCGGTAGACGTCGGCGGCGCAGTCCTTGCCGGCCTGCGGGTTCACCGTGTCGCGCCCGGCGCGGAAGATCGGCTCGGAGCGCATCGCGGTGCCGTGCACCCAGGCGGGCGTGCCCGTGACGTGCTTGTCCGATGCCAGGACCATCGCGCAGGCACCGTCGCTGGACGGGCAGGTGTCCAGGTAGCGGATCGGCTCCCACAGCATCGGCGTCGACTCGACCATCTCCAGGCTGATGCCGGGGATCTTCAGGTGCGCGTAGGGATTCTTCAACGCGTTCTGCCGATCCTTGACGGCCACCAGGTGGCCGATGTGGCCGGGCGCGCCGGATCTGCGCATGTACTCCCTGATGTGCGGGGCGAAGTAGCCGCCCGCGCCCACCACCAGCGAGGAGTTGAACGGCAGGTGCGTCGACAGCGCCCAGGTCGCGTTGGACTCCGACTGCTTCTCGAAGGCGACCACCAGCACCCGGTCGTGCACCCCGCCCTGGATCAGCGAGGCCCCGACCAGCGCCGTCGAGCCGCCGAC
Source organism: Nonomuraea sp. NPDC050536 (assembly GCF_044457685.1). Lineage (NCBI taxonomy): Bacteria > Bacillati > Actinomycetota > Actinomycetes > Streptosporangiales > Streptosporangiaceae > Nonomuraea > Nonomuraea sp. NPDC050536. The sequence goes on from NZ_JBITHD010000002.1 coordinate 135,608, forward strand.
GCTGCCCGCGGTGTGCACGCGCATCATCGGCTTGCCCGCCGCGCCCAGCGCGTCGGCCAGGTACGCCTCGGGCATCATCACACCCTCGAACAGGTCGGGCGCCTTGCCGATGACGACGGCGTCGATGTCCTTGAACGTCAGCCCGGCGTCCTCCAGGGCGCGGATCGCCGCCTCGCGGACGAGCCCGGCGATGGAGACGTCGCGCCGTTTGGTCGTGTAGTGGGTCTGGCCCACGCCGATGACAGCACAGGGGTTGCCCATCTCACGCCTCCAAGACCGTGACGAGGTTCTGCTGCAGGCACGGCCCGCTCGTGGCGTGCGCGACGGTACGGCTCGCGCCCTCATGGATCCTGCGCGCCGCCTCACCGATGCGGATCAGGCCGGTGGCCATGACCGGGTTGGCCGCCAGCGGCCCGCCCGACGGGTTGACCACCGTGTCGTCCGGGAGTTCGAGCGCGTCCCTGAGCAGGATCTCCTCGTGGCTGAACTGGGTGTGCAGCTCGGCCACCTCGACGGGAGCCTTGCCGACCCCCGCCGCGCGGGCGGCATCGGCGGCGGAGGCCGACAAGGCCAGGTCTCGCATGCCCAGATAGTGGGGTTCTATGCGATGCGCGATACCCCTGATGTAGGCGGGACGCTCGCACAGCTCGCGCGCCAGGTCCCCGGCGGCCAGCACGACGGCCGCCGCCCCGTCGGTGATCGGCGCGATGTCGCCCGCCTTGAGCGGCTCGACCACGAAGTCCCCTACCTCGTCGGGCAGGTCGAGCGCGTAGGGGTTGTCCCTGCCGGCCGTACGGCTGCGCCGGACGATCTCGTCGAGCCGGGCGCGGTCGGCGTCGACGGCGGCGGCCTGGAGCGCGGCGTAGGACAGCTGGTCGAGACCGAGCGGCGCCAGGTAGTAGGGGTCGAGCTGCAGCGTCATGATCGTGCGCAGGTCGCCCAGCGAGGACTTGCCGAAGCCGTAGACGAGCGCGGAGTCGACGTCGCCGTGCTGCAGCCGGACCCAGGCCTCGTACAGGGCCCAGGCGCCGTCCATCTCGACGTGGCTCTCGGAGATCGGCGGCCAGGCGCCGATGGCGTCCAGCGCGGAGACGAACGAGAACGGCGCGCCTGCCAGGTAGTCGCAGCTGCCTGAGCAGGTGAAGCCGAAGCGCGCCAGGCCGGTGCGCTGCTTGACCTCGTTGATCACCGGGAGGATGAACTCCGGCTCCGACAGCCCGCTGTCGTGGGGGGTGTGGCGGGTCTGGGCGAAGGCCACGATCGCTACGTCACGCATCACAGCTCCACGTCGGGCTCGCCGGTCGGTGCGAACCACCGGATGTTGGACATCGACGGGCCGCGTTCCGCCTCGGGGACCCATTCGGCCCTGACCCGCATGCCCTGGCGTACCTCGTGCGCGGGGACACCGCCGACCAGGGTGATCATCGGGATGTCCGCGCCGTCGAGCAGGATGTAGGCCGAGACGAAGGGCACCTCGGGGGCGCGCGGGTCGGGCAGGTTGTTGATGGCGAAGGTGGTGATCGTGCCGGTGTCGGGCAGCTCGATCTCCTCGGCGATCGCGCTGCCGCACTGCGGGCACGAGCGGCGGTAGGGGACGTACACCTTGTCGCAGGTGGCGCAGCGCCCGCCGAGGAAGACGCCGCGCTCGATCCCGTCGAGGAACCTCCTCAGCGCTCCCCCGGCCTGGAGGCGGTAGGCGCTCCGCACGTTGGACACGATCCTCGTCACCTCGGGCGCGAAGTGCTCGATGTCGGTGATCTGGCCGGTGCGCCGCGAGCGCCAGACCGGCCACACGCGGGCGCCCCGTGCCAGCGCCTTGGGGTTGCCCGCGTCCACGGCGTGCACGAGCGCGGTGTCGGCGCCGTCGAGCTCGATCAGCGCCCAGGCGAACGGGCGGTCGAGCGGGTGCTCGGGTAACGGATCGCTCACCCAGGCCCAGCTCCTCACGGTGCCGGCGGGGCCGACCTCGACGTACTCGCCGGTAACCGGCTCCCCGGTGGCCGGGTCGTACTCCAGCGGCGGCACCAGGACCCGGCCCTCGGCGGTGCGGACGCCGACGATCCGCCCGTTGCGCAGCTCGGTCAGGAAGCGGCCGATGACCGGGCCCGTCGTGCGGGTGTAACCGCCGGGGAACTCCAGGACGTGCTCGGCCACCAGCGGTTCTTCAGATGGCACGGTCGTGGCCCTCCCAGTAGGGTGCGCGGAGCTTGCGTTTGAGGAGCTTGCCGTTGGGCTCGCGGGGCATCTCCTCGATGAAGTCGATGGATCTGGGCCACTTCATGCGCGCCAGCCGTCCCTCGAGCGAGGCGAGGATCTCCTGGGCCAGCTCGGGGCCCGGTTCGGAGCCGGGGGCGGCCTCGACGACGGCCTTGATCTGCTCGCCCCACTCCTCGTCGGGGATGCCGAACACGGCCACGTCGGCGACCTTGGGGTGGATCATGATCTCGTTCTCGATCTCGGCCGGGTAGATGTTCGCGCCACCCGAGATGATCATGTCGGCCTTGCGGTCGCAGAGGAACAGGAAGCCGTCCTCGTCGAGATAGCCGATGTCGCCGACGGTGAAGTGCTCCTTCAGCCTGTTGGCCTCGGTCTTGTCGGGGTCGCCCTTGTAGACGAAGCCGGTGCCGAGCATCTTCATGTAGATCGTGCCCGGGGTGCCGGTGGGGACGGGCTGGCCGGCGTCGTCGACGATGAGCAGTTCGCTGATCGGCCAGGCGGTGCCGACCGTGCCGGGGTGGGACTTCCAGCCCTCGGGGGTGGCCAGCGTGCCGCCGCCCTCGGTGGCCGCGTAGTACTCGTAGATGCAGTCGCCCCACCACTCGAACATCGCCCACTTCACCGGGACGGGGCAGGGGGCCGCCGCGTGGATCATCCACTTGAGGCTGGACAGGTCGTACTTGCTCCGGGTCTCCTCGGGCAGGGCGAGCAGGCGCTTGAAGTGGGTGGGGACCATGTGCGAGTTGGTGACCCCGTACCGCGCGCACAGGCGCAGGGTCTCCTCGGCGTCCCACTTGTCCATGTAGACGAGCGTGTGGCCCATGTGCAGCGCGGTCCCGCCGAACTGGGTGACCGCCGTGTGGTAGTTCGGCGAGGTGACCAGGTGCGCGTTGGGCTGTCCCGGGGTGATGCCGAACAGGCCGGGCAGGAAGGCGAGCAGCTCCGCCGCATCGTCCGGGTCCAGCCCGCTCAGCGGCCGCTTGACGCCCTTCGGCTTGCCCGTGGTGCCCGAGGTGTAGTGCATGGTGGCCCCCGCCGTGCGGCCCTCCGGCGTCGTGTCCGGCTGCCCGTCGGTGAGCTCGCCGATCTGGCGGAAAGGCACAGGAGGTACGGCGGAGCCGATCAGGAAGCGGCGCTCCGGGGTGATCGCCTCGGCGCCGCGCGCGCCCTCGGCCAGGTAGCGCTCGTCCACGATGAAGGCCTTGGCCTCGCTGTCGGCCACGATGTAGGCGATCTCCGGCCCGGTCAGGTGCCAGTTGATCGGCGTGTAGTACCACCCGGCCTGCAACGCCGCCAGGTAGAGCGCCAGCCCGTCGACGCCGTTGGGCACGAGCCCGCAGACGCCGTCGCCGGCCTCGAGCCCCAGCGAGCGCAGCCCGTGCACCAGCCGGTTGGCTTGAGCCAGCACATCACCAGCGCGATGTTCGCGGCCGTCGGGATCGACCGCGGCGATCCAGTCCGGATCCGCCTGCGCCAGCCTCCAGAAACCGAGCGTGCCCATGGGGACTCCTCAGGCCGTCAAATGAGAACCTGTTCTCGTTTGCCAAGGCAGCGTAACCCTGTCGCCGAGACCGTAGCAAGCGCTTGATTCTGCGCCGGACGATGTCGTCGTCTCCGCGCGCCTGACAAGGTAGCCTTCCACCAAGCGCTTGCTCAATAAGGGAGGCACTCCGTGGAGACACTGCCCATCAGCACCCCGCACTGCCGCGTCGAGCGCGACGGCCACGTCGTGATCGTCACCATGGACCGGCCGGAGGCGCGCAACGCGCTGTCCACGGACATGCTGGTGGGCCTGGCCTCCGCCTGGGCCTACGTGTCACAGGAGCCGGGCGTCCGGGTGGCCGTCCTGACCGGGGCGCACGGCGTGTTCTGCGCGGGGGCCGATCTCAAGGCCATGGGCCGGCCCTCTGACGACCCGTCGGTGCGCGAGCGGGCGGCGCAGATCGCCGACTTCCACTGGAAGGGGCTGCTGCGCGAGGACCTGCCCACCAAGCCGATCGTGTGCGCGGTCGAGGGCTACGCGGTGGCGGGCGGCACCGAGCTGCTGGTGGGCACGGACCTGCGGGTGGTGGCGGAGTCGGCCACGCTGGGCCTGTTCGAGGCCAAACGGGGACTGTTCCCGATGGGCGGCAGCGCGGTCCGGCTCCCCCGGCAGATCCCCTACTGCCACGCCATGGACCTGCTGCTCACCGGCCGCGCCATCACGGCGGCGGAGGCGCTGTCGATGGGCCTGGTCAACCGGGTCGTGCCCGACGGGCAGGCCCTCGCCGTCGCGCGGGAGATCGCCGACGACCTCGCGGCCTCCGCGCCGCTGGCCGTACGGGCGATCCTGCGGACCTATCGCGACACGCTCGGGATGGACGAGGCCGAGGCGCTGAAGGTGTCGGACGAGCTGGGCTGGCCGGTGATCGGGTCCGAGGACGCCAAGGAGGGCTCGCGAGCCTTCAAGGAGAAGCGCCCCGCCGTCTGGCACGCCTAGCCCGAGCGCCGCGGCCCCCGGCGAACGGTGGTCAGTCGCCGACGATGCGGTCGAGGCGTTCCACCGCCTCGCCGTACTCCTCCATCAGGCTGAAGATCACGTCGCGGGTGGACCGCACCTGGTTGGTGATGCCGATGATCTGACCCGCGGGGAACGTGGCCAGCTCGGCGGCGTCGGAGCGGCCGATGCGGCGCAGAGCGTCCGAGACCAGCATGAACTGCAGCGGCATCGGCAGCGTGCCCGGCGAGTCCTCGCCCTCCCACGCCTCGGTCCACTCGTTCTTCAGCAGCCGGGCGGGCTTGCCGGTCCAGCTCCTCGACCTGACCGTGTCGCGGGAGGTCGCCTCCAGGATGCGCCGCCTGGCCATCTCCGGGGTGTCGGCCTCCTCGACCGTCAGCCAGAGCGAGCCGGTCCACACGCCCTCGGCGCCCAGCGCGAGGCCCGCGGCCATCTGGCGGCCGTTGCCGATGCCGCCCGCGGCCAGCACCGGTACGTCGACAGCGTCCACGACCTGGGGGATCAGCACCATCGTGGAGATCTCGCCGGTGTGCCCGCCGGCCTCGGTGCCCTGCGCGACGACGATGTCCACGCCCACCTCGACCTGCTTGAGGGCGTGCCGGGGCGTGGAGGCGAGCGCGGCGACCTTCACACCGTGCTCGTGGGCCTGCTTGACGACGTCGGCGGGCGGCGGGCCGAGCGCGTTGGCCAGCAGCGCGATCGGGTGCCTGAGCGCCACCTCGACCTGCGGGCGCGCGGTCGCGTCCGTCCAGCCGAGCAGCACCTTGCCCGCGTCGGCCTCCTGCGACAGCTCGGGCACCCCGTGGGAGGCCAGCAGTCCCTCCACGAAGCGCCGGTGCCCCTCGGGGATCATCGCCTGCAACCTGCCGACCAGCTCGTCGGCGGCGAAGTCGGCGCCCTCGTAGGAGGCGGGCATGACCACGTCGACACCGTACGGCCGGCCGTCCACATGGTCGTCGATCCACTTGAGCTCCAGCTCGAGCTCTTCCGGGGTGAAGTAGAGGGCGCCGAGGACCCCCATCCCGCCCGCCTTGCTCACCGCTGCGACGACGTCCCGGCAGTGGCTGAACGCGAAGATCGGGAACTCGATTCCGAACATGTCCGTGACACGTGTTCGCATGGCCCGACAATACGGCGACACCCAAACAAACTGCAACGCGTTCTACTCTAGAACCTTTTATCGGTACTGGCGAGTAACCTACCAGGCAGAACGAGTTCTAGTAACGGTGCGTGACAAGTCCGGCCAAAAAAGTACGGCGGGACGCACGGAATCCGCGCGGCCCGCCGTAGCGGTTGGATCAGGAGGAGCGGCGGCGCGCCAGCAGCACGCCGGCCACCACGGCCGCGACGCCCACGATCAGCAGGATCAGCGGGACGATGTTCCGCAGCAGGTTCATCTGCGACTTGTTGGACTCGGCGCTGTTGACCAGGTCGGCCACCGTCTTGTCGGTCATCTTGAGCGTGCCGATGAAGGCCGCCGAGCGCTCGATCCCGTCCTGGGTCTTGAGCACCTCGTGCCGCTGCACCTCCTGGTTGACGGGGGCGCCGGTGGTGGGCTCGATCCAGAACGTGGTCTTGCCGTCGTACCAGCGGTCCACCTGCACGTCGCCCGTCTCGGTCATGCCGAGCACCGAGGCGGGGGCCGTGAGCGTGGCCACCTTGGTGGCGGGGACGCTCTGCTCGAAGACGTACACCGGCAGGCCGTTGACCTGGTCCTCGCGCACGAACGTGGCGTCGAAGGCCTTGGCCGCCGAGGAGTTGAACACCTTGTAGGTCTTCTTCTCCACGTCGAACGGGAACTTGTAGATCTGCCCCTCCAGCGTCACGGGGGCCTTGCCGATGTTGACGCCGCAGCAGTTCACGCCGACGCCGCTGTACTTGTCGAAGGCGCTGCGCCGGTCCGACAGGTCGATCTGCGGACGGCTGTTGGTGACGTCGTTGATCACGGTGGCCTCGTCCCAGACGACGCGCTGGGAGTTGGCCTCCTTGACGTCGCCGCGAGTGGTGACGATCACCCGCAGATCCGCGGTGAGGACCTTGAGGTCCTGCTTGGAGAAGTACTGCGCGCCCTTCGCCTCCAGTTCGGTGATGCCGAACTGGTTGGCGGGGGCAGCGATGAGCTTGGGCGCCGCCCAGAACTTCAGGAGCGGGGCGAGCGCGATGAAGAACGCTCCGACCCCGATGAGGACAAGCGTGGACATGCGACCCATCAACGCCTCCGCGTTCCTAGAACCTGTTGCCGAGTATTGGGCAACAAAGTATGACAGAGTGTGACATGCGTCACGGGCCGGTATTGAGCCGCAATCAAATCGATAGAAACAGGTTCTATCGTGGTTTCACATATGAAAGCGGTAGATATCCGAGAGCGCGCCGATCTGGCGCGGTCTATTCGCCTGTTCCGTGCGTTCCGCACCGAGCAGAACGACAGGGACGGCTACTACACCGCCCTGGCCGCCGACACCTCGGCGCAGCTCAGACAGTATGCCGACCTCCAGGGCAAGATCGTGCTCGACGTGGGCGGCGGGCCCGGCTTCTTCGCCCGCGAGTTCGCCCGCCACGGCGCCCGCTGCGTCTGCGTCGACGTGGACGCCGGCGACCTGAGGGAGGGCGGCGGCATCCTGGGCAGCGCGATGGACCTGCCTCTCGGCGACGGCAGCGTGGACGTCTGCTTCTCCTCCAACGTCCTGGAGCACGTGCCGGAGCCGTGGCGGATGGCCGGCGAGATGGTGCGCGTGACGCGCCCGGGCGGGCTGATCTTCCTGGCGTACACGAACTGGCTCTCGCCCTGGGGCGGCCACGAGACCTCCCCCTGGCACTATCTGGGCGGCTCCTTCGCCGCCCGGAAATATCGCGAAAAGTACGGCACGCCGCCCAAGAACCACTTCGGGCGCAGCCTCTATCCGGTCTCCGTCGCCGGAGGTCTCCGGTGGGCGCGGGCACGGCGCGACGTGGAGCTCGTCGACGCCTTCCCCCGCTACCTGCCCTGGTGGTACCGCCCGATGCTCAAGGTCCCGATCGTCAGGGAGTTCGCCACGTGGAACCTGGTCCTAGTGCTGAGAAGGGCATAAAAGCCGAGAATCCGATCGGAGGGAGCCCCGGCGCAAGAGATGGCGCCCTCGACGGCATCCGGGCGCTGGCCGCGCTCGGCGTCTGGGTGCTGCACGTGGGTGGGAACACCGGCGTCATCTACCGCGACGGCATGTTCGCCTGGATGACCACCCGGCTCGGCATCGCCGTGCCCGTGTTCTTCCTGCTGTCCGGTCTGCTCCTGTACCGGCCGTGGGCCAGGTCCGTCATCGAGGGGACTCCCCCGCCGGGCGCCGGCCGCTACCTGTGGCGCCGCGTGTTACGCGTGATACCGGCCTACTGGCTGGTCACGATCCTGGCGCTGGCCGCCTGGGGCACCTCGCTCGACTGGGGCACCTGGGCCAAGTGGCTGCTCCTGCTGCAGAACTACTTCGAGCAGAAGCGCGCGCCCGACGGCCTGTACCAGATGTGGACGATGCCCATCGAGATGGCCTTCTACCTGGTCCTGCCCCTGCTGGCCTGGCTGCTGCACGCCTGGGCGCGCCGCGGCGACCGCCCGGTCAGGCTGCTGACCGGCATCGCCGTGCTGCCGGCGATCTCCATCGGCACCGCGATCGCCGCGCACGTCTGGGACCAGCCGCAGCTCGCGCTCTGGCTGCCCTACCACCTGATCTTCTTCGCCGCGGGCATGGCCATGGCGGTGCTGTCGGTCTGGCTCAAGGAGATCAGGATCATCGACCAGCTCGCCCCGCAACTGCTCGTGCTGGCCGTACTGCTGTACGCGACCCTGAGCACCGAGCTGGCGGGGCCGCGTACGCTCACGCTGCCGTCGCTGTCGCAGTCGCTGTGGCGGATGATCCTGGAGGCCACGGTCGCGATCCTGGTGGTCGCCCCGTTCGCGCTGGCCTCCCGGCACGACACGCTGCGCCACCGGGTGCTCGGCAACCCGGTCACCGCCTACCTGGGCCGCATCTCCTACAGCTTCTTCCTCTGGCACGCCCCGGTGATCACGTTGTTCTACAAGGTGACGGGCAGCCAGCCGTTCGCGGGCAACTTCACCCAGGTGGCGATCTTCACCTTCGTCGGCTCGGTGCTGGCCAGCGTGGGCAGCTACCACCTGCTCGAGGAGCCCATGCTGCGCCTCAGCGGGCGCCGGTCAGCACCTCTGCCTCCGCCGGAAGCCCCGGTTCCGCAGCCTGCGGCTCCTGCTCCGTGACCAGCCTGCCGAACAGCACGCCCATCGCGGCGCAGGACAGCAGCTGCGGCACCTGATCCGTCAGTATCTGCGTGTCCACGCCGTACTCGCGGATCACCATGGCCGCCGCCAGGCTCGCCGTGGCGCCGCAGAACAGGCCCGCCGCCCACCATTCGGCCTGCCGTACGCGGTGGAAGCCGACCGTGGCGATCACCACGGCGAGCATGCCCGGCCAGCCCGCGACCCACCCGCCGAAGGCCAGCCCCAGCACGATCGCGTACGGCAGGCGCAGCCGGGACACGCGCGAGTCGCCCGCCACGGCGGTGGCCATGACGTGCTCGGGACGCGGGCCGCGCAGCACCAGCGAGGCAAGGGCGAGCAGCGCGATCCCGGCAAGGCCCAGGACCAGAGCGAGGAAGTAGGACCGGTCCGGCAGGTACTCGAGCCGCACGGTGCCCGCGGTGCCCGCGGGCAGCTCCCAGGCCTGCTTCCAGCCGTCGATCCTGACCGGGCGCAGCGCCCCGCCGTCGATCGTGGCGCGCCAGCCGGGGTTGTAGTTCTCGTCGACGACGAGGAAGGCGTCCTTGGGCGCGTTCACCTTCACCTCGCGCAGCGACTGCGTCCACGTGCCGCGCACCGCCGAGGCCTCGACCTGCGGCGTGCCGGCGGGCAGCGTCCCGACCACGAGGTTCTCGATCGCGAACGGATCCCAGCCGGCCGCGCGCACCCGGTTGTCCCCGCCGACGAGCCTGGGCTTGGCGCAGGCGGCGAACCGCACGGGCCGCTGCTCGAGCAGGTCGTCGTAGGTGCCGCTGACCTGGGTCTGCACGGCGGCGCCGTTGATCTCCAGCCGCGGCCCCTGCCCGCACGGCAGGCGGAACGGGATGCCCTCCGGCCGGGAGGCGGGCGTGATGCCGGGGATGATCAGCTCGGTGACCTCGAGCCGCTTGGAGACGGGCAGGAAGTGGATCCGCAGCTTCCTCGTGGTGAGGGGCTTGAACTTCAGGACTCCGCCGGCGTTCACCCGGCCGCTGCGGACCACGTCGCCGTCGCCGGTGACGATCACGTCGAGCGGCTGTTTGTCGCCGCCCGGCCTGGCCACCTGCAGCTGCGACACCTTCCGCGCGCCCGACCAGCCGAGCGTGAGCGTGGGCTCGGTGTCGCCGGGCGCCGGGATCCACGTGGTGGAGGCATCGGCGTCGAAGGCGGACCGCGCGCCGGCGACCGGGTCATGGCCCGCCTGGGACGTCCCGGACACCTGGGTCAGGTCGCCGCTGAGCCGGGTGTACCGGTCGACGAGCGCGGGGTCACGCAGGATGGCCGAGCCGCGCACGTTGCCCTTGGCCGCGCTTTCCAGCGTGAAGGTGCGGTCGAAGCCGGCGCCCTCCTCGTCGGGGCGGCCGAGCAGCGGGTTGCAGATCCACCTGTCCTGGTTGCGCATGCACTCGGGACGGCCGTCCAGCCCGCGGTCCATGACGAACGCGTCGCCGCCCGCGCCGGGCAACCGGATCGTGCGGCTGGGCAGGATGCCGGGGATCGTCACCTCGGTGATGCCGACCCGCTGCACGAAGCTCCACTTGGCGTTGTAGGTGGCCAGGATCTTGATCTTCACGTAGCTGGTCGGGCCGGATGCGGTCTTCAGTATCTGCGGCGTGTTGGTCCGCTGCACGTCCTGCTCGACCGTGCCGCCCTCGGTCTCCACCGCGACCCGCCTGATCGACTGGCCGAGCAGGACGGTGTTGGTGAAGGTGACCTTGAGCTGCGGGATCTCCCGCGGCCTCGGCAGGTCGACGCGGAGCCACTCGCCCTGCGGCCGGTCCCAGCCGCCGCTCTCCCAGCCGGTGGTGTAGTCGCCGTCCATGGCCGCCCACGGGCCACGGCCCGCCGTACTCAGGCCTGGGACGGCGCCGGCGTCGGCCACCGAGGAGGAGGCGGTGATGTTCGCGATGCCGTCGTACTGGGCGGTCGCGGCGTCCTGCAGCCAGCCGTCCTCCAACAGGTCGAGCGCGCGCACGCCGGTGAAATCCTCGCGCTTGTCGGCGGTCAGCGTCGGGGTCCAGTTGGACCTGATCTCGCCGAAGGCCCGCTCGCGCAGCCGCAGTGCGTCGCTGACCACGGTCGGCGCCTCGCGCTTGCCCGCATCGCCGTTGACCAGCACGGGACCCTCGCTCAGCAGGCCGAGGTCGCCCATGGTGAGCAGCGACTCGGGCCCGCCGCGCACCCGCAGCGCCTCACCGGCCGGCTGCACGCCGACCAGGTCGCTGCTGCCCGACACCTCGTACAGGTCCAGGGCGGGGAACGGCCAGTCCACGGAGTTGACCACGTCGTCGGTGAAGCCGTCGCCCACCTCGCCGCCGAAGGAGCGGACCTTGGTGATGCCGGGCGAGTCGCGCAGCGCCTGGTAGATCCGCGCCGGCCAGGCGCCCTGCAGGTTCGCCCGGATCAAGTCGTTCCTGACGAGCAGGTAGTGCACGCCCAGCCTGCGCAGCACGTCGGTCAGGCCCTGCGAGCCGTACCCGGCGGTGAGCCGCTGGTCGACGGCGTCCAGCAGCCGGGTCAGGCCGACCGATCCGGCGGCCGTCACCTGGCGGGTGGTCCAGCGGGCGTCGAACAGCGGCTGCATCGGGTCGTCCTGCGGCCTGCCCCACAGGTACTCGCCGAACTTGGCGCCGGGCACGACCAGCACGCCGTCGTCACCGGCGTTCTCGTTGATCCACGCGGCCGCCTGCCGCCAGTACAGCGGCACCTCCTTGAAGTCGCCCGGCGAGGCCAGCCCCTGGTTGAACACGGGCAGCACGAGCCCGGCGAAGGCCAGCAGCGCCAGGGCCCGCAGCGGCAGCCGGATCCTGCCCGCCACGCAGGCCAGCAGGTGCGCCAGGCCGAAGGCGAGCGGCAGCCGTACCAGCGGGTCGAACTTGCGCAGGTTGCGCAGCGGGGCGAGCGGCCCGTCGAGCAGCCAGCGCACGGGCTCGGCCACGACCGGTTCCAGGTCACTGATGTGGCCCGCGACCAGGGCGGACACGCCTATCACGAACAGCGCGATGATGAAGCCCTTGGCGGGCAGGTCACGTCTGGCCAGCCCGGCCAGGCACAGCGCGGCCAGCACGCCGGTGACGACCACGCCCAGGGCCGAGGTGGCGATCGCGTACCCGGCGGGCTGGGTGGTCGTGCCGTCGATGGGCAGGAAGCGCACCCAGTCGGAGGCGCCGCGCAGCACGTTCGTCAGCCCCGTGACCTGCGTGGTGGCCGAGGAAGTCTCGGTGTAGGGCAGGAAGGAGAAGGCGTAGCGGCCTACCAGCAGCAGCGGCAGCCACCAGAACAGCGTGGCGACGGCCACGGCGCCGCTCCACCAGGCCAGCAGACGCCAGCGCGGCACCGGCTTCGGCCTGGTCAGGATGTAGAGCACGGGGGCGATCAGCACGGCGAGCACGGCGACCGCGTTCACGCCGCCGCACAGCGCCACCGCCAGGCCCGACCTGACGGCCGCCCTGGCCCGCTGGCCGGTCTCCGAGGCGGTCAGCAGCGGTATCAGGATCCACGGCAACATCGCGGCGGGCAGCCACTCGATGGAGATCTCACCGATGATCGACAGCGCGCGGGGCGCCAGCGCGTAGGCCAGCGCGGCCACGATCCTGGTGCCCGGCGTGCCGACGCCGAGCTGCCTGGCCAGGCGTTCCACGCCCAGGAAGGCCACGCTCATCAGCAAGGTCAGCCACAGCCGCTGGGTGACCCAGGGTTCCAGGTTGACCAGCTTGCCCAGGGCGAAGAACGGGCCCATCGGGAAGAGGTATCCGGCGGCCTGGTTCTGCAGCTGGCCGAAGTGCTGCAGGTCCCACAGGTGGGCGGCGCGCTGCAGCCAGCCGATCGGGTTCAGCGCCAGGTCGATCTTGGTGTCGGCGATGATGTTGCCCGGCCTGGTGGTGAAGGCCAGTACGGCGAAGCCGAGACAGCAGAGCGCCAGCCACAGCCGCTGCCGGGCCCGCCCGCTCACTGCTCCTCACCCACCACGCGCGAGGCGATCGGCCAGGCCATCCGGTTCCGCTCGGGTTCACCGTGAAGCAGCGCGGCCACCTTGCCCGCGGTCTCGTCCCAGGAGAAGGTCGCCGCCCACGCCCTGCACCGCTCGCGGTAGGCGTCGTCGAGCTCGTCGAGCGCGGCCGTCACGCCCTTGGCCAGGTTCGCGCCCTCGGGGATCAGCCATCCGGTCTCGCCGGGCCGGATCGCGTCGCGCAGCCCGTCGACGTCGAAGGCCACGGTCGGGACGCCGAGCGCGGCGGCCTCCAGGACGCACAACCCCCAGCCCTCCCCCTGCGACGCGCTGACATGCAGCCAGGCCCTGGCGGTGAGCCGGGCCTTGTCCTCCTCGGGCAGGTAGCTGTGCATCGTGACGCCTTCCGGCAGGCGAGCGCGCAGGCGGTCCTCCTCAGGACCACGCCCGACGATGTCCACGGTCAGATCAGGCCACCGCTCCCGCAGCGCGGGTACGGCGTCGAGCAGCAGGTCCACCCGCTTGTGCGCGACCAGCCTGCCGACACACACCAGGGACGGCTGCCGGGTTCTCCCGGCATCTCCTGGCTGGTGAACGCTCACCCCGTTGTGGGCGATGTGGATGGGGCCGCGCCACCCCAGCCGCTCGCGCATGGCCAGCACGGTCGACGGCGACACGGCCACGCTCTCGCGCCGCCGGTAGGTCCACCGTGACACCGGCCCCTCCAGGAAGCGCCCGACCGCGGCCAGCCAGCGCGACATGTGCACTCCGAACTGCCGGTCGTGCACGTGGTGCAGCACGCACAGCACCCTGGTACGGCGCGGCAGCACCCACGGGCTGAAGAACGGGATCCCGTTCTGGCAGTCGAGCACCGCGTCGAACCGCCACCGCCTGACCAGCAGCCAGGCCAGCACCAGCGGGTAGAGGGTGAACGGCCCGCCCATCCGCGCCAGCCGTACCCCCTCGACGACCTCGCCTCTGGTCTGGCCGGGGGCGCGGGCCGTGACGAACCAGACCCGATCGCCGCCGGCCGCCAGGCGCCTGGCCAGTTCCCAGGCATAGGTCTCCGCGCCCCCGGCTGCGGGGTGCCATGGGTCACGCCAGTTGAGCACGGCGATGTTCACGGATAACCGACGGGGTCGAGAGGCGGGTCCCAGGCCGGCTTGGCGCGCGTGCGGGACTCGACGCGCAGCCGTAGCCAGATCCTGGTCAGCTCCAGCAGGATGGCGGTGCTGTGCCGGGCGGGCGAGAAGCGTGAGCCCGGCATGTCCCGCCACTGGACGGGGATCTCCAGCACCGCCGAGCCGCGCCGCACGCAGCGGGCCAGCAGCTCGACGTCGAAGGCGAACCCGGTGACGGACAGCTCCGCCGCGACCTCGCGGGCCAGCGGGCCGTCGAAGAACTTGAAGCCGCACTGGGTGTCGCTCACCCCGCGCACCAGCAGCCTGGCCAGCGCGCGGAAGCCGACCGCGCCCAGCTCTCGTACCTTGCTGTGCCGGTTCTCCACGTCGGAGAAGGCGTGCGCGCGCGAGCCGATGACAACCCGCTCGCCTGACAGCAGCAGGCCCACGGCGACGTCGATGGCGTCCAGGTCGGTGGCCATGTCGGCGTCACAGAAGCCGACGAGTGGAGCCCTGGTCAGCGACAGACCGGCGCGCACCGCGGCGCCCTTGCCCGGGATGGGGCAGGTGGCCAGCCGTACGGGCACGGGACCCGGCGTCCACGCCTCGACGATGGCGGCGGTGGAGTCGGTGCTGTCGTTGTCCACGACGATGACGGCGGTCGGGAACGGTAAACGGGCAAGCTTCGCGCACAGCTGCAGGAGCCCCCCGGGGAGTCGCCGTTCCTCGTTGTACGCCGGAACGACGATCTCAAGCAGTGGTCGTCGGCTCGCCCGTTCGTCCCCCTGATGGGAGGGCGGCATGACTTCGCCGGTTACCGGTCGCCGTAGTTGTAGAGCGGCTTGTTGACGGGTGTCGCGGTGGCGCCGGTGAAAGATACTGTCGTGACCGTGGTCACCAAGGCTGCCACGGCAATGCCGATGATCGCGGCTAGCAGAATCTTGATCACGGGAGGGTTCCTCCTCGAGCTGGGGGCCCCACCTAACCTAGAACCAATTCTTGCTACTCGGAAGTAGCTCAACGAAATCTTAATAAATCCGCTGATCAGTGGACTTATTCGGACGAAGGCCGGGCGACTGGCCCTTCCAGCCGATACAGTCGCAGCTCAG
The DNA here is from genome assembly GCF_044457685.1 of Nonomuraea sp. NPDC050536. Lineage (NCBI taxonomy): Bacteria > Bacillati > Actinomycetota > Actinomycetes > Streptosporangiales > Streptosporangiaceae > Nonomuraea > Nonomuraea sp. NPDC050536. The sequence continues at coordinate 150,762 of NZ_JBITHD010000002.1, forward strand.
CCGCGTCGACCAGGGGTCGTGCACCCTTCAACCAATGGGTGAAGGCCTGGAGCTCCTCCGGGGTACCGGCATCGACTAGGACATACCGAAACCCTGCTGCGGCAAGGTCCGGCGAAAGCCCTTCTAGTACGTGTTCTACTTTTCGTGCTCGCGGATCCTCGCTCCCGACGCGCGTCGAACCCACCCGCATGACGTCACTGGCGACCACCTGCCGGCCCGGCGTCGCGAAGTACCGCTGCGCCGGATCCAGCACCGCCCGCCCGCCGTTCCAGCCGAACCTGCGGTAGGACTCGAACGGCAGCACCAGCACATCACCCGGCTCGCCGTCCCGCGCGATGACCGCCCGCGCCCGTTCCCAGCTGTCCGGGTACGGCACCGCCGTCAGCCGCCCCGCCAGCCCCCAGGCCATCGTCGGCAGCACCAGCACGGGCACGACCACCAGCGCCGCCACCCACGCCCGCCCCGGCACCCTCGCCGTGAGCTGTCCCAACCCCACCGCCGCGAGCAGGGCGAGCGGAGCCAGGAACTGCTGCGCGTCCCGCACCACCGCGAACCCGCCCCACACTCCGACCAGCCACCTGAGCACGTCCCGCCCGGGCTCGGTCACCCCCAGGCACGCGATCGCGAATCCGGCGGCCGCCGCCACCCCCAGCCCCTTGGCGTACGGCAGGCCACGCCGCGCCAGCCAGAACCCGCCGATCCCCGCGATCATGACGACCAGCCGCGCCACGGCACCCACCACCGAGCCGAACCCCTCGGGCACCGCGTAGGCGTTCCAGATCCCGCCCAGCGACAGCAGGCTCGCCACCACTCCGAGCGGCCCGTCAGCCCGGGCGGCGAACGCGTCCACCCCGGCGGGATCCCCGGTGAGCCCCTCGGGCCGTAGCATCGTGACCGCGAGCCACGGCAGGCTGAAGGCCACCAGCAACCCCACCACGACCAGCGCTCCACGCCAACGGTCACGAACGGCCCTGCCGTACATCCCGATGAGCGGCACGGCCGTGAGGCCGGTGATCAGCATGGCGGCGAACCCGCCCACGGCGGCCGGCAGCAGCGCCACCCACAGCCGCCGCCCGCGGACCATCGCGTGCACCACCCACGGCAGCCCCGCGTACCCGAGCAGCAGCGCCCACTGCCCCATCAGCAGCCGCTCGGCCACGTACGGGTTCCACACGTAGAACGCGCCCGCGACCAGGCCGCCGAGCCTGGCCGCCCCCGCGCACCCCAACACGAAGATCGCCAGGAGCAGCAGCTTCTGCACCAGCTCGGCGGGCAGCACGTGGGCCAGCAGGGTGACGACCGCGTCGCTGGGCACCACCCGCGCCGCCCCGCCCGCCAGCCCGAACGTGAACGGCGAGAACGCCGGCGACGGCACGAAGACCATGTCCTGGATCAGCACGAACCCCTGCCCCAGGCCGGGCCCGAGCGCCAGCAGCCCGAGCGCCAGCCCCAGCACGGGCGCGACTCGGGTCAGTGACGGCATCCAGCTATTGTGGCTAATGTCCTCCCCAGGAGGCACGGGTGAGCACAAGCGGTAGGCGAGCGCACGGCGAGATCGTGCTCGGTGTCGCCCTCGTGATGATCGCTTTACAACTGGCGTGGAAGTTCGACCTCGTCCGCAGGACCTACTTCAGGCAGGACGACTTCGTCTTCATCACCCGTGGCCTGGAGAACAGCCTGAGCTGGGACTACCTGATGCGGGTGGACTACGGCCACCTGGTGCCGGGCCCGTTCGCGATCCAGTGGGCGATGGGGCGGCTGGGCGTCTACAACGACGTGCTGGCCCACGGCGTGGTGATCGGGCTGCAGGCACTGGCCTGCCTGGCGCTGTTACGGCTGCTGCGGCTGCTGTTCGGGGCACGGCCCGCGATCCTGGTGCCGCTCGGGCTCTACCTGGTGACGCCGCTGACGATCTCATCGCTGTCGTGGTGGGCGGTGGCGATCGAGACGCTGCCGTTCCAGCTCGCGCTGCCGATGGCGCTCAGCTCGCACGTCCTCTACACCCGCACCGGGCGCCGCAGGCACGCCATCGCGGCAGCCGCCTGGACGCTGTTCGCGATGGTGTTCTTCGTCAAGGCGCCGTTCATCCTGGTGCTGGCCGTGGTGCTGACGCTCGGCTGGCTGCGGCCGAGGCGCACGGCGTGGCCGCTGTACCTGGCGGTGGTGGCCGGATACGCCGCGGTGTTCTTCCGCCAGCTGTTCACCTCGGTGCAGCTGACCAACGACCTGATCAAGCCGTCGCTGCCGAGCCTGGACGTGACCGCGCGCTTCGCCTGGACGCTGCTGTCGGGCGCGCTGGTGCCCGGCGCGCTGGGTGGGCCGTACCAGTGGCGGCCGATCGGCGACGACTACGCCACCGCCGCACCGCCGCCCGCGCTGGTGTGGGCCGGGCTCGGCGTGGCTTTGATCGTGGTCGCGGTGTCGATCGTCTACCGGCGACGCGCCTGGCTGGCGTGGACGATGCTGCTCGGCTACTTCGCGCTGGCCGACGTCGTGCCGGTGCTGATCGGCCGGATCCAGCAGCTCGGCCCCGAGGTCGGCGGCTACGAGCTGCGCTACGTCTCCTCCACCGCGACCGTGCTGGCGATCGTGGCCGGCCTGGCGTTCATCCCCGTCCAGGGCGAGGAGCAGCCCTGGCGGCGCCCGCTCCCCGCGCTGCGCAGGGTCTGGTTCGGGCTGGCCGCCGCCGTCCTGGTCGGCTCGATCTGGTCGGTCGTCGCGTACGGCAGGCTGCCGCTGGGCCTGCACGTCAAGAGCTACGTGGAGACCGCCAGGCTGGCGCTCGCGCGGGCCCCGCAGGACGCGGTCATCCTGGACGCCAACGTGCCGCCGAAGGTCGCCTACCCGATCTTCTTCTACGAGTACGCGCGCACCTCCAAGCTGCTCGGGCCGATCGCCCCGCACCCGGTCACCTGGGCCACGCAGCTCAGCGGGCCGGTGCGCAACCCGCTGGCCTTCGACGAGCAGGGCCGCCTGCGGCCGGTGGACATCGAGGGCCTGACCATCCCGCGTCCCGGCTGCCTGCCGGTCAAGGGGACCGACACCCGCATCCCGCTCCCGCTGCCGCTGCCCGAAGGCCAGTGGACGGTACAGGTGGGCTACCTCAACCCCACCCCCACCACGCTCTCGGTACGGCTGGGCGGCGCCGGGACCCAGGTGGCCGCGGGCAAGGACTTCGGCTGGACGTTCGCCACGCTCAAGGCCGCCGGGAACGAGCTGGTGCTGCGCACGGTGGACGGCCGTACGACGTGCGTCGGCGAGATCAAGATCGGCGTCCCGCTCCCCGGCAAGGCCGCCACCCCCAGCCCGCTCCAACCCGTCCAGCCCTAGCCGTTGACGGGGAAGGGCGCCTCCCGCCGGGAGACGCCCTTCGGCTGCTCAGCGTCCCGGCTCGGGGTCCCTGGGCAGGCCCAGCATGCGCTCGCCGATGATGTTGAGCTGGACCTCGGTGGTGCCGCCGTAGATGGTCATGGCCCTGGTGGCCAGCACGGCCCTGTTCCAGTAGCCGGCGTCGCCCAGCTTGATGTCGGCCGCCACCACGGCCGCCGAGCCGAGCAGGTCCACCGCGGTCTCCGACACGTGTTGCGCGTGCGAGGTCGACAGCAGCTTGCGGACCGAGGCGTCCGCGCCCGGCTCCGAGCCTGCCAGCTGCTTGAGCGTCACCCGCAGCGACAGCGCGTTGATCGAGTGGCCCTCGCAGATCACGTCCGCCACCGCGTGCCGCTCGACCGGCGTGAGCTCCCTGCCCAGCCGCGCGACCAGCCCGAGCAGGTCGGGCACCGAGGCGCCGGTGCCGCCCGAGCCGGATGACAGCGACACCCGCTCGTTGGACAGCGTGTTGCGCGCCACCTTCCAGCCGTCGCCGACCTCGCCCACGACCAGGTCGTCGGGGACGAACACGTCGTCCATGAAGACCTCGTTGAACAGGTTCTCGCCGGTCATCTCGGTCAGCGGCCTGACCGTCACGCCGGGCGACTTCATGTCGACCAGGAAGTAGGTGATGCCCTCGTGCTTGGTGCCTTCGGAGGAGTTGCGGGCGATGCAGATGCCCCACTCGGCCACGTGCGCGACCGAGGTCCAGATCTTCTGCCCGTTGAGCTTCCAGCCGCCCTCGACCTTGTCCGCCTTCATCTGCAGCGAGGCCAGGTCGGAACCGGCGCCGGGCTCGGAGAAGAGCTGGCACCAGATCATCTCGCCGCTCAGCGTCCTGGGCAGGAACCGCTGCTGCTGCTCCGGCGTGCCGTACGAGACGAGCGACGGGACGACCCAGGCGCCGATGATCATGTTGGGCGTGCGGACCTTGGCCGCCTTCAGCTCCTGGGCGATCAGGACCTGCTCGAGCGGCTTGGCGCCGCGGCCCCACGGCTTGGGCAGGTGCGGCATGACGAACCCGTGGTCGGCCAGGGCGCGGTTGCGCTCCTTGCCCTCCAGCCGGGCGATCTCCGCGATCTCCTGGCCGATCGCCTCGCGCAGCGGCGCGGCGTCCTCCGGCAGGTCGATCTCCATCTCCCTGGCCACGCCGCCGAGCGCCAGCCCGGTCACCGAGTCCGCCCACTCCGCCGCCGGGCCGAGCAGCGCGCGCAGCGTGAGCGCGCGGCGGAAGTACAGGTGGGCGTCGTGCTCGAAGGTGTAGCCGATGCCGCCGAAGGTCTGGATCGCGTCCTTGGCGCAGCGCACGGCCGCGTCCGGCGCCATCACCCCGGCGATCGCCGCGGCGAACTCCAGCTCACCGCCTTCGGCGCGGGTGGCGTCCCACACGGTGGCGCGCGCCTGCTCCAGCGCGACCAGCATGCGCGACAGCTTGTGCTTGATGCCCTGGAACTGCCCGATCGGCCGCCCGAACTGCACCCGCACCTTGGCGTAGTCGGAGGCCGCCCGCACGCACCACGCCGCGATCCCGGCCGCCTCCGCACCCAGCAGGATGGCCGCCAGGTTCAGCACGTCGGGCCCCTCGACCCCATCCAGCACCCGCTCTGCCGGTACGGCTACCGCCACCAGCTCCACCCGGGCCACCGGCCTGGTCAGGTCCAGCGACTCGAGCTTGGTGACCGTGGCGTCCGAAGCGTCGACCGCCACCCACTCCTCACCCTCGCTCGTCGTCACCGGCAGGACCAGCAGGTCGGCCAGCGAGCCGCCCAGGACGGGCTCCGCGGTGCCCTCGACGACCAGCGTGCCGTCCTCGCCGCGGGTGCCGGTGAGGTTGCCCGACAGGGCCACCGCCGCGGTGCGCTCGCCGCTCGCCAGCGCGGGCAGCAGGTCGTGCCGCTTGGAGGCGTGGATGACGGCGCCGGCCAGCACCGTGGGCACGAACGGGCCGGGGGCCAGCCGCTCGGCCAGCGCCTCGATGACGACCGCGGCCTCGAGCAGGCCGTAGCCCGAGCCGCCCGCCCCCTCGGGCAGGTGCAGGCCGAGCAGGCCCTGCTCGGCCAGGCCCGGCCAGAACGCGGGGCGCTCGTCGCCCCCGGACCGCGTCAGCTCGGCGGGGATGTTCCGCTCCGCCCAGCCGCTCACCGATTCGCGGAGTGCTTCGTGCTCCTCGCTCAACCCGATCGCCATCGCTCATCCTCCAGCCGAGTCCAATGCCAGAACCATATTCTAGAGGATGCTTCTGCGGTACCGCCTCCCCCGAGTTCGAAGTGGGGGCAGCCAAAGAGTCCCCTAGAGAGGACGAAGCCCCTTGGCGAGGACGTTCAGGTCGGGCCAGTGGGACTTGCCGGAGTCGGGGATGGAGGCCAGGAGCATGGCGGGCTTGGTCTTGCCGACCTCGACCACCGCGATCAGGGCCTGGGCCACGTGCTGCGCGCCGCCCGAGGTGAAGGTGACCTTGTAGCCGAGCAGCCAGCCCTTGCCGAGGGCGAGCTTCTGCGAGCCGGTCCAGGCGAGCGTGGCGCCTGCCGGGTACTGCGTCCGCATCGTCCACCTGACCGCGCGGGCCGCGAGGGCCCGGTAGTCGGCGTCCGTGGAGGGCTTCTTGAGCGCCTCGTTCCCCGGCAGCATGGCCGAGGCGATCACCGTGTGCGGGATGGCGACCTTCCCGATCCGCTGCGCGACCGAGAACGGCGGGTACGAGCGGGCCTGCCACGGCTTGGCGAAGCGCGGGTAGGTCAGCCCCGTCGCCTTGTCGGCGATCACGCCGTCGGTCACGGTGGCCTTGCCCGGCAGCGGGGCGAGCTTCATCGACTCCGGCACCGCGGGCAGCGCGATCTGCGCCGCGCTCGGTTTGGGCGCCGGCGTGGCCGAGGCCGTGGCGACCTGGCTGGGCCGGTCGCTCGGCGCCTGCTTGGGGACGTCGCCGGAGAAGATCACGAACACCAGCACGACGGCGAGCACGGTCACCAGGATCGCGCCGATGAGGTACACGACCTTGATGGGGATGTCGCCGAGGCGGGCGAGGGGCCCCTGCCTGGGCGGAGGCACCCGGGGCGGGAGCGGCCTCGGCGCGGGCGGACGCGGGATCTTGGTTGTCTGCTCGCTGTCGGGCAGGGCGACCTTCCTGAACGGCATGGTCGGCGCTTCGTAACTGGGTCTCTGTTCGCCGGGGTCCGCCATGGCCTTGAGGCTACGTCACTCCAGGTAGGGATATTTCCGCTATTCACGGAGTAGAACCTCATTCTGTAGTCTCGCGGGATATGAGCGGCTTCTATGAGATCGCGGCCGATGATCCGTCCCGTCCCGCCCTGCTCGGCGAGGACGGCGTCACCTACGGGGAGTTGCTCGCCGACGTCAACCAGGTGTCCCACGGTCTGCGTGCCCGCGGCGTGGAGCGCGGCGACGCCGTCGTGACCGTGCTGCACAACGGGGCCGACATGCTGGCCATGATGCTCGCCACCTACCAGATCGGGGCGTACCTGACGCCGGTCAACTGGCACTTCACCGAGGACGAGATCGCCTACATCGTGGCCGACTGCGGGGCCCGGGTGGTGGTCCGCTCAGCTGACGACGTCTCCGCCCTGGCGGCCGGACAGCCGGACACCGCGCCGGTCGACCGCAGGGCCGGGTCGATGATGCTCTACACCTCCGGCACCACCGGACGGCCGAAGGGCGTGCGCAGGCGGCTGCTCGATCTCACGCCGGAGGAGCTGTACCCGATCCTGATGCGCAAGAGCTGGAAGCACTTCGGGCTGCCGCTCGGCGGGGTCCACCTGGTGTGCTCGCAGCTCTACCACTCCGCCCCGTACAGCCAGGCCATGATGGCGCTGCAGTTCGGCCATTCCCTGGTGACCCCCGGGCGCTTCGACGCCGCGGGCACCCTAGAGCTGATCGAGCGCTGCCGGGTGACGAACGCGTTCATGGTGCCCACCATGTTCCACCGGCTGCTCGCCGTACCGGATCGGGAGAAGTACGACCTGTCCTCCCTCACCCACCTGTACCACGGCGCGGCGCCCTGCCCACCGGCCACGAAGAAGGCGATGATCGACTGGCTCGGCCCGGTGCTGTGGGAGTACTACGGCTCGACCGAGGCGGCCATGGCCACCATGGTCTCGTCGCAGGAGTGGCTGGCCAGACCAGGCACGGTCGGGCGGGCGCTGGACGGGATGGCGTTCACCATCGTCGGCGAGGACGGCCACGAGGTCCCGCAGGGTGAGCCTGGTCTGGTCTACATCGGCGGCGTGAACCGCTTCGAGTACCACGGCGACCCGGACAAGACCGCCGCCGCCATGCGGGGCCGCGACTACACGCCGGGCGACATCGGTTACCTGGACGCCGAGGGGTACCTGTTCCTGCTCGACCGGCGTACCGACCTGATCATCTCCGGCGGGGTCAACATCTACCCCGCCGAGATCGAGGCGGCCCTGCTCGAGCACCCGGCCGTGGCCGACGTGGCGGTGATCGGCGTGCCCGACCCGGAGTGGGGGCACCGGGTGGTGGCGCTCGTACAGCCCGCCGACGGGTTCACGCCTGGCGAGGAACTGACGGCCGAGCTGCTGCGGCACTGCGAGCCGCGGCTGGCGCGGCTCAAGCACCCGCGGGTCATCGAGTACCGCCAGTCGTTGCCGCGCACGCCCACGGGCAAGCTGAGCAGGCGGAACGTCCGCGAGGCGTATCTTTCTGGCTGAGCTGGGAAGATACCCCCGCATGAGGAGGATCGCCACGGGCATGGCCGTGGTCGCACTGCTCGCCGGCTGCTCGGCCCCTTCGGGAAGTCCGAGTCCCGTCGCCTCCGCGTCGCAGACCACCTCGGCTCCCGCGGCTGCGAGCCCGAACTCGCTCGAGGCGGCCTACGAGCAGGTGATCACCAAGGTGCTGCCCTCCATCGTGCAGATCAACACCAAGGCGGGCCTCGGCTCCGGCATCGTCTACGACAACTCCGGGCACATCGTGACCAACGCCCACGTCGTCGGGCAGGCCACCCAGATGGAGGTCACGCTCGCCAGCGGCGGCGCGGCCCGCAAGGCCGACCTGGTCTCCTCCTTCGTCGGGGGCGACCTGGCGGTCATCAAGGTGCGGGATCCCAGGGGGCTCACACCGGCGAAGTTCGGCGACTCGAGCAAGCTACGCGTGGGTCAGCTCGTCCTGGCCATGGGCAACCCGCTGGGCCTGTCGGGCAGCGTCACCGAGGGCATCGTGTCGGCCGTCGGCCGCACGGTCAGCGAGCCGCAGGAGCCGGACTCCCCCGGCGCCACGATCAGCGGCGCCGTCCAGACCTCGGCTTCCATCAACCCCGGCAACAGCGGCGGGGCCCTGGTGGACCTCAACGGCGAGGTCATCGGCATTCCCACGCTCGCCGCCACCGACCCCGACCTGGGCGGCGGAGCGGCGCCTGGCATCGGCTTCGCCATCCCCAGCAACACCGCCACGGACATCGCCGCTCAGATCGTCAAGGAGGGCAAGGTCACCAACAGCCACCGCGCCGCCCTCGGCATCCAGGGCAGCACCGTCATCGGCGTGAACGGCCAGCCGGCGGGCGTCGGCGTGGCCACAGTGCAACCCGGCGGCGCCGCGGAGAAGGCGGGCATCAAGACGGGCGACGTCATCGTCTCGGTGAACGGCACCAAGACGCCGACCATCGCGTCCCTGACGGAGCTTCTCACCACCCTCAAACCCGGGGACCAGGTCAAGGTGGAAGTCCTCAAGCCCGACGGCTCGACCACCACCGTCACCGCCACCCTCGGCCAGCTCCCGGGCGACTAACCGAGCCGGCGGATGGGGGTGCCGGATCGGTAGGCGTGGATGTCCTCCACGGCTTCCCGGAAGTACGTGGCGTAGTTGCCCCGGGTGACGTAGCCGATGTGTGGCGTGGCCAGGACGTTGGAGAGCGTGCGGTAGGGGTGGTCGAGGGGCAGGGGTTCGGTGTCGAACACGTCGAGGGCGGCGCCAGCGATGACGCCCGCGCGGAGGGCCGCGATGAGGGCGGGCTGGTCGACGATGGCGGCTCGTGAGGTGTTGACGAGGTAGGCGGTGGGGCGCATGAGGGCCAGGTCCTCGGCGCCGACCAGGCCGCGGGTACGGGCACTCAGGACCAGGTGGATCGAGACGATGTCCGAGGCGGCGAGCAGGTCCTGCTTCGACGGGGCGAAGCCGGCTCCCGCGGCGGCGGCGCGCTCTGGGGTGAGGTTCTGGCTCCAGGCGATCACGTTCATGCCGAACGCCCGCGCCACCCCCGCCACCTGGGTGCCGAGCTTGCCGAGGCCGAGCAGGCCCAGCGTGCTGCCATGGAGGTCGAGGCCGATCGTGTGCTGCCACGGGCCGCCCTGGCGCAACGACGTCGCCTCGGGAAGGATCCCGCGAGCCAGGCCGAGGATGAGGGCCCAGGTCAGCTCGACGGGCGGGGTGGAGCTGCTGGCCGTACCGCAGACCGTGACGCCGTGCCGGCGGGCGGCCTCCAGGTCGATCGAGGCGTTGCGCATGCCGGAGGTGACGAGCAGCCGCAGCCGGGGCAGGCGGGCGAACAGCTCGGCGGGGAAGGGCGTCCGCTCCCGCATGATGACCACGATCTCGCAGTCGTCGATCGCCGCGACCAGCTCGTCCTGGTCGGTGATGTGCTCGCGGATCGACCGCGCGTCCACCGCCGACCAGTCGGCCAGCCCCAGGGCCACACCCTGGTAGTCATCCAGGATCGCGCACTTCACCATTGCCCCCTTGACATCGCCTAAGGCCCGGTCGAGCAGCGTACCTGCCGGCCTCGAGGCGTCACTGTTCGGCGTCGAAGACGATCTCGACGCGGCGGTTCTTGGCGCGGTTCCTCGCGTCGGGCTTGCCGTCGACGAGGTTGGGCAGCTTGGGGCGGCTCTCGCCGTACCCCTGAGCCTGCAGCGTGAGACCGGACAGCAGCGGCTGAAGCGCCTTCTGCACGGCGAGCGCCCGCCTCCTGGACAGGGTGAGGTTGTAGGCGTCGGTGCCCTGGTCGTCGGTGTGGCCGTTGATCTTGACCACGCCGCCGGCGCCGTCGGACTTGACCTTGGTCGCGACCTGCCGCAGACGCTGCTTGGCCTGGGCCGTCAGCACCCACTTGTCCAGCGCGAACAGCACGTCACTGGTGAGCGCGACGGTGACCTGCTTGCCCTGCTTGGTCTCGCTCTCGGTGCCGTCGAGCGACTCGACCTCGCCCACGATGTCCTCGACGGGCAGGACCAGATCCTCTACCACTCCGCTCGCATCGGGCGGGACCGTGGGGTCCGCCCAGGCAGGACCGGCCTGCAGGCCGGCCAGCAGAACGGTCAGCACGACGGCCGGCGCGAGGCTAGGAGAGCGGAACATCGGTGAAGACCCCGAACGGCGGCATCTCGATGTTGACCTTGGTGACGTCGGGCGGCGGCGCGCCGAAGACGGCGTAGAGCGAGGTGGTCTGCCCCTTCTCCGGCCACACGCCCTGAGTGCTGGAGCAGATGCAGGCCGCGTCGGAGCCGGTGCCGTTGCGCGCCACGCGGTAGCGCTTGCCGTTCACGGTGTCGATGAGCGAAACGCGGCTGACGCTCAAGTCGAGAGGGCTGGCACCCATCTGGCCGTGCAGGCTGACCTTGCCGTCGAGCGCGGTCACGCTGAAGTTGAGTGAAACGACCTTGCCCTGCCGCTGGAGCAGCGTGATGTCGACCTTCGCCGTGCCGGAGGAGCCGCCGCTGGTGACCTTCACCTCGCGGCCGGCGATCGCCTTGTCGCTCTGCTGCGCCGGGGTGTCCTGCCGCGCGGGGGTGGTGGCCGGGGCCCCAGTGGAAGGCTCAGTGGACGGCTTGCTCGGGGCGACCGCGGCGGTCTGCTGCTTCTCCTCGCCGCCGCCGCCCTGCTGGGCGGGCAGCAGGCCGCACCCGGTGAGTGCCACGGCCGTGACGGCCAGTGCCAGAATCCGCTTCATCCTATGATCACCCTTGTCGGTGCGGGGGTTTGAAACTCAGGGCCCCGACGCTAGGCGAGCGACCTTCAGTTTCCGCATAGTCCGCTATATCGGCAGGCCACGCCGCCTCCGAGCCTCCTGCGCGAGCTGTTCTGACTCCGCGTGGCCGGGCCCGTCGCCGAGGACGTCAAACTCTCCCATAGCTCGCATAACTCCCTCAACTGCGGCATCAACCTCGTCGAGGTCGAGGCGTGCTCTGGCCATGGCGAGCAGCGCGTGCGCGCGGTTGCGGCGATCGCCGTGCGCGTCGTAGATCTCGTACGCCTCTCGCGCCGCTGTCAGGGCGGCTTCTGGACGGCCCTCCTCGAGCACGACGTCCGACAGGGCGAGCAGGCTCGCCGCCTCGGGCAGCCGGTCACCGAGGCGCCGGTTGATCAGCAGCCGCCGTTCCAGGTGGTCGCGGGCCTGGGTGAGCCGCCGGTCGGCCAGATGGAGCCTGGCCAGGTCGAGCAGGGACTCCGCCTCGCCGCGGGGATCGCCGAGCTCCCGATAGTCCGCCAGGCTCCGCTCGAGCAGGTTCGGATCGCGGCGCAGCGCGCCGAGCGCCCGCCGCGCGTCGGCCGTGCCGCGCACATCGGCCGCCTCCTCGAACACCTGCGACGCCCGGGTGAGGGCTCGTTCCGCGGCGGCCGGCTGCTCCTCGACGAGCCCGAGCCTGAGCGTGATCCTGGCCAGCTCCAGCCCCTCCACCAGCGGCAGCGCCGCCCGCAGCGCCGCCGCGGCGGCTCCAGGACGCCCCTCGGCGCGGTGCAGGTCCGCCAGCCCGCGCAGCAGCAGCGCCTCGCCCTGCCGATGTCCCGCGGCCCTGGCGGAGTCCAGCCCGATCGCGGTGGTGTCGTGCCAGTCGTCGTGCCGGGCGTCCAACTCGAACAGCGGGGTCAGGTAGAAGGCCAGCCGCCAGGCCGCCTCGTGCAGTCCCGTCCGGTGAAGGTCGCCGACGGTCGCCACCAGGAACACCCGCTCTGCCCGCAGCCAGCGGGCCGACTCGCGCAGCAGGGTGGTCTCCAGCACCTGCTCGGCGGTCGCGGCCACGGTCCGGCCCGAGCCCGGCTCGGCGGGCAGCAGCAGGGACCTGGCGCGGCGGGTCCTGTCGAGGATGCCCGGGGCGATCTCCGCCAGGACCGGGCGCGGGTCGCCGAGCTGTTCGGCGGCGTAGAGGCGGGTCAGGTCGTGCCAGCCGTACCGCTCCTGGCCGGCGACGTCCAGGCCGCGCGACTGCAGGAGCCCGGCGTCGGCGAGCGGGTCGAGGTCGGCGCCGAACACCCAGGGCGCGAAGTCGGGTGCCGTGAGCGCGCCGAGCCTGCGGAGCAGGTCGCGCTCGGGCTCGGGCAGGCCGCGGTAGCCGAGCGCGAGGCTGCCGCGGACGGCCAGGTCGCCGGCGCTCAGCTCGTCGAGCCTGCGCCGCTCGTCGCCGAGCCGTCCTGCCAGGTGCTCGAGCGTCCAGCCAGGCTTTCTGGCCAGGCGCGATCCGGCGATGCGCAGCGCCAGCGGCAGCCCGCCGCACAGCCGCGCGATCGTCCTGGCGGCGCCGGGTTCCGCCGCGACGCGCTCGGCGCCCGCGACGGCGGCGAGCAGGCCGACGGCCTCGGCCTCGGCCAGCACGCCCAGCTCATGGGCGCGGGCCGCCTCGAGCCCCGCGAGCGGGGAGCGGCTGGTCACCAGCGTCAGGCTGCCGGGGCCGGTCGGCAGCAGCGGCCTGACCTGGGCCTCGTCGGCGGCGTCGTCCAGCACGACGAGCAGCCTGCGGGTCGCGGTCAGGCCACGGTAGAGCCTGATGCGCTCGTCCAGCGCGGCGGGGACGGGGCCGCCGCCGAGCGAGCGCAACAGGTCCTCCAGGACGGCTGACGGCGTTCTGCCGCGGAGCGCGGCGTAGAGCGTGCCGTCGGGCATGTCCAGGCTTGTTGCGGAGTGTACGGCTATCGCGGTCTTCCCGCTTCCTGGCGGGCCGTGGACCACCAGGTGGACGGGGGCGCCGGTCCTGGCGGGCACGGCCTCACGGATCCAGGCCAGGGCGGCGGCCCGCCCCACAAAGTCCGAAATATCGGGCGGCGTCTCGGCAGGGACGGTTTTTGCTGAAATATCGTCGGAAAGCACGCGATCATGGGCGGCGCGCAGCTCAGGTCCGGGCTCCAGCCCCAGCTCGTCCACCAGCGTCGTGCGCGCGTCCTGGTAGGCCGCCAGCGCCTCGGACCGCCGCCCCGCCAGCCGCAGCGCGTCCATCAGCTGCCCCCACGCCCGCTCGCGCAGCGGATACGCCGCCACCAGCCCGCGCAGCTCGCCGACCACCTCGGCACCCCTGCCCAGCCGCAGGTCCAACTCGACCCGCTCCTCGGTCGCGGCCAGCCTGAGCTCCTCCAGAGGTACGGCATGCGTCCTGCGCAGATGCCCCGACTCCACATCCGCCAGAGCCGGACCCCGCCACAGCGCCAGCGCCTCGCGGAACCGCTCGGCCGCCTCGCCCGCCGAACCCGCCTCCCGCGCCCGCCGGGCCCGCTCGACCAGGCGCTCGAACCGGTGCGCGTCCACCTCGCCGGGATCCACGTCGAGCAGATATCCGCCGGGCACCGTGGCGATGCCGCCGACCAGCTTGCGCAGCGCGCTCACGTACACCCGCAGCACCGGCTCGGCCGACGCGGGCGGCCTGCCGTCCCAGATGACCTCGACGAGCCGGTCGACCGGCACCGGCCTGCCGGGCGACAGCAACAGCGCCGCCAGCAGCGCGCGGTGCTTGGCGGGGCCGGGAAGCTCACCGTCGCGGATCAGGAGCGGGCCGAGCACACCGAAGCGCACGGCCTAGCCCTTCGACGGCTGGACGGCGAACGTCGCGAAGCGCACCTGGACCGCCTGGTCGCCGCTGGGCGCCGCGAGCACGCCCGCCTCGCCGGACTCGAACGGCTGGTCGTCGGTGACCTTCGCGAGCAGCTCCTCGTTGACCCACAGGCGCAGCGTCGTGCCCGCGCACTCGGCGACGATGCGGTTGTCCTGCGCGGTCTTCGCGTCGGCCGGGCCGTACAGGATCGTGGGCTGACCGCCGTCGCGGCGCCTGACGATCGAGGCCTTGCCCTGGTCGTTCAGCGTGAACTCGTAGCGGCCGGCCGAGCCCTGTTTGCCGTGGCACCACACGCCGTACTCGCCCTTGCCCTGCTCCAGGCGGGCCCTGGCGCTGATCACGACGTCGCCGCCGGGCTCGCGCCTGGGCGCCGACTTCCACAGGCGCCACCCGGCGTTCGCGGTCAGCACGTACGCACCGCCGACCTGGCGCGCGCTGCCGCCCTGCGACGCGCCCACGGCCCACGCCTGGCGGAAGTCCGCGGTGTACGGCCAGCTCTCCCGAGCCGTGAGCGGCACCACGACGGCACCTGCCACCACGGCCGCCAAACCGGCGGCCGCCACGACCCACGGCCACCGCCTCCTGGCGGCCTTCGCCGGCTCCTCGTCCTGCCTCTGGACCTGGCTGCCGGGGCCCGTCCAGGTGTTCTCCACCACCTGCGTGGCCGTCTCCGGCGTGAACCGCCTGCCGCCCATCAGATCGGCCAGCAGCTGCTGGGCCGTCGGCCGCAGCCGGGGATCCTTGGCCATCGCCCGCTCGACCAGCCCCCGCATCCCCGCCTCGAGCCCGTCGAGCACGGGCCCCTCGTTGACGATGCGGTAGAGGACCTCGTGCGGCGCCCCGCCCCCGAACGGCAGCCGCCCCGTCCCCGCGAAGGCGATCACCCCGCCCCAGGCGTACACGTCGGCCGCCGGGGTCAGCGGCTCACCCCGCACCTGCTCGGGCGCCATGAACGCGGGAGTCCCCAGGATGGCCTGGCTGGCGGACGCGTCCCCGTCCACGAGCTGCGCGATCCCGAAGTCGATCACCCGCGGCCCGAGCGGCGACAGCAGCACGTTCGACGGCTTCAGATCCCGATGGATCACCCCGGCTCCGTGGATCGCGCCCAGCGCGGTCGCGATCCCCACGGCCAGCGCCTCCAGGTTCGCCCCGGAGAACGGCCCCTGCTCCCGTACGGCTTGCGCCAGATCGGGCCCCTTGACGTACTCGGTGACCAGGTAGGCGGTCTCCCCGTCGAACCCCGCGTCCAGCACGGGCGCCGTACAGAACCGCGCGACCCGCCGCGCGGCGGCCACTTCCCGCTCGAACCTTCGGCGGAACGCGGGATCGCGGGCCAGCGCCGGATGGATCACCTTCACAGCGGCCAGCGACCCTGTGGGTGTGGACGCGAGGTGCACCTCCCCCATCCCGCCCCGCCCGAGCACGCGCCGCAGCACGTACCCGCCGATCACCCGCTCACCGTCCATCGCAGACAGATTAGCCAGACCCCGGCATCCCCGACTTCACCCCCATGCGGCAAACCCCTCCCGCGCAACGCGAGGCCCATCGATCCGAGGGCCGGGGTTACCCACGTTCAGACGGCGGCTGTATACGTGCGGAGATCGTGATGTGCGACCGGGGTCCCGTGGAGCGTCGTACCTCGGGGCGACCGGCGCTCGTCGAGTGCTGTGGGCGCTACTGGTCCTGGGCGGGGGAAGCGCCGGATGGGCGCTGGGATGGGCGGTGACCGACGTCGCCGGGCTCGGGGTGAGCAAGGCGGACGGTCTGGTGTACCGGCACAACGAGATCGAGCACGGCGGCGACAGCATCTGCTTCCGCACCACCGAGTGCACACCGGACGGCGCCGGCCTCACCTACGTTCGCGATGAGGACACACACGGATACGTGGTGCGGCACGATCAGATGATCGTCCAGCCCTCCCACCGCTGAGGCCACGAAACCTCCTGGACCGCCTCCGCCAATGGCTCCGCACGCTCTAGCCACACGACCGCCTGGTAACCACACTCACCCAACCGTTCTTCGCACGCCCCGGCTCCTGCGACCAAGTGTGAGAAGGCGGGGAAGGCTAGCTGGGCGGCTGCAGGACGGTGTCGATGAGGTAGATGGTGGCGTTGGCCGTCTGGATGTTCGGGCACAGCACCTTGGCCTTGCCGTTCAGCGTGATCGTGTCGTCGGTGACCTTGGTGGTGATGCTTCCGGTCTGTTTCGTGGTGAGCGTGGCGTCGGCCAGGTCGGCCGGGGTCTTGCGGCCCTGGACCACGTGGTAGCCGAGGAGCCCGACCAGCGCCTCGCGGTCGGCCAGCCACTTGTCGAGCTGCCCCTCGGGGAGCTTGTCGAAGGCGGAGTTCACCGGTGCGAAGACGGTGATGTCGCGGGAGCTGTCGAAGGTGGCGGCGTAGGACGCCTTATTGATGGCCGAGACGAAGCTCGACAGCTCCGGAACGCCGGACATGGCGGCGACCACCTGCTGCCCGGCCATCGTGCTGCGGCTACCGGGCCCAGATGGCGGAAGGATGTCGCAGCCCGCCTGGCTGGTACCGGGAGAGGGCGTCCGGGCCGGAGTCTGCCAGCCCGGGGAGGGCGTGACCGTCGGACTCTTGTCGGGTGTGACGGACGGACTCCAGTCGGGCGTGGCATCCGGAGTTTCGTCAGGCGTCGAATCCGGTGTCTCGTCAGGTGTGGAGTCCGGCGCCTCGTCAGGCGTGGAATCCGGTGCCTCGTCGGGCTGGGCATCCGAGCTCACTTCGGGTGTCGGATTCGCATGAAGAGGGGGTTCCGCGGAGGCGAGCGGTGGCGCGCCGGCCCACGGCGGACGGCCCCACCGCTCGTCCAACGCAAAAACGGCGGTGTCCACAAGGACACCGCCGTTCGTGACACCGCGACGAGTAGGGCCACATCGGTGGACCTCATGGCGGCTTACTCGAACACCACGCCGCTTAACGAGCGACCTCTCGCTCGGGGCGCGCCGTGGGTGAGGTGACTTCGGCCGTTGCCCGCCGTACCGTCAAGGTCCGCGTGAGGCGGGTCACCACCTCGGCGGCGAGCAGTCCCACCACTGCCCAGGCCGGGAGGACCGGGAAGAGCGCGAGCGTGCCCGCCACGACCGCCAGGCCGAGAGCGGTCCAGCCGGCCGCCGGGCCCGCGGGCTGCCCGAGCAGCAGGGCAAGCACGAAGAAGGTCAGCCGGTAGAGCGCCAGGCCGCCACAGAGCGCCAGCGCCGCGCCGTACGGGAGGTGGCCGGGCTCAGCCACCGCCGTGCCCAGCCCCGCGGCCATCGAGGTGAGCGCGGCGACGACGGGGAAGTGCCCGATGCCCATGACGTCCCGCACCCGGGAGTTCTTGGCCGGAAGCAGCTGGCGCGCCGCGACCACCGACGTGAAGTCGAAATAGCTCCACCACAGCGCCGCGAAGAGCACGAAACCGAGGCCGAGCACCGCCCATCCAGCAGCCGTCCAGTGGTGGTCCAACGCGCCCAGGGCCGCGGCGACCGACTCGCCCAGCACGATGGTGACGAACAGCCCGACCCGCTCGACGATGTGCGGCACCTGGTAGGACGGCTCGTGCTTGCGCGGCTGGATGGCGATCAGCGTGACGACCTCGCACGCGACGCCCGCGAGCCAGAGCGGCGCCCGGTACGGTGGGGGGACGAAGATCGAGATCGCCCAGAGGACGGAGCTGAACCCGTTGAAGGCGAGGACGATCTTCAGCGGCGCGACCGCCCGCCACATCGCGAACGACACCACGCGCGAGGCGATGAAGCCCAGCGCATAGACGGTGGCCCGCTCGCCGGTCGCCTCCGGAATGGCGACGGCCATCGCGCCCATCGCCGCCATCGACGCGAGCAGCGCCAGACGCGAGCGGGTGCTGTCGGAGCCGGTGACGTTCACGAAGACGGTGACGGTCAGCCAGACCCACCAGGGGGCCACGAAGAGCAGGACGAACGTGCCGAACTGCGCCGGCCCCGGATCACCTTCGAGCAGGTGGGCGAGCCTGGCGACGGCGACGACGAACACGAGGTCGAAGAAGAGCTCGGCCCATCCTGCCCGCTGTTCTTCCCCTTGACTGAGGGTCATGGCGGACAATTGTGACAGGAAGGCGCAGGAGAGGCGTATTTTCGCCTATCAGTCATTGGGCGGCGGCATCTGGTCGCCCAGCAACGCCCGCACGACCGGTCTGGCAAAGGCCTCCAGATCGGTGGGCAGGTCACCAGGACGCACTGGTGGGCGGGCTGTTGGCAAGCACGGGTCCTGTCGCTGCCTTCCCGGCAGGTAACGCCTTCAGGCGCCTCTGGTCACAGCACCCCCTTCAGGTTCGGGATTGGGTTCCGAGAACCTAGGGCGCAGCACACGCTGACGTCCCCCTTCGGGGTCGCGTGCGTCAACAGACGCGAAACCGCCCCTTACCTGCGGCGTTGCCGCAGGTAAGGGGCGGTTCGATCTTGTGGAGGTGGCGGGAATCGAACCCGCGTCCTTCAACCCCAAGACAGGGCTTCTCCGGGCGCAGCCTGCTGTGCTTTTCTCAGCCCCGGCGATCACGCAGGCGAGTCGCCGACGGGCTCAGCCACTGTTAGATTTCCCGAACTCCCCCGTGGCCGGGTAGTCCGGTTGAGCCTTCTAGCGACGCCAGACACCGGGCCGAAGGCACTCCCGGGCTGACGAAGGTTCTCGCTACTTAGGCAGCGAGAGCCAGGCCCTCACGGGCCTGGGCGACCTTAGTGCTCTTAGAATTGGCACTTATTTGTTTGCGGTCACAGGATTAACGAGGTTATGTCCGCAGTCCTCGGCCCGCTTCACCTGAGTTGCAAGGTCGAAGTCGAAGCCAGTCACCCCCATGTGCAGTTGTCAACACGACCCCGCAGGGCCGAGCAACAAGAAGATACATCTCACAACACCCACGATGCCAACTCCATTCCCACCGCACGGCCCCGCTCCACCTGTTCAGAAGGGTTTCTCGTACGGCAGGCCGCCGGGTGCGGAGGCTGGAGATCACGAGGACTTGGTGCGCGGCGGCACGGTGAGAGCCTGGCGGGCGCGCAAAGAAGGAGCCCCGGTAAGGAGAGGCAAGGGAGTGCATGGGGAAACGGCGGAACCCCCGGGAGCGCGGCAAGGTCGCTACGCGCTCCCGGGGGCGACCGGCAGGGTCGAGCCGGTCCGGACGGTGAGGCTTCCCCCGAGATGAAGCCCCATCTCATCACGGCGACTGAGTCCGCAACCCCCCGAGCGGGCCCAGTCACTCAGTAAGACGCAGCCGGCCCCTCGTTTGGTTGCTTGCAGTAGCGAGAAAGTTACCGAGTGCTTCCAAGGCCGCCGAAGAACCGCCCGGCGACCGCCGCGGCGTCGGAGTTCCTGGCCAGTACGGCCACCGCAACGTCTCCCTGCCAGCCCACGAACCAGGTCAGGTCCTTGGCCGTGGCCGAGACCCCGTAGACCTGGGACGAGCCCGCCTGGGCGGCGTGAGCCGTACCCCTGACTCCGGCGCGCATCATCGACGTGAGCGTGGTGCGGACGGCCGGCTGCAGCGGGACAGGCTTGGGCGGCGCGACGGGGACGACGGCGGCGGCCGGGTCGGGCTTGGTGGGCGCCGTGACCAGGACGGGCGGGTGCCAGGTGCCCGAGGCCACGGCCCCGGCGACCAGGGCCATCGACAGCGGGCTGACCTCGACGTTCTGGCCGGCGATGGCCTTGGCCTTGGCGGCATCGCTGTCGAGGGTCGGCAGCGTACCGTTGAACGACGTCAGCGGCAGCTTCCACGGCACGCCGATGCCCAGGTTGGTGGCGCTCTGCGAGAGCGCGGAGGCGTTGACCCGGCGGGCGAGCGCGGCCAGGGCGGTGACGCAGCCCCTGGCGAAGTTGTCCTGGACGGTCGGCGTGGTGCTGGTGGTCTGGCTGGCCTGCTCGAACTTGGCGCCGCCGACGGTGCGCTCGGCGGGGCACGGCAGCTTCTGGCCGGGCTTGACCCCGGCCTTGAGCAGCGCGTCGGCGGCCACGATGGAGAACGTCGTGCCGGGCGGGAACTTGCCCGCCAGCGCGTCGGTGGCCTGGTTGTAGGTCTTGGTGGCGACCGCGCGGATCTCGCCGCTGGAGGCCTGCACGGCCACCAGGGCGGCCGCGTCGGTGTCGACGACGGCGTTCTCGGCCGCGCGCTGGACACCGCTGTCGATCGTGGTGGTGACGGCGGAGTTGAGCCTGCCCTGCCACTCCTGGAGCAGGTCGGCCTGCTTGCCGGTCTTCAGGTCGAGCGTGATCACCTGGATCCGGGTGGAGCCGGTGAGCTCGTCCTGGTAGGCGGCCTGCAGGCCGGTGAGCCCGACGGAGTCGCCGGCCCGCTGCGGGCCGCCGAGTTTCTGCTCCCTCTCCGGGGTCAGCGCGGTGACCTTGCCGATGATGTCCTTGGGGTTGTCGGGGCGGACGGGCTGGGGCTGGGGCTGGGTCTGGACGCCGAGCTTCTCGAGGTCGCTCAGCCGCGACGCCAGCGCCTTGTAGCGCGAGCGGCCGAACGTCACCAGCGGCACGAAGTCGCTGGGCGGCGAGGACTGGATCCGGCTGAGCAGCCGGTCCTCGGGGAAGCCGGTGATCTTGGCGAGCTCGGCGACGACCTGAGGGGCCTGGGCGCCGACCTTGTCGGGGGTGACTCCGGCCACGTAGAGGATGTCGTTGGTCTGCAGCGGCACACCGGTGCGGTCGTTGATCCGCTCGCGCGGGCGCGGCTCGGTCTTGACCGCGAAGCGCTGGCCGTCCTTCAGCTTGGGATGCAGCACGGACGGCGACCAGCGCACCATCCACTGCCCGCCGACGCGGTGCAGCGGCAGCGTGCTCGTGTAGCCCCACAGCGGGACGTTCTCGCCGAGGTCGATCTCGACGCCGAAGGTGGCCTTCGCCTCGTCGCCGTCCTGCGACATGCTCTTGACCTTGAAGCGGAACGAGGCCGCGTCCAGGTCGAGCTTGGTCGCGGCCAGCGCCTTGCGCACCGTCGCGGGGTCGCCGTCGGTACGGCCGGCCGCCAGCGAGTAGTCCTCCGACTGCCAGCCCACGAGGAAGTCGCGGACCGCGTCGTGCGGGGAGGGCTCCTCGAAGCAGGCGGTCAGCGTCGTGCTCGCGACCACCAGCGTGATCGTCGAGGCGAGAGTCCGCCGGACGCGCTTCATCGGTTGGCGTGCCGCAGCGCCCGGGCCATCTCCCGCTTGGCCTGCTGCTCCGCCAGCGTCTGCCGCTTGTCCCAGTCCTTCTTGCCGCGGGCGAGGGCGATCTCGACCTTGGCCCTGCCGTCCTTGAAGTAGAGCAAGAGCGGCACGATCGTCAGCCCGCCCTCCTTGGTCTTGGCGGCGAGCCTTTCGATCTCCTTGCGGTGCAGCAGCAGCTTGCGCTTGCGGCGAGCGGCGTGGTTGGTCCACGTGCCCTGCGAGTATTCAGGGATGTGCACGTTGAGCAGCCACGCTTCGCCACCGTCGATGCTCGCGTAGCCATCGACGAGCGAGGCGCGGCCCTCCCGAAGGGACTTCACCTCGGTGCCCTGCAGCACGAGCCCGGCCTCGAAGGTGTCCTCGAGGAGGTAGTCGTGGCGGGCACGCTTGTTCTGGGCGATGACCTTCCGCCCGGTCTCACGTGGCATGGTTCGACTTTACCGGCGTTCCACTACACCCTGAGGTAGCGGCGGAGCGTGACGAACGAGGCGAGCACACACATCAGCACGCCGATCACCATGGTGATCGTGATCACCTGGGCGACCTCGTTCCAGCCGAGCGGCGTCGCGGTCAAGTAGGCCGACAGCTCCTCGAAGAGCATGACCTTGGTGACGATCAGGATGACGGCCGCGAAAACGCCGCCGATGAGACCGGCGATCATGCCCTCCATCACGAAGGGCAGCTGGATGTACAGGTTGGAGGCGCCCACCAGGCGCATGATGCCGGTCTCGCGGCGGCGGTTGAAGGCCGACAGCCGCACGGTATTGCCGATCAGCAGAGCCGCGGCGAGCACCAGGATGATGGCGACGGCGATGGCGAAGACGCGGAGCTTGTCGAGCATGCCGAAGAACTTGCCGACCAGGTCCTTCTGGTTGACCACCGACGCCACCCCGGCCTCGCCGGACACAGCTTGGACGACCACCTGGTAGTTGTTGGGGTCCTTCAGCTTGACCCGGAAGGAGGTGGGCAGATCCTGCACGCGGGTGGCGTTCAGCAGCGTCTTGTTGTTGGAGAAGGCGTCCTGGAAGTTCTTGAAGGCGGTGGCCTGATCCTCGTAGTAGACCTGCTCGACGCCAGGAAGGGCCTTGAGCTTCGTCTGCAGCGCCTGGGTCTGCGCGTCGGAGACCGGCTTGCCCTTGCAGTTGGGCTGATTGGAAGCTCGGCCGCACAGGAAGACCGAGACCTCGATCTTGTCGTACCAATACCCCTTCATCGCCGAGACCTGGGCGTTGATCAGCAGCCCGACACCCAGCATCGCCATGCCGACGGCGACCGTGATGATCACCGCGATCGTCATGGTCAGGTTGCGACGGAGGCCGATCCAGACCTCGGAGAAGATGAAATTCGCCCGCATGTTGTGTCTGCTGCTCCCTGTCAGTAGGCCTGGCCGTAAACGCCGCGCGACTGGTCTCGGACGATCTTGCCGTCCTCCAGTTCCACGACCCGCTTACGCATGGAGTCGACGATGGCCGCGTCGTGCGTGGCCATGACGACCGTAGTGCCAGTCCTGTTGATCCGGTCGAGCACCTTCATGATGCCGATGCTCGTCGCGGGGTCGATGTTGCCCGTGGGCTCGTCGGCCAGCAAGATCATGGGCCGGTTGACGAAGGCGCGGGCCATGGCGACGCGTTGCTGCTCGCCGCCGGACAGCTCGTCGGGCATGCGGTGGGCCTTGCCTTCCAGACCCACCAGCTCGATGACCTCGGGGACCACCTTGCGGATGAACCGCCGGGGCTTACCGATGACCTCGAGCGCGAACGCCACGTTCTCGTAGACGTTCTTGTTCGGGAGCAGTCTGAAGTCCTGGAACACGCAGCCGATACGGCGGCGCAGGTGCGGCACCTTGAAGTTGGACAGGCGCGCCAGGTCCTTGCCCGCGACATGAATGGCGCCGGAGTTGGGCCGCTCCTCCTTGAGGACCAGCCGCAGGAACGTGGACTTGCCGGATCCCGAGGGACCGACGAGGAACACGAACTCACCCTTGTCCACGTCAACGGACACGTGGTCGAGGGCGGGCCGGTTCTGGTTCGCGTAGACCTTGGTGACATTATCGAAATGGATCACGAGAGCATCACGGCATGCCAGTCTAGAGGTCAGGACGGAAGCAAGGGTGGCACATGCCCACCTCCCGCCGCTGGCCTATCGGGGGCGCCCATCTTTACTGATGATCGACGTTCCGATTGGCCAGAGCACAGTCTAGGGGGAAGACTGGCATGGAACGTCCATAACGGAAACAAAACGATTGTGCGGCTAGACTTGGGGCTGACATGAGTTGTGAACACCTCGTATGCGCGCAGTGCGCCCACCCCGTGATCGAGGGGCGCTGCCCGCTCTGCCGTGCCAATCGCGAGCGGATGCACCATCACGGCTTCGCCGGGCTGTCACCCGCTCTCATCGCCGTGCTCCTGATCGTCGCGCTCTTCGTGACGCTCGTGCTCAAGCACCTAAGCGGTCTCTGACTCCTGCCGCCGCATCCAGCGGATCTCGGACTCGATGAACCCGTCGAGGTCGCCGTCGAGCACGGCCGTGGGGTTGCCCGCCTCGGTGCCGGTGCGCAGGTCCTTGACGATCTGGTACGGGTGCAGCACGTAGTTACGGATCTGCGTGCCCCATGACGTGGTGGTGGCGCCGCGCAGCTCCGACATCTTCTCCGCCTCCTCCTGCCGCTTGCGCTCGAGCAGCTTGGCCTGCAGCACGTTCATCGCGGTCGCGCGGTTCTGCAGCTGGGAGCGCTCGTTCTGGCAGGAGACCACGATGCCGGAGGGCAGGTGGGTGATGCGGACCGCCGAGTCGGTGGTGTTGACGCCCTGGCCGCCCGGACCGCTGGACCGGTAGACGTCGATGCGGAGCTCGTCCTCGTTGATGTCGATGTGGTCGGTCTGCTCGACGACGGGCACCACGTCGACCCCGGCGAAGGAGGTCTGGCGGCGGCCCTGGTTGTCGAACGGGCTGATCCGGACGAGCCGGTGGGTGCCGTGTTCCCCGCGCAGCGTGCCGTACGCGTAAGGAGACTTGATCGTGAAGGTGGCGGACTTGATCCCGGCCTCTTCGGCGTAGGAGGTGTCGTAGACCTCGGTCGGGTAGCCCTTGCGCTCGGCCCAGCGTATGTACATGCGCAGCAGCATCTCGGCCCAGTCGGCCGCGTCCACGCCGCCGGCCTGGGAGTTGATCGTGACCAGCGCCTCGCGGGCGTCGTACTCGCCCGACAGCAGCGTGCGGACCTCCATCGCCCCGATGTCGGAGCGCAGCGAGACCAGCTCCTTGTCGGCCTCGGCGCGGGTGTCCTCGTCGGCCTCCTCGGCCGCCAGCTCGTAGAGCACGCCAAGGTCGTCGAGGCGGCGCGCGAGGCCCTCCACCTTGTTGAGCTCGCCCTGCAGGTGGGACAGCTTGCTGGTGATCTTCTGGGCCTGCTCGGGATCGTCCCAGAGGTCCGGCGCCGCGACCTGCTCGCCCAGCTCGGCGATGTGCTTGCGCATCGCGTCGAGGTCGAGCACGTCTTGGATGCTTCGCAGGGTGCCCGCGAGCTCCTTGATCTCTTCAGCCGGATCGATGTCTGCCACGTCTCCCAAGGGTACGCGACCCTCGCGCGCACGAATAACATGGCGAGGTGCGTGTAATCGGTCGGCTGAAGGCGCTGGCGCTCGCCGTCGGCCTGCTGGCCGGGGCGGCCGCCTGCACGACGCCGGCTTCGCCCGCCACGACCCCCGCGGTGCCCAGCGCGACGCCCACTCCCACACCTTCGCCCACGGGGCCGCCGGTCACGCCCGTCGACGCTGCCAAGGTCTTCGCCACGTTCACCGCCAGCGACAACGCGCTACGCAAGGCCGGCCAGATGCTGCCCGCGCTGCGCATGGACATGGACAACACGCGCGACGCCTACGCCCAGCTGACTTCGGCCGCGTTCGCCTCGACCGGCGGCCACCCGCCGCAGTACACCTGGGGCCCGCCGACCCTGTACGTGCCGCGCTTCAAGCCGGACGAGCGGGCGCTCTGGTTCACGGTGCTGGCCACCCGCAACGGGCATCCCACGCTGGTGACGTTCGCCAAGAGCGACGACTGGCGGGTGAGCTCGACGGCGCAGCTGCTGCCGGGCCAGGAGCCGCCGCAGATCCAGCTCGACGCCGAGGGCTACGCCACGGCACTGCCTCCCGACGACAAGTCGGTCACGATCAGCCCGCAGTTCATGGGGCCGCTGCACGCCACGATCGCCGAGGCGGGCGCCACGGGCGTGACGGCCGGCCTGATCGAGCCCGGCCCGCTGACCACGGACATCGCCACGCAGATCGCCGAGTCCCGGATGAGCTCCAAGCGCGCGGGCTACGGCTACGACTCGATCTTCAGCCAGGGCGACTACCCGTTCTACGCCCTGCGCCTGCGCAACGGCGGCGCGCTGATCCAGTACGCGCTGACCAGGACCACCTCGACGATCCCGCGCACCAAGTCCGCCCAGGACGACGGCATCCCGGTCCCGCAGAACGCCCGCTGGGTCCTCAAGGACCCCTCCGTCGACAACCTCCTCAAGCTCACAGAGACCCACCTGTACGCCGCGGTCGTCCCGCCCGCGGCGGCGCCCGCGCCCGCACACGTGATAGCCCACGACGGGGCCCTCACCAGGGTCAACGGCAGCTAGCTTCGCGTGTACGGCGAGCCGCCGCGACCGGCCGCCCGCCGCACTTCGGCTGAGGACCCCTGTCCGGCGCTTCCGGCGAGTCGGTGACTGCTGCTCGCCGTCACGGCGCTTCGTGAAACGGGCACCACGGTCCCCCTGGCCCGCCGTACAGGCGCCGGACGACCGCCGTACACCTCCTCACCGACCCCGGCGCGGGAAAGCGCCGGGGCGGGTTCCGCAGAGCTCAGCGGAACGAGACGATCACGCCTCCGCGTGCGGGAGGGTGGACGACCTCACGAGCGTGCGGACGGCGCGGAGGGCCACGGAGAGCGTCGCCAGGTCG
The DNA here is from genome assembly GCF_044457685.1 of Nonomuraea sp. NPDC050536. Taxonomy (NCBI): domain Bacteria; kingdom Bacillati; phylum Actinomycetota; class Actinomycetes; order Streptosporangiales; family Streptosporangiaceae; genus Nonomuraea; species Nonomuraea sp. NPDC050536. Next base: position 177,053 of record NZ_JBITHD010000002.1, read on the forward strand.
AAGTTGTCGCTCTCCCAGATCTCCGACAGCGTCTGGCGGGCACGCGCGACGGCCGCCGAGTTGGCCTCCGTCCAGAGAGCCAGGCGTTCCTCCGGCGACAGGCCCGGCGTGCTGTGGGCCAGCACGTCACGCGTCAGCGACGCGTGCGCCGCGTACAGGTCGTCGCGCAGCGCCGAGCGGGCCATCGAGTTCCACCGGTTGTCACGCGGCAGGGCGATGACGCGCTCGCGCAGCCGGGCCAGCTGGAGCCGGTCGGCCAGGTCGAAGTAGACCTCGGCCACCTCGTTGACCGGCCTGTCGGTGAAGGAGGCCACCTCCACCAGGTCGAACGTGGAGTACGCGGGGACCATGGCGGCCACCCGCTCGGCCAGCTCGACCGGCACCCCGCGCGCCTCGAACGAGTCGCGCCGCTCCTCGAAGGCGGTCAGGTCGGGACCCGTGAGCAGCTTCGGCATGTGCTGGATCAGGCCGTTCATGCCCTTGGCGAAGAAGCTCACCGAACCTGCCAGGTCCAGCGGCGGCCTGCGGTTGCCCAGCAGCCAGCGCGTGGCCCGCTCGGTCAGCTTGCGGGCCTCCAGCAGCATCGCGATCTGCGTGGCGGTGTCGACCTTGTTGGCCAGTTCCTCGATCGCCCGGTAGAAGCTGGGCAGGTCGAACACCTCGTTGACGACCAGGTAGGCGCGCACGATGTCCGGTGCCGAGGCGCCGGTCTCCTCGCCGAAGCGGAACATGAACGACGTGCCCATGGAGTTGACCAGGTCGTTCACCACGCAGGTGGTGATGATCTCGCGGCGCAGCGGGTGGGCGTCCATGTAGGGGCGGAAGCGGTCGCGCAGCGCCGACGGGAAGTACGACACCAGCCAGGAGGCCAGGTACGGGTCGTCGGGCAGGTCGGAGGCGAGCACCTCGTGGTCCAGCACGATCTTGGTGTAGGCGAGCAGCACCGAGAACTCCGGCGCCGTGAGCCCGAGCCGCGCCTGCCGGCGCTCGGCCAGCGTCTTGTCCGACGGCAGGAACTCCAGCTCCCGGTTGACCAGGCCGTCGCGCTCCAGCCGCCGCAGCTGCCGGGCGTGGATGTGCAGCATCTCGGGCGCCTGGGCGCGGGCGGCGGCCAGGACGTCGTTCTGGTCGTAGTTGTCGCGCAGCACCAGCCCGGCCACCTCGTCGGTCATCGAGGTGAAGATCTGGTTGCGCTGCTTGTCGGTGAGCTCGCCGTCGCGGACGACCTGGTCCAGCAGGATCTTGATGTTCACCTCGTGGTCGGAGGTGTCCACACCGGCCGAGTTGTCGATGAAGTCGGTGTTGACCAGGCCGCCGTTCAGCGCGAACTCGATCCGGCCGAGCTGGGTGAAGCCCAGGTTGCCGCCCTCGCCGATGACCTTGCAGCGCAGCTCGGAGGCGTTGACGCGCAGGCCGTCGTTGGCCTTGTCGCCGACGTCGGCGTTGGACTCCGAGCTCGCCTTGGCGTAGGTGCCGATGCCGCCGTTCCACAGCAGGTCGACCGGTGCCTTCAGGATGGCGCTGAGCAGGTCGTTGGGCGCCATCGAGGTCACGCCGGCCGGGATGTCCAGCGCCTCGCGGATCTGCGGGGTGATCTGGATGGACTTGGCCGTGCGCGGGAAGACGCCGCCGCCCGCCGAGATCAGCTCCGGCGCGTAGTCGGCCCAGGAGCTGCGGGGCAGCTCGAACAGGCGCTGCCGCTCGGCGAAGGAGCGGGCGGGGTCCGGGGCCGGGTCGATGAAGATGTGCCGGTGGTCGAAGGCCGCGACCAGCTTGATGTGCTGGGAGAGCAGCATGCCGTTGCCGAACACGTCGCCCGACATGTCGCCGATGCCGGCCACGGTGAAGTCGGTGTTCTGGACGTCCACCCCCATCGTGCGGAAGTGGTACTTGACCGACTCCCAGGCGCCGCGGGCGGTGATGCCCATGGCCTTGTGGTCGTAGCCGATCGAGCCGCCCGAGGCGAAGGCGTCGCCCAGCCAGAAGCCGTACTCCTTGGCCACGCCGTTGGCGATGTCGGAGAAGGTCGCGGTGCCCTTGTCGGCGGCCACCACCAGGTACGGGTCGTCGCCGTCGTGGCGCACCACGTCGGGCGGCGGCACGACCTTGCCGTCGACCAGGTTGTCGGTGACGTCGAGCAGGCCCGAGATGAACATCCGGTAGCAGGCCACGCCCTCGACCATGACCTCTTCGCGAGTGCCGCCCTCCGGCGGCCGCTTGACGACGAAGCCGCCCTTGGATCCGGTCGGGACGATGACGGTGTTCTTCACCATCTGGGCCTTGACCAGGCCGAGGATCTCGGTCCTGAAGTCCTCCATGCGGTCCGACCAGCGCAGCCCGCCACGGGCCACGTTGCCGAAGCGCAGGTGCACGCCCTCGACCCGCGGCGAGTACACGAAGATCTCGTACTTGGGCCGCGGCAGCGGCAGCACGCTGATCGCCTGGGGGTCGAACTTGACGGAGATGTACGGCTTGCGCTGGCCGTGCCCATCCGTCTGGAAGTAGTTCGTCCGCAGCGTGGCCTGGATCATCTCCAGGTAGGCCCGCAGGATGCGGTCCTCGTCGAGCGAGGCCACCTCGTCGAGCGCGCCCAGGATCTCCTCGTTGAGCGCCTCGACCAGGTCGGTACGTACGTCCTCGCCGCGGCGCGGGTCGAGCCTGGCCTCGAACAGCCGGACCAGCAGCCGGGACAGCCGGATGTTGCCGACCAGCACCCGTTCCATGTACCGCTGGGAGAAGGTGGAGCCGGCCTGGCGCAGGTACTTGGCGTAGAGCCGCAGGATCTCCACCTGCTCCCAGGTCAGGCCCGAGCGCAGGATCAGCTCGTTGAAGTTGTCGGCCTGCACCCTGCCCTTCCACAGGGCCTGCAGGCCGTCCTGGAAGAGCCGCTTGAAGTCGTTGCGGTCGACCTCTGCCGACGGCGTGTAGCGCAGCCCGAAGTCGTAGATGAAGGCGTTCTTGTCGTCGTCCCTGTCGATCTCGTATGGCCGCTCGTCCACGACCTCCACGCCGAGCCGCTGGATCAGCGGCAGCGCCTGCGACAGCGAGATCGGCGAGCCGACGCGGTAGATCTTGAGCCGCCGCTCGCCCTCCGTGGCGTCGTAGGGCTCGTAGAGGTTGATCCCCACTTCGTCGTCCCCGGCGCCGTCGAGCTCCTCCAGGCGGCGCAGGTCCACCACGGCCACCTTGGGCGGGAAGTCCGCCTTGTAGCCCTCGGGGAAGGCCGACTGGTAGCGCCGGATCATCGCGGGCGCCTCGGTCTCGGAGGTCATCACGGTCAGCGCCGCGGCCAGGTCGTCCTCCCACGACCGGGTGATGGCGGCCAGGCGCGACTCCAGCTCTTCCAGGTCGATGTCCGGCTCCGGCAGCTGCTTGCCCCGCTCGCCGCGCACCACGACGTGCAGGCGGGCCAGCGCGGACTCACCGATCATCGCGCTGTAGTCGAGCGTGGTGCCGCCCAGCGCCTTGAGCAGCAGCTCCTGCATCCTGAGCCGGACCTTGGTGGTGTAGCGGTCGCGCGGCAGGTAGATCAGGCAGGAGATGTAGCGGCCGTAGTCGTCGCGCCGCAGGAACAGCTTGACCTGCTTGCGCTCGCGCAGCCGGAGCACGCCCAGGGCGATCGGCAGCAGCTGCTCGGTCGGGGTCTGGAACAGCTCGTCGCGCGGGAAGGTCTCGAGGATCTCGATCAGGTCCTTGCCGTCGTGGCTGTCGGCGGTCAGCCCGGCCAGGTCGAGCACGTCGGCCAGCTTGCGCCGCAGCACCGGGATCCTGGAGATGGACTCGTTGTAGGCCACGTGCGTGAACAGGCCGAGGAAGCGGCGCTCGCCGATGACCTCGCCCTCGGGCGAGAACAGCTTGACCCCGATGTAGTCGAGGTAGGCGGCGCGGTGCACGGTGGCACGCGAGTTGGCCTTGGTGATGATCAGCAGCCGCTTCTCACGCGCCTTGGCCCGCACCTCGGGCGGCAGCACGGAGAAGCTCTCCGACCCGGGCCTGTCGGCACGCAGGATGCCGAGGGCGGCGCCGGGCACCGAGCGCAGCGCGTCGCCCTCTTCGGTGCTCTCCAGGCGGTACTCGCGGTAGCCGAGGAAGGTGAAGTGCCCGTCGGCGAGCCAGCGCAGCAGGTCGAGGCTGTCCTCGACCTCCGCGGGCTCAAGCGGCGGCGGGTTGACGGAAAGGTCCTCCGCGGTCTGTACGGCCAGCGCCCGCATCTTGGCGAAGTCCTCGACCGCGTGGCGCACATCGCTGAGCACCCGCTTCAGGTCGGCCTCGATCTCCTTGAGTTTTTCTGGGTCGGACTGCCGGTCGATCTCCAGGTGTATCCACGACTCGATCAGGAACTGGCCGGTGACGTCCTCCTGGCCGCGGCCGAGCATCTTGCCCGTCATGTCGCGGCGGACCCGCATCTGCGGGTGGACGATCAGGTGGACGCCGATGTGGTGGCGGTCGAGTTCCATCGACACGCTGTCGACAAGGAACGGCATGTCGTCGGTGACCACCTCGACCACCGAGTGGCCGGGGTCCCAGCCGTTCTCCTCAAGCGTGGGCGTATAGGCCCGGACCAGCGCCCTGCCCTGGGGACGCACCTCGGCCAGCTGCTTGTGCGACATCGCCGGACCGTAGACGTCAACCGGGTTGCGGTCCAGCACGTCCTCTGGGGCGACATGCCGGTAGTAGATCCGCAGGAAGGACAGCGCGTCCTCGGGGTTCACGTGGTCACTTACGGCGCATGTCTGGGCGGCTCGCTGGAGCAGCTCGTCCTTGGCCTCATCGAGGGGCATGTCGCTCTCACTCCTTTGTGAGGGTTTGCCGGTTTTATTCATAGCCAGGCCCTTAGTTCCCATAGCAGGGGGAAATAGTGGAGGCGCGTTCTACCACGCAGGTAGGGGGCGCCCGTCGAGCCGCCGGTGCCCGACTTGGTACCGATCTGCCGCTCGACCATCTGGACGTGGCGCAGCCGCCACTCCGCGGCGGCCTCGTCGTGGTCCAACAGGTCTTCGGCCAGTTGCCACAGGTCGTCGTACGACCGGCGGTCCCTCGCCACGGCCAGCAGCGAGGCCATGATCTCCTCGTCGGAGACCGCCAGGCCACGCTGGGAGAGGGCGGTGAGATAAGCATCCCACAGGGTGGGCTCGTCCAGGCGCCGGCGCAGCCTGGCGAGTTCGGTGTCGCTGGCGTCCCTGAGCCTGACGAGGAAGGCCGGGTCCTTCAGCCCCGACAGGAACTCCAGCTCGCGGAACTGGACCGACTGGAACCCGCTGGCGGGAGCCAGCTTGTTGCGGAAGGCCAGGAAGTCCTGCGGCGTCATCGTCTCCAGGACCTCGACCTGCTCGACCAGGACCCTCTCCACCGCGTGTACGCGCTGGAACAGATGCCTGGCCTGCCACAGTTCACCGGCGAACATCGCCTCGCGAGCGCTCTCCAGTTCGTGCAGCAGCAGCTTGAACCAGAGCTCGTAGACCTGGTGGATGGTGATGAACAGCAGCTCGTCCGGGGCCTCCGACTGCGGTCGCTGCTGCTCGAGCAGTTCGGGCAGCCTGAGATAGCCGCCGTAGGACAACCGGCCGCCTTCCTCGCCGAACTGCCGATCTCGGGGGACGGCAGCTTCACCGTTGACCCCCAACCGGAGCACCTCCCCCAATCACCCGGTCTCCATTGACCGGATGTACGCCTCGCCGTACCGATACCACCCGAAAAGACCGCGATCGTCAATTAATGCGAGTCTTCGGAGGCGGTGGGGGAATGCTTCAGCCCGTCGAGACTGACGGGAACCTCGCCCAGTTCCTTGAGCTGCGCCTGGCACTCCGGGCATCCGTCGAGATGGCGCTCGAACGCCTCGTGGTCCTGCTCGTCCAGGACACCGAGAACGTAGGCGGCCACCTCCTCGTGCATCAGCCGGCTACCCCCTTGTCACGCAGCAGTGCGCGCAGCGCCCGTATTCCGTAGTAGAGCCTGGACTTGACCGTGCCGGGCGGGATCCCCAGAATCTCCGCCGCTTCATTTATCGTACGGTCCCGAAGGTAAGTCTGCTCAATGACTTCACGGTGTTCTTCCGACAGGCTCCGCAGCGCCTCGGCGACCACGATCGCCGATAACGCGCGCTCCGACCCGTCGGGCACGGCGATGGTGTCCACCTCGGGTGGTTCGACCTCGTGCGGCCGAACGCTCCTACGGCGGCGTCCATCGATCACGATGCGGCGGGCCACGGTGAGCAGCCACGCCCAGATGAGGCCCGGTTCCCATTGCAGTCTTGCCGAGTGACGCCAGGCCCGGACGATCGTCTCCTGGACGACGTCCTCGGCCCACTGAAGATCGTTACCGGTCGACTTGCGTACGTGGCGCAGCAGAGGGCCGCCGAACTCCTGGTAGAGCAGCGCGATGCGTTGCTCCGCCTCGGCATCCGCACTCTCGAACCTGCCGTCGAGGTGACCTAGCACGGGGCACATCTTTACACCTTCGTTATCACTCCGGTAGTCACTCCGATAACTCCAGTCATTTCTGACTATCTAGCCCCATGGGATGAACCCGCCCCCACAGGCCCGCGTATCCCTGATCATGCAGCGTCGAATGGTCGCGCCCGCTTCGCCAGTCAGTGGCATCGCTTCGCGCGCTCTCCCCCGGCGAGCTCCTGCGCTCAGGTGGCTTCTCCGCGGTGAGCTGATGATCCTCGGCGGCTTCGTCGCCGCGGCCACCGTGACGGTGCTGCTGGTGATGCCGACGACGAGTGCGCCGGCGTCAGCCGAGTGGACCACCACACCCTCGGGCCCGCTCGGCCCCGCCGACCGCGACTTCCTGATCCGCGTACGGCAGGCCGGCCTGTGGGAGATGCCCACCGGCGAATGGGCCCAGACCCGCGGGGAGAGCCGGCGGGTCAGGGAGGTCGGGGCGATCATCATGCAGGACCACCAGAAGCTGGACAAGGCGACCAGGGAGGTCGCCGCCCGCCTCGGCGTCCCGCTGCCCGACCAGCCCAACGCGGACCAGCAGCGCTGGATGGCGCAGCTGTCCGCGGAGAGCGGCGCGGACTTCGACCGCGACTTCGCCAACCTGCTGCGCGCCGCGCACGGGAAGGTCTTCGCGGTCGTGGCCGAGGTCCGTGCCGGCACGCGCAACGACGAGATCAGGAAGTTCGCCCAGCAGGCCGTCGTCGTCGTCCAGAAACACATGACGCTGCTGGAGTCCACCGGACTGGTCGACTACTCCCAGTTACCCGAACCTCCCTCGCCCTCCCCCGTTCCACCCGCCGCCACGGCGGTCGATTCGAGGAGACAACCATGAGGAGATCGAGACGCCTGGCCGCGGCCATGACCGCGCTGGCCGTGACGGCCGGCGGGCTGGTGTCCGCGGCCGTCATCGGCGCGGGCCCGGCCCGCGCGGACCACTGCGACCCCGCCACCCAGGGCGAGCAGGCGGCCAAGAGCCGCGCCACGCAGGACGCGAACGGCCAGGACCCGAACAACCAGGATCCGAATGGCCAGGATCCGACCAACCAGGACCAGGCACCCCAGGACCAGGGGATCGAGGATCAGGGCTCCGGAGGCGGCAGGGCCGTCGCCGCGCCCCGCTTCGGCGGCCGGATGGTCCTCGCGCCCACCCCGGCGCCCTCCGGCTCGGCCGAGCCGACGCCTTCCGGTACGGCGAGCCGTACCAGGACCGCGGAGCCCACCGAGACGGCCGAACCCAGCGACGAGCCGAGCCCGAGCCCGACGCGCGAGCGCAGGAGGCAACCGACGCAGACCGCCACGCCGACGCGATCCGCGACGGCCACCCCCACGCAGACGGCCGATCACGGCGACGAGTGCAAGGACCTGGGGCCGTTCGTCACGGACTTCATCGACATCCGGCAGGTGCCGCCCGTCAACACCGGCGTGCAGATCGGGCGTAACGGGTCGCGCGGCTCGTTCGTCTCGGCCTGCGGGACGAACCAGAACGGGCACAACAACCCCGACAACTTCATCGTCGCGCCCGGCGTCAGCAACGGCGCCCATCACCTGCACGACTACGTGGGCAACCTGTCGACCAACGGCTTCTCCACCGACGAGAGCCTGGCCGCGGCCGGGACGACCTGCCGCTTCGGCGACAGGTCCACCTACTTCTGGCCGGTGCTGAGGGACAGGAAGATCGACGCCAACCTCGGCGACCAGGACGGCAACGTGGGCCAGGTGCTCCGCGCCCGCTCGGTGACGCTGCTGTTCCGCGGCAACCCGGCGGGCAAGGTGAGCCCGATGCCGCGCTTCCTGCGGATCATCACCGGTGACGCCAAGGCCGGCACGAACGGCGGAGCCAACGCCCGCGCCCAGTGGACGTGCACCGGGTTCGGCAACCGGATCACCGGCACCAAGTATCCGCTGTGCCCGCGCTTCAGCAGGGTCGTCCGGATCCTGGACTTCCCGAGCTGCTGGGACGGGCAGAACACCGACAGTGCCAACCACCGCACGCACATCGTCTTCCCCGGCCAGGACGGCGCCTGCCCGCAGGGCACCAAGGCGGTGCCGCAGCTGCGGATGATCCTCACCTACTCGGTGCCGCAGGGTCCGTCGTTCGCGGTGGACGCCTTCCCCGAGCAGAAGCACAACCCGGTCACCGACCACGCGGACTTCGCCAACGTGATGCCCGACCGCCTGATGGCGTTCGTGGTGAGCTGCATCAACCGCGGCCGCCGCTGCTAGTGACCCGATTCGCTCCCGAGTCGCACCCTCAACCCGACACTGGGAGGAATCGATGCTCCACAGACGACATCCCCGGCATGCCCCGTCGAGGCTGGACTCCAGGAACGTCCGCCTCGGGGCGAGCGCCGCCGGTACCGCGCTGCTGCTGTCAGCCTTCGCGCTGACCAGGACGGATCCCGGGCTGGCGCTGCTCGGCCGCGGGCTCGGCTTCCTCGAGTTCTACATGGGCGTCTTCACCCTGGTCACGCTGACCGCGACGGTCGCGCTCGGGCTGCTGACCAGCGAGCGGGTCTTCCTGTCGCCGGGTAACCGGGTCAGGGCGCAGCTCGCGCACCGGGCGGCCGCGGTGGCCGGGGTGGGATTCCTGACCGGCCACATCACGCTGATGATCGTGCTCGGGCACGCGCCCGCCGCCGCCGCGGTCGTCCCGGTGTCCGGGATCTGGGTGGGGCTGGGCGCGATCGCCTCCGATCTGATGATCGCGGTGCTGGTGACCGGGATCGTGCGGGGGCGTTTCGCCACGGCCAGGCTGCCCTGGGTGTGGCGGGCCATGCACGCCGCCGCCTACCTGGCCTGGCCGGTGTCGATCCTGCACGGGCTGACCGCGGGCCGTCCCCCGGCGGCGTGGGTGGCCTGGTCGTACGTGGCCTGCCTGGCCGCGGTGGGTTCCGCGCTGCTGGTCCGGGTGTGGGCCACGATGCTGCGGCCGCCGGCCGTACCCGAGCCCGTGGAGGCACCGCTCGTGACAGCGGCGGTGGCGGCCGAGCCGCAGGTCGAGGCGCCGGTGAGCCTGGACGAGGCGCGACGCAAGCTCAGGAGGGCCGGATGATCCCCCACACGGTGCCGCACGTGCTGCGGATCGGACCCGCCCGGCTGACCGCCGGGCTCGACCACTGCCGCAGGCTCGATCTGCCGGCGCACCGCACGCTGCACGGCGAGCCCGTGCCGCGTGACCTGGACACCCTCATCGCCCAGGTCGATGAGGTGGATCTGCGCGGACGGGGCGGCGCGGCGTTCCCGTTCGCGCGCAAACTGCGCGCCGTCGCCGAGGCCTCCGGCTCGCGCGAGCGCGTCGTGCTGGTGAACGCGGCCGAGGGCGAGCCGGCCAGCGCCAAGGACGCGATGCTGCTGATCCGCACGCCGCATCTGGTGCTGGACGGCGCGCTGCTGGCCGCCGAGGCGCTGCGCGCCAAGGAGGTCGTGGTCGCCACGGCCGAGGGCGAGGTGGGCGAGGCGTCGATCGCGGCCGCCGTGGCCGAGCGCCGCGCCGCCAACATCGCCGGCGCCTCGGAGAGCCGCATCAGCATCCGCGTGGTGGGCGTGCCCGAGCGCTTCATCACCGGCGAGGGCGGCGCGCTGGTGCGCGGCGTCAACGGGCTCGAGGCGGTGCCGCCTGGCCGCAAGCGCCGCGCCAGCGAGAGCGGCGTCGACGGGCTGCCCACGCTGCTGTCGAACGCCGAGACCTTCGCCCAGCTCGCCATCCTGGCCGAGCTGGGCGCCGCCGGCTACGCCGAGGTCGGCACCGAGCGCGAGCCTGGCACGCTGCTGTTCAGCGTGGCCGGGTCGGCGGTCGTGGAGGCGCCGTCCGGCACCCCGCTGGCCGACGTGCTCGACCTGTGCGAGGCGGAGATCGGCGACGGCGTGCTGGTCGGCGGCTACCACGGCGCCTGGCTCTCCGCTGCGACGGCGGTCGCCACCGAGCTCTCCCGCGAAGGCCTGCGCCTGGCCGGAGGCAGCCTCGGTGCCGGGATCGTGGTGCCGCTCGGCGAGTCCACCTGCCCCATCGGCGAGGCCGCGCGGGTGGCCGCCTACCTGGCCGCCCAGTCCTCGGGCCAGTGCGGCCCGTGCCGGCTCGGCCTGCCCGAGCTCGCCCGCACGCTGCGCGCCCTGACCGAGGGCTCCGGTTCGACGGATTCCGTACGGCGTGCCGTACGGGCCATCGAGCGGCGTGGCGCGTGCTTCCATCCCGACGGGACCGCCAGGTTCGTGCTGTCGGCGCTGGACGCCTTCGACACCGACATCGCGCTCCACCTGGAGCACGGCTCGTGCGGGCGGCCCATCCGCGGGGTACTGCCGCTGCCGGAGGCGGAGGAGGAGCCCGAGTACCGGCTGGACGTGGACTGGACCCGGTGCGAGGGGCACGGGCTGTGCGCGCACCTGCTGCCGGAGTTCGTCGACCTGGACGCCTACGGGTTCCCCTCGTTCAGGGCCGTGCCCGCCTGGATGGCCAAGGAGGCCCGCCGGGCGGTCGAGATGTGCCCCGCCCTGGCGCTCCGCCTGGCCAGGACCGACGGAACTCCCGCTCCGGCGAGCCCGCTGCGTCTCGTGGGGTCCGGTGTCACTTGACCCAGCGGCGGAAGCCGCCCTCGGCGTTGATCACCTGGCCGGTGACCCAGGCGGCCTCGTCCGAGGCGAGCCAGCGCACCACCTTGGCCACCTCCTCGGGCGCGTGCCAGCGCCCCGCGGGGAGGGCATTGGCGACCAAGGCGTTGATCTCGGGCGTGGCCCACCCGGTGTCGACGGGGCCAGGGTTCACGGCGTTGACGGTGATGCCGCGGTCGATCAGCGCGTCGGCCAGGCTCAGCGTCATCTGCTGGATCGCGCCCTTGCTGATGGCGTACGGCAGCTCGCCCGGCATCGGCCCCAGGTGCTGCCCGGAGGTGAACAGGATCACCCGGCCGCCGGGGCGCGTGTCGTCGTGCCGGGCAGCGAAGGCCTGGGTCAGCAGCGCGCTGGCCCGCGCGTTCACCGCCCAGCAGCGGTCGAGCTCCCGCGCCGTCAGCTCGGCCAGCGACTGCGTGGAGCTGCGCGCGTGGTTGGCGACCACCACGTCCACGTGCCCGAACCGGTCGACCGCCCGCTCGATCACCCGCGCGGGCGCCTCCGGGTCCTCGAAGTCCGCCTCCACATGCTCCACGTCGCCCAGCTCGCGGAGCACCCCCGCCATGCCCGCCGGATCGGCGCCCCACGGCTGCTCGGCGTCGTGCGGCGTCCACGACTGCACCAGCACCCTGGCGCCGGTGGCCAGGAACTCCCTGGCGATCGCGAATCCGATCCCGATCCGCCGGCTCACGCCGGTCACCACGACCACCCGATCTTCGCTCATCCCGGCACTCTAGCCACGCCCGAGCTCTTCGTACGGCGCGCCGCTTTGCGGGGCTATCAAGCGCTCCCGTGGCCACCGGAAGTCCTTACGTAGTACGGAACGGCGTTGACCACCACTCAGGAACCCGATCAAGATGTTTGCGCGTTCGAGGTCGTACGGGGGCACCGTGCACCCGCAGCACCACATCGGGGGAGTCCATGCACAACACGCCGCCACCGACGCCGTCCGCGGCCGTCGACGAGGCGACCTTCGTGGCCGACCTGCGCCGGCTCAAAGCCTGGTCAGGCCTCAGCTTCCGGCAGCTGGAACGCCGCGCCGACGCGATCGGCGACTCGCTCCCCCCGGCGGCGATCGCCACCATGCTCAGCCGCAACCGCGTCCCGCACGAGCCCCTCCTGGTGGCCTACCTGAGGGCCTGCGGCCTGGGGCACCAGGAATCCCACTCCTGGACCACCCTCAGGACCGAACTCGAGGCCCTCCCTCCGCTACCGACCCCCACACTCCCAGCGGCGGCCCCCACATCCGGACGCCGCCACAAACCCGCCCTCGCCGTGGCGGTCGCCATCACCTCGGCCGCCGTCCTCACGGCCACCCTCGTCTCACCCACCGACCTCAAACACGCCGCCGCCGTCCTCCAGCAGATCCCGTGATCGAGGACTTTGGCGTCAGGCGGGTTGGGTGATGGCCAGGCGGCGGGCCAGGCGGAGGCGGTAGGCGTCCAGGACGACCGCGATGAGGATGACCAGGCCGGTGATGATCTGGCGTTCGAAGTCCGAGACGCCCATCAGCAGCAGGCCGTTGGTGAGCACGCCGAGGAGGCAGGCGCCGAGGAAGGTCCCGATCATGGAGCCGCGGCCGCCCATGAGGGAGGCACCGCCGATGACCACCGCGGCGATGGCGTTGAGCTCGTAGCCCTGGCCGAGGATGGGGCTGGCGATGTTGAGCCGGGCCATGTAGAGCAGCGCCGCCACGCCGACCGTGAACCCGGCGATGACGAAGCAGGCGATCTTGACGCGGGACGTCTTGTGTCCCGAGAGGCGGACCGCCTCCTCGTTGTTGCCGATGGCGTAGACGAGGCGGCCGAAGACCGTACGCGACAGGACGAACCAGCCGACGGCCGCGAGCAGCACGGCGACCCAGAAGACCGCCGGGATGCCGAGCAGGGTGATCGTGCCGAAGTCGTTGAACGCCGACGGCAGGTTGTAGATCGTGGCCGCGTCCGTGTAGCGCTCGGCCGCGCCGCGGGCCACGTTCAGCATGGCCAGCGTGACGATGAACGACGGCACCCGCCACTGTTCCGAGACGAACCCGTTGACGAACCCGACCACGCCGCCCACGACGATCCCGAGCAGGATCCCGCCCAGCAGCATGACGACGGAACCCGAGCCCGCCATGAAGGTGCCCGAGACCACCGCGCACAGCGCCATCGACGATCCGACCGACAGGTCGATGCCGCCGACCAGGATCACGAACGTCATGCCCACCGCGAGCACCGTGTTCAGGGTGATCTGGGTCATGATGTTGCGCAGGTTCTGCTCCGTGGCGAAGTTGGGGGCCACGGCCACGAAGATGGCGGCGAGCAGCACCAGCGCCACGCCGATCCCGGCCTCCCCCAGGACCATCCTCTTGATCATTTATTCGTCACCGTTCTTGAGATAGCGGGAGTAGGCCAGAGTCAGGATGCGTTCGGCGTCGAAGTCGGCCCGGTCCATCGAGCCGGCGATCTCGCCGCGGGAGAAGACGAGGATCCGGTCGCACACGCCCATCAGCTCGGGCAGGTCGGAGGAGACCACGATGAGCGCCTTGCCGTCCTTGGCCAGGTCGAGCAGGAGCTCGTGGATCTCGTACTTCGCCCCGACGTCGATGCCCCGGGTCGGTTCGTCCACGATGAGGACGTCCGAGCCCGCGTGCAGCCATTTGGCCAGGACGACCTTCTGCTGGTTACCGCCCGACAGGGTCCGTACGTCCTGGGTCACCCCGGCCGACTTCAGCCGCAGCCGGTTCCCGAGGTCCTGGGCGACGTTCCGCTCGCGGGCGAAGTTCAGCAGGGCGCCGCGGAGTTTGGCGAGCGTGACGTTGGCGGCGATGGGCAGGTCCAGGACCAGGCCCTGTGACTTGCGGTCCTCGGTGAGCAGGCTGATGCCACGCCGCACCGCGTCCCGCGGGTGGCGGATCGCCAGCCGCTTGCCGTACAAGGTCACACTTCCCGAAATGGCGGGATCCGCTCCGAAGAGGGCTCGCATGGCCTCCGTACGGCCTGAGCCGACGAGACCGGCGATGCCCAGGACCTCCCCCTTGCGGACCGAGAAGCTCAGCGGATGGCTGAAGCCCCGCACGCGCAGGTCGTCGACGCGCAGCGCCTCGTCGCCCAGGGAGGTGGCGGGCTTGGGGGGATACTCCTGCTCCAGGTCGCGGCCGACCATCAACCGGACCAGGTCGGCGGCGCCGACCCCGGCCATGGGCATGGTCTTGACGGTTCGTCCGTTCCGCATGACGGTGACCTGGTCGGCGATCTCCAGGATCTCCTCCAGATGGTGGGAGATGTAGAGGATCGCCACCCCACGTGACGCTAAATCGCGCAGGATCCCGAAGAGCCTGCCGGACTCCCGCGACGTCAGCGACGCCGTGGGCTCGTCCATGATCAGGACCTTGGCCTCGCCCGACAGCCCCTTGGCGATCTCGACCAGCTGCATCTGCGCCAGCCCCAGCCGCTCGACGGGCGTGTCGGGCGAGACCTCGAGGCCGATCTGCTGCAGCAGGGCCGCCGCGTCCGTCCGCAGCCTGCGCCGGTCGACGATGCCCGCCCGGCGCGGCAGCCGCTTGAGGAACAGGTTCTCCGCCACGGTCAGGTACGGCAGCAGCGCCAGCTCCTGGTGCACCACCTGGATCCCGGCCGCCAGCCCGTCGGCCGCGCCGGCCGGCCGGTAGGGCCTGCCGTCGACGGTCATCGAGCCCGCGTCCGGGGTGTGGATCCCGGCCAGCGTGCGCACCAGCGTGGACTTGCCCGCGCCGTTCTCGCCCACGAGCGCGTGGATCTCGCCCGGACGCAGCTCCAGGTCGGCCCCGTCGAGCGCCACCACGCCAGGGAAGCGCTTGACAAGGCCCTCGGCCTTGATCATCCGACGTTGTCCTTGGTGATGAGCTTGATGTCGGTCTTCTGCCAGCCGGAGAACGTCTGCCCGCCGATCATCTTCATCGCGTAGTCGATGCCGTTGGCGGCCTGCTGGGCGCCGAACTGGTCGAGCGTGGCCACGACCGAGCCGTCCTTGACGTACTGCTGGATGGCCGGGATGTCGTCGAACGAGGCGATCTTGATCTGGCCGCTCTTGCCCTGCTCCTCGATGGCCTTGATCGCGCCGAGCGCCATGTTGTCGTTGCTGGCCAGCACGCCCTTGATGCCGGGGTTGGCGGTGAGCATGTTGCTGACGACGGTGTGCGCCTCGTTGGTCTCCCAGTGGGCGGTCTTGGTGTCGACGAGCTTCAGCCCGCCCTCCTTGACCGCGTCCTCGAACCCGGTCTGGCGCTGGGTGGCGTTGGCCGCGCCCGGGTTGCCGGTGAGGATGACCACCTCGGCGTCCTTGCCGAGCGCCTTGGCCAGCTCCGTGCCCGACTGCTTGGCGCCGTCACGGTTGTCGGGGCCGACGAAGGGCACCTTGTCGTAGATCCCGGCGCTCTTGAGCGCGCCCTCGTCGAGCTGGACGTCGATGTTGACGACCTTCACCCCGGCGTCGGAGGCCCGCTTGAGCGGGGCGATCAGGGCGCGGGAGTCGGCGGGGGCGATCACGATGGCCTTGGCCTGCTGCGTGACGCACTTCTCGACCGCGGCGACCTGGTTGTCGATGTCGGTCTCGTTCTGGATGCCGACGACCTGCAGGTTCAGGTCGCCACGCTGCTTGGCGTGCGCCTCGGCGCCCTTCTGCATGTCCTGGAAGAACTCGTTGGCCAGGGACTTCATCACCAGGCAGACCGTGGGCTTCTCCCCGGGCTTGGCCGGCGCGGCGGAGGAGACCGTGCCGCCCTCCTTGCCGCAGGCGGTCAGCGCGAGCGCCAGCCCGGCGACAGCGATGATCTGCTTCTTCATGCTTTCTCCTTCGGGGGTTTCAGAAAGGCACGCCGGCGCGGAGGACGACGTTCGCGTACGGCGTGGCCTCGCCGGTGCGCACGATCACCCGGGCCTGCCGGGTCAGGTGCTTCAGCTGCTCGTGCGGAATGCGCTTCGCCTCGGGGAAGAAGGTGTCCGGCGCCTCCTTGGCCACGATGAGGCGCTCGACGACCAGCTCGGCGCGGATCGCCTCGACGACGGGGAGGATCGGGGGTTCGCCCCGCCGCCACACCAGGTCGACCGTCTCGACGCCGGGCGGGATCGGCAGGCCGGGGTCGGCGACCACGATCAGGTCGGTGTGACCGGCGGCGGCCAGGATGTGCAGCAGCCGCGGGTGCCAGAGGCCGTCAGGACGCACCGGGCACGTCCTCCTCGTCGAGGCCGCCCACGGGGTCGGGGCAGCCGCAGCTGCCGCGCCGTACGAGCTGGGCGGGGAGAGTCACCCGCTCGCCCGCGGACTGGTCGGTGATCTGGCGGAGCAGCAGCTCCACCGACTGGCGGCCGAGCTGCTCGAACGGCTGGCGCATCGTGGTCAGCGCGGGCACGGTGAAGGAGCTGGCCGCGATGCCGTCGAAGGAGCAGATGGCCACGTCGCCAGGAACGGCCAGGCCCAGCTCGGCGGCGGCGCGCATGACGCCGATGGCCTGCTCGTCGCTGGTCACGAACAGCGCGTGCGGGCGGTTCTCCCTGCTCAGCAGGTCGCGCCCGCTGAGGTAGCCCTGCCGGCGCCCGAACGGGCCGTGAGCCAGGGGCATGTCGGCGGGGTCGAGGCCGACCTCGGTCAGCGCGCGGACCCAGCCGGCGACACGGTCGACGGTGGGGTGGATGTCCTTGGGGCCGGCCACGCAGCCGATCCGGCGGCGGCCGTGCGCGAGCAGGTGGGTGGTGGCCTGGTGGGCGCCGCTCTCGTTGTCGATGAGCAGGTGGCTGGCGGGCACCTCGTCGAGCTCGCGGTCGAGCACGATGCACGGCAGCCCGGAGGCGGCCAGCACCGCGCGCCAGGTCCGCGCGCCGTGCGCGGGGATCAGGATGAGCCCGTCGACCTGGCGGTCGATCAGGGTCCGCACGTAGGCGGCCTCCCGCTCGTCGTCGTCCATCGCGTTGCCGAGCAGCAGCGTCAGGCCGTGCTGGAAGGCCACGTCCTCGATCTCGCGGGCGAGCTCGGCGAAGAACGGGTTGGCGTTGTCGGGCACGACCAGGCCGATCGTGTGCGTACGGCTGGTGCGCAGCGAGCGCGCCACGGCGTTCGGCCGATAGCCGAGCTCGTCGATGGCGCGCAGCACGCGCTCCTTCGTCTGCGGAGCGACGTTGCGCGGGCCGTTGTTGAGGACATAGCTCACCACGGCCTCTGAGGTGCCGGCGAGGCGGGCTACATCTCGGCGAGTGACCACTGCGGGGATCCCCATCTACTCGTGTTGACGGACAGCATTGGCCGGACGGGCGCTCGGTAGCAACACGTGTAGATGGGCTGTTACGAAGCCGTTATCGCAATATTTCCACCTGGTCACGGCTGAATCACTGGTCAGCTTCGGCAACTTGCGCGATCGCGGCATCTATCCGACAGTCCGCCGTCCTTCTACACGAGTTGAAGGAGCTCGCCGTACGTCGTGGGGGCCCAAGGCGGGAGGAAGTGACAGGACTGTGACGAACCAGCGGGGGTGTGGCGGCGTCTCAACGGTCGGTTGATCACTAGGCCGGGGAGATGTCATGCGCCGTCGGGAGTTCCTGCGCGTTGCTGGGATGGTGCCGCTGATCGGCGGGGGCTTGCTGGGGACGGCCGCGGGGTCGCCGCCGGCCGACTGGACGGGGCTGCGGCGGCGGCTGGCGGGGTCGCTGGTGCTGCCCGGCGACTCGGGGTACGACCGGGCGCGGCGGTTGTTCAATCCCACCTACGATCGCGTGCGGCCGGGCGGGGTGGCCTACGTGACGAGCGCGGCGGACGTCGCGGCGTGCGTGAACTTCGTGCGGAACGCCAGGATCCCGGTGACGGCGCGGTCCGGAGGGCACTCCTACGCCGGATGGTCGACCGGGACGGGGCTGGTCATCGACGTGTCGCGGATGAACTCGATCGGCTACTCGGCAGGGCGGGCCACGATCGGGGCGGGCGCCAAGCTGGTCGACGTCTACGACCGGCTGGCCGCGCACGGCGTGAGCATCCCGGCCGGGTCCTGCCCGACGGTCGGGGTGGGCGGGTTGACGCTGGGCGGCGGGATCGGGGTGGTGTCCCGCAAGTACGGGCTGACCTGCGACGCGCTGGAGTCGGTGCAGATCGTCACCGCGGACGGGCGGGTGCTGACCTGCGACGCCACGCACCACGCGGGGCTGTTCTGGGCGTGCCGCGGCGGGGGCGGCGGCAACTTCGGCGTGGTCACCTCCTTCACCTTCCGCACCCACCCGATCCGCGACGTCAGCGTGTTCTTCCTGCGCTGGCCGTGGGCCAAGGCGGCGGCCGCGGTCAAGGTCTGGCAGTCGTGGGCGCCGGACGCGCCCGACGAGCTGTGGTCCACGCTGCACCTGGGCCGCGACAGGAACGGGCTGTACGTCCAGATCGGCGGCCTCTACCTGGGCGGCAAGGACGCGCTCAACCGGCTGCTCGCGCCGCTGTCCGCCAAGCTGGGCGCGAGCTCGTCCCGATACGTGGCGGGATCGTCCTACCAGCACGCGATGATGGTGATGGCCGGGTGCGCCACGCTTTCTGTGGAACGCTGTAAGCAGATCACCCGCGAGGCGTTCGTCGCCAAGTCGCACATGGCCTACCGCCCGATGCCGGACAAGGCGGTGAACGCGTTAGTCGCGGGGGTGGCGCAGGGCGGCAGGCACTCGGTGCTGCTCGACGCGCTCGGCGGGGCCGTCGGGCGGGTCAAGCCCGACGCCACGGCGTTCCCGCACCGGGCGGCGCTGTTCAGCGTCCAGTACTACGCCGACGGCTCCGACAGGACGTGGCTGCGGGCCATCCACGCGACGATGCGCACCCACCTGGGTGACCACGCCTACGTCAACTACATCGACCCGGACCTGACGGACTGGCGGGCCCAGTACTACGGGCCGAACGCGGGCCGCCTGGCCGAGGTCAAGTCCACCTACGACCCCGACCGGCTCTTCCGCCTCCCCCAGGGTGTGTAGATAACCGGTTTCCTGGGCGATGGTCGGGCTGGGATTATTCGGGACCATGCGTCACTGGCCTCTCACCGACCTGTCGATCACCACATCGCGCCTCGAGCTGCGTTACCCGTCTCTCGAGGACCTGGACGAGCTCGGCGACCGGGCCGCCGAAGGGGTGCACGACGACGGGTTCATGCCGTTCGCGGTGCCGTGGACGGACGCCGAGCCGGAAGACCGGGCCAGGGCCACCCTGCAGTACCAGTTCCGCCAGTGGGGAGGCTTCTCGCCGGCGGGCTGGAGCATCGATTTCGTGGTCGTCTTCGAGGGCCAGGTGGTCGGCACCCAGGCGATCGAGGCCACGGACTTCCCGGTGAGGCGGGAGGTCGCCACCGGCTCCTGGCTCGGGCGGCGGTTCCAGGGCAAGGGCCTCGGCACCGAGATGCGCACGGCCGTGCTGCACCTGGCGTTCGAGGGGCTGGGCGCCGAGCAGGCCATCACGGCCGCGTTCGTGGACAACCCGGCCTCGCTCGCGGTCACCAGGAAGCTCGGCTACCGGGAGGACGGCGTGCAGCTCGACAACCGCCAGGGCAAGGCCGTCACCACCCAACGCTTCCGCCTGCTGCGCGACGACTGGCACCGCACGCCCGGCATCGAGATCCACAACCTGCAGCGCTGCCTCCCCCTCTTCGGCCTGACCTCCTGAAGGGACTTCAGAAGGCCCGTGCGAGAACGTGCAGGTGCGGGTCCACGGCTGGGGATGACGCCCGGCGGTATCGGCCGGGGGCCGTGCCGTACTCGCGCTTGAAGGCGTTGGCGAAGGCGAACTCCGAGCCGTAGCCGACGCGCGCGGCGATCTCGCCCAGCGGCGCGTCGGACTCGCACAGCAGCCGCCCGGCCATGGCCAGGCGCCACCAGGTCAGGTACGACAGCGGCGGCTGCCCGATCAGCGAGCTGAAGCGGCGGGCGAAGGCGGCGCGCGACAGCCCGGCGCGGGCGCCCAGGGATTCGACGGTCCACGGGTGGGCCGGCTCGCGGTGCATGGCGTCGAGCGCGGCGCTGATCGCGTCGTCGGCCAGCGCGGCGGCCCAGCCGTGGGCGTCGCACGGCTCGGGCCCCTGCTCGATGTAGGCGCGCAGGATGTACAGCAGCAGGGTGTCGAGCAGCGACGACACGACGGTGTCGGCGCCCAGGCGGGGGTTCTCGATCTCGGCGGCGAGCAACTCGATGGCCGCGCGCAGCTCCGGGTGGTGCCCGAGCCTGGCGGGCAGGTGGATCAGCCCGGGCAGGCCGGTCAGTATCGGGTGGATGCGTGCCCGGTCGAGCCGGTAGCCCCCGCACAGCGTGACCGTGACCGGTCCGGTGCCTGCCATGGAGGCGGTGGTGAACAGCTCGTGGTCCTGCAGCGGGTCGCAGGCGGGCGCGGGCAGCGGCGTCGACGGCGAGTCGGCCAGGGCTACCTCGTCGCCGTGCGGGAAGAACACCACGTCGCCCACGCCCAGTTGGATCGGCTCCCCCTCGCCCGGGATGAGCCAGCACGAACCCTGCAGCACCACCTGGAACCCCATCGAGCCGGGCGCCGCGCCGAAGCGCTGCCCCCACGGCGCGCGCCACTCGACGCGGGCGGAGCGCGGCTTCCCGGTGCGCGTGATGGCGATGACCTCGCTTAGCGTGTCCACGGGCTGAGTCTATGCCCTGAGACTCTGGCGTATAAAGTGCAGCTTCTGGCGCATTGGATGTCTCTCCACCACGACCTACGGTGGAGCTCATGATGTTCGCAGCCCGCATTCACGAGTACGGTGAGCCGTCCGTGATCACCATTGACCGGGTGCCGATCCCGGTGCCAGGACCCGGCGAGGTGCTCGTCAAGGTCGCCGCCACCTCGTTCAACCCGTCGGAGATCGGCTTCCGCCGGGGGTTCATGCCCGTCACGTTCCCGCACACCCTGGGCTGGGACGTGGCAGGCACCGTCGTCGCCACCGGCGAGCCGGTGATCGCGCTGACCGGCGGCGCGGCGGCCGGATACGCCGTCGTGCCGGAGGACAAGCTCGTGGCGGCGCCCAAGGGCATCCCGCTTGAGCACGCGGCGGCGATCCCGGTGGCCGGGCTCACCGCCTGGCAGGCCGTGTTCGAGCAGGCCGAGGTGCGGCCGGGCGAGCGGGTGCTGATCGTGGGGGCAGGCGGTGGCGTGGGCATGTTCGCGGTCCAGCTGGCCAAGCACGCGGGCGCCACGGTCGTGGCGACCGCGAGCCCGCGCAGCGCGGCGGCGGTCGAGGCGCTGGGCGCCGACGAGATCGTCGACCACACCAGCCGGCCGCTGCCGGGCGGCAACGACGTGGTGCTCAACCTGGCGCCCGCGGACCCGCCGATGCTCGGCGACCGGGTCGTCACGATCACTCATCCGGGCGAGGGGGCCACCCACTTCGTGGCCCGCAACGACCCGGGTCAGCTGGCCGAGCTGGTCGGGCTGATCGACGCGGGCCTGGTCCGGGTCGACATCACCGAAACACACACCTTGCCCGATCTCCCGGAAATCCACGCACGAGCGGAATCCGGCCAGATCAGAGGAAAAATCATCATTAAGGGGTTGGCATGATCAAGGTAGGCATCGTCATCGGCAGCACCCGCCCGGGCCGCACGGGAGAGACCGTGGCCCGCTGGATCCACGACCTGGCGGTCAAGCGCGACGACGCGGAGTACGAGCTGGTCGATCTGAAGGACTTCGCACTCCCGCACCTGGACGAGGAGCTGCCCGCCGCCCTCGGCCAGTACGCGAACCGGCACACCAAGGCATGGTCGGACCGGATCGCCGAGTTCGACGCCTACGTCTTCGTCACCCCCGAGTACAACCACTCCTTCCCCGGCGCGCTGAAGGACGCGATCGACTTCCTGTTCGCCGAGTGGCACGACAAGGCGGCCGCGGTGGTGGGCTACGGCGTGAACGGCGGCGTCAGGGCGGCCGAGCACCTGCGCCAGGTGCTCGGCATGGTCAAGGTGGCCGACGTCCAGCTCTCGGTGGCGCTCCCGCTGGAGGAGGTGGCGGCTCCCGGCGAGAAGTACGACCAGCAGGCCAGCGCGATGCTCGACCAGCTGGTCTCGTGGGGCGCAGCGCTGCGCACGATCAGGGTGTGAAGTGCCTGAGCACCTCGGGGTTGGCCATCGCGTCCGGGTTGGCGGCCTCCTCGACCGGCGTGCCCAGCAGGATCTTGCGGACCGGGACCTCCAGCTTCTTGCCGGACAGCGTCCGCGGGATCCCGGGCACGGCGTGGATCTCGTTGGGCACGTGCCGGGGAGACAGCTCCTCGCGTAGCGCCTTGCGCAGCGAGCCGGCCAGCTCATCGGTCAGGTCGTGACCCTCGGCCATCGTGACGTAGAGCAGGAGCCGCCCCTCCTGCCCGAGCTGCCCGGTGTCGATCACGAGGCTGTCGGCGATCTCCTCATACCGCTCGACCACCCGGTAGAACTCGCTGGTGCCCATCCGGACGCCGCCGCGGTTCAGCGTGGAGTCGGACCGGCCGTAGATGACGCCCGAGCCGTCGGGGTTGATCTTGATCCAGTCGCCGTGCCGCCACACGCCCGGATAGACGTCGAAATAGCTGTCGCGGTACCGCTCGCCCCCCGGGTCGTTCCAGAACATGACCGGCATCGACGGCATGGGGCCGGTGAGCACCAGCTCCCCCACCTCGCCGATGACCGGCTTGCCCGAGGTGTCGAAGGACTCGACGGCCGCCCCCAGCGACCGGCACGAGATGACCCCTGCCCGCACCGGGTGCAGCGGCGTCCACCCGACGAACCCGGTGCACACGTCCGTGCCGCCGGAGAAGGAGCCCACCGGGACGCCTGGCAGGGCCTCTGCCACCCAGGCGAACCCCTCCGGCGGCAGCGGCGACCCGGTCGAGCCGAGCCCCTTCAGCGCCAGCCCGTCCGGGTGACTGCCCGCCTTCATCGAGGCCAGGATGTACGGCGCGCCCACCCCCATGTAGGTGACGCCCTCCTCGGCGGCCATCTGCCACAGGTCGTTCGGCGCACCGTCGTACAGGACGGGGACCGCACCCACCAGCAGGGCGCCGATGAGGTAGTTCCACATCATCCAGCCCGTGGTGGTGTACCAGAAGAACACGTCGCCGTCGCCGAGGTCCTGGTGGAAGGAGAGCGACTTCAGGTGCTCCAGGACGATCCCGCCGTGCCCGTGCACGATCGGCTTGGGCAGCCCGGTGGTCCCGCTGGAGTACAGGATCCACAGCGGATGCCCGAACGGCACCCGCTCGAACTCCAGCGGCCCCTCCTCCGACCTCAGCTCGTCCCACTCGGCGCCGAGCCGCACGGTGGCCACCAGCGTCGGCAGCTCGGCCGCGATCTCCTGTACGGCCTGCGTCCTGTCGAACCATCTGCCGTTGTAGCGGTAGCCGTCGACCGCGATCAGCACCTTGGGCTCGATCTGCTTGAACCGGTCGACGACGGACGGCACGCCGAAGTCGGGCGATCCCGCCGACCAGATCGCTCCCAGCGACGCCGTGGCCAGGAAGGCGATCAGCGCCTCGGGCACGTTGCCCAGGTAACCGGCCACCCTGTCGCCCCGCCGTACACCCAGCCGGACGAGGCCCGCGCGCACGCGGGCGACCTCGGAGCGCAGCTCGGCCCGGGACATGACGCGGCGGGTGCCGTCCTCGGAGACGAAGACCAGCGCGGTGCCGTCGGCGCGGCGCAGGGCGTTCTCGGCGTAATTGAGCGTGGTTCCGGAGAACCATTCGGCGTCCGGCATCGTCCCAGTGATGACGGGCCCGTCACCAAGGTCACCGATCACGTCGAAGTAGCGCCAGATGGACGTCCAGAACCCCGCCGGATCGTCGATCGACCACTGCCACGCCTGGGCGTAGCCGGCGTGACCCACCGACTCCAGGTAGCGGGTCAGTTTCGCGCGCGCGACGTCACCGGCCGTCGGTTCCCAGAGCAGTGCGCCTTCAGCAACCATGAGCCCCATCCTGTCGCCCGGTTCCAGGAAAGTCATACCTGACCCCCCACATAAGTAGCTACCTGCGTAGGTGGTCCACCGCCATACGCGCCGCCGTGCCGATCACCGCGTCGGCGCGCGGCTGGTTCAGCGCCGTGCTGAACGAGCGGGTGAAGACGGCCACCGCGTAGCGCCCGCCGTCCGGGTACTCCACCACGCCCGCCTCGTTGCGCAGCGTCGGCATCGTCCCCGTCTTGCCGCTGACGTCCACGTCGTCGTAGGGGAACCCGGTGGCCAGCCGGTGCGGCCACACCTGCAGCCCGAGCACGGCGCGCATCCACGCGCACGACTCGGCGGAGGCGGCCTCGTCGCGCCAGATCAGCCCGAACAGCCTGGCCATCTCCCGCGGCGTGCTGCTGTTGGTGCGCTCGGGGTCGAGCACCCGCAGCCGCGCGATGTCCTCCGGGTCCAGGAACGGCCAGCCGTGCCCGGCGTCCTCGGCCATGCTGTCGGAGAACCCCTGGCAGTCCTGGCGCACGACGGTGCCGTGCAGCCCGAAACCGGCCAGCATGGCGTTCACCGCGTCGAGCCCGATCCTGGCCATCAGCGCGTCCGCCGCGGCGTTGTCGCTGACCGCGATCATCAGGTAGGCCAGGTCTCGCAGCGACATCGTGACGTCGTCGAGCATGGCCGCGATCCCGGTGGGCCCGTCGGTCCTGCCGCGCGCGGGCACGGTCAGCTGCCCGGCCGGATCCAGCAGCCCGGCGTCGGCCTGCCTGGCGAACTCCACCAGTAGCGGCACCTTGAACACCGACGCCGTGGGCACCGGCTCGTCGGCGCCGTGCCCGACCTCGCGGCCGGAGTCCAGGTCGCAGCCATACAGCCACCCGGTGACGCCGGCCCCGGCGAAGACCCCCGCGAAGTCCGGCTCTCTCACGCCAGCACCCCCGGCCTCCGGCTGACCCGCCGCACGGGCGTGGCGCCATCGTCTGCCATCCTGGCGCGCTCCTTGAGAGTCCGTACGGCTACCGCCGAGAAATCCGCGATCGCGACCGTCGCCGACCGCCACGCGGTCGAGAAGCGGCACGCGAGGGGCGAGCCTAGCAGCGGCCGCCAGGCGATCCCCGGCGACTCCAGCCGAGGTGCGAACGCCACCGCCGCGCCCGCCAGCACCAGCCCGAGCCCGGCTCCAGAGTGCACCTGCGCGGGCACGTAACCGTGGCGGCGGCACTCGGCGAGCAGCTCGGCGTGCATACCCGGCTCGCCCTCCTTCGGCGGCATCAGCAGCTCCCTGCCCGCCAGGTCGGCCAGGTGCACCTCGGCCGCTTCCGCGAGCGGGTCGTCCTCGGCCAGCAGCACGCCCTGCGGCTGCACCAGGACCTGGCCGAAGTGCAGGCCGGGAGCGGTGACCGGGTGACGCACGATGCCGACGTCGATCGCGCCGTCCGCCAGCGCCGTGACCTGGTCGGCGGTCCAGATCTCGGCCGGCGCCAGCCGTACGCCCGGATTGCTCTCGCGGAAGCCGGCGACCAGGGCGGCGATGACGACGGCGGCCAGGTCGGGCGGGACGCCGACGCGCAGGACGGCGCCGTCGCCCTGGCGGACCAGCTCGCGCATCCGGTCGACGCGGTCGACGATCTCGCGGGCCTCGACGACCAGCAGCCTGCCCGCCTCGGTCAGGCGGACCTGGCGGCTCGAGCGGTCGAAGAGCTGGACGGCGAGCTCCTCCTCCAGGCGCTTGATGCGCTGGCTGAGCGGCGGCTGGGCCATGCCGAGCCGGATCGCGGCGTTGCCGAAGTGCAGCTCTTCCGCGACCACGATGAAGTAGCGCAGGTGGCGGACGAGGTCCATGACCAGCCACTATATCCAGATTTATATTGATTTTGTTGCTATATCAGTATTGGACATGCCGAATGGGGCTTTGGTGTCCTCTTGGGCATGACTTATCGACGGAGATGGCCGTGGATCACCGCTGGGGTCCTGGTGCCCGTTCTCGTCGCCGGGGGAGTCGTGTGGGCCCTACGTACCCAGGGTTCGCCTGAGGAGACCGCCGGCGCGTACCTGGCGGCCTGGTCCCGGCAGGACTACGGGGCGATGAAACGGCTGGTCGCCGACCCGCCGGCGGACTTCGAGTCCTGGCATCGGGGATTCCGCACCAACCTGCGGCTGACGGGGGCCGCCTTCTCGCCGGGGCAGGCTTCGCAGGACGGGCGCGTGCCTTTCCACGCCAGGCTCGACGGGGCCCGCGGCTGGGAGTACGACGGCGCGCTCAGGGTCGTCGAGAGCGACCGGCGCTGGAAGGTGGCGTGGACGCCGGCCGCGATCCATCCCTCGCTGCGCAAGGGCCGGACGATCAAGGCGGTCACGCACGACAAGGTCACGGTGCCCGTCCTCGCGGCGGACGGTACCCGAATCGACGGGCCGGACGCACCGGGCTCGGTGCAGCAGCTCGTCGAGGGGGTCAAGGCGGTGTTCCCCGACAGGTTCGGCAGCCGCGGCTCGACCGAGATCGACCTCATGGAGGGCGACCGGGTCGTGCAGCCGCTGGTCAAGACCGTCACACCCGATCCGCTGAAGACCACGCTCGACCTGCGCGTGCACAGGGCGGGCGCGGCCGCGCTCGACGGGGTGGACAAGCCCGCCTCGCTGGTGGCGCTGCGGCACTCCACGGGCGAGATCCTGGCGGTGGTCAACCGGCCCGGCGGGTTCAACCGGGCGCTGATGGGCAAGTACCCGCCAGGTTCCACCTTCAAGATCGTGACCGCTTCCGCGCTGGTGGCGGGCGGGGTGTCGCCATCCGGGACCGTGACGTGCCCGCCGGAGCAGAACATCGGCGGCTTCCCCTTCCACAACGCCGAATTCCACGACTACGGCACGCTGTCCTTCCGCGACGCCTTCGCGCACTCGTGCAACACCACGTTCGGCGCGATGGGCGTGGACAAGCTCGGCGGCGGGCGGCTGGCGTCCGTGGCCGCGATGTTCGGGTTCGGCGCGGCGATCACGCCGGGCGTGCCCGCGGTGCGGGCCGAGTTCCCCGCGACGCGCGACGACACCGATCTGGCCTCCGCCTCCATCGGCCAGGGCCGGGTCCTGGCCAGCCCGCTCAACATGGCCTCCGTGGCCGCCGCCATCGCCTCGGGCACCTGGCGGCCGCCCCGGCTGGTGGCCGCCGGCCTGGTGCCCGACCGTTCCGTCAAGCCCCGGCCGCTGGAGCCCGCGGTTGTGCAGGCCCTGCGCTCGCTCATGCCCGCGGTGATCTCCGAGGGCACCGCGCACGCCGTGCCCTTCCCTTCCGGTACGGCCGGCAAGACGGGCACCGCCGAGTACGGATCGGGCAAGGAGCCGCCCACCCACTCGTGGTTCATCGGCTACCGGGGCGACCTGGCCTTCGCCGTGATCGTGGAGGGCGGCGGCACCGGCGCGGCCGTCGCGGCCCCCATCGCGTCCCGCTTCCTCCGCGGCGTCGCCTGACGCCCTTCCGCAGCTCGCGTGCCACGGCGAGGCGCCGGGCCCCGCCGTACGAATCGGCCTGCGGCGGGGCAATCGGCCCGCCGTACGGGATCAGCCTGCTTTTCTGTCGAGCGGCGAGGTCAGGCCCGCGACGGCGGCGACCACCTCGGAGGCGTTGGACAGGTCGGGCAGCACGATGTCGGCGCCCGCCTCGCGCAGCTCGGCCGCCATCGAGCGCCCGGAGGCGACGCCGATCATCGCCGCGCCGCCGATCATCGCCGCCTGCACGTCGCGCGTCGAGTCGCCGATGACCACGGTGTTCGCCGAGGTGAACGGCGTGCCGAGGCGTTGCTTGGCCCGGCCCTGGGCGACCTGGAGCAGCGTGGCCTTGGGGTAGACCTCCTCGCCGTAGCCGCCGATCTCGAAGTCGATGTACTTGTCCAGGCCGAACGCCTTCAGCTTGTGCACGGCGTTGCTCTTGATCGTGCCGGTCAGCACCGACTGGACGACGCCGTCGAGCCTGGAGACGGCCTTCAGCGCGTCCTTGGCGCCCGGCATCATCCTGCCGTCCTTGGCCAGCCGCTTGTGCCGGTCGGCGAACGCGATGGCCAGCGCGGACAGGAACCTGGGCAGGTGATCGTCCTCGGCGACGATGCCGTTGACGGCCAGCGTCTCGAACACGATCTCCGAATCGGGCCGGCCCATCGCAGGAGCCAGCTTCACCAGCGGTCGCCCGGTCACGACCCGGAACGCCTCGGCGTACGCCTCCCTGGCCACGATCGCGACGTCGACCAACGTCAGGTCGACGTTCCACAGCACTAGGCGGTTGATGGCAGCCTCCTGAGGGATCCCAGCCAGGTTACGACCCCCGCCCCTCCACGCCGCCCCAGCCGGCCCATTTAAGCATGATTCCGCACACTTATCGGGGAGACGATTCACCGCCGGTGCACCAGGACCACCTCTAAGATGGGCCACGAGCCGTGCCACAGGGGGTGCCGTCCATGCGCCAGCTGCCCGAATGGGCTACAGATCCCGGGACGCTGATGCTGACCGAGGAGCAGTACGACGCCCTTCCTGACCAGGTACGCAAGCTCATCGAAGTCATCGACGGAAACGTCATCCGCACGGCGAGCAACCCGAAACCGGCGTACGGCGAGCGACGCGGGGCCGGGGTAGGTGGGAAGGCGGGCGGCGTAACGGTGAGCAACCCCGCATCGCCGGAGGAGCGTCTTCCTGGACCGGGGCCAGCCAGGGACGGCGGGTGGCGTTGGCGGCGGCTCGCCGTACGGCCAGAAAGGGTCGCACCGGCAGGAGTCGGTCAGGCGTGGGCGACCGCGTCGGCGAGGGTGTCGACGACGGGGAGGCCGGTGGACTCCAGTTCGGACCTGGTCGTCATGCCGCCCGTGTAGAGCACCGCGCGGGCGCCTACATGGCGGGCCGCGAGGCCGTCGTCGACGCTGTCGCCGATGACCAGGACGTCGCCCGGCTCCGCGCCGAGCGCCGCGATGTGGGCCAGCATGTGCACCGCCTTCTCGCCACCGGTCGACCCGCGCAGCCCGTCGACCCGCAGGAAGTGGCTGTCGATGCCGAACGACTCCACCAGCGGCACCAGGTGCGTATGGGGCGCCATCGAGCACAGCGACTGCGTGCCCGTCCAGGCCTGCAGCGTCGTGAGGGCGTCGGCGGCCAGACCGCAGGCGGCCATGAGGCGGAAGTAGTTGTCGTGGAATCCGTCGTCGAGCCGCTCCCACTCGCCGACCTCGAGCGGGCGGCCGAGCAGGCGCTCGTAGGCCAGCCAGATAGGCCGGGTGTAGACGGCCCGGAAGTCGTCGATGGTCAGCTCGGGCAGCGCGTAGGGCTTGAATACCTCGTTGGTGGCTCCGACCACGGCATCGATGTCGTGGAAGAGTGTGCCGTTCCAATCCCAGATGATGTGCTTCGTCATGTCGGGCTCAGGATAGCCGCAGCCTGTGACATTCCGATGAACGCCCTGGAGCCGCGGCACGGCTCCAGGGCGAGAAGAGCAACCGGCCCGCGCCGGCCGGAAGCTCACAGCTCATCGGGCGGAGACGAGTCTGCGCCGACACGAACATCACCGGCACCAAACACATCTCCAGCAACGAGAGTTTATGTCGATTTGTCAGGCAATAGTCAAATCCGAGTCAAGTGAGGAGGTCGGGGATCTCCTGGGTGGCGTACCACATCAGCTCGTGCGCCTCGGCACCGTCGACCGTGAAGCGGGCGTCGTCGTCGCCCGCGTCGGAGGCGGGCAGTGCCTCGATCGCGGCCGAGATGTCGGGCGCCGCCGACAGGTCGTCGATGTGCACCGCGGCGACCTTGGCGATCGGCACCGCGTCCGGCAACCGCACCCTGGCCTTCTCCGCCAGGTCGGCGCCCACGACCACGTCAGGCACCTCGGCGGCCACCACCACGCGGCGCGGCGCGATCTCCACGCCGTCGGCCTTGTCGGCGGCCAGCATGCGCAGCGAGGCGCGGGCCGCCTCGGTGAGCGCCACGTACTCGAGCTCCTCGGTGTCTCCCGAGGCGTACCACTCCGTCAGCGCGGGCGTCACCGCGAAGCCGGTCAAGGGCGCCGGGCCCAGCTCGCCCTTTTCGACCGCTCGGGCCAGCGCGGGCAGCGTGCACGGCAGATAGACGCGCATCACAAACCTTTCACCAGATGCAAGAGCTCTATCATGCCCGCCGCAACGGGAGACGGAGGAGAGACTCGAGTTCCGCGAGGGTCGTGTCAGGATCGCGGTGGTGGATGCCGGTGATGCCCAGGGCACGCGCGGCCACGATGTTGGCCTCCAGGTCGTCGATGAACACGCACTCCTCGCCCGGCAGCGCGACGAGCTCCAGCGCGTGCCGGAAGATGCCCGGCTCGGGCTTGCGCATGCCCACCTCGGCCGAGATCACCACGGCGTCGAAGAGCCCGTCGAACAGCTCGCGCGGGTAGGTGTTCGACCACGAGTTGGAGAGCAGGCACGTCTTGAGGCCATTTTTCCGTACGAGGCGGAGCATGTCGTACATGGGCGTCACGGGCTCGAACCCGGCGAACATGCGCGCCAGCAGCCCCTCGGCCGCCGGCGGCACCCCGTCAAGGGTGAGCAGCCTGGCGGCCAGGTCCCGCTCGAAGGCGACCCCGTCGATCTCGCCGCGCTCCAGCGCGTGCACCAGGTTCTCCTGGGACTCCTCGTAGGCCTGCGAGACGAGCTCGATCATGACGTCCCGGTAGTGGGCGTCGTCGATCCTGTCGGCCTCGATCCACTTGGCGATGGACTCGGACAGGCCTGTCGTGAGCACCCCGCCCCAGTCGATCAGCAAACCCCTGACCACGGACGCCTCCCGTCACCGCGATTCTGCGTCGGCGGCCAGCTTACGGTGATCGGCCGAGCGAAGCACCTTGGCCGCCTGCGCGGCGGAGGCCACCGGCGCCCGGGTGAGGAAGCCCCGGTTCTTCTTCAGCGTGAGCAGCCGGGTGACGGACTCGTCCAGCCGCTGCTGGCTGATCCTGCCCGACTTCACCGCGGCGAGCACCGCGTTGTAGGCCTTGGCGAAGTCGTACGGCATGAGCAGCAGGTCGGCCCCTGCCTGCACCGCCCGCACGGCCACCTCTCCGTCGCCGTACTTCTTGCGTACGCCCTCCATGTTGAGCGCGTCCGTCGAGATCACGCCCTTGAAGCCGAGCTTGCCGCGCAGCAGCCCGGTCAGCAGCGGCTTGGACAGCGTGGCCGGGTCGCCTGACGGGTCGAGCTTGGGGAAGACGATGTGCGCGCTCATCACGGCGTCGACCCCGGCGGCGACGGCGGCCTTGAACGGCGGCGCGTCGATGCGCTCCCACTGCGCCCTGGAGTGCTTGATCACCGGCAGGCCCGTGTGGCTGTCGACGTTGGTGTCGCCGTGGCCGGGGAAGTGCTTGGCGGTGGCCGCCACGCCGGCGTCGCCGAAGCCCTTCACCGCCGCCGAGACCATCGTGGCCACGTAGCGGGGGTCCTTGCCGTAGGAGCGGGGACCGATGACCGGGTTGCGCGGGTTGATGTTCACGTCGGCGACAGGGGCGAAGTCCAGGTTCACGCCGAGCGCCCGCAGCTCCTCGCCGGTGGCCCTGGCCACGGCGCGCGCGTTGGCGGCGCCCTTGATCCTGGAGGCGCCGGGGAAGGTGGTCATCAGCGCGGACATCCGCGACACCAGCCCGTTCTCCTGGTCGGTGCCGATGATCAGCGGCACGCCCTTGGAGGCGCGCTGGAGCCCGTTGGTGAGCTGGACGACCTGGCCGATGCTCTTGACGTTCTGCGGGAAGAGGATCACGCCGCCGAGGTGGTACTTGGCGATCACCTTGGCCGGGGTGGCCGCGCCGTACCTGGCCTGGTTCTCGCCTGAGACAGTGTCTGCGGCCGTGCCGTACAGCACGGGCATGAACAGCTGCCCGACCTTCTCCTCCAGGCTCATCCGCGCGAGCACCGCGCCGACCTGGTCCGCCTTCTCGGCGGCCTGGGCGGGCGCGGGCGTGGTGGAGGGCGCGATGGGAGAGGACGCCCTGGGAGAGGGCGCCGTGGAGCCCGCCGCCGTCCCGCCTCCGGCGCAGGCCGTGAGGGCGATCACCAGCAGTCCTGCGGCTCCGATCCGTCGCACCATGCACTCAACCGTATCCGTGCCGGGCGGTGCTCCGCCCGTGAAGCGAACGCATACCGGCGGGGGCAGCATCTGCCTACAGGCCCAGGCCGGCGAGTCCTGGCAGGTAGGCGCGGGCCGCCGCGCGGGCGTGCGCGGCCGTGGTGGTCGCCCGCGCGGCCTGCGCGGCGAGCTGGCACTCCCCCAGCGTGTTGGCCGCGAGCGCGGCCCGTACGGCGGGCAACGCGCGACCGCTCATCGACAGTGACGTGACGCCGAGCCCGACCAGCACGCAGGCCAGCTCGGGATCCGCCGCCGCCTCACCGCACACCCCGCACGGCTTGCCGTTGTCGGAGGCGGCGGTGGCCGTCCCCGCGACCAGGTCGAGCAGCACGGGCTGCCACGGGTCCTGCATCACGGTCAGCGCCCCGAGCTGCCGGTCGGCGGCGAAGACGTACTGGGCCAGGTCGTTGGTGCCGATCGAGACGAAGTCGGCCACGGTCACCAGGCTCTCGGCCCGCAGCGCCGCCGCCGGGATCTCGATCATCACGCCCGCGCTGTCGAGCCCCGCCGTACGGCAGGCGTTGACGAACCACCTGGCCTCCCCGGCCGTGGCCACCATCGGCGCCATGACCTGCAGCTCCGCCTCGGTCCCCACGACCGCGGCGGCCAGCGCGGCCAGCTGCGAGGCCATCACCTCGGGGAACGCCCGGAAGAGCCGCAGCCCGCGCCGGCCCAGCGCCGGGTTCGGCTCCACGCCGGACGCGGGCAGGAACCGCAGCGGCTTGTCGGCCCCGGCGTCCAGGGTCCTGATGACCACCTTGCCGCCGGGGAACGCCTCGAGCACGGCGCGGTAGGCGGCCTCCTGCTCCTCCATCGAGGGCGCCTCGGCCCGGTCGAGGAACAGGAACTCGGTCCGGTAGAGGCCCACGCCCTCGGCCCCGTTGGCCAGCGCCGGGTCCAGGTCCGCCGGTCCGCCCACGTTGGCCAGCAGCGCCACCGGGTACCCGTCGCGGGTCCGCCCGGGGCCCCGGGTGGCGTCCACGGCGGCCTGCCTGATGGACGCCGCGTACACCGCCTCGGCCACGTCGCCCTCCGACGGCGCCGGCCGTACCTCTCCGCTCGTGCCGTCGACCAGCACCGCGGCGCCGGGCGGGATCGTGGTCGCGCCCGGGCAGGCCACAACGGCGGGCACGCCGAGCGCCCTGGCCAGGATCGCGGTGTGGCTGGTCGGGCCGCCCTCCTCGGTCACGAACGCGGCGACCACGTCCCTCGACAGCACCGCCGTGTCGGAGGGCGCCAGGTCGCGCGCGACGAGGACGTACGGCTCGGCCGCCTCGGACGGCACGCCGGGCAGGAGTTGCCCGGTCAGCAGGGCGATGGCCCGGTCGCGCACGTCGTCCAGGTCGGCGGCCCGCCCGCTCAGGTAGCCACCGGCCGCGATCAGCATGTGCCGGTAGTTCTCGAAAGCATCGTAGATGGCGCGGGGCGCGGCGACCCCGCGCTCGATGAGGGATTTGACGCCCACGGCCAGCCCGGGGTCGGCCGCCATCAGCGCCTGCGCCTGAAGGATCGACCTGGCCTCGCCGCCGGCCTGGTTGCCGCGGGCCTCCAGGGCCCCGGCGACCTGCTGGAGGGCGGCCTGCGCGCGGGCCTTCTCGTCATCGGCGTCGCCGTCGTAGGTGAGGCCCGCGGGGGGCTCGGGCACCTCGGTGGCCAGGACGTAGGCAGGTCCGTGGCCTATCCCCGGGCTGACGCCGACGCCCTTCATGGCGTCTCGGCTATCACAGCCAGCGCGTCGAGGATCTCCTCCGCGCCCTCCCCGTCGGCGTTGATCACGATCATCTCGCCCTGCCGCACGTCCAAGCCCATCACCGACAGGATGCTCTTGGCGTTGACGGGGTCGCCGCCGAGCTTCGCCACCGTGATGTCGATCGGCGACTTCTGGGCGGTCTGCACGAACGTCGCCGCGGGACGCGCGTGCAGTCCGACCTCCGCCGCCACGGTGGCCTTGCGCTGTGCCATCATTCCTCCTTGCTCACCGGTCCAGACCAGCTGGACCTTGTCGAACGCCACACGGTCGGCAGTTGATCAGCGTCCCGTCCAAAGTCGGACAGGGCGGTCTCTATTCCCACTGGAAGAGCTCGTCCCCCACATGCACGTCGCCCTCGACGACGTCGGTGACCGCGTCGGCGAGGGCGTCCAGGGCGACCACCGGGCAGACCGGTGATCGGCCGCCCGCCTCGATCGCCGCCGGGTCCCAGGCCACCACCGGCTGACCGGCGCTGACCCTGTCGCCTTCGGCCGCCAGCAGCTGGAACCCCTTCCCCTTGAGCTGGACGGTGTCGATGCCCAGGTGCACCAGCACACCCTTGCCGTCGTCCCCCACGATGACGTACGCATGCGGATGCAGTTTCATGATTTTTCCAGCTATGGGGGCTACGGCCTTGCCAGGCCCCCTCATCGGATCGATCGCCGTTCCCGGCCCCACCATGCCCACCGAGAACACTGGATCGGGCACGGCGGCCAACCCCACAGCTGCCCCCTCAACCGGGGCGAGAACAGTCGTCATGGTCTCGCCCTCTAGCCGATGATGTCCTCGATGTCGCTGGCGATCGTGTCCGCCTCGGGCCCCACCACGACCTGGACCACGTTGCCCGCGGCCATCACACCGTGTGCCCCGGCCGCCTTGAGTGCGGCCTGATCGACCTTGGACGCGTCGTGCACCTCGGTACGCAGCCGGGTGATGCACGGCTCGATATCGATGATGTTGTCGGCACCACCGAGGCCGGCGATGATCGCGTTGGCATCCGCCGCCATCTGGACCTCCCTGCTAATGGGTCGCTCACCCGTCGGGCCGCCACCCCGCTCGACGCGTCGGGTTCGCTCTCTGGGTCAATACCCTCTGACCAGGCTAAACGACTGAGCGTTATCAGTCCGTCTGGGTCACCTTGTTCAGGCCGCGCGGGGCGTCGGGGTCGATGCCCAGCCGCCTGGCCAGCGCCTCGGTCAGCAGCTGACCGGGCACGATCAGGCCCATCGGCGCCACCCACTCGGGCAGGTCGGGGCCGTTCAGCGCGGCGGTGCCCGCCTCGGCGAGAGCCGTACCGCCGCCGATCGTGAAGGCCGCGGCGCCCGCCTCGACCACCCGCTCGGCCAGCGCGACCGTGCCGGACAGCGTCGGGCTGTTCTCGGCGGCGACCAGCAGCGCGGGGGTGTCGGCGTCGACCACG
Source organism: Nonomuraea sp. NPDC050536 (assembly GCF_044457685.1). Taxonomy (NCBI): domain Bacteria; kingdom Bacillati; phylum Actinomycetota; class Actinomycetes; order Streptosporangiales; family Streptosporangiaceae; genus Nonomuraea; species Nonomuraea sp. NPDC050536. The sequence continues at coordinate 212,277 of NZ_JBITHD010000002.1, forward strand.
GCGATCGGGCCGTGCAGCAGGTCGGCGTACGACAGGCCCATGGCGTGCAGGTAGCAGGCCTCCTTGAGCTTGAGCGCGGTCTCGAGCGCGGTGGAGAAGGCCAGGCCACGGCCGGAGACCACCACACCGTGCTTGTCGGCCAGGCCGGACACGACCGCGTCCAGGTCGCCGGGCTCGGCGATCAGCTGCTCGACCGCGTCGGGGACGCGCTGCAGGTCGTTCTCGTCCACGTCGGCGCCCAGGCCGATGGCCAGCACCGCCAGCGCGGCCAGCTGCGTGGTGTAGGTCTTGGTCGCCGGAACCGCCTTCTCCTCGCCTGCCAGCGTGCACAGCGCCAGGTCGGCGGCGGCCGCCAGCGGGCTGTCCGGTCCGCCGTTGGTGACGCCCACGGTCCTGGCGCCGCAGTCGCGCGCCCACTCCAGCGTCTCGACGATCTCCTCGGTCCTGCCCGACTGGGAGATCGCCACGGCCAGCACACCGTCGAGGTCGAGCTTGCGCTTGTAGGTGGTGGCAATGGAGGGCGCCGCGAGCGCGGCCAGCCGGCCCGTGTGTGATTCGACCAGGTAGCGGCCGTAGACTGCGGCGTTGTCAGAAGTGCCACGGGCGATGAACAGCAGTTGCCGGGCCTCACCTGCGAGCGCTTTCACCTCGCCGACCCTCGGGAGCAGCGAGTCGAGGGTCGCCCGCAGCGCCGCTGGCTGCTCGGCGATCTCGCTGCGCATCTTGGTGGTCATCTCGCCCCTATCACTTGACTCTCATTTCCGGCATGTGGTCTAGTCCGGACTAGACCAGTACGAACCATAGCCCATCACTTAGGTCAGATCGAGGGGAGGATCCGTGGCGCAAATCGATCCGGACAGCCCGGTGCCCAAGTACTTCCAGCTACGCGAGATCCTGCTGGACCTCATCGACAGCAACGAGCTCAACATCGGCGCCGCCATCCCGTCCGAGCGCGAGCTCTGCCAGCGCTTCGGCCTGTCCAGGATGACGGTACGGCAGGCGGTCGACCACCTGGTGTCCGAGGGACGCCTGCACCGGGTGCCCGGCAAGGGCACCTTCGTGGCCCGGCCCAAGATCGAGCTGGCACTCCAGCTGACCTCGTTCACCGACGACATGCGCGCCCGCGGCATGGAGCCCGGCTCGCGCGACCTCGACCGCAGGATCGTGCGCGCCAGCGCCCACCTGGCCAAGGAGCTGGGCATCCAGCCCGGCGAGGAGGTCCACTTCATCGAGCGGCTGCGGACCGCCGACGGCGAACCGCTGTCGATCGAGCGGGCACACATCCCGGTCAAGCTCGCCCCCGATCTGGCAGACCACGACTTGTCCGACAAATCACTGTATGAGCTGTTGGAGAGCAGGTACGGGCTCGTCATGGACGCCGGGGAGCTCACCATCGACGGCGGCATCGCCGATCCCAGCGACGCCGACCTGCTCAAGCTCCCGCGCGGCGGCGCCGTACTGCTGCTCCAGCGAAGATCTTTCTCAGGTGGCGTGTGCGCGGAACTCGGGGTGTCGACCTATCGCGCGGACCGCTACCAGTTGCGCACAATTCTGGAAATGCCCGCAAGACGGGGCTGAGGTATTCCCCGGAGGAAAGGCCCGGTGAACGAGACCACCGCATCGTCCCCCGCGCGGTTAGGTCAGATCCTTCCGCGCGTGATGAACGTGCTCCAGCGGCTCGGCCGCTCGCTGATGCTGCCCATCGCCGCGCTTCCCGCGGCCGCGCTGCTGCTGCGCTTCGGCCAGGACGACATCCTGGGCTCCAATGGCGCGGCGCCCGGCGGCCTGGCCGACGTGGCCGGGTTCGAATGGCTCAGGAACGTCGCGCCGGTGGTCGAGGCCGCCGGCAAGGCGCTGTTCGAGAACCTGCCGCTGCTGTTCGCAGTGGGCGTCGCGATCGGCTACGCGCGCAAGTCCGACGGCTCCACGGCGCTGGCCGCGGTGGTCGGATACCTCGTCTTCGACCGGGTCACCAAGGTCATGTTCGCCGGGTCGGCCATCCACGACCGCGTCCTGATCACCAAGGTGGACACCGGCGGACTCACCAGGGTCATCGAGTACGGCCAGCAGAACGAGACCAAGGTCCTCGGCGGCATCCTGATCGGGCTGGTCACCGCCGTCCTCTGGCAACGGTTCTACCGGATCAAGCTGCCCTCCTGGCTGGCCTTCTTCGGCGGGCGCCGGTTCGTGCCGGTGATCACCTCGATCGTGGCGCTGCTGCTCGGCGTGCTGATCGGCTGGATCTGGCCGACGCTGGGCCAGTGGATCGGCCACGCGGGCGAGGGGCTGGCCAACCTGGGGCCGCTCGGCGCCGGGCTCTACGGGCTGGCCAACCGGCTGCTGATCCCGCTCGGGCTGCACCACTTCGTGAACTCCATCGTCTGGCAGGTCGTGCCGCAGTGCTCGGTGGGCGGACGCATCCTGGGCGGGGACCAGAACTGCTACTTCGCCGGCGCCGAGCACTCCGGGCAGTTCATGGCCGGGTTCTTCCCCGTGATGATGTTCGGGCTGCCGGCGGCGGCGCTGGCCATGTGGCGGGCCGCCCCCAAGCACCGGCGGCGAGCCGTGGGCGGCATCATGCTGTCGGCGGCGCTGGCCTCCTTCGTCACCGGGGTCACCGAGCCGATCGAGTTCGCGTTCATCTTCGTGGCGCCGCTGCTATTCGTGGTCCACGCGGTGCTGACCGGGCTGGCCATGGGGCTGACGGCGCTGATCGGGGGGCAGTTGGGGTTCGGCTTCTCCGGCGGGGCGCTGGACATGCTGCTCAACGCCAGCAAGTCGAACACGCACAACCTCTTAGGCATCCTGATCCTGGGCGCCATATACGGATTTATCTACTATGTCGTGTTCAGCTTCCTGATCCGGCGGCTGAACATCATGACGCCCGGGCGCGAGCCGGAACCCGACGTGGATTCCGGAGAAGGTTAAGATCCGACTTATCCCCCGTGGTCTGACTCGGCCGGGGGGATGGGCACATGAGCAGCACGAGCGCCGAAGGCGGCATGTCCATCTGGGCGTCGGCCTTCGCGGTGCTGCAGCGGATCGGCCGCTCGCTCATGATGCCGATCGCCGTGCTACCCGCCGCGGGGCTGCTGCTCCGCTTCGGTCAGGACGATCTGCTGGGCAAGGACGGTCTCGGCGGCGTCTGGCCGTGGGTCCTGCCCGTGGCCCAGGTGCTGGCCGCCGCCGGCGGCGCGCTCTTCGACAACCTGCCGATCCTGTTCGCCATCGGCGTCGCGATCGGCTTCGCCCGCAAGTCCGACGGGTCCACCGCGCTGGCCGCGCTCGCCGGGTACCTGGTCTTCGACCGCGTCAGCCGTACGCTCTTCTACGCCGCGGGGCACGGCGCGGTCTACGACAAGGTCCTGATCACCGCCATGGTCAACGGCAGCCCGAGCCCGCAGCTCAACCTCGGCGTGCAGAACCCCACCGGCGTGCTCGGCGGGATCATCATCGGCCTGGTGGCGGCCATCCTGTGGGAACGCTTCTACCGGATCAAGCTGCCCGCGTGGCTGGCCTTCTTCGGCGGGCGGCGCTTCGTGCCCATCGTGACCTCGTTCGCGGCGATGCTGCTCGGCGTGGTGTTCGGCCTGCTGTGGCGGCCCGTCGGCGACTGGCTGACGAGCGCGGGCGACTGGCTGTCGGCTCATGGCACGCCCGGCGCCGGGATCTACGGCGTGGCCAACCGGCTGCTCATCCCCATCGGCCTGCACCACTTCCTGAACACGATCGTCTGGTTCACCCTGCCCTCCTGCACCGCCGGCGTGAACGGCGCCACGCGCGACGCCTCGGGCGACCTCAACTGCTACTTCGCCGGGGAGCAGGGGGCGGGCATCTTCATGACCGGCTTCTTCCCCGTGATGATGTTCGGCCTGCTCGGCGCGGCCATCGCCATCTGGCGAGCCGCCCCGCCGCACAGGCGCAAGGCGGTCGGCGGCATCATGCTCTCGGCCGGGCTCACCGCCTTCGTCACCGGGATCACGGAGCCGATCGAGTTCGCGTTCATCTTCGTGGCGCCGCTGCTGTTCGCCGTCCACGCCCTCCTCACGGGCCTGTCGATGGCCCTCATGGCGGAGTTCGGAGGCCGTCTGGGGTTCACCTTCTCGGCGGGAGCCATCGACATGCTCCTCAACGCCGGCAAGTCCAACACCCACCGCCTCGGCCTCATCCTCGGCTATGGCGCGGTCTACTTCGTGCTCTACTACGCCCTCTTCACCTTCCTGATCCGCAAACTCAACATCCCCACCCCCGGCCGCGAACCCGAAGAACCTCTTTGATGGCGGCTTTGTGCCGGCCGTAAGGGGTGTGGGGAAGATCCGCAATCGTGGAGGGCTTGGGCGGAGACCGCTCCAGGTCGCGGTGATCTTCTTCGCGAGGCGGGGCGAAAGGGCGGGGAAATCGAAGAAGTTGGCGTCCGATGTATCTGGTGGTGGGGCCGGAAACTCCTTATAGCATTCTTCCCCCCTACGCCCCGGAGGGCTCATGACATCGCACCCCAGGCTCAGCGTCTCCCCCACTTCGGAGCCTCCGTACGACGACGAGCACCGCGACGAGCCCGGTCCGCAGACCCAGGGGTCCTTGGCCCTCGACCCTCGTCCGCTGGTGTGGGGCCCGCGCGGCGCCCTGCCCGACGAGCGGAAGCTCCGTCACCTCGCGCAGGCGCTCGCCGAGGTCCTGTCGGGCAGGCGCCCACCGGAGACGGTCGCCGACCGCCTCACGGAACGCGCCTACCGCGAGCTCGTCCGAGCGGGCCGCATGATCAACACCCGCCGCCCGCCGTGGGTCGGCGTCCCTCACGTCAAGCAACCCCGCGACGGCGCCATCGAGATGTGCGCCCTGGTCAACTGCGGCGAACGCCACCACGTCCTGGCGCTACGCCTGGAACGCCGCGGCGTCCAATGGCTCTGCACCGACTTCGAAACCGCCTAGCCCACCCCACGGGGCTCCGCCCACCGCGGAGCCCCACCCCACACTTCCTCCGACCTCCGCCTCACCACAGAGCCCCACCCCACCACGCACCTCCGCCGCGCCCCAGCCGCCGTCCCGCACATCCCGCCAACCGGCAGATCCTCCACCGCGCACGTCCCGCCGCCGCGCGATGCTCTTACCGGCCCACCCGATCGCTCTTCGCTCTGCAGCGCGTGCACCACCGCACGCCATGCAACTGGTGCGGGGAGTAGTCCGAAATCGGTGGATCCAGACCTCCTGCTTGCCCGGCAGCACCGGCGTGGTCCGCAGGACTCCTTCAGGTGGATCTCCCGGTCGGCCTCGGTGCGCCCCGATGGTGCATCTCGGTGCGGCTCGGGGGCCTTCCCTCGGCTTGTGGGTCCTGGTTGCGTGCCGCTGCGGGACTGGGATGAGGGGCTTGCCGTTCAGGGGCGTTGGGATCTGAGGTCAGGTGGTAGGGCCGAGGGCGGCGGAGGGTGGGGTGGGGGGGTCTTTGAGTTCGAAGAAGAGGGCGTGGGAGGGGGTGGAGCCGATGTTCTCGCCTGAGTGTTCCTGGGCGTCGAGCCAGCGGACCTGGCCGGGCTCGAGCTTGACCTCCACCTGCCGCCTGCCGGCCGTGAGGCGCCGGGCGAAGGAGGCGAGCGGGTACATGACCGTGTCCGGGTGGCGATGCGGAGCCGTACTGTCGCCCGGCATGTCGCGGTATTCGAGGACCCGCACCCGGTCGTTCTCGAAGAGCACGCGGTAGAGCTCGGGGTTGGTGACTGCGGGGTCGTGGCTCATGGCATCCTCCATCGCTACATGGGACGAGAGTACCATGATGGGCATGGCCGTACCATATGAGGCGACAGGCAGGATCGGGCAGAAGACGCGGACCAAACAGGCGCTGGTGGCGGCCGCGCGGGAGCTGCTGGCGGGAGGTACGGAGCCGACCGTGGAGGAGGCCGCGGCGGCGGCCGGCATCTCCCGGACCACGGCGTACCGCTACTTCCCCAACCAGAGAGCCCTGATCATGGCCGCCCACCCCGAGGTCAGCCAGCGGTCGCTCCTGCCCGCGGACGCGCCCTCGGATCCCGAGGCCAGGCTCGAGCTGGCGATGCGCGAGTTCACCCGGACGACGCTCGAATGGGAGCCTCAGCTGCGCGCATCGCTGCGCATGTCCCTGGAGCCCGGCGCCGCACAGCCGGTGCTCCGCGGCGGCCGGGCCATCGCCTGGATCGAGGACGCCCTCGAACCCCTGCGCGACCGGCTCGACGTCCATCGCCTCGCCATCGCGATCCGCTCGGCCACGGGCATCGAGTCACTCGTCTGGCTCACGGACATCGCCGACACCACCCGCGACGAGGCCGTCGACCTCATGTGCTGGACCGCCCGAGCCCTCCTCCGCACCGCCCTCACCGACCCCCCTCCCCTGTACGGCAAGCCCTCAGCACGACGCGCCGACCCCGCGCCGCGCGGCACGGGCTAGAAGCCGCCTACCTGCGCACCCACCCCAACCCTGTCCCACGCATGGGTGCTCGCCGTACCGGGGCGCCCACCACCGACGTGCCCTGTTCTCACCGACTCGGCGCCTGGTGGGATCACGTCGCTTCGGGGCGCGGGAATGGGGTCCGTGGCCTGCTTGTCGGAGGGGGGTGCGGCCTGCCGTACCGGGGAAAGTGAAAGCCCCCGCTCCCAAGGTGCTGGGAGCGGGGGCGACACGGACGGCTAGGCCGACTGGGCGTTCTTCGGGTCGCCGTGGCAGCGCTTGTACTTCTTGCCCGACCCGCACGGGCAGGGCGCGTTGCGCTCGACGTTGCCGTAGGCCGCGCGCTCCGCCGAGGTGGTGCTGACGCGCGTGTGCTCGACCTCGCCCTGCTCGCCGGGCGCGGAGTACTCGAGCTCGGCGGGACGCTCAGGCCCGCGCAGGCCGCGGGCGATGATGGAGCGGGTCTCCGCCATCATGGCGTCCTCCTCCTCGACGATCGGGTTCTGCTGAACCTCGACCTCGATGTTGAAGAGGAAGCCGGCTGAGTCCTCCTTGATGCCCTCGAGCATCGCGGCGAACATCTCGAAGCCCTCGCGCTGGTACTCGATCTGCGGGTCCTTCTGCGCGTAGGCCCGCATGCCGATGCCCTCGCGCAGGTAGTCCATCTCGTAGAGGTGCTCGCGCCACTTGCGGTCGAGGACCGACAGGATCACGCGGCGCTCGAACTCGCGCATGGCCTCGGCGCCGAGCTCCTCCTCGCGGCGGTCGTAGGCGGCGAGCGCGTCAGCCTTGGCCTTCTCGGCGATGATCTCGGCGGTGAGCTCCTCGCGGCTGCCCACCTCCTCGACGAGGTTGTCGACCGTGATCGAGATCGGGAAGAGCTCGCCGAAGGCCTTCCAGAGCTTGTCGAGGTCCCACTCCTCGGCGAAGCCCTCGGAGGTGGCGCCCGCGACGTAGCCGTCGATGACGTCGGCGACGAAGCCCCGCACCTGCTCGTGCAGGTCGGCGCCCTCCAGGACGCGCAGGCGCTCGGCGTAGATGACCTTGCGCTGGCGGTTCATCACCTCGTCGTACTTGAGAACTTCCTTGCGGATCTCGAAGTTCTGCTGCTCGACCTGGTGCTGGGCGGAGGCGATGGCCTTGGAGACGATGCCGGACTCGATCGGCTGCTCATCGGGGATGTTGAGCCTGGTCATGATCATCTCGACGCGGGCCGAGTTGAACAGGCGCATGAGGTCGTCGCCGAGCGAGAGGTAGAAGCGCGACTCGCCGGGGTCGCCCTGGCGGCCGGAGCGGCCGCGCAGCTGGTTGTCGATGCGACGCGACTCGTGCCGCTCGGTGCCCAGCACGTACAGGCCGCCGAGCTTGGTGACCTCATCGTGCTCGGCCTTGACCGCGGTCTTCATCTTGTCGAGGGTCTCGGGCCAGGCCTTCTCGTACTCCTCCGCGGTCTCGATCGGGTCGAGGCCGCGGCTGCGCAGCTCGAGGTCGGCGCGGAACTCGGGGTTGCCGCCGAGCATGATGTCGGTGCCTCGACCGGCCATGTTGGTGGCCACGGTGACGGCGCCCTTGCGCCCGGCCTCGGCCACGATCGCGGCCTCACGCGCGTGGTTCTTCGCGTTCAGCACCTCGTGGGTGACGCCGCGGCGCTTGAGAGCCTTCGACAGCCGCTCGGACTTCTCCACCGAGGTGGTGCCGATCAGGACCGGCTGGCCCTTCTCGTAGCGCTCCTTGATGTCCTCGACGACCGCGTTGAACTTGGCGTCCTCGGTCTTGTAGACGACGTCCGCCTGGTCCTTGCGGATCATCGGCATGTTCGTCGGGATCGGCACGACGCCCAGCTTGTAGGTCTGGTGGAACTCGTTGGCCTCGGTGACCGCGGTGCCGGTCATGCCGGCCAGCTTGGTGTAGAGGCGGAAGTAGTTCTGCAGGGTGACGGTGGCGAGAGTCTGGTTCTCGTCCTTGATCGCCACGCTTTCCTTGGCCTCGATGGCCTGGTGCATGCCCTCGTTGTAGCGCCGGCCGTGCAGCACGCGGCCGGTGAACTCGTCGACGATGAGCACCTCGCCGTCGGAGACGATGTAGTCCTTGTCCTTCTTGAACAGCTCCTTGGCCTTCAGAGCGTTGTTCAGGAAGCCGACCAGGTGGGTGTGCTCGGGCTTGTAGAGGTTGTCGATGCCGAGCCAGTCCTCGACCTTCTCGACGCCTGCCTCGAGGATGCCGACCGTGCGCTTCTTCTCGTCGACGATGTAGTCGCCGGTGCTCTCCTCGCCCGGGTTCTTCGCCTCGACGCCGCGGCGCAGCCTGGGCACGATCTTGGCGAACTCGGTGTACCACTTGCCGGACTGCTCGCCGGGGCCGGAGATGATCAGCGGCGTGCGGGCCTCGTCGATGAGGATGGAGTCGACCTCGTCCACGATCGCGAAGTGGTGGCCGCGCTGCACGCACTCCTCGAGCGACCAGGCCATGTTGTCGCGCAGGTAGTCGAAGCCGAACTCGTTGTTCGTGCCGTAGGTGATGTCGGCCTGGTACTGCTTGCGGCGCTCGTCGGGCTCCTGCCCGGACAGGATCATGCCGACCTCGAGGCCGAGGAAACGGTGGATGCGCCCCATGTTCTCGGCGCCGACCTGCACCAGGTAGTCGTTGGTGGTGACGACGTGGACGCCCTTGCCCGCCAGCGCGTTGAGGTAGCTGGGCAACGTACAGGTGAGGGTCTTGCCCTCACCGGTCTTCATCTCGGAGATGTTGCCCAGGTGCAGGTTGGCCCCGCCCATGATCTGCACGTCGAAGGGTCGCTGGCCGAGCACGCGGCGAGCTGCCTCGCGCACGGCGGCGAACGCCTCGGGAAGCAGATCGTCGAGACTTTCGCCATCGGCGAAGCGCTGCTTGAACTCATCTGTCATCGCGCGCAGCTCGGCGTCGGTCAGACTCGTGAAGTCGTCCTCAATGGAGTTGACCTGGTCTGCGATGCGCTTGAGCTTGCGCAGAGTCTTGCCTTCGCCGGCACGCAGGATCTTGTCGAGAATGGCTGCCACTTTATGTAAAGCTCCTCGCAGGTCTACCCCGGCGGCGCCGCCAGGAGGAGAGGCCAAGACAAACTTCCCCGGTTGCCATCGTAGGCGGTTTCGCAACCACACACAGCCGATGCGCCGCGACGACCGCATCCCCCTTCTGGGAGAATGGCCCCGGTACATCGATCTCGCCCCTTTGATGGATGAGCGGGAACACTGAAGGAGGACAGGCCATGGCAGGCGGGCACAACCTGGGCAGCCACGGCGGCCGTGCGTCATCGTGGCTCGCGGTCACCGTCATGCTGGCAGGCTTCACCGTGGGTGGCGTGGGCGTGACGCTCACCAACTGGATGCTCATCTGGATCGGCATCGGGGTGTTCATTGTGGGCGGAATCCTCGCCCTGGTCTTCGACATCTTCACCGACGTCGTGATCGACGCGCCCCGGGTGGGCATGTCCACAGAAGATCACCGATAACGAGCTCGCGAACGGCGGGCACCGATTTCTTGTCGGTGCCCGCCGTTAGCATTTCCGGCATGCTTCGCCGTACATCAAAAGCGACATGACAGATCTGACGGCCGACGAGGCCAGAAAGATCATTCTTCGCGCGCAGGGATTGATCGGCGCGGACGGTCGGCGCGGCGGCGTGCACACGATGCTTCGCAGACTCGGCGCCGTCCAGCTCGACACGATCTCGGTGCTCGCCCGCTCCCACGAGCTGGTCTCCTATGCCCGGCTCGGCACCGTGACGCGGGCCAAGGTCGAGGGCGCCTACTGGCACAATCCCGCCCAGAGCTTCGAGTACTGGTGCCACGCGGCGTGCATCCTGCCGATCGAGCACTGGCCGCTGTACTCCTTCCGCCGCCGCGCCTTCCGCGAGCGCCGCTACCGCTGGCACGAGGTGCCCGACCACGTCGACAAGCTGCTCGAGCAGGTGCGCGAAGAGGGCCCGCTGACCACCGCCGACGTCGGCGGGGGCAAGAAGGGCGGCCCGTGGTGGGACTGGTCCGACAACAAGATCGGGCTGGAGTGGCTGCTCGACATCGGCGAGATCGCCTGCACCCGCCGCGTCGGCTGGCGCCGCGTCTACGACCTGGCCGAGCGCGTGGTCCCCGCCGACCTGCTGGCCGAGGACCTCACCGACGAGGAGTGCATCGTACGGCTGGCCAGGATCGCCGGCGTGGCGCTCGGAGTGGCCACCCGAGGCGACCTGGTGGACTTCATCCGAGTCAAGGGCCGGCACGCCGAGATCCTCGACGAGGTGCTGGCCAGCGGGGCGGCCGGGCTGGTGCCCGTGCACGTCACGGGCTGGCCGGGCAAGACGCCGAACGCCTGGGTGTCCCCCGAGGCGCTTGCCGAGGCGCCGCGCGGGCGGCACAGGACCACGCTGGTGTCGCCGTTCGACTCGCTGATCTGGCACAGAGGGCGCACCGAGCGGGCCTTCGGCTTCGCCTACACGCTGGAGCTGTACGTGCCCAGGCACAAGCGGGTGCACGGCTACTTCACGATGCCGGTGCTGGCAGGCGGGCGGCTGATCGGGCGCGTCGACCCGGCTCGCGAGGGCGGCACGCTGGTGGCCAGGCAGGTGAGCCTGGAGCCCGGGCTGTCGGCCGCCAAGTGGGGTCCGGCCGTCGGCGACGCGCTCAGGGAGGCGGCCGAGTGGGTCGGCTGCGATTCGGTGCGCGTCGAGCGCGCCGAACCCGCCCTGGCCTCCGCCGTCCTCTCGGCGACCACGTGACCACCGGAGCCGCGTGCGGCGGGGATCGCCCGCGCATCGGCCACGGTGGGGCGGCCTGCCGTACCGGCGTCAGGTGATCTCGAGCATCCGCTCCCGCACCGCGTAGACCACGGCCTCCATGCGGGAGTGGAGCTGGAGCTTGTCCAGGATGTTGCGGACGTGGTTCTTGACGGTGTTCTCGGAGATGAACAGCTGCTTGGCGATCTCGCGGTTGTTCATCCCCTTGGCCACCAGCCGCAGCACCTCCATCTCCCGGTCGGTGAGCCGCGGCACGGGCAGTTGCGGCGGCCGTTCGGCCTCCTTGCGGCTCATGTTGGCGAACTCGCTGATGAGCTTGGCCGCCATGGCCGGGTTGATGAGCGACTGGCCCTCGTGCACGCCGCGCACGGCGGCGGGCACGTCGTTGATCTGGACGTCCTTCAGCAGGTAGCCGGTGGCGCCGGCCTTGATGGCCTCGAAGAGGTCCTCTTCCTCGTCGCTCACCGTCAGCATGATGATCCGCGTACTCGGCACCGAGGCCTTGATGCCCTTCGTGGCCTCGATGCCGTCCTGGCGCGGCATCCGCACGTCCATCAGAGCCACGTCGGGCATGAGACGGTCGGCCAGTTCGACCGCCTCCTGCCCGTCGCTCGCTTCACCGACCACCTCGATGTCGGCCTCGGCCGCCAGTGCCAAGGCCAGGCTGCGCCTGATCAGCTCGTGGTCGTCCACGATCAGGACGCGGATGGGTTCGTTGTCAGGCGCGCGGGGCTCGCCGGACTCCGTCACGAGGCATCCTCCATCGACCTCGTGACAGCCTTCTCGTTTCGCTCGCTCACTATCGCCTGACTGAGCTCGCTCACGTCTCCTCCTCGTCGGGGGCCCAGAGCCGTTGAACCGCCATGATGGCACGGGTACGGCGGTCCTCGGGTGGTCGAGAAGATCTTCTGCTAGGGCGTTCAGGGCTCTATGAGCCGCAACACCCCGTAGTTGTAGCCGCGCCGGTTGTACACGACGCTCGGCTGGCCGCTCTCCTTGTCACGGAAGAGATAGAAGTCGTGCCCGACCAGTTCCATCTCGAGTAGAGCCTGGTCGATGGTCATGGGTTCCGCTTTGTGGAACTTCTCTCTGACGATGAGCGGCCCTTCGCCGTCCATCGCGATGGGGACGATGTCGTCGTACTGCTGGTCGTCGGGTAGGTCGTCCTCGTCGGACTCGGCCTGCACGGGGACTGCGGCCGGCGGGGTCATGTCCACGAGGTCGGGAAGCGACGCGGTGATCTCTGCCACGGAGGGCGGGCAGTGGTTGCCGTGGTGCACCTTGCGCCTGTCGGCCAGGCGCCTGAGACGGCCTTCCAGTTTGTCGAGGGCGATGTCGAGGGCTACGAATCGGTCGTCGGCGGAGGCCTCCGCGCGGATGGCGGGGCCACGAGAGTGAATGGTCAGCTCGACCCGCTCGCGCTGGTCGGCGAGGCGGGGATTGCGCTCCTTCGACACCTCCACATCGACTCGAATGAGCTTGTTGTCCAGACGCTCGATCCTGGCCAGCTTGGTCGTCACCTGGTCTCGGAACCGGTCGCTCACTCCCGTGTGCCGGCCCTTGACGATGATGTCCATGCAACAGCCCCCCTTCGTCTAACGACTGAGCAAGAGCGCCCGACGAGATGCGTGCCGGGCGGGGTCTTCTGTCTGCCTTTCTGTCACCGTTCCCCTCTTCCTACACACCATCACCGGGAACTTCGAACGGCACCCGTCCGGCCGACCTGGTCTTCGACCCCACATCCGCCTGCTGAGGATTTCGCGGCTCTGTTGCCACTACTGCCCTTCTCTTCTGACGGGGGACATCTGGACCCCCGGGAAGGCAGGACTTACCCCTAAGCCGCACCGTGATCGGTCGACAAAGAGTCGCCTTACGTGGACCGTTTTGCCTGCGGCTGGCATCGGCTAGCAGAGCCGGGAGCCCCGACCCTGCGCAACCACGGACCCGAACGGGTGCCATGTCAGAACGCTATCCGCATCCAGGACGAATGTCAGCCGCGAGATCGGCCAAAGGATCACTTTCTGTGATTTTTTCCGGCCTTACCGGGTATACAAGATGCCCGCTTTGCGGGCGCCGCATCCCTTATCGACGTACCCCTCCAGAGTGCTGAGCTGCCCTTCCTGCACCGTCAAGCCACGAAGGTGTGGCCCCCGGGTGAGTCCGAGACTTGGGCGTTACTTTACTCAGCGTGATCTCCATTACGTGCAAGATCTTCGGCGTGTCGCGGCCACGGTGACCGCGGCGGTTACGGCGAAGCCGGCTGCCCGCAGCGCCCTGGCGCCCTCCGCGAGCGTGGCCCCTGTGGTCACGATGTCGTCCACGAGGACCGTAGGACGCCCGTGAGCGCCCCGCGAGCCGGGGGCGACTCTCAGTGAGGAGGCGAGGTTGGCGGCCCTCTGCGTGGCGCTCAGCCCCGACTGATCGGTAACGCGCCGCGCCTGCGCGAGCACGGGCAGCATCGCGACGTCCCGCCCGAGCCCCCGCAACCGCCGTACGGCGAGCCGCGCCACCCGCCCCACCGGGTCGTGCCCACGCGCCCGGGAGGCCCGCCGGGAACTGGGCACGGGCACCAGCCACACGCTCCCGCCCGGCACGGCCCTGGCCAGCGTGTAGGCCAGCGCGTCAGCGAGCGGACCGGCCAGCGCCGACTCGCCGCGCTCCTTGTAGGCCAGCACGGCGCTGCGCAGCGCACCCTCGTAGGCGGCGGCCGACCAGCACGCGGGCAGCCCGGGCGGGCTGGGCACCGGCATGCGGACCGCGGGCTCGACGACCAGGCACGCCTCGCACAGCCGGGCGCTGGAGCGGCCGCAGCCCACGCACGACTGCGGCACGACGAGATCGAGGAGGGTTCGGAGCACCGCCCCAGCATGCCGGGCGGCACCGACAGTCATCCGAGGACGAAGGCCGGCGCCGTCCCGTTGATCAGGTTGTCCATCTTGCCGTCCTTCAGCTTGAGCAGCTCCTTGCCGTCCAAGGTGCCGCCGTAGACGTTGTCGCCCGAGGCGGCGATGGAGCCCAGCCGGTTGTCCAGGGTGACCGTCTCGGTGGTCCCGTCGCCGACGTTGACCTCCTTGATGGTGCGGCCGCCCTTGCTGCTGATCAGCACGAGCAGGTGGACCCCGTCGCGCCAGGCGATGTCGATGATCTTGTCGTCCTGGCCGGCCTTGATCAGCGGCTGGACGTTGCCGAGCATCTGGTCGCCGTTGGTCAGCGCGCCGACCCTGACCTCCGACTTGCCCACCATGGCGGCCACGCGGACGCCGTCCCTGGCGATCCTGAGCTTCTTGACGTCGGCGTTGACCAGGTTGGGCGCGGAGACGCGGGCGGGCGCGTGCGCGCCGCCGGCGCAGGAGGCGTCGCAGCGCAGCACCGAGGCGCTGTGCGGGTCGTAGGTCCACAGCGTGCCGTCCCTGCTCCACGACGGCGGGGTGAGCCCGGAGCCGGGGAACCACTGCTGCCAGTGGCCCTCGTCGGTGGTGCCGGTCACCCAGATGCCGCCCTTGGAGGTGGACCTGGCAGCGACGTAGTCGCCGCCCATGGAGACCGCGAAGTCGGTGGCGTCCGGGTTCTGCTGACCCGCCGGGCCCCTGATGGGGGTGCCGTGCTTGAGGTCGTCGAGCGCGTACAGCGCGCCGTTGGCGGAGTAGTAGGGGTAGACCGCTGCGCCGCCGTCGAGCCACTCGTTGAAGGAGGAGGGGCTGGAGGAGCTCAGCGGCTCACCGTCCAGCTGGATCTCGATGCTGCGGCCGTTGGCGACCTGATTGTTGTTCAGGCTGAAGCGCAGCTGGGCCTGGAGCCCGGCGAGCCTGTCGTCGTCGATGCCGACGGGACCCGACAGGTTGATCACCACGCGGTCGTCGAGCGAGATCGACTCGATCTTGAGGTGGTCGGGGAAGTAGTTCTGCACCGCCCCCTGCAGCGCCGGCGTCGGGCCCTTCAGCAGCCGGTCCACGATCGTGCGGGCGAAGCTCTCGGCCGGCTTGATGCGCAGCCACACGCGGTCGACGACGAGCCTGTCGGGGCTCATGGCGTCGCCGGGCGAGCCGTTGAGGTAGTAGAGGTTGGTGCCGCGGTAGGCCCGCTCGACGTCGGCCTGGGTCAGCAGCAGCCCCTGCTGCATCGACTTGACCCGCCAGCCGGAGGGCCCCTTGACCAGCGAGAAGGTGAAGTCCTTCTTCGCGGGCGACTGCACGGGCACGTACTGGTCCTGGTCGGTGATGACGGCGATCGGCGTGGCCTTCAGGGTGGCGGTGGCCTCCTTGTCCTTGCCGCCGACCGAGACGACCTCGATGTCCTTGTCGTCCGCCTTGTCAATCACCGTCACCGCGCCGCCCGGCTTCCACGCGCGCTGCGCCTCCGGCGTCAGGTAGGACGGCAGCACCTTCGAGTCGTCGGGATAGGCGGCCATGGCCGCCTGCAGGCCCCTGACCAGATCGTTCTCGTCCCAGCTCGGCTGCGGCCTGACCGCGACCATCCGCTGGAACGGCTTGCTCATCGGGTCGCCGCCGCCGGCCTCTTCGATCTGGAAAGGACCGCCGACCGGGATCACCGCGCACGACGCGGTCGCCCACGCCGTCGCGGCCGCCATCGCGAGGGCGACTCCCAGCCGTCTAGTCCTCATGGGCCACCTCGTCGACGGGCGCGGGCAACAGCACGGGCGTCATGTGTCCGCGCCAGGTCCTGCGCATCTCCACCTCGGGCGGTACCAGCGACAACGGTGAGCCCTTCAGGTCGGCGCCGGCGTTCCTGGGCAGCGTCAGCCGGAATTGCGAGCCGTCACCAGGCTGGCCCCAGGCCTGCAGCCAGCCGCCGTGCAGGGTGGCGTCCTCGCGCGAGATGGCCAGCCCGAGCCCCGTGCCGCCGATGGTCCTGGCCCGCGACGGATCGGCACGCCAGAATCGGTCGAACACCATCGTGTCCTCGCCGGTCTTCAGCCCGATGCCGTGGTCGCGCACGGCCACCGCCACGGCGTCCCTGTCGGCGCTCACGGTGACCACGACGTCCTTGCCCTCGCCGTGCTCGATCGCGTTGAACAGCAGGTTGCGCAGGATGCGCTCGACCCGCCGGCTGTCGATCTCGGCCATGCACGGCTCGTTGGGCAGCCTGAGCTCGAAGCGGGTGGAGTGGCGCTCGGCCAGCGCCTCGGAGTCGGCGATCGCGCGCAGCACCACGTCGCGCACGTCGGTGGAGTCGAGGTCGAGCGTCGCGGCGCCGGCGTCGTAGCGGCTGATCTCCAGCAGGTCGGCCAGCATCGACTCGAAGCGCTCCAGCTGGGCCTGCATGAGCTCGGCCGAACGGGAGGCCATCGGGTCGAAGTCCTCGCGGGCGTCGTAGAGCAGGTCGGCGGCCATCCGCACGGTCGTCAGCGGCGTGCGCAGCTCGTGCGAGACGTCGGAGACGAACTGCCGCTGCACCTGCGACAGCTCCTCCAGCTGGTGGATCTTCAGCGCCAGGTTGGCGGCCATCTCGTTGAACGAGGTCGCCAGGCGGGCCAGGTCGTCCTCGCCGCGCACCTTGAGCCGCTCGTCGAGCTTGCCGGAGGCCAGGCGCTCGGCGGCCTGCCGCGCCAGCCGTACCGGGGAGACCACCTGGCGCGTGACCAGGTAGGCGATGGCGGCCAGCAGCAGCACCAGGCCCAGGCCGACCACGATGATGGCCACGCGGACGTTGGACAGCATCGCCTCTTCCTCCGTCAGCGGGAAGAAGTGGTAGATCTCGTAGTTCTCGCCGGTGGGCGTCATGATGATGGCGCCGATGACCACGGTGAGCTTGCCCGGGCTGCCGGTGAAGGCGATCGTCGTGCGGATGCCCTTGGGCTCGTAGTGGCCCTGTTGCGCCTGGCGGGCCAGGTCGCGTTGCAGGCTGAGGGGCACGTTCTCGGGCTGGACGCTGCCGGAGGCGCGTGAGCCGTCCGGTTTGGCGGGGTTGAAGATGAGCACCTCGTAGGGCTTCTTCGAGGTGCTCTCGCCCGAGCCGGTGATGGCGTCCATGGCCTCGTCGAGCGGATCGACGGGGGTGGCCTTGCCCGGGTCGGCGGCCTTGGTGTCGTCGGGCTTCTGGCTGAGCGCGTCGGCGATCTTCACCCGGTCGGCGAAGGCCTGCTGGGCGGCCGACGACTGGCGCCCGTTGATGACCGACTTGTTGATCTGGTCCGACAGGAAGACGCCCAGCACGACCACCACGGTCACCGAGATCACCAGCGTGCTGGTGACGACCTGGAGCTGCAGCGAACGCCGCCAGAGCCGCCGGACCTTACCGGCGGCACGGCGAGCTCGCCGGCGGACTCCACCCAGAATCTGGCGGAATGTCCGTCGGCGCGATCGCATCTCCTTGGTCGGGGGCATGACCCGGGGGTCTCTGGCGGGAGCCCGGCTAGGCCGGCCCTGCCTTGTAGCCCACGCCCCGTACCGTCACCACGATCTCGGGGTGCTCGGGGTCCTTCTCGATCTTGGCGCGCAGGCGCTGCACGTGCACGTTGACCAGGCGGGTGTCGGCGGCGTGGCGGTAACCCCAGACCTGCTCGAGCAGCACCTCGCGGGTGAAGACCTGGCGCGGCTTGCGCGCGAGCGCCACCAGCAGGTCGAACTCGAGCGGCGTGAGGTTGATCGTCTCCTCGCCCCGCTTGACCGAGTGGCCCGCCACGTCGATGGTGATGTCGCCGATCTGCAGGATCTCGGGCGTCGGCTCATCGGTACGGCGCAGCCGCGCGCGCACCCTGGCCACCAGCTCCTTCGGCTTGAACGGCTTGACGATGTAGTCGTCGGCGCCGGACTCGAGCCCGAGCACGACGTCGATCGTGTCGCTCTTGGCGGTGAGCATGACGATCGGAACCCCCGACTCCGCCCTGATCCTGCGCGCCACGTCGATGCCGTCCGCCCCCGGCAGCATCAGATCGAGCAGAACCAGATCCGGGCGTGTATCCCGGAACGCGTCGAGGGCCTTGTCGCCGTCGGAGACAAAGGAAGGCTCGAACCCTTCTCCGCGCAACACGATGCCGAGCATCTCGGCGAGAGCGGCGTCGTCGTCGACGACCAGCACGCGACCTTTCATGGCCCCTCATTCGTTCTACGCATTGTGGGACATACCCGCACGATCGCTGAAGGTTACCCTTGCTTGGCTCATGGATGACACCTGAGGCCATCAAAAGGCGAATTTTAGACTCGTAGCGTCGTCCGCAATCTCAGTCTGCGGTAACCAAGCAACTTTCGGCCAGTTCGGACGTGATCCTTGACCCGAAACGTCCGAGAATGCCGCGAAGATGCACCGGTGAAACAGGCGGGCGACCCCATTGACCCGCCCACCATGCCAGGATTGGGATATGTCAGACGGTCACGGTTCCACGCCCGAGACGCCCCCAGGTTGGGCCACAGAACAGCCCCCGCCGTACGGCGCCCCGCAGGCTTCGCCGTGGACCGCCCCCGGTCAAGGACCGCACCCCTCCCCCGGTTACCAGCAGGGCCCGCCGTACCAGTACCAGCAACAGCAGCAGCAGCCCTACCAGCCCTACGGCTACATGCCGCCGCCGCCCGCGCTGCGGCCGGGGATCATCCCGCTGCGGCCGCTCGGGCTCGGCGACATCCTCGACGGCACGATCAAGCTGATCCGCTCCAACCCCAAGGCCGTGCTCGGCCTGTCGACGATCGCCGCGCTGCTGGTGGCCGTGCCCGTCGCGATCGGGCAGGCGTTCGTGCTGGACAAGCTGGGCAGCAGCCTGACCGACCCGACGCAGCTCGAGACCGAGATGTCCTACGGCGGCTTCCTGTCGCAGTACGGCGGCGCGCTCATCTCCCAGGTCGTCAGCTTCATCGTGGTCACCCTGCTGACCGGCGTGCTGATGCGGATCCTGGGACGCGCCGTGTTCGGCGGCAACCTGACGGCGGGCGAGGCCTGGCGCCTGGCCAGGAGCCGGATGCCTGCGCTGTTCGGCCTGGTCGGGCTGCTGGCCGTGATCATGCTCGCGCCGCTGGCCCTGATCATCCCGGTGTTCGTGCTGCTGTTCACGGCCGGCTCGTCGCCCGGTGCCATCGTGGGCACGATCCTGCTGACGCTCCTGCTCTACATCGTCTACGTACTGTTCTTCAACACGCGCTTCGCGCTGGCCGCGCCCGCCGTGGTGCTGGAGGGGCTGGGCCCGCTGCAGGCCATGCGCCGCTCGTGGAACCTGGTCAACGGCGACTTCTGGCGCGTGCTGGGCATCCTGATCCTCACCTCGCTGCTGGCCGGCCTGGTCGGCGGCATTCTCGGCTTCCCGTTCACGCTGGCCGGCACGTTCATCGGCGTGCTGGGCGGCGGCGGGGCCGGCACCGCGATCCTGACGGCGATCCTCATCGCGGTCGGCGGCACACTCACCAACATGATCACGCTGCCGTTCGAGGCGGGCGTCTCCGGTCTGCTGTACGCCGACCGCCGGATGCGCAGCGAGGCCTTCGACCTGGTGCTGCAGACCGCGGCGATCGAGCAGCAGCGCCAGGGCTGGGTGCACGGCTCGGCCGACGAGCTGTGGCACCCGTCCAACGCGGCGCGACCGCCTTACGGGCCATGAGCCCGATCGACCGCGACGACGCCGCCAGGAGGGCCGCCGAGGAGCTGCTCAAGCCTGGCTACGAGCGAGAGCCGCTGCTCGACCAGCTCTGGCGGCGCTTCACCCAGTTCCTCGGCGACCTGATGGACGCCGCCGGCGGCAGCGGCACGACGGGCGGGATCATCGCCTCCGTGGTGATCGTGCTCATCCTGCTGGCGGTCGTGGGGCTGGTGGTCTGGCGCCTGCGCACCACCTCGCGCAGGCACGCGGCCGCGTCCGGCGGCCTGTACGGCGCGCGGACCATGACCGCGGCCGAGCACCGGCAGGCGGCCGAACGCCTGGCCGGCGAGGGACGCTTCACCGAGGCGATCCAGGAGCGGCTGCGCGCTATCGCCCGCGACCTGGAGGAACGCGCCCTGGTCGACGGCATGCCGGGCCGGACGGCCGACGAGCTGGCGGCCGAGGCGGGCCGCGCGCTGCCGTCCTTCGCCGCCGAGCTGACAACGGCCGCCCGCACCTTCGACGACGTCAGCTACGGCGGCGTCCCCGGCACCGCGCAGGCCTACGCCACGCTGCGCGACCTCGACGAGCGCCTGCGCCAGGCCAGGCCCGTGCCCGTGGCGGCCACGGCATGAGCGTGAGCGCGCCGACCTCGCCGACGGCGCGGTCGCTGTGGCGCTCGAGCAGGCTGGCCATCCTGCTGGGCGCGATCGTGGTGCTGGCCGCGGTGCTCGGGGTGCTGCTCGCCCCCGCCAAGCAGGCCTCGCGCCACCTGGACCCCGACGACGGCTCGCTGGCGGGCGCCAGGGCGCTGGCCCAGCTGCTGCGCGCCCGCGGCGTGACCGTGGACCGCGTGGACTCGGTCGAGGCCGCGGCGGCCAAGCAGAAGCAGGGCGACCGGCTGCTGCTGCTCACCGACGACGTCGACCTGACCGTGGCCGAGACGCGGCGGATCGCCGCGCTACCGGGCGACCTGCTCGTCGTGGGCGACGTGTTCGGCCTGGAGACGCTGGCCCCTGGAGTGCGCACGCAGGCGCGGCCGGTCCGCGACAGGTCCAGGGAACCGGAGTGCGACCTGCCCGCGGTCAAGCCGGCGGGCAGCGCGTTCATCGGCGGGCAGGTGTACCGGGCCGTACGCGGCTGCTACCCGGCGGACGAGGGCTACACGCTGATCACCGCCCCCACCACCACGGGCACGGCCACGCTGGTGGGCAGCGGCGAGTTCATGACCAACCAGCGGCTGGCCGAGGACGGCAACGCGGCACTGGCGATCAACCTGGCCGGTGCCAAGCGGGCGGTGACGTGGCTGGTCAACCCGCCCGCGCAGGGCCTGGACCAGGGCGAGCTGTCCGGCGAGGAGGGCAGGTCGCTGGGTGAGCTCGTCCCGCCGGGCATACCGTGGGCCGTGCTGATGGGCTGCGTGGCGGTGCTGCTCGTGGCGTTCTGGCGGGGCAGGCGGCTCGGGCCCGTGGTGGTCGAGCGGCTGCCGGTCGTGGTCAGGGCGGCCGAGACGGTCGAGGGCAGGGGGCGGCTCTACCGGGCCAGGCGGGCCAGGGCACGCGCGGCCGACCTGCTGCGAGCGGGCACGATCGACCGGCTCACCCCGCGGCTCGGGCTCGGGCCGGGAGCCGGCGGCCAGGAGATCGTGGCGGCGCTCGCCGTACGGACCGGGCGTGACGCGCAGGAGGTCGGGGCCGCGCTGTACGGGCCGCCGCCCGCGGACGACGCCGGGCTGGTCGCCCTGGCCGGATACCTGGACTTCATCGAGAGGATGGTCAGTGAACGTTGACGAAGGCCGGAGCGACGCGGCCAGGGACGCGCTGGCGGCGCTGCGGGCCGAGGTGGCCAAGGCGGTGGTCGGCCAGGACGCGGTGGTGACCGGGCTGGTCATCGCGCTGCTGTGCCGGGGGCACGTGCTGCTCGAGGGCGTGCCAGGCGTGGCCAAGACGCTGATGGTGCGGACGCTGTCGGCGGCGCTGTCGCTGGAGTTCAAGCGGGTGCAGTTCACGCCCGACCTGATGCCGGGCGACGTGACCGGGTCGCTGATCTACGACGCGAAGACGTCCGAGTTCGAGTTCCGCGAGGGACCGGTCTTCACGAACCTGCTGCTGGCCGACGAGATCAACCGCACGCCGCCGAAGACGCAGGCGGCCCTGCTGGAGGCGATGGAGGAGCGGCAGGTGAGCGTGGAAGGTGACGCGCGCAAGCTGCCCGACCCGTTCGTGGTGTGCGCGACGCAGAACCCCGTCGAGTACGAGGGCACCTACCAGCTGCCCGAGGCGCAGCTCGACCGGTTCCTGCTCAAGCTGACCGTGCCGCTGCCGCCGCGCGACCAGGAGATCGCGGTGCTCGAGCGGCACGCGCGCGGCTTCGACCCGCGCGACCTGTCGGAGGTCAAGCCGGTCGCGTCCGCCGAGGACCTGGCGGCGGGCCGCGAGGCCGTCTCGCGGGTGCACGTGGCGCCCGAGGTCCTCGGCTACATCGTCGACGTCGGCCGCGCCACCAGGAACTCCCCCTCGCTGCAGCTGGGCGTCTCACCGCGCGGGGCGACCGCGCTGCTGGCGGCCGCGCGGGCGTGGGCGTGGCTGTCCGGCCGCGGTTATGTCACCCCCGACGACGTCAAGGCGCTGGCCAGGCCCGCGCTGCGGCACCGGGTACAGCTCAGGCCCGAGGCGGAGCTGGAGGGCGCGACCGCGGACGGGCTGCTCGACGGCATCCTGAACTCGGTCCCGGTCCCGCGCTGATGGCTCTGACGGGACGCGCGGCCCTGGTCGCCGCGCTGGGGGTCGTGGTGGTGCTGCTCGCACCGCGGCCGGGTCTCGCGCTGGTCGGGTTCTGCCTGCTGCTTGCCGCCGTGATCCTGCTCGACCTGGCGCTGGCGGGTGCCGTCCGCCCGCTGCGCTTCCACCGTTCCGGCGATTCGCTGGTACGGCTCGGCCAGCCCGCCGTGGTCGAACTGGTGGTGGAGAACCCGGGGCGCAGGCGGGTGCGCGGAGTGGCCAGGGACGCCTGGCCGCCCTCGGCCGGGGCCACACCGCGGGTGCTCCACCTGGACGTGCCCGCCGGGGAACGGCGCAGACTCGTCGTGACGCTGAATCCCACCCGCCGCGGCGACCGCCGGTCCGTGGCCGTGACCGTGCGCTCGATCGGCCCGCTCGGGCTGGCCGCGCGCCAGGGCGGCCACCACTCGCCGTGGTCGGTGCGGGTGCTGCCGCCGTTCCTGTCGCGCAAGCACCTGCCCTCGCGGCTGGCCCGGCTGCGCGAGTTGGAAGGCCAGCACCCGGCGCTGGTGCGCGGGCAGGGCACCGAGTTCGACTCGCTGCGCGAGTACGTGGTGGGCGACGACGTGCGCTCGATCGACTGGCGAGCGACCGCGCGGCGCAACGACGTGGTGGTGCGGACATGGCGGCCCGAGCGTGACCGCCGGGTGCTGATCGTGCTGGACACCGGGCGCACCTCGGCAGGCCGGGTGGGCGACGCGCCGATCCCGCTCGCCGGCGCGACGGCCAACGGGGGCGGGTTGCTGGTCAGGCCCGATCCGCGGCCGGCACCGGGCTGGCCGCGGCTGGACTGGTCGATGGACGCCGCGCTGCTGCTCGCGGCACTGGCCGCCAAGGCGGGCGACCAGGTGGACTTCCTGGCCTACGACCGCGCGGTGCGCGCCTGGGTTGCCGGGGCCTCGCGCACCGAGCTGCTGTCGGTGATGGTCAACGCGATGGCGCCGATCGAGGCCGAGCTGGTCGAGGCGGACTCGCAGGGCATGGTCGCGGCGATCCTGTCGCGGGCCAAGCGGCGCTGCCTGGTGGTCCTGCTCACCGACCTGAACGGGGCGGCGCTCGACGAGGGACTGATGCCGGTGCTGCCGCAGCTGTCCTCGCGCCACCTCGTGCTGGTGGCCGGGGTGTCGGATCCGCGGGTGGCCGCGATGGCCGCCAGGCGTTCGACGGCCGAGGAGGCCTACGACGCGGCGGCGGCCGAGCACAACCGGCTGGAACGGCGCAGGATCACCGCCCGGCTGCGGCGCCACGGCGTGGAGGTCGTGGACGCGCCACCCGAGGAGATCGCCCCTGCCCTGGCCGACGCCTACCTGGCGCTGAAGGCCGCGGGACGCCTCTAGGAGCCCTTGGGCTCGTACTGGAGCGCGACGATCCCGCACGCGAAGGGACGCGCCGCCGCGAGATCGAAGCGCTGGGTGCCGCCCTTGGGGAACACCGGCAGACCGCCGCCGGTCGAGGCCGGGTTGACGAACAGGTGCAGCTCGTCGATCAGGCCTTCGGCGATCAGGCTCGCCACCAGCGTGCCGCCGCCGTAGACGAGCAGGTCGCCGCCCGTCTGGGACTTGAGCTCGGTGAAGGCCTTGGTCAGGTCGCCGCCGACCACGGTGGTGTTGTCCCACGGCGACTCGGTGAGGCTGTTGGAGACCACGACCTTGGGCGTGCCGTTCATCGTGTCGATGGCCTCCTGCGGCTCGTCCGCGGGCCCGTTCGCCCAGTGCGGGATGAACCCCTCGGCCAGCTTGCGGCCCAGCACGATGGTGCCGACGCCGTCCCACAGGCCCGTGACGTAGGCGCTGCACTCCTCGTCCCACGGCAGCGTCATCCAGTCCATCTCGCCGTTCGGGCCGGACATGTAGCCGTCGGCGCTGACCTGGACCTGGAGCTTGAGCTTGCGCATGATCGGTATCCGTTTCCGCTCGTGTTCGCTTGCGATGGCTCAACACTCGCGGAGGGCGCTTAAGGTCTGCTTCCGCTCGCCTTAAGGGCCGTGATGCCCGGCTAGGGTTTGCGGCCCACCGCGCAGAACTGGTACACCTCGGCCGGCGGCCCGTCCACGGCCGAGATGACCGGGCGCCACCGCGAGCACGACACCACGCCCGGCTCGAGCAGGTCGAACCCGTCGAAGAACGAGGCGATCTCCTCGGCACTGCGCAGGCACATGGGCGCCACGCCCGCCTCGTTGCTCATGCGGACCGACTCGCGCGCGGCGTCGCCGTTGATCTCGGCCGTCGGATGCGCGATGGCCAGGTAGCTCCCCGAGGGGACCGCGTCCTTGATGCGGCCGACCACCTCGTGCGCCTGGTCGTCGTCGACGATGAAGTTGACGATGCCCAGCATCATCACCGCGATCGGCTCGGAGAAGTCCAGCGACTTGGCGGCGCCGTCCAGCACGGCGTCCACGTCGCGCACGTCGGCCTGGATGTAGTCGGTGACGCCCCCGGGCGACGACGTCAGCAGCGCGTTGGCGTGCGCCAGCACCAGCGGGTCGTTGTCGACGTACACGATGCGGCTTTCCTGAGCCAGGCGCTGCGCGACCTCGTGGGTGTTGTCGGCGGTCGGCAGGCCGGTGCCGAGGTCCAGGAACTGCCGCACGCCGCCGTCGGTGACCATGTGCGTCACGGCGCGCCCGAGGAAGGCCCGGTCGGCGCGCGCCGAGGTGACGATGTCGGGCAGCAACGCGCGGATCTGGTCGCCCAGCTCGCGGTCGGCGGTGTAGTTGTCCTTCCCGCCGAGCCAGTAGTTCCACACCCTCGCGGTGTGCGGAATCCCCGTGTTCAACCGCGACTCGTCGCTCATGATCCGGACCATATCGCTTGATTACTGCTTTTGTACGAGAAGTTCTGGTACGGCAAGCCACCCCACCGGCCGCCCGCCGCACTCCGGCTGAGGGCCCGTGAGCGGCGCTTCCGGCGAGTCGGGGACTGTCACCCGCCGCCACGGCGCACGGGATCCTGGCTTAGAGCCCCTAACGCAATGAGACGGGGGGCCAGACCCATGTCAACGACGTTGCAAAGCGAGCAACTCTGAGACCGTGACGAATCGGTATCCCTGGTCACGGAGGCCAGTGATCAGGCCCTTGATGGCTTCGCGAGTGTTCCGCCCACTGGCGTACCAGGGGTGGAGCAAGATGATCGATCCTGGCTTTGTCTCCTTGCGCACAGCCGCGACGATCTCGGTGGCGGTTGGAATCTTGCCCGAGTCCGGCTCCACGTCCCACATCACCGTGCGCCTCTGGTTGTCGGCCAGATACAGCGGTAGCACCAGCAATTTCTTGCCCGTCGGCGGACGGAACAGGATCTCGCCGCGCTGCCCAGCCATCCGGATGGCCGCATCGGTGCGTTCAACCTCACTCGCCACGGTGGCGGGGGAAACGAAGACCATTCGCCGATGGGTATAGGTGTGGTTGGCGAGCTGGTGGCCTGCGGTGACCAGCGCCTGCGCGTCCCGCGGCCGGGCCTCGACCTGAGAGCCGATGACGAAGAACGTCGCGCGAACGCGCTGCTCGGCGAGGACGTCGATGATCTCGGGGGTGTGCTCGTCAGGGCCGTCGTCGAAGGTCAGGGCAACGACCTTCTCGTCGGTCGCCACCCGGTCGGTCAGGTCTCCCGCCAGTTGGAAGGTCCGGGCGTTCATCAGCTGATACAGGCCCATCGATCCAAGGAAGAGGATGGCGAGGAGGGCCACGAGAAGCTTGAGCCATCTTCTCCGCACGGTCCTTTCGGCTGCGTTCATGGGTGATCATGGAACCACAAGCCAGGGAACCCCGGTAACCGCGCCCAGACAACCGAAGGCGGGAGCCGTCCGCGCGACGGAGTCATTCTGTTAGAACTTCTTACTGGGGCGGAGCGAACCCGCCTGGCGTCGTCCGCGGTGGCTCGGCCGCCGGCGGGACGGGCTGCGGAGCGGGTGGCGGGTACCTGGTGGAAGGGGCGTAGCCGGGCGGCGGCGCGTACTGAGGCTGTGGGGCGTAGCCGGGTGATGGCGCGTAGGGGGCCGTGGGCCGGTTGGGGGCTTGGGGTGGCGCGTGGTGGCCGTTGCGGGCGGCCAGCCGTACCTCGTCGCGGCGGCGGCGCTCGGCCAGGACGGCGCTCAGGAAGGCGTGCGGCGGGACCCCGGGCGGCGGCGCGGGCGAGACCGTGGCCGCGACCTGGGCGGCGATGCGCGAGCCCATCTCGTGCTGCACCATCGGCGCCAGGTCGTACCAGCGCATGAGGTACTGCCTGGCGGCGGCCGCCACCTCGTCGGGCAGCTGCGACAGCTCAAGCGTCGAGGCCCAGGCGGCCAGCGGCGGCGGCATCTGGATGGCCTGCGAGCGGTCGACCGGCGCGCGGTCGGAGATCACGATGGTCCCGGCGAAGATGTCGCCGAGCCGCTTGCCGCGCTGCGAGACCAGCGAGGAGATCAGCGCGGGAGCCCCGTAGAGCAGCCAGAACTCCACCAGCCCGGCCAGCCCGCGGAACAGCGCCTGGCGGAAGCGCTCAGGGCTGCCGTCGTCGCCCACCACGCGCAGCCCGAGCGCCAGCTTGCCGAGGCTGCGCCCCCTGGTCAGGGTCTCGAAGAGCACCGGGTAGCCCACCATGACGAGCACCATCACGACGATCGAGATCGCCGCGAACAGCGCCGCGTCGGTGACGATGGCGAACGCCTCGAGCACCATGAAGGCCACCACCATCACCGTGACCTGCACGGCCAGGTCGATGACCAGCGCCACCGCGCGTGAGGGCAGCTGCGCCACCCGCACCTCGACGACGACGGCATCCCCGGTTACCACCTCGGACATACGTGGAGCCTAACCGGGCCACAATGGTCCGGTGGACATCGATGCGTTTGTCACCGCACACCGCCCGGTATGGGACAGGCTGGAGCACCTGGTCAGGCGCCGGTCGTCGCTGACGGGCGCCGAGGTCGACGAGCTGGTCGACCTCTACCAGCGGGTGTCCACACACCTGTCGATCGTCCGCAGCGCCTCGACCGACGCGCTGCTGGCGGGCAGGCTGTCGGCGCTGGTGGCCAGGGCCAGGTCGGCCGTGACCGGCGCGCACACCCCGGCCTGGCGGGAGCTGACGCGGTTCTTCACCGTGTCGTTCCCCGTCGTGGCCTACCGGGCGCGGTGGTGGTGGCTGAGCACGGCCGTGGCCTTCTTCGCCGTCTCCTGGATCGCGGGCGCGTGGGTCGCGGGGAATCCCGAGGTGCAGCGGGCGATCGCCTCGCCCCAGGAGATCACGCAGCTGGTCGAGCACGACTTCGCCGACTACTACTCCGAGAACCCGGCGGCCTCCTTCGCCGGCCACGTCTGGGTGAACAACGCGTGGGTGGCCGCGCTGATGATCATCTCGGCGATCCTGGTGGGGCTGCCGATCCCGTACCTGATACTGCAGAACGCGCTGAACGTGGCCGTCAGCGGGGGGCTGATGGCCTCGCGCGGCAAGCTCGACATCTTCTTCGGCCTGATCACCCCGCACGGCCTGCTGGAGCTGACCGCGGTGTTCCTGGCGGCCGCGGTGGGCATGCGGCTGGGCTGGACCGTGATCGATCCCGGGCCGCGAAGACGGGTCGAGGCGCTGGCCGAGCAGGGGCGCGCGGTGATGAGCGTGGCGCTCGGCCTGGTGGTGGTGCTGTTCGTGTCCGGGCTGATCGAGGCGTTCGTCACGCCCTCGGGCCTGCCGACGCCCGTCCGCATCGGCATCGGCGTGCTGGCCGAGGTGGCCTTCCTCGGCTACATCGTGGTCTTCGGCCGCCGCGCCGTACAGCAGCGGGAGACGGGCGACATCGAGCACGCCCCCGACGTGGCCCCGAGCGCCTGATCAGGAGCCGACGCGCCAGGAGTGCAGGTACTCCTCCTGCGCCGGGGTGAGCGCGTCGATGCCGATGCCGGTGGCCGCCAGCCTGAGCCTGGCCACCTCGTGGTCGATCTCCTCGGGCACGTCGTAGACGCCGGGCGCCAGCCGTACGCGCTCGTTGACCAGCCACTCCACGGCCAGCGCCTGCGCGGAGAAGGACATGTCCATGACCGCGGCCGGGTGGCCCTCGGCGGCGGTCAGGTTGACCAGGCGGCCCTCGGCCAGCAGGAGCAGGCGGCGGCCGTCGGGCAGGACGTACTCGTCGGTGTTCGGCCTGACCCCGCTGTGCACCTCGGCGGCCAGGTCCGCCAGCGCGCGAACGTCGATCTCCACGTCGAAGTGCCCGGCGTTGGCCAGGATCGCGCCGTCGCGCATCCGCTCCAGGTGCTCGGCGCGGATCACGTCGCGGTTGCCCGTGACGGTGACGAACAGGTCGCCCAGCTCGGCCGCCTCGGCCATCGGGCGCACCTCGTAGCCCTGCAACGTGGCGTCCAGCGCCTTGACCGCGTCGATCTCGGTGACGATCACCCGCGCGCCGAACCCCTTGGCCCGCTCGGCCACCCCGCGCCCGCAGTAGCCGAACCCGGCCACCACGACCGTCCGCCCGGCCAGCATGGTGTTGGTGGCCCGCATGATGCCGTCGAGCGTGGACTGCCCGGTGCCGTAGCGGTTGTCGAACATCCGCTTGGTCCGCGTGTCGTTCACGGCCACCACGGGGAAGCGCAGCGCGTCCTCGGCCGCCATCTGGCGCAGCCGGATGATGCCCGTCGTGGTCTCCTCGCAGCCGCCGCTCACCTGGTCGAGCAGGTCGGTGCGCTCGGTGTGCAGGATGTTGACCAGGTCGCACCCGTCGTCGAGCACCAGGTCGGGCCCCAGGTCGAGCGCCTGGTGGATGTGCCGGTAGTAGGTGGCGCGGTCGACACCGGCCCTGGCGTGCACCGCGATGCCGTACTCGCGCAGCGCCTCGGCCACGTCGTCCTGCGTCGAGAGCGGGTTCGAGGCGGCCAGCGCGATCTCGGCCCCGCCGGCGTGCAGCGCGCCCATCAGCACGGCGGTCTCCGCCGTCACGTGCAGGCAGGCGGCGATCTTCAGCCCGTCGAAGGGCCGCTCCGCCGCGAACCGCTCCCCGATCGCGGTCAGCACCGGCATCGACCGCCCCGCCCAGGCGATCTGGCCCTCACCCCGGCCTTGTCCGGTCACAGCTCTCCTAAGATCTTTTACGGCAAGCCGAGCCCACCGCCACCCGCCGCACTTCGGCCGGCCCCCGTCCAGGGAGACGCTCCTCCGGCGATGCGGGGTTGCCCACCGCTACGACCCTCAGGAACCCGCCCGACCGCCCCCGGAACCACGTCGAGCAGGGTCGGCGCGAGAGACGTCGGCGCCCGGGGTGGGAAGCGAAGGACCCGGCCCATCGTGCGCACGTCACGGCGATCAACCCCGCATCACCGGAGTGGCGTGCTTGGACCGAGCCCGGCCCTGTACGGCGAGGGCCGTATCGCCGGCCTCGCCGTACAAGAAATGATCCCCAGAAGAAGATCAGTACCGGTAGTGGTCGGACTTGTAGGGGCCCTCGACGTCGACGCCGATGTACTCGGCCTGGTCCTTGGTGAGGCGGGTCAGCTTGACGCCCAGGGCGTCGAGGTGGAGGCGGGCGACCTTCTCGTCCAGGTGCTTGGGCAGCGTGTACACGCCGATCGGGTACTCGTCCGTCTTGGTGAACAGCTCGATCTGAGCGATCACCTGGTTGGTGAACGAGTTGGACATGACGAACGACGGGTGGCCGGTGGCGCAGCCGAGGTTCATCAGGCGGCCCTCGGCCAGGACGATGATCGAGTGGCCGTCAGCGAAGACCCACTCGTCGACCTGCGGCTTGATGTTGTTCCTGGTGATGCCGGGGGTCTTGGCGAGCCCGGCCATGTCGATCTCGTTGTCGAAGTGGCCGATGTTGGACACGATCGCCTGGTGCTTCATCTGGGCCATGTGGTCGGCCCGGATGATGTTGAAGTTGCCGGTCGTGGTGACGAAGATGTCGGCGATGCCGACGACGTCCTCCAGCGTGGTGACCTGGAAGCCATCCATGGCCGCCTGCAGGGCGCAGATCGGGTCGATCTCGGTCACGATGACGCGGGCGCCCTGGCCGCGCAGCGCGTCGGCGCAGCCCTTGCCGACGTCGCCGTAGCCGCAGACCACGGCCACCTTGCCGCCGATCAGCACGTCGGTGGCGCGGTTGAGGCCGTCGATGACGGAGTGGCGGCAGCCGTACTTGTTGTCGAACTTGGACTTGGTGACCGAGTCGTTGACGTTGATGGCCGGGAACAGCAGCTGGCCGTTCTTGAACATCTCGTACAGGCGGTGGACACCGGTGGTGGTCTCCTCCGTCACGCCCTTGATCTGCTCGGCCGTCCTGGTCCACCGCTTCTCGTCGGTGACCGTGCGCTTGAGCAGGTCGATGATGACGTGCCACTCCTCCGGGTCGTCCTCGGTGGCGGAGGGCACGGCGCCGGCCTTCTCGTACTCGGCGCCCTTGTGGACGAGGAGCGTGGCGTCGCCGCCGTCGTCGAGGATCATGTTGGGGCCGTCACCGCCGGGCCAGTTGAGGGCCTGGTCGGTGCACCA
Source organism: Nonomuraea sp. NPDC050536 (assembly GCF_044457685.1). Classification (NCBI taxonomy): domain Bacteria; kingdom Bacillati; phylum Actinomycetota; class Actinomycetes; order Streptosporangiales; family Streptosporangiaceae; genus Nonomuraea; species Nonomuraea sp. NPDC050536. Next base: position 243,212 of record NZ_JBITHD010000002.1, read on the forward strand.
CCAGTACTCCTCCAGCGTCTCCCCCTTCCAGGCGAAGACGGGCACACCCTGCGGGTCGTCGACGGTGCCGTTGGGGCCGACGGCGACCGCGGCGGCGGCGTGGTCCTGGGTGGAGAAGATGTTGCAGGACACCCAGCGCACCTCGGCGCCGAGCGCGACCAGCGTCTCGATGAGGACGGCGGTCTGGATCGTCATGTGCAGCGAGCCCATGATCTTCGCGCCGCGCAGGGGCTGGGAGGCCGCGTACTCCTCGCGAACCGCCATGAGGCCGGGCATCTCGTGCTCGGCGAGCCGGATCTCCTTGCGGCCGAAGTCGGCTAGTGAAAGGTCGGCGACCTTGAAGTCCATCGGGTTTTCCCCTCGCGTCACGATGCTTGTCGACGACGAGTTTAGGCGCCGACCCGACAAGGTCGCATCACAGGACGCGCGAATCTGACGTAAGAATGTAAGGATGCGGATGACAGCTCTTCGAATCACAGCCCGCCGGGCGGCCTCAGGGGTTCGCTGTGCGGATCACTGAGGCCGCCAGGCGGCTGGGCATGTCCCCCCGGATGCTGCGATACCGGGAGGCGCTGGGCCTGTTGCCGCCTGTCAGGGAGCAGGGCGCGCACCGGCGGTTCGGCGCCGACGAGCTGGCCGCCGTGGCGCAGGGGGTCGAACTGGAGAAGCGCTTCGACGTCTCCCCCGCCGAGCTGGCCTTCGGGCTGCGCGTGCTGACCGAGCCCGCGGTGGCCGCCGCGGTGCGCGATCTCGGGGTCCGCATCGGGCGCATCCAGGCGCCGCGCCGCGCCCTGGACTTCGACCAGGAGAAGGCGCTGCGGCTGCTGCGCGGCGGATATCGCTCGAAAGAGTGACTACGCCGGCGGCCCGCGCCGCGATGATCCTCCGCCATGAAGGTCTTTCTCGCCATGTCGGCCAAGGCCAGGGGGGCCGACCCGCGTGACGTGCCCAGAGCCGCGGCGGGCGAGCTCGGACTGAGCGGCTGCTACTCGCTGTTCACGGCCAGGAGCGCGGTGACGGGTCCCGCGGGGGCGGACCCGGTCTACCACGCCGAGACGCGGCGGCTCCGGAGCCGGGGATCGCCGGGGAGAGGGCGGCGGAGGTGCTGCGTGCCTGCGACGGCATGACCTCCGCCTACGAGAACGTCGCCCCGCACACGCCGCTCCGAGCACGCCCCTCGCTCGGTGGCCATGGCGGCGAGATCCTGCGGGGCGGCTTCCTCTCCGGCATGGGCGCCACCTCCGAGGAGGCCGTACGGCGCAAGCTGAAGGCCCTGTTCCTCGGCAACGCCGACCCGCTCACCGCAGCGGCCGCCTAGTGGTTCACTCGACTACGACACCCCCGGAAGAGATCATGGACATGACTTGGGCCCAGGTGCGCGACAGGTTGCGCGAGCTCCCCGCGATGGACGTCGTGATCGCCGTCACGCTCGCGTTCATCGGCCTCGCCCAGACGCTTTCCAGACCCTCTGGGCTCGTCCTGCTCGGCGTGCTCGCGGCCACGCTGCCGCAGGCGCTGCGCCACACCCACCCGCCACTCTCCGCCCTGCTGCCGCTCGCCGGTGCAGCGCTGCTGTTCCTGGACGAGCCTTACCCGCAGCAGTGGCCGCTGGCCGTCTACGCGTCTGCCGCGCTCAGCTTCTACACACTGCTGAAGCTGGTCGACCGCCGCCTGGCCTGGATCGGGGGCACGCTGGTGACGCTGGGCGCGCTCGGCCTGGCCGTCGTGACGTGGTACTGGGAGGGCGTGGACTACGGCGTGACGAGGATGATGGTCTTCCTGGTCGCTGCGGCCGTGGTGGCCGGCGTGATCACGCTGCTGGCCGACGTGCGGCGCAGCCGTACCGAAGTGACGCAGGTAAGGGCGAGCAACCTGGAGACGCTACGCGAGCAGGCCGCGATGGCCGAGCGGGCCAGGATCGCGCGCGAGATGCACGACATCGTGGCACACTCCATCTCGATGATCGCCGTACAGGCCGAGAGCGCCCCCTACACGCTGGAGAACCTGGACGAGCCGGCCAAGCGGGAGTTCGCCGAGATCGCGGGCAGTGCGCGGCAGACGCTGTCGGAGATGCGCCGCCTGCTCGGCGTGCTGCGCGCCGACACGCCCAGGGTGCAGGAGACCGAGCCGCAGCCGGGGCTGGCCCGCCTGCCTGAGCTGTTCCGCGAGCACGGCGGGCCGGTGGACCTGGACGTGGTGGGCGAGCAGCGGCCGCTCCCGCAGGCGGTCGACCTGTCTGCGTACCGGATCATCCAGGAGGCGCTGACCAACGTGCGCGTGCACGCGCCGGGCGCGCGCGTCTCGATCGAGCTGGCCTACCGCCCTGACGTGCTGGTCATGCGCATCGCCGACGACGGCCCCGGCCCGGTGGCGACCGACCGCGGCTCGGCCTCGGGCCACGGCCTGGTCGGCATGCGCGAGCGCGCCCTGGGCCTGGGCGGCTGGTTCAACGCCGAACCCGGACCCGCGGGCGGGTTCCTGATCACCGTGGGGCTTCCGCTGGAATGAGCATCTCCGTCCTGATCGCCGACGACCAGCCCATCGTGCTGCGCGGGTTCGCCGCGGTGCTGCGCGCGCAGCCCGACATCACCGTCGCCGGCACGGCCGCCGACGGTCTGGAGGCCATACGGCTGGCCGAGGCGACCGAGCCGGACGTGGCGCTGCTCGACATCCGCATGCCCGAGCTGGACGGCATCTCGGCGGCCCGGCGGATCCTGGCCTCGGGCAGGACCAGAGCCATCATGATCACCACGTTCGACCTGGACGACTACGTCTACGACGCGCTATCCGCAGGGGCCAGCGGCTTCCTGCTCAAGGACGTCAGGGCCACCGAGCTGGCCGAGGCGGTCAGGACGGTGGCCCGCGGCGACGCGCTGCTCGCCCCGAAGATCACCCGGCGGCTCATCGCGGAGTTCGCCCGCCGCCGTCCGGTGGCACTGCCGGCCGAGCTGACGCCGCGCGAGGTGGAGGTGCTGCGGCTGATCGCCAGCGGCCTGTCCAACGCCGAGATCGCCGCCGAGCTCGTCCTCACCGAGCACACGGTCAAGACGCACGTGGGTCGCCTGCTGGCCAAGCTCGGCCTGCGCGACAGGACACAGGCCGTGATCCATGCCTACGAGACCGGACTGGTGAACCCGGCGGGCAGGCCGCGCATCTAACGGGCCATGAAGGAACTGCTCATGGCCACGGTTCTCGTGCTCTCACCTGCCCAGGCCGGGCAGGTGGTCAAGGTCTACTTCTCCACGGGCGACGGCATCCCCGGCAAGGTCGTCGCCGTCACCCGCACGGCGCCGCACGGCGGCATGGCCAGGTTCGCGATCGAGCAGCTGATCGCCGGGCCGACCAGGGCGGAGAAGCGGCGCGGGCTGTACTCCGATCTCGGCGGGCAGATCCGAGGCGGGTCCGACTGCGGCGCCGACTTCTCCCTCAAGATCAGGCGGGGCACCGCCACGCTGCGCTTCTGCCGTACGGTCTGGGGCAGCGGCGTGGGTGGCGAGGCCCGCATTCTACGCACGATCGAGACGACGCTCCGGCAGTTCTCATCGGTGAAAAAAGTCGTCACTTTGAACAAGGACGGCCGCTGCCTGTTCGACGAGACCGATGCCGGAACATCCTGCATCACAGGTCACGAGTAGCTGCATATTCTGAATATTCAACAATTGCCCCACTAGGAGGCGACGCCGTCCCCGGTGGGCTGCGTCGTGAGGCGCGCGGGCGCGGGCGCGTGCAGTTGCTGCACCAGCCACGGCAGCACCTGCGGCAGCTCGCGGTCCCAGGTGTTGAAGTTGTGCCCGCCACTCGGCAGGATCAGCGACGAGGCCTGCATCGGCGGCTTGACCGCGCCCAGGAAGGCCAGCGTCGACTTGTAGTTGGCCTCACCCTTCTTGCTGGAGGTGAGCAGCACGTTCACCGGCGGGGAGGGCATGTTGGCCAGGCGCCACATCAGGTCGTTCTTCTGCTCCAGCGACTTGTCGCCGCCGAACAGGTCGCCCGTGGTGCGGTCGATGATGGTCTTGTAGTAGCCGGACAGCGAGACCGCCGCCGAGTACTGGTCGGGATGGGTCATCGTGATCTTCAAGGCGCAGTACGCCCCGGTCGACCCGCCGATCATCCCCCAGTACTCCCGGTCGGGCGCCACCCGGTAGGAGGCCGCGAGCGCCTGCTTGACGTCGGTGGCGAAGTACGTCAGGACCTGCGGCCCGTTGGGCACGTCCACGCATTCGGTGTCGCGCGGCAGGACCACGCTGGGCCGCATCATGACCAGGATCGCCGGCGGAATCTGGTGCGCCGCGATCGCGTCTGCCATCCGGTTCGGCAGGTTCTCCCTGGTGATGAGGTTGCGCGGGTCACCCGGGTAGCCGGTCAGCGCCAGCACGACGGGAAACCGGTAGTCCTTCTTCTTGCCGTACGCCGACGGCAGCCAGATGTAGGCCTGCTCGCTCAGATGGGTGGTGGGACCGGGGATGATGACCTGCTCCAGGCGGCCGCCCTTGGCCGGACGGCTGGACAGCACCTGCACGCCCGAGGCGTGGCCGCCGCTGGCCAGCGTGATCGGCGCCGAACCCGTCTGGGTGCCGATCAGGTCGTCCCAAGAGCCGTAGAAGCCGAAGTAGTTGTTCACCAGCAGGCCGATCACGACCAACGTCAGCACCTGGTTCACCACCAGAGTCCCCACCCGGGCCAGCACGGCGCGCCAGCTCTTGCCCGCCAGGCGGGGCCAGAACCAGATCGTGCACGCCAACGCGGCCACCGCGAGTACTCCGACGAGAAGTTCCAGTTTTGTCGACGTGAGTCCCATGACGCCCCCGAATATTGATCGACCTTTGTTATGGATACTCGTCGGTTAGTAAGCGGCGAGTTAACTCGGTGATTACCGAAGCGGGCGTTAAATCTCGGTCGTGAAGAAGATCTCACGCCCCTGGGTACCGGCGGTCGCAGGATACGTGTCGCTGGTGATCGGCTTTCTCGACGTCCTCAAGGTGCTGAGCCCGCGCTTCGGGCAGAGCCGCGTGGCCGAGTGGTCCAGCGTCCTGCCCGGCATCGTCTCGACGGTGGCCAGGGCTTCGTCACTGGTCGTGGGAATCCTCCTGATCATGATCGCGCACGGGTTGCGCCGCAGGAAGGTACGCGCCTGGCGGGCCGTGGTGGTGCTGCTGCCGGTCAGCGCGATCGTGGAGACGATCATCCACCCGGGCCACCTGGCCACGGCGATACTCAGCCTGTTCCTGCTGGTGGGGCTGGTGCTGTCCAGGGACCAGTTCTACGCGCTGTCGGACCCGCGCACGCGCTGGGCGGCGCTGTGGAACCTGCTCGCCTTCGCCGCGCTCGACCTGGGTCTCGGCTACCTGCTGGTGAGCCGGCCCACCATCGAGGGCGACCCGGACCTCTACACCCGCATGGAGCACGTGGTGCTCGGCCTGATGGGCGTCGAGGGCGACGTGCACTACTCCGTCGCCCGGGTCTCCGACCTGGTCTACTTCGCGCTGGTCTTCCTCGGCGTGCTGACCGCTGTCACCACGCTCTACCTGGCTCTTCGGCCCGAGCGTCCGGTCGCCAGGCTCACCGCCGACGACGAGAAGAGCCTGCGCGAGCTGCTCGACCGGCACGGCGAGCGCGACTCGCTCGGCTACTTCGCGCTGCGCCGCGACAAGAGCGTGCTGTTCTCCCCGTCGGGCAAGGCGGCCATCGCCTACCGCGTGGTCTCCGGCGTCATGCTGGCCAGCGGCGACCCGATCGGCGACCCTGAGGCGTGGCCCGCGGCCATCAAGGTGTTCCTGTCCGAGGCCAGGCGGCACGCCTGGGTCCCCGCGGTCATCGGCTGCGGCGAGACCGGCGGCGAGGTGTGGACGCGCGAGGCGGGGATGTCGGCGCTGGAGATGGGCGACGAGGCCATCGTCGACGTGGCGGATTTCACACTCCAGGGCCGGGCCATGCGCAACGTCCGCCAGATGGCCAACCGCGTCGAGCGCGCCGGCTACAGCTGCCTCATGCGCCGGGTGAGCGATCTCCCTCAGGAGGAGCGCAACAAGATCAAGCAGGCCGCCGACTCCTGGCGCGGCGGCGAGACCGAACGGGGCTTCTCGATGGCGCTGGGCCGCTTCGGCGACCCCTCCGACACCGACTGCATCGTGGTGACCGCACACAAGGACGACGAGATCCGCGCCGTGCTGCACTACGTGCCGTGGGGACCGAACGGCATCTCGCTCGACCTGATGCGCCGTGACCGCGACGCCGAGCCCGGGCTCAACGAGCTGCTGATCGTCAAGACCCTGCAGGGCGCGCCCGAGTTCGGCATCGCGCACGTCTCGCTCAACTTCGCGATGTTCCGCGCGGCCCTGGCCGGCGGCGAGCGCCTGGGCGCGGGCCCGATCCTGCGGGCCTGGCGCGGCCTGCTGGTGCTGCTGTCGCGCTGGTACCAGATCGAGTCGCTCTACCGGTTCAACGCCAAGTTCCGCCCCAGCTGGGAGCCGCGCTTCCTGGTCTACCCGAAGGCCCGCGACCTGCCCAGGATCGCCGTCGGCGCCATGCAGGCCGAGGCCTTCATCACGCTGAGCCTCCCGCTAGGCCGCAAGAAGAGCCAGGAGTACGGCGAGGCCGCCACGGACCCCGAGCCCGCCCCGCCCGAGGAGCTCCCGGTGCCGGTCCCCCGGCGTACCGCGCCGAAGCAGCGGGGCACTCACCTGGTGCTGGTGCGCGAGCGGTCGAGGTCGGGCTCGAGGTAGATGACGCGCGCGATCGGCACGGCCTCCCTGACGCGCCGCTCGGCCTCGTCGATGCCCCTGGCCACGTCGGCCGCCGTGTCGTCGTGCGACACCGCGATCTTCGCGGCGACCAGCAGCTCCTCGGGCCCGAGGTGCATCGTGCGCATGTGGATGACGCGGTCGACCTCGGGCGCCGACTCCAGCGCGGCGCAGATCTGCTGCACGACCTCGGGCGAGGCGCCCTCGCCGAGCAGCAGCGACTTGGTCTCGATGGCCAGCACGGTGGCGATCACCGCGAGCAGCAGGCCGATCATCAGGGTGCCGACGCCGTCCCAGACACCGTTGCCGGTGACGACGGCCATCGTCACGCCGAACAGCGCGAAGATCAGGCCGAGCAGCGCGCCCAGGTCCTCCAGCAGGATGACGGGCAGCTCGGGCGACTTCGAACGCCGGACGAAGGCCACCCACGACTGGGTGCCCCGCAGCGGGTTCGACTCCTTGACCGCGGTGCGGAAGGAGAACCCCTCGGCCACGATCGCGAAGATCAGCACGGCGAACGCCCAGATCGGCGACTCCACCTCGTGCGGCGACATGATCTTGGAAACGCCCTCGTACAGCGAGAACGCCGCGCCGATCGTGAACAGCACGACCGCCACCACGAAGGCGTAGAAGTAGCGCTCGCGGCCGTAGCCGAACGGGTGCTCCCGGGTGCTGGCCCGCTCCGACCGCTTGCCGCCGACCAGCAGCAGCACCTGGTTGGCCGAGTCGGCCACGGAGTGGATGCCCTCGGCCAGCATCGAGGAGGACCCGGTGAAGAACGCGGCCACGAACTTCGACACCGCGATCGCCAGGTTGGCGCTCAACGCCGCGATGATTGCCTTGGTACCGCCGCTCGCGCTCACCGGTTTACTCCGCTCATAAAGATCACCTTCAAAGGCCCGAAAAGGGATCCTATTGCGAAATTCTGGCCTTGAGTTCGGTGATAGCCGTCACCGGGGTCGGGTCGATGCCGTAGCCCAGCGCCAGATAGGTGCTCGCGTAGTCGCCCAGCCCGATCAGCGAGGCCAGCCGCTCCAGCGGATGCGTCCCCTCGGCGGCCAGCTCCGTCACCGGCACGCCGCGGTCCTCCGCCAGCCGCAGCGACGCCTCGCGCCTGCGCGCGACCTGCGGGTGCTCCTCCGTGTCACGCAGCAGCACCAGCCGCAGCGTACGGCTGGCCGTGTCGGCGTAGATGTCGCGCTCGGCCAGCGCCCCGTCGAAGGCGACCACCTGGTTGTGGTTGGCCTCGGGCAGCTCGCCGAAGACGGCCGGGTACTTGCCGTTCTCGTTGAGCTGGCACGCCAGCCGGTAGGCCGCGACCGCCGCCGACGGCGAGGAGCCCCAGATCATCGGGACGCTCTCGGCCAGCTCGGCGGCCAGCGACTTGCCCGGGTTGATGAACGACTCGCTGGCGGGCCGGCACCGGTGGGCCATGTCCTCCAGCGTCTTGGCCACGTTCTCGAAAACGCCCGCGTCCGCGTGCGCCACGCCGAGCGCGACGGCCGCCGCGATCACCGGGGTCGTCAGCAGCCAGATGTTGGCCCTGGGCTGGCCGGTGGCGGGCACCGGCACGTACAGCCCCGAGGCCTGCGTGGCGATCGCCTCGAGTGGCGAGTCGGGGCTGCCCACGGCCAGCAGCGTGCAGCCGCGGCGGACCGCCTCGGTGGCGGCCGACAGCGTCTCCTCGGTCCTGCCGGAGCAGGACACCGCGATCACCAGGTCGGTGGCGCCCACCCAGCCGGGCAGCTGGTAGCCGCGGACGGTCAGGACCGGCAGCGGCGCGCTGTAGCCGCAGACCGCGGCCAGGATGTCGCCGGCGATCGCCGAGCCGCCCATCCCGACGACCACGATCGCCCGCGGACGGCCCGCGCCGCCGAGGCGCTCGACGCCCGCCTCGAGGGCGACCCGGTAACCGGTGCGCACCTGCGCCGCGGAGGCCGCCACGGCGGGCAGCATCCCGCCGGGGTCGCCCGCGGTCAGGTGCTCCTGGTCGTCGAGCCGTTCGGTGAGGAACTCCATCGAGCCCTACGGCTTCCGAGCCTCGTCGACCAGCAGGACAGGGATCTCGTCGCGCACCGGGTAGATCAGGCCGCAGCCCGTGCAGGCCAGCTCGTCGGCCTCGCTCTCGGCGCGCAGCGGCGACTTGCACGCCGGGCAGGCCAGGATCTCCAGCAGCCAGTCGTCGATCTTCACGTTCAGCTCCTTACGACAGCGAGGACTTCGTCCCTGATCGCCGCCATCTTGCTCTCGTCGGTCGCCTCGGCATTCAGCCTGAGCAGCGGCTCGGTGTTGGACGCACGCAGATTGAACCACCAGCCCGCACCCGTCACGGTAAGCCCGTCGAGCTCGTCGAGGGTGCCGCGTTCGCCGAAGGCGTGCCGTACCTTCGACAGCGCGAGCGCCTGGTCGGCGACCGTGCTGTTGATCTCGCCGGAGGCGTGGTAGCGCGAGTAGGTCTCCACGACCCGCGACAGCGGCCGCTCCTGCTCGCCCAGCGCGGCCAGCACGTGCATGGCGGCCAGCATCCCCGAGTCGGCGAACCAGAAGTCGCGGAAGTAGTAGTGGGCGGAGTGTTCTCCGCCGAAGACGGCGTCGGTGCGGGCCATCTCGGCCTTGATGAAGGAGTGGCCGACACGGGTGCGCACCGGCGCGCCGCCGTGCTCGCGGACGATCTCCGGGACCCCCAGCGAGGTGATCAGGTTGTGGATGATCGTCGCGCCCGGATGCTTGGCCAGCTCCCGCGCGGCCACCAGCGCGGTCACCGCGGACGGCGAGACCGACTCGCCGCGCTCGTCGATCACCCAGCACCGGTCGGCGTCGCCGTCGAAGGCCAGGCCCAGGTCGGCGCCCGTCTCCACGACCGCGCGCTGCAGGTCGACCAGGTTGGCCGGCTCGAGCGGGTTGGCCTCGTGGTTGGGGAAGGAGCCGTCGAGCTCGAAGTAGAGCGGAACCACCTCGACCGGCAGTCCCGCGAAGACGGCGGGCACGGTGTGGCCGCCCATGCCGTTGCCCGCGTCGACGACGGCCTTCAGCGGCCGGATCGCCGACAGGTCGACCAGCGTGCGCAGGTGCTCGGCGTAGCCGAGGAGCAGGTCCTTCTCGATCACCGAGCCGGTCGCCTCGCCGACCTCGCCGAGCAGCTCCGCGGCGCGGTCGCGGATCTCGACCAGGCCGGTGTCGGCGCCGATCGGCACCGCGCCGGCGCGGCACATCTTCATGCCGTTGTAGCGGGCCGGGTTGTGGCTGGCGGTGAACATCACGCCGGGCAGGCCCAGGCTGCCGGAGGCGTAGTAGAGCAGGTCGGTGGAGCCGAGCCCGGCGTTGATCACGTCGGCGCCGCGCGCGGTGGCACCGCGGATGAACGCGGCCGACAGCGGGACGGACGACTCGCGCATGTCGTGCGCGACGACGGCGGACCTCGCGCCGGTCACCTCGACGAAGGCGGCGCCCACGGCCTCGGCCGTCCGCTCGTCGAACTCGTCGGGTACGACGCCGCGCACGTCGTACGCCTTGAAGATCTTGGCGAGGTCGCCCACTCCAGCTCCGCCCCTAGGTCGTCTTCTGCAGAACGAGCCTACCGGTCGCGGTGCTGCTGGGCCGACCGCAGAACACGCAGGTGTCCTCGGCGGCCGACCTCCACTCCCTGGCCCACGGGCTCGCCACCCGCCGGGGCCGGCCTGGCGGCCTCCCTGACGGCGTTGGCCAGCGCCTCGAGGTCGTCGGAGCTGGGTGAGTTGCCGTCCGTCGGCAGCCGCACGACCTCCCAGCCGCGGGGGGCGGTCAGCCGCTCGGCGTGTTCGGCGCACAGGTCATAGCAGTGTGGCTCGGCGTACGTCGCCAGGGGGCCGAGAACAGCGGTCGAGTCGGCGTACACGTACGTGAGCGTGAAGACGGCAGGCTGGCTGCAAGCGGTGCGGGAACAGCGACGGACGGGGCTCACGGAGGGACCGTATCTGGTAAGAGTGCCAGGCGCCACTATCTGAGCGCTCTTAACGAGCGTGTCGCCACAATTCGGACACCTGTCGCAGCCTTTCCACCGACATGCCGTCCTTGAGCACGTGCCAACTAGAGCGTGCCAACTAGGCTGTCCCGAATAGACTGAGCCGGTGACACAGAAGCGCGGCCCCAGGCGGCGCGACAGGCATGGTCGCGGCATGCGCGGACCGCTGGCGCCATCGCACGTACCGATCGCCCGCTCGCGCAGCGAACGCTTCGACGACCTCGTGCTCGACGCGGTCGACCGGCTCCGCCCGCAGTGGGGCAGGCAGCTGTCCGCGGTGGAGTTCGCGGTCGAGGACGTGCCGCCGCTGAGCGAGCTCGGCGACGGGCCCGGCCTGGGCGAAGGACCGATCCCGTTCGGCCGCGCCGATCCCGCGCGTGGCCAGGACCCCGCCGCCGTGGTGATCTACCGCCGCCCGCTCGAGGCCCGCTCCCGCGACCGCGACACGCTCGGCGCGCTGGTCCACGACACGGTCGTGGAGCAGGTCGCGACCCTGCTCGGCCTCTCGCCCGACACGGTCGACCCCGGCTACGACGACCGCCGCTGACGCCCTCCCGGTACGGCCGGCGTCCTAGCGGAGCACCGGGCCGGGATCGTCGCTCAGCCCCGGCAGCACGGCGTAGGCCCGCGCGGGAGCCAGCGGCCGTACGGTCACCAGCACCCCGCCCCCGGCCCGCTCCTGCGTGACCCGCGCGCCGTACACCTGGCCCGACACCGGCGTGACCACGACGCCGTAGTCACCCTTGCCGGGCAGCTTGACCTCCTTGGTGCGCCCGGCGGGGATCGGCACCTCGAACGGCTTGCCGCCGGGCACGACCTGGACCGAGACCTTGCCGGCGCCCGCGGGCGCGGTGAGGACGAGCTTGGACCCCCTGGCGTTGTCTGCCACCGCGCCGCCCAGGTCGAGCGGCGCCGTCCCGGCCGTGAAGGCCACGTCCTGCTCGCTTCCCGTGCCGGTGATGACCATCCCCGCCACGATCGGCGTCTGCGAGGTGAGCACCAGCGCCGCCGCCTCGCCGCCGATGCCGGTGGTGACGTCGAGCGAGGCGACCGCCCCCGCGGGGACGTCGAGCGTCTCGCGGCCCTTCATCGCGTACTCGGCGTCCTGGCTGACCGCCCTGATCTGCACGGTGGCGTCCGTGTCACCGATCGCGGCGACCAGCAGCTCGCGCATCCCGCCACCGCCGGGGATCCCCGGCACGACCACGCGGGTGGCGGGCGGGGCGGCGGCCGGCAGCCAGTCGACGCCCTTGCCCTCGAAGACCGCCCTGGCGGCGACCGCGACACGGCCCTGCCCGGTGGTGACGCTGACGGCCATGATGTCGGCCGAGGGGGCCAGGGTCCGCAGGTCGATGTCGCGGTGCTCGCCCGGCCTGATCTCCAGGCCCAGCCCCTTGTCGCCGGAGATGGGACCCTCGGCGGCGTAGACCTGGACGTCGGCCATCGCGGGCGACTTGTCCACGTTGGCCAGGTGCAGCGTCACGGATGCCTCGGCGGGTCCGGGACCGACCAGCCAGGTGGTGGCGGCGGGCTCGGTGCAGCGCACCCCGGCCAGGCCGCGCTCGCCGCCGCGCGTCACGCGCGTGGTGTAGCCGACCTCGAGGCCGCCGTGCCCGGCGACCACGTACGGCTTGGCGTCCTTGACCGCCTTGGCCGACACGCCGCCCCGCTCGTACACGCTGACCCTGGCCCCGCGCGGCGCGGGGCACACCACCGAGGCCGACTCCACGGCCACCTTGCGAGGTCCCGGCGGTCGCGGCGTCGCGGGGGCGGGCGTGGTCACGTGGGCCACGCCGTACAGCGCGCCGAGCGCGACGAGCACCAGCAGGAACAGCCCGAACCTGTTCTCCACGAACGCCTTCATCAGACCCCCACCAGCACCGGCGCGGGCGCCTCCACCTGCTCGACCGCGGGCTCGCGGCGGCCGGGCGCGGCCAGCACGAGCACCACCAGCACCAGCGCGGCCTGCGTCCACAGCCACGGGGTGTGCAGCGCGTCGCCAGGCCTGACCGGCACGCGCGTGAACGGCTCGGCGACGCGCCACATGCCGCCGGCGTCCGACAGGCTCTCGCGCTGCAGCGACGGCTGCGAGTCCAGCGTCCTGACCAGCTCGTCGCTGACGGGCGGCGCCACGACGACCAGCGCCACGCCCTGCTTGGCCAGCTCCGCCGCGTCCGTGCCGCCGCGCCCGCCGACCAGGCCCTCCGCGGCGACGGCCAGCCGGGCGCGCGCGTCGGAGGCCACCGGCAGCTCCATCTCCCCGATCAGGGGTGTACGGCGGTGCAGCACGGTGAACGAGGATCCCTTGATCACCAGGGTCCGCTCGCCGTGCGGGGTGACGACGACCGCCAGGGCGGGCAGCACGTCGGGCGCGTGGCCACTCAACGGCCCCCGCACGCCGGTGTACAGCCAGAACCCGGCGGCCAGCAGCGGCGTGCTGAACGCCACGGCGATGACCAGCGCGGCCGCGGCCTTCTTGATCCCGCCCCCGGCTCGCAGCTCCCTCAGCCGGTGCGCGGTCAGCCCGGCCAGCACCAGCAGCCCGGTCGCCGCCAGCGCGAGCGGCACCCCGGGCCAGGCCCGCGCGCCCGCCACACTGATGCGGCTGACCAGGATGGCCGCGAGCACGCCGTACAGCGCGATGCCCCAGCCGATCGCCACGATCATCCGCTGCCTGCGGAGCAGCAGGGCCGCAAGCGCGGTCGCGATCAGGCCCGCGGTCACCCAGAACGGCGGCAGTCCAGGGCCGCCCGGACTGAAGGTCAGCAGCGCCTGGGGCGCCAGCGCCTGGTCCACCAGAGCGGGATCGTGCAGCCCCGCCTCGAGCAGGATCCGCCCCGGATCGGTGACGAGCCCGGCCAGCCAGGGCAGCAGCAGCGCCACGGGTACGGCCAGCACGATCGCGATGGAGACCGTCAGGCCCCGCCGTACCCCTCCGTAGGCGACGGCGGCGAGCACCGCCAGCACCGCGACCAGCGGGTAGACCAGCGGCACGAACGCGGTACCGACCGCGAGCAGCAGGCCGAAACCCCAGGCGGCGCGGCGGGCGCGGCGCCGGTCGGGCGCCATCAGCTGCACGCCCAGGTTGGCGTAGACGGGCAGCAGCACGAAGACCACCGCGGTGCCGAGCCGCCCCGCGGCGATCGCGCCGGTCGCGACCGGCAGCAGCGCGTACGTGGCGGCCAGCCACATCCGCGCCGACACCGCGGGGACGATCCGCCGCGTGGCCAGGTAGGCGCACGCTCCGGCCAGCGGCACCGAGCCGAGCAGCAGCACCGACACGGCCAGCCAGGTCTTGCCGAGCGCCAGCGTGGACAGCGCCGCGACCACCGCGACGTACGGCGGCGCCCAGTCGGTCGAGCCGAGACCGATGTCGTGGAAGCCCTCGGTGTAGAACCCCCACAGGTCGGACGCGCCGCCGGACACCGGGACGAGCGCGCCGCCGCCGAGCAGCCCGTCGCCCGGCAGCGACCGCTCGGCCACCAGCGTGATCACGGTCAGCGCGGCCACCAGCCAGAGGCCGGGGCGGCCGAGGAAGCGTTTGACGGAGCCGGAGTCGTCGATGGCCACCGCGTCGTCCTCGTCGGCGGAGGCGTGGTGGCGTCCCTCGGCGGCGCTCTCGCCCGCCAGGAAGCTCTGGGCCATGTCGGCCAGCCTCCGGTAGGCCTCTCCCGGGGGCGTCAGCAACCGTCTGATGCGGTTGTATCCCTTCTTGCGGCCGTCGCGGCGCGCCCGGCGCGCCCCCAGCAGCCGGAAGGGATGGATCAGGATCGAGCCGAGCGCCACCAGTTCGTCCAGCGCGCTGGCGGGCTGCTTGCCCACCACGTACAGCACGGTTCTGAACAGCGAGCCGAACACGTTCCTGAGCAGCGCCCAGAGCATCGCGCGGAACGGCAGGTTCGCCATGATCACGAAGATCGCGTTGCGCCGGTCGAGCCGCCGCGGATGGTCGCCGCTGACCGTGATCCTGCGCCTCCTGCGGGCCGCGGCCTCGGCGTGCCAGGCCACGGCGGAGGTCACGACCAGCACGCGGTGCCCGGCGTTGCGCACCCGCCAGCACAGGTCGAGGTCGTCGCGGAACAGCGGGAAGAACGGGTCGAGCCCGCCCACGCGCTCCCAGACGTCGCGCCTGATCAGCATGCCCGCGGTCGACACCGACAGCACCTCCCGGGTGCCGTCGTGCTGGCCCTGGTCGAACTCGCGCGGCTCGAGCCCGGTGTCCCTGCGGCCCGTGCGGTCCACGGTCACGCCCACCTCGAGCAGGCGCCTGCGGTCGAGCCAGTCGCGCAGCTTGGGGCCGAGCACCGCGGCCTTGGGGTCCTGCTGGGCGGCCCACAGCAGGGCCTCGAGCGCGTGCGGGTCGGGGGCGCAGTCGTCGTGGAGCAGCCAGATCCACTCCTCGTCCGCATACGGCAGCCGATCGAGCACCTGGGCGACGGCCTCGCCGAATCCGGTCGAGCGGGGCAGGCCGAGCAGGTTGCCCTCGCCGAGCGCCTGCTTGATCAGGGCGGCGGAGTTGTCGCGGCTGCCGTTGTCGACGCCGGCCACACGATCGGGCAGGCGGCTCTGCCGCAGCAGCCCCTGCAGGGTCTCCCCGAGCCAGCGGCCGCCGTCGTGGGCCACGACGATCGCGGTGACGAAGGGACGGGACATCGGTGCTCGGCTCCTGGGGGTTGATCAGGCGCCGACCACCATACATGCGAAAAAGGGTCACACGGCAGCCCGCGTGACCCCTCCCGCATATATCCCTAAACGGCCTGGCGCTTGATCCGTCTGCGCTCCCGTTCCGACAGTCCACCCCAGATGCCGAAGCGCTCATCGTGCTCGAGCGCGTATTCAAGGCACTCGGCACGGACCTCGCACGATCGGCAGACCTTCTTGGCCTCTCGGGTAGAGCCGCCCTTCTCCGGGAAGAACGCCTCCGGATCGGTCTGCGCGCAGAGCGCGCGTTCCTGCCATCCGAGTTCTTCAGCGTCAAGCTGATCCTGTGCGATGACCAGATCGGTCACTGCACACCTCCCTGCCGCCCGCCCGCAATGGAGCCCCCCATGAACGCCTTCCTAGTACCCACCCACAGGAAGGCGTAACAACATGGTTGTAATTACACGCGCGTCTTGTATCCGACGTCAAGCGGCATGCCGCTATCCGGGGAAAGACCAGCTCTCGCCCCGGTGTGCATGGCATGTGATGTTCGCGGCCCCAGCCCATGGGGTTGGCCTGGGGTGTTCAACGCTGTCAGCGGTCGGAACCGTACCAGGGCGGGATTGACCCCCGCCCGTGGCCCACCTTCTCTCTAGCCGCTCTTTGCGGGCCCGTTACCTGCGAGGCTCGTTGGGGGTGTATATGGCGGTGGGATCGATCGGGTCGTCTCCCTGCGGGGGATGCCCGCCGAACATCGACGGGTCCAACCTGACCGTCGAATCGCCGGGCGGCTCCGTCCAGCCCTGGTGTTGCGGCTGGTAAGCGTTGGGCTGTGGCTCGTAGCCGCCCTGATGCTGAGGCTGCTGCGGATGGCCGAACGGGCTGCCGCCGTAGTCGGGCACCTTCAGCTCGGGCTGGGTGCCCGGGTTCGAGTGCTGGTAGCTCTCCGCCTGCTGGTAGGCGTCCATCAGCTGCTGCGACCTCGGGTCCGACTGCTCGAAGGCCGGCGGGCGCTCGTAGTACGCCTGCTGCTCCTGCTGGGGGTACGGCAGGCCGGGCGCGGTCTCGGCGTGTCCGTGCGCCGGGGCGTAGTCCGGCGGGGCGTACGGGTTGTGCTGGCCGTCGGGGGTGGGGTAGTCCGTCGGCGCCGGGGTCGGATACGCGTTGCCGTACACGTTGGGCTGGCTGTCCGCCGGGACGTAGGGGGCGGGCTGGTAGCCGGCGTCGGGGAGGGTCTCCGACGGGGTGTAGGCGGCCTGCTGGCCGTACTGGGGCTGCTCGGGCTGCGCGAAGCCGTGGTCCTGGGGTGGGGTGTAGGCCTGCTCGGGGGGCGTGTAGTGGTGCTGCTCGGCCGGGGCGTACTGCTGCTGGTCGACGGGAGCGTATTGCTGCTGGTCGACCGGCGCGTACTGCTGCGGCTGCTCGGCCTGCGGGTAGGTCTGCTGCTCGGCCGGGGCATAGGGGGACTGCTCGGCCGGGGCGTACTGCTGATGCTGCGGCTCGGCGGGCGCGTACTGCTGCTGGTCGACGGGCGCGTACTGCTGCGGCTGCTCGGCCTGCGGGTAGGTCTGCTGCTCCACCGGGGCGTAGGGGTTCTGCTCTACCGGGTACTGCTGCGGCTGGTCGGCCTGCGGGTAAGCCTGCTGCTCCGCCGGGGTGTACTGCTGATGCTGCTGCTCGACCGGGGCGTAAGGCTGCTCGACCGGGGCTGGGGCCGGGGGCAAGGCTGGAGGCAGGGCCGGCCGGACCTGGGCGGTCGGGGGCTCCTGGTACGGCTCCTGCGGGGCGGCGTAGGTCTGGTCGGGCTGGGCGTACTGCTGCGCGCCGGTGGGGGGTTGCTGGCCGTACGGGGACTGCTCGGGCTGGCCGTACAGGGGCTGCTGGCCGAACTGCGGCTGCTGGGCGCCGGTGGGGGGCTGCGACGCGTACTGCTGGCCGTAGGCGGGCTGCTGCTCGGCGACGGGGGGCTGCTGGCCGTACAGCGGCTGCTGGTCCTGCTGGCCGTACTGGGCGCCCGTGGGGGGCTGCTGGCCGTAACCCTGCTGTGGGAACGCCTGGCCGTACCCCTGCTGCTGGGGGAAGTTCTGCTGGCCGTAACCGAAGGCGGGGGCGGCGGGGCGGTCGGGCAGGACCTGTGGGAGCAGGTAGACCAGCGCGATGCCGCTCAACGCCAGGCTGGGGGCACTGGTGAGCAGGAACTCCGCCGCGCCACGGGCGCCGCCGCCGGCGAACAGGCCGAGGATCAGCGAGGCGGCGCCGAAGAGCGTGGACAGGCCGAGGCCGGCGGCCGCGCCGTACGCGAAGAGCCTGGCCTTGGGCGAGGGGTCGCCCACCTTGGTGACGAGCAGGAACGCGCCCAGGAGCAGCGCTGTGACGACAGGGCTGGTGAGACCCGACAGGCCGACGGACGCGCGCTCGGCGAAGGAGCCGTATCCGGAGCCTCCGACCAGCACCCTTTCGATGGCCACGAGGATGTCGAGCAGGCCGGCGGCCAGCATGATCCACGCGGCCGGTTCCTTCAGCCGGGTTACATCGAGTTTGCTCACAACTACCCCCATCGCGCCCCTTTGGCCCGAGTGGAGTTTGCCACATGACTGACTTCGGCGGCGGGAGTCCCAGCAACCTCACCTACCACATCTACCTGTTTGTAATGATTTTTCAGGGCATGTGGGACCTGAAACGTGACTCCCCAGACAGGGTTGTCGGGGCACGATGCGAGACTGACCGCATGCACATCGTGTCCCTCGCCGGCGGCATCGGCGGCGCCCGCTTCCTGCGCGGTCTGCGTGCCGCGGCCCCCGACGCCGACATCACCGTGATCGGCAACACCGGTGACGACATCACCCTGTTCGGTCTGCGGGTCTGCCCCGACCTCGACACCGTGATGTACACGCTGGGCGGCGGCATCGACGAGGAGCAGGGCTGGGGGCGAGCCAAGGAGTCCCACGTCGTCAAGGAGGAGCTCGCGGCCTACGGGGTGGAGCCGCAGTGGTTCGGGCTCGGCGACCGCGACTTCGCCACGCACATCGTGCGCTCACAGATGCTGGAGGCGGGCTATCCGCTCTCGCAGATCACCGAGGCGCTGTGCGCGCGCTGGCAGCCCGGGGTCCGGTTGCTGCCGATGAGCGACGACCGGTGCGAGACGCACGTGGTGATCAACGACGCTCAGGGGCGGCGGGCGGTCCACTTCCAGGAGTGGTGGGTACGGCTGCGCGCCTCGGTGCCCGCCGAGTCCATCGCCCTGGTCGGCGTGGACACGGCCCGGCCAGCGCCCGGGGTGCTTGAGGCGATCGCCTCCGCCGATTTCGTGATTTTTCCGCCTTCCAACCCGGTCGTCTCGATCGGCACGATCCTCCAGGTTCCCGGGATCCGCGAGGCGCTCCTGCCCAAGACGGTCGTCGGGGTCTCGCCCATCATCGGCGGCGCCCCCGTCCGCGGCATGGCCGACGCCTGCCTCACGGCCATCGGCGTGGAGACCACCGCCCAGGCGGTCCTCGACCTCTACGGCTCCGACCTCGTCAACGGGTGGCTGGTGGCGGAGGAGGACGCCGACGTCTCCCTGTCCGGCGTCCAGGTGGAAGCCCGCCCCCTCCTCATGAACTCCCCCGACGCCACCACCGCCCTGGCCCGAGCCGCCCTAACCCTCGCCCAGGCCCTAACCCCATGACCCCCACCCACCCGCCATCGGGCCGCGGGCAGCGCGGGCCCAGGTGCCCGTATCGAGGCGACGGGGCGGGGGAAGGGGTGGCGGTGGTGTGGGGGGTGTGGTCTTGCAGGTGGTAGGTGGAGGGGAGGACTTGGCGGTGGAGGGTGTCGCGCGGGCGGCCGTGGTGGTGGTGCCTGTGATGGGGATCGGGGAGGTGCTGCCGGGGGATGACGTGGCGGCGCTGCTTGACGGCGTCGAGGTGCGCGACGGCGACATCCTGGTGATCACGTCGAAGATCGTGAGCAAGGCCGAGGGCCGCATCCGCAAGGCCCCCGACAGGACCGCCGCCATCATGGAGGAGACCGAGCGGGTCGTGGCCAGGCGCGGCGACACGGTGATCTCCCAGACCCGCCACGGTTTCGTGATGGCCGCCGCCGGGGTGGACGCCTCGAACACCGAGCCGGGCACCGTACTGCTGCTCCCCGAGGACTCCGACGCCTCGGCCCGCCGTATCAGGGCGAAGCTCGGCAAGCGCGTGGGCGTCATCATCTCGGACACGTTCGGACGCCCGTGGCGGCACGGCCTGACCGACGTGGCGATCGGGGCCGCGGGCGTGATCCCGCTGGAGGACTACCGCGGCGGCCACGACACCCACGGCAACCCGCTGAACGCCACCGTGACCGCCCTCGCCGACGAGATCGCCGCGGCCGCGGAGCTGGTCAAGGGCAAGCTCGCCGGCGTTCCGATCGCGATCGTGCGCGGCCTGGCTCACCTGGTCACAGCCGACGACGGGCCCGGCGTCCGCCCGCTCATCCGCCCCGCCGACGAGGACCTCTTCCGTTACGGCTCCCGCGACGTCGTCACGGCCCGCCGTACCGTCACGGAATTCTCGGACGAGCCGGTCGACCTGTCAGCGGTACGGCGAGCCGTGGCGGCGGCCGTCACGGCGCCGCACGACGGAGACCCGGTGCGGTACGTCCTGGTCGAGTCCGCCGAGCTGCGGCGGAAGCTGCACGACGCGCCGCTGGTGGTCGTGCCGTGCCGGGTCGCTCCTGGCGGCGAGGCGCCGGCGGGGGCGGCCGTGGAGAACCTGCTGATCCAGCTGGCGATGGAGGGCCTGGGGTCGGCGTGGTATCGGCGTCCGGTCCCTGCGGATCTGCTCGATCTGCCCGAGTCGTGGACGCCGGTGGGATACGTCACGGTCGGCCACCCCGCCAACCCCGCGCCCGATCGACCGCCGATCGACCCGGACGACTTCATCGTCGTCCGCTGACCGCACGCGAAGGGGGCGTGGCCCGCTGAGCCACGCCCCCACGTATTCGTTAGAGCCCGCTGACGTGCGCGGGAACCGGCAGCTTCTTCGAGAAATGCCCGGGCGACTGCCCGTGCTGTCCGGGGAAGCGCGACCGCTGACCCGGGAACTGACCCTGCTGCCCAGGGAAGCGGGACTGCTTACCGGGGAACTGCGACCGCTGACCCGGGAACTGGGCGTTCTGCCCAGGGAAGCGAGAGTGCTTACCAGGGAACTGCGAACGCTGACCCGGGAACTGCGAACGCTGACCCGGGAACTGACCCTGCTGCCCAGGGAAGCGGGACTGCTTACCAGGGAACTGCGAACGCTGACCCGGGAACTGACCCTGCTGCCCAGGGAAGCGAGAGTGCTTACCAGGGAACTGCGAACGCTGACCCGGGAACTGACCCTGCTGCCCAGGGAAGCGAGAGTGCTTACCAGGGAACTGCGACCGCTGACCCGGGAACTGACCCTGCTGCCCAGGGAAGCGAGAGTGCTTACCGGGGAACTGCTGACCTGGGAACTGGGCGTTCTGGCCTGGGGACTGCGGACGCTGGCCTAGGTTGCGGGCGCCGGGACCTTGGTTGCGAGCCTGGCGGTCCGGTCGGCGATTGAAGTCCTTGAGGGCGCGAGGGACACGATCCTCCGGGCGACGGGGACGGTGAGCCCGAAGCCAGGCCGACGGATTCCGCGGGGTGAACCGATCACCGTCTTGGTAGTTGCGCGGCTGCTTGCCGTTGGGCAGCCGCGGGCCGGAACCACGGAGCTGCGGGCCGTTGCGGTCGATGGGGCGAGGCCCTGTCACCGGGTCGGCGAGCCGAGCGGCACCGGTGACGGGCCGAAGCGCGCTGTCCGCCGGACGAGGACGGTCGGGAGAGGCGGGAAGGGCGTCCTCGACGCCGGGGCGGGGCTCGGGACGAGGGGGACCGACGATGTCCGCGGCGGCCCCGTGCAGGCGCGCCACCTTGATGTGGCCCGTGGCCATCTTCCGCGAGTCGGCGTCGAGCGCCAGCACGCTGTAGGTGCCCGGCGCGATGCCCCGCCTGATCGTGGCCGTTCCCATGCTCCCGCTGAGCTGGACCGGGTCGGTGAACGCTTCGGAGGCCACCGTCGCGAACTGACCCCTGCTGGGCGCCTGGACGTGCACCTGCGACCCGGGCCTGGCCTTGGCCGGATTGACATGCACCTTGGGATGGCTCGCGGCGACGGCCGGTACGGCGGACAGCGCGAGCCCTCCTGCCGCCACCACCGCCCCCGCGACCAGAGCTTTGACCTGCATGAGAACGACTCCCTTACCCCCGAAGATCAGCTGACCATCCGCAAGGTCCCCGGGAGTTGGTCGGGCGACACTCGACAACCGCTCATGTTTCGCCCATGGACATAACGGCGCGTTATGGCCGGATGCGATGTTCACTCTTAGGAAAGCTTCCTTTACGTTGAGGTCACCCCCACGAAGGAGCTCTTCATGGAGCGCATCCATGACGCCGTGGTCTCGCTGTTCCGCGTGGTGGTGGGCCTGCTGTTCGCCTGCCACGGCGCCGCCACCCTGTTCGGCGTGCTGGGCGGCCCGCGCGGCGGCGGCGCACCACCCCCGATCGGCGCGTGGCCCGACTGGTGGGCCGCCGTGATCGAGCTGGTCGCCGGCGGCCTGGTCATGGTCGGCCTGGCCACCCGCGCCGCCGCCCTGCTCTGCTCGGGCACGATGGCCTTCGCCTACTTCACCGTCCACCAGCCCAAGGGCCTCTTCCCGCTGATCAACGGCGGCGAGCCGGCGGCCCTGTTCTGCTGGTCGTTCCTGCTGCTCGTGCTGATCGGCAGCGGCCCCTGGTCCTTCGACACCCTGGTGTCCCGAGTCAGAAGGAAACGCTGACCGCTGTCAACCCGGCATTTACCCTTAGGAAACTTTCCTTTAGATTCGGGGTATCCCCCCATGTAAAGGAGCCAGCCTTCATGAGAAGAGTGCTCACCTTACTCAGCGCCGCGGTGATCACGCTCGCGGCCACCATCGTCGCGTCCGGCCCCGCCATGGCGCACGGCTACGTCAACTCCCCGCCCAGCCGCCAGGCGCTCTGCGCGCAGGGCAAGGTGCCCGACTGCGGCGAGATCATCTACGAGCCGCAGAGCGTGGAGGGCCCCAAGGGCCTGCGCAGCTGCGACGGCGGCAACGCCCGCTTCGCCGAGCTGAGCGACGAGAGCAAGCCGTGGCCCGCCACGTCGGTCGGCACCACGGTGAACTTCACCTGGACCTTCACCGCCCGGCACGCCACGCTCAACTACGAGTACTACATCGGCAACACCCGGGTGGCCGTCGTCAACGGCAACGGCCAGCAACCGCCCGCCACGGTGACCCACACCGTGAACCTGTCCGGATACTCGGGCCGCCAGAAGGTGCTGGCCATCTGGAACATCTCCGACACGGCCAACGCCTTCTACTCCTGCATCGACCTCCAGATAGGCGGCGGTGGCGGCACCCCCACGCCGACGCCCACCCCGACCCCCACCCCCACCCCGACGCCGACGCCGACCCCCACGGTCCCGTCGGGCACCTGGGCGGCCAACCACGCCTACGCGATCGGTGACCAGGTGACGTACGCGGGCACCGGCTACCGCTGCGTCCAGGCGCACACCTCGCTCCCCGGCTGGGAACCCCCGAACACCCCAGCCCTCTGGCAGCGCCTCTAACCGAAGACCTGGGTGGGTGCCACCGGGGGCACCCACCCAACCCCTCGAGGGGGCAAGTTACATTCAGGCGATGTTCGCTACCTCTGCGTAGCAAGAATGCACGTGCGAATGCACGTGCATTTTCACGTGCATTCCTCCATAATCGCCCGCATGGCATTGCCGCTCAGGCGAGCCCGGCTCAGTGGAGGTTGGTCCAGGTGGGGTTACTCAGCCCGCAGCACCATGACGAAGGTCGGCGCCGTCGGATGTGGCGGATCGCCGCCATCTGCGGGGCAGCGGGCGCGGTCTCTGTCGCCGTCGCCGTTCAGCCGACCTGGGCGATCCCCGTGGGAGCAGGCGTGACCGTGGCCGCACTGTTGAAGGACCTCGTCTCCCGGCGAGACAGGAACGATGACGGCTGAGCCAGGTGCGTTACTTGGAACAGGTCGGGTGGCAGAGGCGGCGGGCCAGGGCGCTGAGGAAGACGTCGATGATCTCGTCCGGTTTCTGCGCCACGTGCAGCGAGCCGTTGGTCACCTCGGTGATCCGCGACAGGGCGGCGGTGTCCACGTTGGTCCCGAAGGCGATGACGACGATCTGCACCGGCCGCGACGGATCCCACTCCCGGCGCAGCTTGTCGACGAGCTGGGGCAGTGTGACGCCGTGGCCGTCGTCCTTGCCCGCCGTGATGACGAGCAGGGTGTTGTTCATCTCCTCCCGGTAGGAGCTGGTGACCGAGCGGAACCCGCTGAGGATCGTGTCGTACAGGGAGCTGTCCAGCTCCCCGTGGGCGGTGATGGTGCTGGTGAGCTCGTCGAGGCGGCCGCGCCGTACCACCTGGCCCGACTCGGGCCGGTTGATCGGCCCGAGCCCGACCCGCTGGCGGTACGGCTTGAGCCGGTCGATGCCCTGGGCGAACTCCCACAGGCCCATGTGCGTGGACTCGGGGAAGAGCTGCAGGCCGATCTTGGCCGCGGCCAGCGCGACCCCCAGCCGGGTGGTGTCCTTGAGCGGTTCGGCCATGTGCTTGGAGGTGTCGGCCAGCACGAGGATGTTGGTCGGCGGCGCCAGGCGGCTCCAGGCCTGCAGGGCGTCGTCGATGTCCTGGGCCGAGACGGACGGCCGGGTCTTGGGCTGGTCGGTGGGGATCTGCGGGCCGGGCGAGATCGGCCCGAGCGTGCCGTCGCCTGATCTGAAGCCCGCCCGCCGTACCATCTGCTGCGCGTCGGGGCCGCGCAGCCAGTCGGCGAAGACCGTCGAGGCCTCGGCGACCGTCGGGTCGGTGGCGGTCACCACGTAGGGGTAGTCGAGGTTGATCGTGCCCTCGCGCGGGTGCAGCGCCACGACCGGGTCGGCGGAGGGCCGCCGGTTGTGGTCCCAGACGGACTGCTCGGGCACGATGACGACCGGCCGCTTCCAGAACGAGTGGTCGTCCACGGCGGCCAGCATGGTCCGGTAGTCGGGCGCGGATCCCGCCTGCGCCCACCGGACGAACGCGGTGAGCGCCTTGTCGGCGCTCGGCCCGCTGCCCACCACGTCACGGGCGGCGGCCACCGTGGCGATGCCCGCCCCGGCCAGCGACGGGTCGGGCACGCGCACCACGTCGGGCTCGTCGGCGTTGGGCCGCAGCCGCCCGCGCACGGTCGGGGGGAAGACCATGCGCCAGTTCATCTCGGTCTTGCCCACGGCGAAGCGCTGCGCCAGCGAGGAGCGGGTGGCGAACACCAGCGGCGAGGTGGCCACCACGCTCTCGCCCGCGGGCAGCGCGGCTGCCCCCTGCTTGCGGGCCAGCCGGATCCAGGCCGAGGAGTCGGCGATCCAGCCGTCGGGCCGCTCGCGCAGCACGCCGGCCTTGTCTCCGATGAGCGTGCGCAGCACGGTGGCCGGCGGCTGCTCGGTCACCTGGACCAGCACGCACCGGCCGCCGACGGTGGCCTTGGTGTCGTTGAAGCGCCCGGCCGCCTCCATGGCCACCGGCGCGACGTCGACCGCGGCGGCCACGCTGACCAGAACAGGCTCTCGTGTGGAGCACAGCGCGCCGCCGCCGCCGAGTAACACGACGAGCGTGCCCGCCACCACGGCGAGCACCGCGACACCTGCCAATATGCCGCGCCACAGGGCCTTTCTCCTGCGCTGCTCGGGACCTGGCGCGGCACGATGCTGTCCAAACGACACGGCGACGATTCTCCCAACCAGCCCCATGGGGGGCGCAAGGGCCGGTAGAACTTGTTATCACTACACCAGCGGCAGTACCCGCCTGACGCTCTGGTAGACGCCGTCGCTGGCGGCCGCGGCGGCCAGCCGTTCCGCGCTCGGCTCGCCGTACTCCGTGGTGCGCTGCCTGACGGGGCGGCCAGTGACCATCGCGCGCAGCTCGCTGATCGTCTTGTTCGATCCGTTCTCGGAGCCGGCCATCCGGCTGATCGTCTCCTCCATGAGCGTGCCGCCCAGGTCGTTGACCCCGCCGTCGAGCACCTGGCGGCACAGGTCGTCGCGCAGCTTCACCCAGGAGCACTGGATGTTGCCGATGGCGCCGTGCAGCAGGATCCTGGCCAGCGCGTGCACGGCGCGGTTCTCGCGCGCGGTAGGGCCGGGCCTGGCGACGCCGGCCAGGTAGATGGGCGCGCTGTTGTGCACGAAGGGCAGCAGGACGAACTCGGAGAAGCCGCCCGTCTCCTCCTGCAGCCGGCGGATCAGCTTGATGTGCCGCACCCAGTGCAGATGGTTGTCCACGTGGCCGTACATCATCGTGGACGTGGTCGGGATGCCCACCCGGTGCGCCGTGGTGATCACCTCGATCCAGTCCTTGGCCGGCAGCTTGCCCTTGGTCAGCACCCAGCGCACGTCGTCGTCGAGGATCTCGGCCGCGGTGCCCGGCAGCGAGTCCACGCCCGCCTCCTTGGCGGCGACCAGCCAGTCCTCGATCGACAGGTTGGTACGGCCGGCCCCGTTGACGACCTCCATCGGCGAGAAGGCGTGCACGTGCATGTCCGGGATCCGCTCCTTGACCGCCCGCGCCAGGTCGAAGTAGGCCGTGCCGGGCAGGTCGGGGTGGATACCTCCCTGCATGCACACCTCGGTGGCACCCGCGTCCCAGCCCTCCTGCGCCCGGTCGGCCACCTGGTCCAGGCTCAGCGTGTAGGCGTCGGCGTCGGTCCGCCGCTGGGCGAAGGCGCAGAAACGGCACCCGGTGTAGCAGACGTTGGTGAAGTTGATGTTCCTGTTGACCACGTAGGTGACGTCGTCGCCGACGGCCTCCCTGCGCAGGTGGTCGGCCAGGCGGGCGAGCTCCTCCAGCGCCTCCCCCTCGGCGCCGAGCAGTGCCACGGCCTCGTCGTCGGTCAGGCCCGCGGGGTCGGCCTCGGCCTTGCTGAGCGCCTGCCGTACATCGGAGGGCGTCGCGGCCGAGGAGCCAGCGGGCAGGCGGTCGCGCAGCGCGTCCCAGTCGCCGTAGACGTCGTCGAAGTCGTCGCGGCGGTCCTGGGTGCGCCCGGTGGTGTCCACCGTGACGTGCAGGTCGACCCGCCCTGAGGAGCTGAAGCCGCCGTCGGGCTCCTGCCACGGTCGGCCAACCAGCACGGCGTCCTCCCTGGCCAGGCCCGTCTCCGGGTCGGCCAGCGCGGCCACGTGCGCCATCACCCGCGGGTCGAGCCAGGGCTCGCCGGCCAGCACGTACTCCGGATAGATCGTCAGCCGCTCCCGGAGCGCGAATCCGGCGGCGGCCGTGCGGGCGGCCAGCGCGTCGATCTGCGGCCAGGGCCGTTCGGGGTTGACGTGGTCGGGGGTCAGCGGCGAGACTCCGCCCCAGTCGTCGATCCCCGCCCTGATCATCAGCTCGTACTCGGCGTCGATCAGGTTGGGCGGCGCCTGGAGCCGCACCCGGGGACCCAGGACCAGTCGCGCCACCGCGATGGTCGCCGCCAGTTCCTGCAGGTCGGCGTCGGGGAGGCCGCGCATGGCGGTGTCGGGCTTGGCGCGGAAGTTCTGGATGATGACCTCCTGGATGCCGCCGTACTCGCGCGACACCCGCCGGATCGCGAAGAGCGACTCGGCCCGGTCCTCCAGCGTCTCGCCGATGCCGATCAGGATCCCGGTGGTGAAGGGCACGTTGACCCGCCCGGCGTCCTCCAGGACGCGCAGCCGTACCGCCGGGTCCTTGTCCGGCGAGCCGTAGTGCGGCGCGCCCTTCTCCTCGAACAGCCGCCGTGAGGTGGTCTCCAGCATCATGCCCATCGACGGCGCCACCGGCTTGAGCCGCTGCAGGTCCCGCCAGCTCATCACGCCCGGGTTGAGGTGCGGCAGCAGCCCGGTCTCCTCCAGCACCCTGATCGCCATCGCGCGCACGTAGGAGAGCGTGTCGTCGTAGCCGTGCGCGTCGAGCCACTCGCGGGCCTGGTGCCAGCGGTCCTCGGGCCGGTCGCCGAGCGTGAAAAGCGCCTCCTTGCACCCGAGCGCCGCGCCCTGCCGGGCGATCTCGAGCACCTCGTCGGGGCTGAGGAACGGCGACTCCAGCTTGTGCGGCGCGGTGGCGAACGTGCAGTAACCACAGCGATCCCGGCACAGGCGGGTCAGCGGGATGAACACCTTCCTGCTGTAGGTGATGACGCCGGGCCGGCCCGCGGCCTCCAGACCGGCGTCCCGCACTCGGGCGGCATGGGTGAGCAACGTGTCGAGGTGTTCGTCGCGTGCTTCGAGCAGCACGCCGACCTCGGTGAGGTCGAGGGACTTGCCGTCGCGGGCGCGAGCCAGTGCCCGCCTGAGTGCGGTGGTCATACCCAGCACAGTACGGAAGCTAGAACGACCGGTAGTCGCGGACCCCCATCCGTGGCCCGCGCTTGGGCGGGCGCAGCCCGGTGAGCCCGATGAGGATCGTGGCCCGATACCGGTGACCTCGGTAGGGCTCCAGGAGCCGGAGCATGCCGGGATCGTCCGTCTTCTCCCCCGTCAGGGCGTAGCCCACCTGCTTGGCCAGGTGGAAGTCGCCCACGCTGAGCGCGTCGGGGTCGCCGAAGGCCCGCTGCCTGACCTCGGCGGAGGTCCAGACGCCGACGCCGGGCAGCATGCGCAGCAGCCGGTCGGCCTCCTCGCTGGTGGCCGCGGCCTCCAGCTTGTCGGCGTGCCAGGCGGCGGTCGCGATCGTCCTGGCCCGGACGCCTTCCGCTCCGGACTTGTGCCAGTGCCAGGTGGGGATCTCCCGCCACACCCGGGGCTCAGGGATCACGCGCATGCCCTCGGGCGCGGGGCCGGGGGCGGGCTCGCCGTACCTCCGCAGCAGCCAGCCCCAAGCGCGCCAGGCTTCCTGGCCGACGACCTTCTGCTCGAGTACGGCGGGCACCAGCGCCTCCATGACGCGCCCCGTCCGCCCGATGCGGAGGCCGGTGTGCCGCCTGGCCACGTCCTCCAGCACCTCATGTTTCACACTGAAGCCCGAAATATCGTCATCTGCGCCCAGCAGCGCGGGCAGCGTCTCCAGCAGCCAGTCGGCGCCCGGCCCCCAGGCCTGCCCGATGACGTGGCCCGACCTGACCGACACGCGCAGCGTGCCGGGGCCGTCAGGCGTGCGCGACGTGCGCCAGACGGCGCCGTCGTGCGCGGTGCGGAACGTGGGGTCGTGGCCGCCGTGCCCGTGCGGGCCCAGCACGAGCCCGACCTCCAGGGGCCACGCGGGCGCCCACTCCCGTTCCTTCACCTGTCCAGTGTGCCCAGCTTCAGCAGCCGCCGGGCACCCTCCACCACCGAAGCCCGGTAAGCGGCCACCACCTCGGAGTCGACGGGCTCCGACAGGAGCATGCGCGAGACATGCGGCATCGCGAAGAACCAGCACACCTGCCCCATCAGCATGAGCAGCAGGTGCCGCGGATCCAGCTCGGAATCGATCACCCCTGCCTCCTGACCGGCCTGCAGCGCCCGGCTCTTGGCCAGGTACTCCTCGGTCCGCCGCGCCTGCTCGGGCACCGCCTCGTCCCGGTAGCGCAGCGCCTCGTGCATCAGCAGCCGGATCACCTCCGGGTGCGCAAGGTGGTAGTCGAACAGCTCGCCGGCGTAGTCGGCGATCCTGGCGGGATCCAGGCAGACAGCGTCCATCAGCTCCTGCAGCTTGCGCCCGAGCACGGCGGCGAACAGCTGCTCCTTGTTGCCGAAGTAGCTGTAGATCGACGCCTTGTTGGCCCTGGCCTGCTCCGCGATGCGGTCCACCCGGGCGCCTGCCACCCCGTGCTCGGCGAACTCGGTGGTGGCGGCTTCGAAGATGCGGGCCCTCGTGGCGTCCGCGTCGTACCCCATGGATTCATTCTAACCAGTTAGTTGACAAGGTCTCGAGGAAGCCGCGAGGATCGAGATCTAACCAACCAGTTAGAAATATTGGTGATCATGAAGCGAACCCTTTTCTCGGTCATGGCGGTGTGCGCCGGCGCGACCGTGGCCAACGTCTATCTGGCCCAGCCCCTGCTCGAGCTCATCGCGACCGGCCTCGGCGTGCCCCGCTCGGCGGCCGGGATCGTGGTGACCTGCGCCCAGTTCGGATACGCGGCAGGAATCCTGTTCCTGGTCCCGCTGGGCGACGTGCGGCGCCGCCGTCCGCTGCTGACCGCCATGCTCTCGGTCACCGTCGTCGTGCTGCTCGTCGCCGCCGCGGCCCCGGGGCTGGCGGTGCTCGGGTCAGCCGCCGCGGCGATCGGCGTGGCGACCGTGGTGCCGCAGGTGCTGATTCCGCTCGCCTCCGAGCTGGCCCCACCTGACCAGCGGGGACGCGTGGTGGCGCGAGTGCAGATCGGGCTGATGACCGGGATCGTGGCCTCGCGGGTCGTGGGCGGCGGCGTGGGCGAGCTGCTCGGCTGGCGCGCGGTATACGTGCTGGCCGCCGTCCTCACGCTGGTCACGGGCGCGCTCACGCTGCGGCTGCTGCCCGCCGAGCCTGCCAAGCGCGGCATGGGGTACGGCCGGCTGCTCGGCTCCCTGCCCGGGCTGCTACGGGACGAACCCGCCCTGCGGCACTCCAGCCTGCTGCAGGCAGGGATCTTCGGCGGGTACACGGCCACGTGGACGACGCTGGTGCTGGTGCTGACGGCCGCGCCGTACCACTTCGGCAACGCCGTGGCGGGTCTGTTCGGGCTTCTGGGCCTGGGGGGATCCGCGGTGGCGCCGTTCGCGGGCAGGTACGTCGACCGGATCGGGCCTACGAGGGTGATCGTGGGTTCGCTGGTGCTCGTGGTGGCCTCGGCAGGGCTCTACGCGCTGGGCGGGCACGCGCTCGCCGCGATGATCGCGGGCATCGTACTGGCCAACGTCGCCATCCAGGCCGGCCAGATCGCCAACCTCGCCCGTGTCTTCGCCTACCTGCCGGACGCCAGGAGCAGGGCGAACACCGTGTTCATGGTCACGGTCTTCCTCACCGGCGCGCTGAGCGCGGCGCTGGCCAGCGCCGCCTACGGCCTGTACGGCTGGGCGGGGGCGTGCGGCGTGCAAGCCGCGCTCGGGCTGGTGAGCTTCCTGGTGGTGCCGTTCATGCGGCGCTACGACCGGGCTCAGACGTCGCTGGAGTAGCGGACCGCGCAGTCGGGCAGCTCCACGCCGGGCCAGATGCGGACCCCCGCCCTGAGCTCGTTGCCGTGGCCCACGACCGCGCCGTCGCCGATCACGGCGTCGTGCACGACCGCGCCCGCGCAGACGCGGGCGCCCCTGCCGATCACCGAGTCGGTCACGGTCGCGCCCGTGTGGACCACGCAGTCGTCGCCGAGCACGCTTCCGTCGACCTTCGCGCCCGCCTCGACCACGGCCCGGGCTCCGACGGCGGTCCCGCCGCGCACCTTGGCCTCGGGCGACACGACCGCCCCCGGCAGCGCCAGGTACTCGCCCGTCGGACCCGGCAGCGCGGGCGAGGCCAGCCGCCCCAGCACCAGGTCGGCCGAGCCCTTCACGAACGCCGCGGGCGTGCCCACGTCGAGCCAGTAGGTCCGGTCGGCGTACCCCAGCACCAGGTCGCCCGACTCGATCAGCCCGGGGAACGTCTCCCGCTCGACGGAGACCACTTCCCCCGCCGGGATCGAGTCGATCACCGAACGGGTGAAGACGTAGCACCCGGCGTTGATCCGGTTTGTCACCGGATTCGGCGTCTTCTCCAGGAAGGCCGTGACCCGGCCGGAGGAGTCGGTCGGCACGCAGCCGAACCTGGTGGGATCGTCCACCTCGGTCAAATGGAGCGTTACAGCGGCCTGCCTGTCGAGGTGGGTGCGCACCTGATCGCCGATGTCGTGCCCGGACAGGATGTCGCCGTTGAGGATCAGCACGGGCGCGTCGGGCCCGGAGGTCAGCGCCTCTGCCGCGTTGCGGATCGCGCCGCCGGTGCCGAGCGGCGTCTCCTCGGTGATGTACTCCAGGGAGAGCCCGAAGGCCGAGCCGTCGCCGAAGACCGGCTCGAACATGGCCGCCTTGTAGGAGGTCGCGAAGACGATCCTGCGCACACCGAAGGCGCGGGCGCGCGCCAGCTGGTGGGCGAGAAATGGGACTCCCGCGGTCGGCAGCAGCGGCTTCGGGGTGCCCAGTGTCAGCGGACGAAGGCGCGTGCCCTGCCCGCCGACCAGGAGAATCGCCTCCAGCTCGAAGGGTCGGTCGAGGGTCCCTGGGGCATCGGCCGGCAATGAGCTCTCCATCACGGTGTGAGGTTATCCAACTATTCGACGGCACGTTGATAGGCGCTCAGATGTGCCTCGGCGGAGGCCTCCCAGGTGAATTCCCGAGCCCTGGCCAGTCCGGCGTTCCTCAGCGCGGCCCGCCGATCGGCGGAGGCGAGCAGTGCGGCCAACGCCTCGGCGATGCTATCGGCATCCGGCTCGGTGTAGGCCACCGCCTCGCCGCCCACCTCGGGCAGGGAGGCGCGATGCGTGGTCAGCACCGGCGCGCCGCAGGCCATGGCCTCGAGCACCGGCAGCCCGAACCCCTCACCCAGCGACGGGAAGGCCACCACCAGCGCCCCGCCCAGGAAACCGGGCAGGTCGGGGATGCGTAGATAGCCGGGCCGCACGACCTTGACCGTGGCCTCGACCTCGCGGCAGGCGGCGTCCACGTCGTCCTCGTGCACCCCGCCACCGATCACCAGCGCGGGCGGCTCGTCGAGGCTCTTGACCGCGGCGGCGAACCCACGGATGAGGTTCGGCACGTTCTTGCGCGGATCGAGCGCACCCAGGAAGGCCACGTACGGCCGGCCGTGCAACCCGAGCCGCTCGGCGGCGCGCCTGACCTCCTCCTCGCCAGGCGCGTGGAACATCGCCTGGTCGACGCCGTGGTAGGCGACGTCGATGCGGGTGGGATCGGCGGCCAGCACGCGGACGAGTTCTTCCCTGGTGGCCTTGGAGGGGACGACGACCCGGTTGGCGTGCCGTACCGCGGTCCTGGTCGCCGAGCGGAAGAAGGAGGCCTTGACCGCGCTGTGCTGGTCGGGCTCGGTGAACCAGGTGACGTCGTGCACGGTGACCACGGTCGGCAGGCCGGACCGCAGCGGGATGGAGTAGTACGGCGCGTGGATCACATCGACGGAGTTCTGCCTGGCCAGCAGCGGGACACCGGTCTGCTCCCAGGCCAGTCGGGCGGCGCGGTTGGTGATGGAGACGGGTCCTGGAACAATCCTCGCGGAAGGCGCGATCCGCCCGTACTTCTCGGCGTCCGCGCGCTGACAGACGACCACCAGATCGGCGCCCGCCCGGTCCAGGCCGGCGACCAGCCCGTCAACATATCTGATCAACGCACCGCGGTCTGCGGGGACCGCCGCGGCGTCGACGAGCACTCGAGGCATTACGAAGATCTTCTCCCCTCAAGATCCACGTGGGACTTGGGTCGTCCCCCTCCTGGTTCACCCTATGCCCAGCCTCCCCCAAATCGTGGGCCAAATCACACTGAGTCGCGCCTGGCGGCTATTCCCGCCAATCCAGCGCAGATCAGATCGCCGATCACGATCACGATGCGCGAGGTGAGAGCCACGGCGATCGCCGAACCCCGGTCGAGCACGGGCGCCAGCACGGCCACCATGGCCACCTCCCGGACCCCGGCGCCCGCGGGGACCACGAACGTCATGATCCCCAGGCACCACGACAGCGCGAACGCCCCGATCGCGAACACCACCCCGCCCTGCGGGGCGATGAAGTACAGGTGGATGCCGTAGCAGGTCCACCCTGCCACCGCCCAGCCGAGCGCGCCAAGCATGCCGCGCCGGGTGAGCGGCCGTTCCAGCGGCTCCCGCTTCAGCCTCCTGAGGCCGAACCCGATCACCGCGTTGATCACCTTGGGTTCGAGCAGCACGAACAGCACCGGGATGAGCAGCAGCAGCCAGCCGTACCTGTCCCAGCCCAGCGTGACCAGGGAGATGAGCAGGCCGGTCGCCAGCTGGATGGGCATCATCAGGAAGAACGCCGCCGCGCTGCGCGAGCGCGGCACGCCCAGGTCGCGGCCCATCTCCATCTGGGCCAGCATCGGCCAGACCGTGCCGGGGATGTACTTGCCGAGCTGGCCGACGAAGAACACCTTCGCCCCCGACTTGAGCGGAAGCCTCGACCCCAGGTCCGCCAGCAGGGTGCGCCAGGTGAGCATGGCCCCGAGCAGCGCGGCGATCACGGCCACGAGCGACCCGGCGACCGCCTCCCACGACAGCCGGGCGAACCCGGCGACCACGGCGTCCCACTGCCTGGCCACGGCCCAGGTGCCGAAGCCCAGCGCCACGAGCAGGAATGCCAGGCGGACGACCCGCTTCAGCAGCACCCGCTTGGCCGGGGCGCCCACGGTGCCTGACCTGCCGGCCGTACCGGAGTCCTCGCCGCTCACAGCGGGAGGACCCGCTCGGGCGGCTGGGGTAGCGCGGGGCCGCGCGGGCGGAGCGGCTTCTTGGTGGCGACCCACAGGTAGGTCGGCACGAGCGGAAGGAGCAGCCTGAGCACCTCACGCGGCGTATGAGCCAGTACGGCCTGCGCCACCCGGCCCAGCACGCCGGGGAACAGCTCGGCCCCGGCGAAACTGCGGGGCGTGGCCAGCACCGGGAAGGTGTAGTCCCAGACGTGGAAGGCTCGCAGCATCCTGCGCAGCCCGCGCCGCGTCCTGAAGCGCTCGTAGTAGTGGTCGGCGCGGCCGGAGGCGCGCACGTACCGGTCAGCCAGGCGGGGCGGCAGGTAGGACAGGAACGGCAGCTTGTAGTGCGGCTCCATGATGCCGAGCCGGTTGCCCAGCCCCAGGTAGAGCACGCCGTCGTCGGACAGCACCCGGTGCATCTCGGCCACGACCGCGTCGGGGTCGATCACGTGCTCGTAGATGTGGTTGAAGACCAGCACGTCGATCGAGCCGTCGGGGAAGGGCAGCGCGGTGCCGTCGCCGCAGACGAAGCCGACCCGCTCGCCGAAGCGGTCGGCGGCCTTGCGCAGCCCGGGCACGTCGATGTCGATGCCGAGGGTGTGCTGGGCGCCCGCGCCGGCCAGTTCGTCGGCGATGAACCCGGCCGAGCAGCCGACGTCGCCCACGATCTTGCCGCTCAGCGGCCCGTGGAAGTGCTCGATCACAGCGATGATCTTCGCGGCCTTGCGCCTGCGCTTCTCCTCGTCGAGCATCGCCGACTGGAACTCGGAGTACTCCAGCTGCGCGACTCGTTGCTCTCCCACGCCGCCCAACAGTACCGGGGCGCGTCGTTAATTCGTCATCAAACGAGCTTTGGTACGGTGACCCGCCTGGTGAAACGGCAACGAATGGGGGCAATGTGGCGCTGTTCGACAAGATTCGGGGCGAGTTCATCGACATCGTCGAATGGCTCGACGACAGCCGCGACACGATCGTCTGGCGCTTCCCCCGGTACGAGAACGAGATCAAGATGGGCGCCCGGCTCGTCGTGCGCGAGTCGCAGGTCGCGGTCTTCGTCAACGAGGGGCAGATCGCCGACGCCTTCACGCCGGGGACCTACACGCTGGAGACGCAGAACCTGCCGATCCTGTCGACGCTGAAGGGCTGGAAGTACGGCTTCCACTCGCCGTTCAAGGCCGAGGTCTATTTCGTCAGCACGCGCCAGTTCACCGACTTCAAGTGGGGCACGCAGAACCCGGTCATGGTGCGCGATCCCGAGTTCGGCCCGGTGCGGCTGCGGGCGTTCGGCGCGTACTCGGTCCAGGTGATCGACGCCCGGCTGCTGATCCAGGAGCTGGCGGGGACCGACCCGCAGTTCAGGACCGAGGAGGTCGAGGGCTACCTGCGGCAGATGGTCGTCGGCCGGCTGGCCGGCGCGCTGGGCACGGCGAACGTGCCGGTGCTCGACATGGCGGCCAACCAGCACGCGATGGGGCAGCAGCTGGCCGAGGTGCTCAGCGCCGACCTGGCCAAGGTGGGGCTGACGGTCCCGAACTTCTCCTTCGAGAACATCTCGCTGCCGCCCGAGGTCGAGCAGGCGCTGGACAAGCGCACGTCGATGGGCATCGTGGGCGACCTCAACGCTTACACCAAGTTCCAGGCGGCCAACGCGCTGGAGAACGCCGGCGGCGCCGGCGAGGGCATGGGACTGGGCCTGGGCATCGCCGCCGGGCAGCAGATGGCGGCGGCCCTGTCGCAGCCGTCCGGTCAGGTGCCGCCTCCGCTCCCTCCCCAGGAACAGTGGTTCCTGGGCGTCGGTGGCGAGCGGCGCGGGCCCTTCGACCGGCAGGCGCTGGCGGCCGGCGGCCTCACGCCTGACGCGCTGGTGTGGAAGGCGGGCATGGCGCAGTGGACGGCCGCCCGTGACGTGCCGGAGCTCGCCGCGCTGCTGAACAGCACCCCTCCCCCGCTGCCTCCCGCCTAGGAAGGCCGACGTGACCTCCCCCACCCAGATCACGCACCCCTGCGCGGGTTGCGGGGCGAACGTGGAGTTCGCCCCCGGCACCACCGTGCTGCGCTGCCCGTACTGCGGCAGCGAGCAGCGCATCGCCGCTCCCGCCCGCCAGGTCATGGAGCACTCCTACGACGCCTTCCTGGCCAAGCCCCGGGTCGCCGCCGTGGCGCCGCACCAGTTCGCCTGCCCGGGCTGCGGGGCGCGCACCGAGAGCGACGCGCTGTCCAAGAGCTGCCAGTTCTGCGGCACCGGCCTGGTCGCCGACACGGGAAGCGACCCTCAGGTCGCCCCCGAGGCGGTCGTTCCCTTCGCCGTCGACCGCGGCAAATCCCGCGAAGAGCTGAAAAAGTGGGTGAAATCCCGCTGGTTCGCTCCGAACCGCCTGAAGAAGGTGTCGGAGGCGGAATCCATGAAGAGCACCTACCTCCCGCACTGGACCTTCGACGCGGACACGGTCTCCGACTACACCGGCATGCGCGGTGAGCACTACTACGTGACCGAGACCTACACCGAGAACGGCCAGACCAAGACCCGCCAGGTGCGCAAGACGCGCTGGTACTCGGCCAGCGGCCGGGTCGCGCGCGACTTCGACGACATCCTGATCACCGCCACCGGACACGTCCCCGGCAAGCGCCTGGAGGACCTGGAGCCCTGGCCGCTGCACCAGGCCGTCGCCTTCGAGCCGAGCTACGTCGCCGGGCACCACAGCCTGCGCTACGACACCGAGCCGGAGGCCGGACTGGAGACGGCCAAGGGCAAGATGGCCGAGGTCATCGAGCAGGACTGCCGGGACGACATCGGCGGCGACGAGCAGCGCGTGCACTCCGTCGACACCACATACGCCGACGTCACGTTCAAGCTCATGCTGCTGCCGGTCTGGATCGGCTGCTACCTGTTCGGCGGCAAGACCTACCAGGTGCTCATCAACGGCGTCACCGGCGAGGTCCAGGGCGACCGCCCGTACAGCCCGGTGAAGATCACGATCGCGGTGCTGGCGGCGCTCGCGGTCATCGCCGCCATCGTATGGATTTATCTCGCCAACAAGTGAGACGCTTGGCCAATGATCCGCCGCCTGGTGCGCATCCTCCTCGCCCTGGTCGCCCTCGCCTTCCTCGGGTACGGCCTGGCCAGGAACTGGAGTGCCACCACCGCGGCGCTGGCCGAGCTCTCACCGTGGGCGCTGGCGGGCGCGTTCGCCGCGGTGCTGGCAGGGCAGTACTGCATGCTGGTGGCCTGGCGGGTGGTGCTGGCCGGGCTCGGCTCGCCGCTGCCGCTGCGCACCGCCGGGCGGATCATGTTCGTGGGCCAGCTGGGCAAGTACATCCCCGGCTCGGTCTGGGCCTACGCCGCGATGATGGACCTCGGGCGTGACCAGGGCAGCCCGCCGCGCCGTACCTTCGCCTGCATCTCGCTCGCGCTGGTGATCAACCTCGGCGTGGCCATCTCGATCGCGGCCGCGACGCTGGCCACCCAGCAGGCGGTACGGCAGGCCTGGTACCTGCTGCTGCTCGTCCCGGTGATCATCGTGTGCCTGCATCCCCGGGTGCTGACCTGGGGGTTGAACCTGGCGCTGCGGATCGCCAGGCGTGAGCCGCTGGAGAGCGTGCTGCCCGGCAGGACCGTGCTGGTAGCGGTCGCCTGGACCGCGCTCGGCTGGTTCGTGTACGGCGTGCACGCCATGCTGCTGGCCGGCCGGTTCGACCTCTACCTGATCTGCACCGGGGCGTACGCGTTCGCGTGGGCCTCCGGGTTGCTGACGTTCGTCGTGCCCGCCGGGGTCGGCGTGCGCGAGGGCGCGATGTGGCTGGTGCTCAAGCCGCTGATCGGCGACGGGCCCGCGCTGGTGGTGGCCGTGGTGTCGCGGGTTCTGTTCACGCTGGGCGACGCGGCGCTGGCCGGGGTCGCGTTCGTGCTTCAGCCGCTGAGGAGGGTCGCCACGTACGCCGACCAGAACGGCTCCGCGTCGACCGACTTGACGCCCGACCGCAACCGCTCCGGCTCACCCGGCGCGTAGAAGCGCTCGATCGCGCGCTTCAGCGCCTCGACGCTGCCGGGCTCCACGAGGATCCCGTCCACCCCGTCGGTCACGTGGTCGCCCAGCGCGCCCACCCGGGTGGCGATGACCGGCCTGCCGTGTTCGAACGCCAGCCACACGTTCTGGCTGGCGGTCGCGCTGCGGTAGGGCAGCACCAGCGCATCCGCCTGCTCGAACAGCCCCGGCACGGCTTCGGCCGCCACATAGCCGGGCCGCAGGTCCACCTCGGCGCCCAACTCCTGCACGAGCGCCCTGGTCTCCTCGATGCCGCCCCAGAACTCGCCCGCCACGGTCAGCGCGACGTCCTCGGGCAGCGCCCTGATCAGCAGATCGAGGCCCTTGTACGGCCGGACGATCCCGAAGAACAGCAGCCTGCGGTGCACGTTCGCACCGTTCTGGGCGGCGTTCCCCGACGGCAGGTGCGGTGCCATCGCGGCCACCCTGACCGGCCGGTCCGTCAGCGTCCTGGCCAGCTCGGCCTGCTGCTCGGAGTGGGCCAGCACGGTGTCGACCCGCTTCAGCAGGGCCTTCATCAGGGGCCTGTCGTACGGCTTGCGCTCGTGCGGGAGCACGTTGTGGCACAGGGCGACGACCCGGGTCTTGCGGGCTATGCCGTACAGGATGCCGAGATAGGCGGGGACCTGGACCGGGCTGAGGACGGCCAGGATCACCAGGTCGGCGCCGCGGAGCCGGCGCCCGCACGCGACCCAGCCGTCCGGCCGGCGCCAGTCGAGCCTCCTGTGCGTCCGGGGATACGGCTCGCCCTCGGGAGCGTCGATCGTCTGCTGGCCGGGGTAGAGGAAGCCCGGGTACTGCTTGTGCCAGGACTCGATGACGACGTCGTGGCCCTCGGCCGCCAGGCGATGGGCCAGCTCCGTGGTGTGCTGCGCGCCGCCGCCTTTATACGGAAATGTCGGGCCGACGATCGCGATCCTCATGGTCGAGTCCACCTCGCCTTGCAGCGTCTCATCGGACGGACTGCTCTCTGTGTCCGGCGAGGCTCCCTCTCCGCCCTCATTCGCCGCGGGACCTCACGATCAGGTCCGCCAGCAGCGCCACCGAACCGATCAACAGGCCCGACAGGAAGATCACGACGGTGTTGCTCGTCAGATAGATGCTGCGGTGGACCACGATGTCGTAGACGCCCTTGCCCAAGCCGATGACGACCAGCCACAGCGCGGGCGGCATGAGCACCTTGAGCGGGTTGAAGTACATGATCATCCGCAGCACCTGCAGGATGTAGCGGTACGCGTCGGACACGAAGCTGAACTTCGACTTGCCCGCCCGCTTGGCGTAGTCGATCGGCAGGTAGTAGATGTCGTGCTGGTTCGACAGGAACGACAGCGTGATCGTCGTGACGCAGGAGAACCCGGGCGGCAGCAGCCGCAGGTACGGCCTGGCCACCGACTTGCGGAAGGCGCGCAGCCCCGAGTTGAGGTCGGGGATCTTCTGACCGGCGAGCTTCTCCGCCACCTTCCTGATGACCCACTTGGCCGGGACCCGGAGGATCTTGTGTGAGCCCTCCTCCGTCGTCCTGGCGCCCACGACCTGGTCGACCGCCTTGTCCTTCTCCAGGATCTGGACCAGCTCAGGGATGCGCTCGTTGGGGTAGGTCATGTCGGCGTCGGTCCAGACGACGATCTCGCCCCTGGCCTCCTGGGTGCCGATCCTGCGGACGGTGCCCGAGCCGCCGTTGCGGTGGAAGGCCCTGATACTCAGGTGCGGGTAGCGCGGTGCGGCCTCCTCCAGGCGGGCCAGCGTCGCGTCCGTCGAGCAGTCGTCCACGGCGACCAGCTCGTAGGTGTAGCCGCTGGAGTCCATCGCCTTGGTGATGCGCTCGACCTCGTCGATGACGTGATCCTGCTCGTTGTAGCAGGGCAGGACGATCGTGACGTAGGGCGCTTCTTCTTCCACGGCGGGTCCACTCTGGGGGGTCTCAAGCGTGCTCACGTGCGTCGAGAGTACTCTGCCGACCTGAGCGCCGGGTCCACATCACCTCAGCGCCAGCTGGACGACCAGCCCTTCGTCACGCGTTGTAATGATCCGTCACGTAGTCTACCCCGGGCATCCGCCCCACCACGCGCCTCACCCGCTCCGCGACGTCCTTGGATTCGAGTGTCACCTGGTAGATCTCCGGCACCTGAGCCGCGGCGTCCCCGAGGCCTTTTTTGTCCATGAGGATGTTCCGCAGGTTCGCCACAGCGTGCTCATGACCCTCGAGGTAGATGTCATCGACACCGTCGACGCCTCGAAGCGCCTTGTAGACCGAGGCTTTCTCCTGGTCCGACGCCTCCCCCCGCCCCTTGCACTGCGAGTCCTGTCCGACGGTCTCCTGAGGACACATGCGGATCTCCAGGTCGGACTTGCCGACCCAGAAGTCGGCGGCCTCCACGTGCACCCGCGCGACGCCCGGCAGCTTCTCCAGCCAGGCCTTGGAAAAGTGCCACACGTCGGCCACCTCACCCCTGAAGGACACCGGCATGTCGGACGGTCTCGTGTCCGCGATCAGCGTCTTGTCGTGCCCGTAATTGGCCACGAACCGTCCCCACGCCTCCAACTGGCCCTCCAGGCGCAGGGCCGACACGCCCCGCGTCCCACGCAGCACCCCCTCAAGCCGCTCCTGCTGCTCGATCGTGGTTACGTGGTGGCAGTTGTCCAAGGCGCTGTCCTTGCTGCACAGGTACACCGAGAGCGTGCCGGTCACCGGCCACGGCGCGTCCGGCGGCGGTAACGGGCCGGACGGCGGGCGGAAGCGCATCCATCCACCGACCGCGAGAGCGGCGAGCACCAGGACCACTCCCGCGACGACGACGATCCGCCTGATTCGCGGCCCACCCGCGGACTTCGCGGTCAAGGCACGGCCATCCAGACGTTGACGCGCAGGGACCAGGTGCCGTTGGGCGGGTCGAGGAGTGAGCGTTCGTCCTGGCGGGTGACCAGGGCCATCACCTGCTGTGGCGGGCCGTAGAGGCTGACCTGGTCGGCCTGGGCGGCCAGCACGACGGGGACGCGGCCGGCGGCGCGGATGCGGGAGATCAGGCGGTTGACCTCGGGCAACGGGGCCTCATCACCGGAGATGCGGCGGGCCTGGGCCGCCGGGCGGTCGCACATGCCGCGGACCAGCTGGGTGAAGCGCTCACCCGTGACCCGCTCGACGATGAGGACCGAGGCGTTGGCCGGGATCCTGGCGCACATGGCCTCGACCGCCGCCCGCTCCCCGCGCTCGATCGGGACGAACGCCGTGCCGATCGACGTGATCGTGGGCGGCACCAGCACGAGCAGCGTGCCGAGCACGGCGATCACGGTCTGGGGACGCCCGCCGTACCCGAGCCTGCGGGCCTTGTCGCGCGTCCAGCCCAGCCCCCACACGGCCAGCACGATCAGCCCGGGGATGACGACGGGCACCAGGCGGCGGGAGGCCCACGGCTGGTCGGGCGTGATCTCGGGGCGCAGCAGCGTGGTGATCGTGGTCCAGCCGATGACCGCCAGCGGCAGCAGCCACTCGAAGGACGCCCCGCCGCGCAGCAGCCTGCGCACCAGTACGGCGGCGGCGAGCGTGGCGAGCACGACCACGGGCACGCCGACGTACCAGATCACCCAGTGAAGCGAGTATTCCGAGTAGAGCCGGGTGCCGTCGATCGGCAGGCGCAGGGCACGCTGGGTGTCCTGGATGAAGCTGAAGGTGCGCTGGTCGTCGGCGTTGACCGGGACCCGCCGCACGGTCTGCAACCACGGACGTACGGCGAGGCCGGCCATCACCACGACCACCAGCGCCGCCCCGATCTCGGGCAGCCGCCTGGGCAGCCGGACCCGCGCGGCCAGCCAGGGCGCGGCAGCCGTACCCAGGGCGGTGAGGACCAGGACGGCGGCGCAGATGAGCAGCAGCGGGTTGACCGAGCGCGACAGGTAGGCCAGGTACGGCCGGGCCAGCAGGTAGGCGGCGAGCAGCCCGAGCCCCACGCCCAGGGCCACCCCGGCCAGCAGCGGCGGCCCGAGGCGCCCCTCGGGACGGCCGAACCGGCGCAGCGCGATCAGCAGCCCCGCGAAGGCCAGGACAGGCAGCACGTCGCGCAGCCCGTCGACGCGCACCAGCACGGCCAGCCCGAACACCAGCCCGGCCAGCCCGGCGGCGGGCCAGACGCGCCCGCGGGTGACCTGGAGCGTGTCGTGGAGCAGGGCCATGCCGCCGAAGAGCAGGATCAGCGAAGGGATCTCGCTGAAGGTCGTGCGCGAGGTGTACAGGATCGGCATGGCCACCGCGAACGCGAACGCCGCCAGAGGTGCCCACCGCCCGCCGGCCAGGCGCCCGGCCACGCCGCCGACCGTCAGCACGGCCAGCGCGCCCAGCACGGCCGGCGTCAGCAGCATCCCGCCGAGCCAGCCGCCGACGGCGAACAGCATCGGCGGCCCCGGCATGAACTGCGGCACCACCGACCCGTCGACGGGGTAGAAGCCCACGCTGTCGAACATCAGCGACGGGTCGGCGCCGCCGAAGGCCCAAGCCTGGGCGGGGATGGGCAGCGAGCCGTGCGCGCCGATCCACGTGGCGTACTGCGCGTACGTGGCGGGGTCGCGGCGGACGATCAGCTGCTCGCTGTGCATGATCGCGTTGAAGACGCCCGAGCCGAGCGCGATGGCCAGCACCCCACCGGTATGCCGCGCGGTGGCGCCCACCGTCTCGGGCAGCCGCAGCGCGACCCGGCACAGCGGTACGGCGATCACGGCTGCGAGCAGCAGCACAGGCAGCGGCCTGAACCACCCCGCGAGCAGCAGCGGAAGCCCGGCGAGCAGGAACGCGGCCACCAGCAGGGCAGGCAACAGTGAGGCCACGGCGAGCACCCGGCCCGCCGACGGCCTGCGCTCGGGGGGAGGCAAGGCGAGTCGCATCGGTGATCGGGAGCGTATCCAACTCCGCCGACAAGGGCGGGTAGCGTTACGCGACGTGCGGGCGAAATGGTTTCTCGCCGTCCTGACCGCGGGGGCGGTGCTGCGGGTGATCACGATGCTGGGCTACCGCCCCGCGCTGTGGTTCCCCGACTCCTACACCTACATCGTCACGGTCTTCCGCCCGCGC
Organism: Nonomuraea sp. NPDC050536; assembly: GCF_044457685.1. Taxonomy (NCBI): domain Bacteria; kingdom Bacillati; phylum Actinomycetota; class Actinomycetes; order Streptosporangiales; family Streptosporangiaceae; genus Nonomuraea; species Nonomuraea sp. NPDC050536. Next base: position 286,123 of record NZ_JBITHD010000002.1, read on the forward strand.
CCCGACCTGGTCCGCCCGGCGGGCTACTCGATGTTCATCAAGCTGCTCGAGCCCTTCCACGGCTTCGGGGTGGTCACGGGCGTGCAGCACGCGATGGGGCTGGCCGTCGGCGTGCTGGTCTACGTCGCGGTCAGGCGGGCGGGGGCTCCCGAGTGGGCGGCCGTGCTCGCGACCGTTCCCGTGCTGCTGGACGCCTACCAGATCGAGCTGGAGCACCTGCTGGTCTCCGACACGCTGTTCATGTTCCTCATCGCCGCCGCCGTGGTGCTCGCGCTGGGCAGGGCGCCCGGCTGGCGCACGGCCGTGGCCATCGGGCTGCTGCTCGCGGCCGCCTCGCTGACCAGGACGATCGGCCAGCCGCTCATCGCGGTCTTCGTGGTCTGGTTCCTGCTGCGCGGCCGGTTCAGGATCACCGGGGTGCTGCTCGTGGCCGCGGTGGCGCCGATCGTGGCCTACGGCGGCTGGTTCTACGCCACCTATCACCGGGTCGGCGTCGTCGGCGCGAACGGCGTCTTCCTCTACGCCCGCACGATGTCCTTCGCCGACTGCGCCAAGATGGATCCCCCGCCGGACGTGCGCGTCCTGTGCGATCCGCGGCCGCCGTCACAGCGCCCGGCCTCGCAGGAGTACATCTGGGGCGCCGACTCGCCGCTGGTGCGCATCCCCGGCGACACCTTCATCAAGCCGACCGACGACCTGGCGGGACGCTTCGCCACCCTGGCCATCAGGAAGCAGCCGCTGGACTACGCCGGGTCCGTGCTGACCGAGCTGGGCCGCGGCTTCACCTGGGGCCGCCCGGTCTACCCCGACCAGGAGATCTACGGCTACTACCAGTTCCCCGCCACGACCCCGCCCCCGCCCGGCCGCCACGCCGCCCAGCTCGGCGTCACCATGGCCACCCGCTACGAGCAGGGCCCCATCGGCACCCAGGTCGTCGAGCCGTACGCGGGCTGGATGCGCGCCTACCAGGACGTGGCCCGCCTGCCCGGCACCGCGCTGCTGGCCCTCCTGCTCGTCCCGCCGGCCATGTCACTCTGGCGCAGGTACGGCAGGCGGACGCGCGACGGGTGGGCGCCGGAGTGGCTCGTGCCGTGGACCGTGGGTGTTGCCCTGCTGGTCGTGCCGCCCGCCGTGGCCGAGTTCGACTACCGGTACGTCCTGCCGGCCGTGCCTCTGGCCTGCCTCGCGGCGGCGCTGGCGATTCGCCCGACCTGCGCCGATACTAAAGACTTTGGCACGGATATTCCACGAATTGTCCACCTCTGAGTATGCTCATTTGCTGTTACATCACGCCCGGGTCACGCTCGATTACCTCGATCATGGCCTCGGGTACGCCGTACGTGACCTAGTCTCGTGGCGCAGAACGACCTAGCCGGCGTGCGAGGGGGGCGTATGAGCGACTACCGGGGCGTATCGATCGATGATCGCCGTTCGGCGCCCACACAGCCCGGGTATCGCATGTCCCGCAGGGCGGGATCGGCCCCACCGCCCCCGCCGGAGGACGTTCCCCCGCGCGGTCGCCGCGGCGGCGGCTCGGGCGGCGGCAAGATGCGCATGCTGGCCTGGATCAGCATCGCGATGACCACGATCATGGTCGCCGGCTCGCTGACCGCCTACGTGGTCTACCGCGACGCGTTCGGCAACATCAACAAGAAGGGCTTCAAGGAGGACATCGTCGGCCCGCGCCCGGCCGAGACGGGCGCGCTCAACGTGCTGCTCGTCGGCTCCGACACCCGCGCGGGCAAGGGCAACGCCAAGTACGGCCAGAAGATGGCCCGCGAGGCCGACGCCGGCGGCAAGCGCACCGACACGATCATCCTGCTGCACATCTCGCCCAACCGCGACAAGGCCCGCCTGATCAGCTTCCCGCGCGACTCGATGGTGCAGATCCCCTCGTGCAAGAACGAGAGCACCAAGCAGGTCATGCCGCCCAGGCGCGACATGATCAACTCGGCGTACAGCTCGGGCGGCGTGGCGTGCACGATCGCCACGCTGGAGTCGCTGACCGGAATCCGCATCGACCACTTCGCCGAGGTCGATTTCAGCGGCTTCAAGAGCATCGTCGACTCGCTCGGCGGCATCGAGATCTGCCTGAAGTCCGGTGTCAACGACAGGAACTCGCACCTGGTGCTCCCGGCGGGCAAGAGCCTGCTCGACGGCGAGAAGGCCCTCGGCTTCGTACGCCTGCGCCACTACGGCGACGGCAGCGACATCCAGCGCATCAAGCGCCAGCAGCTCTTCCTCAGCAAGGTCGTGGCCAAGGCGATGAGCGGCGACCTGCTCACCAACCCGGCCAAGCTCACGGACTTCATCACGGCGGCGGCCAAGTCGGTGACCATGGACCCCGACCTGGCCAACGACACCGAGCAGCTGCTCGAGATCGCCCAGAGCGTCAAGAAGATGACCACCGGCGGCGTGGCCTTCACCACGGTCCCGTGGGGGCCCGACCCCGAGGACAAGAACCGGGTCGTGTGGACCCAGGACGCCAACGTCCTGTTCAACGCCATCAAGTCCGACGTGGACGTGACGCTGCCGACCGCCAAGCCCACCACCGGGACCACCACCACGCCCAAGGCCACCATCAAGCCCGAGCAGGTGCAGGTCCAGGTGCTCAACGGCACCACCACCCTGGGCAAGGCCAAGGAGGTGGCCGACCAGCTGAGCAAGGAAGGCTTCAAGGTCGTCGGCGTGGGCAACTACCAGACCCCCGACGGCAAGAGCCAGCCCACCACCCAGCTGCGCTACGCCAAGAAGGACGCCACCGGCGCCGACTACGCCGGCGTCCTGTCCGCCGCGATGGACCCCAAGCCCGCGCCCACCGCGGGGAAGGTCAAGGCGGTCAACCCGCAGAACTACGTCCCCACGACCCCGCAGACGACGACCCCGGACAAGGGCACGCCGACGATCCAGGTGATCGTGGGGTCGGACTTCAAGGGCGTGAAGGTGACCAAGCTTCCTGACAGCGTGAATAACAACACCATCGCCGCCAACCAGGCCAAGAGCGCCTGCGCCTGATCCTCCAAGTTCCCTGTGTAATCGGGGTTCCTGGAGTTCCTGGAGAGACAGGAGAGGCATCGCCGGGATAGGGTTATTGGGGTCTGTGACGCCTCGCGCCGGGCGTCGTCAAGGCGGCAGTCAGGACGGCTGTCGCGTTCCCGAGCAAAGCTGAGCGATCTTCCACGTGACCGACACCAAGTCTCCCCCACCGGTCCAGAGGAGCCCGTCCGACGCCGACCAGGGGCCGGCCAACACCGGTGCCAAGTGGCCGCTGCCGGAAGAGGCGTTCTGGAGCGAGGCCAACGACCCACACGGCGTGCTCGAAGCGGAGCAGGAGCCTGAGCCCCAACCGGAGCCGCAGCCGGCCAAGAAGCGCGATCCCTACCTGGACAACGTCAAGTTCATCCTGATCGCGTGCGTGATCGTCGGCCACTCGCTGGTGCCGACGCTGGACGCCGACTCCTCCCGGGCGCTCTACCTGTTCATCTACACCTTCCACATGCCGCTGTTCGTGCTCATCAGCGGCTACCTGTCCAGAAACTTCTGGAACTCCAACGCCAAGACGAACAAGCTGGTCGACACGTTCGTCGTGCCGTACGTCATCGTCGAGGTGGGCTACGCCGCGGTCCGCTCCGGGCTCGGCCAGAAGTGGTCGCTCACGATCATCGACCCGGCCTGGATCAACTGGTACCTGCTGGCGCTGCTGTTCTGGCGGCTGTCCACGCCGGTGTGGAAGCGGATGAAGTACCCGATCCCGGTGGCGATCGCGATCTACCTGTTCGCCGGGTTCTCGCAGATCACCGGCGACTTCAGCATGGACCGCTTCTTCGGCCTCATGCCGTTCTTCGTGATCGGGCTGGCCATGCAGCCGCACCACTTCGAGCTGCTCAACCGGCGTTGGCTCAAGATCCTTTCCGCTGTCACGCTGGTCTGCGCGGCGGCCGTGGCCATCTACATCGCGCCGCACGCGCCGCTCGACCCGTTCTACTTCAAGGCCAGCTACCAGGACCTCGGTCTGTCGTGGTGGATGGGCCTGGCGGTCCGCGGCGGGCTGCTGGTCTGCGCGCTGGCCATGTGCCTGGCGATCATGGCGCTGGTGCCGCGGCGCGAGACCTGGTTCTCCGACCTGGGCACCCGCACGCTCTACTGCTACCTGCTGCACGGCATCCCGGTGCTCATCGCCAAGCAGATGGGCTGGCTCGACCTGCCATGGCTGTACGGGCCGCTGGGCGTGGCGGCGATCGCCACGAGCGCCTTCGCGCTGGCGATCGTGCTGTGCCTGCCGGAAACCCGCACGATCTTCAAGTGGGTGTTGGAGCCCCGGCTGACCTGGCTATATCGGCGCCCTTCGGAAGTTAAGCGGTAGTTCCACCCGCATTCACGCCCTTGACCGGGTCGTTGCCGAGCATCGACACATGCGGGTATGCGTCGCCACAACTGTCCACCACCCCGAGGACGCCCGGATCATGCATCGGCAGATCCGGGCGCTGCTCGACGCGGGCCACAAGGTGACCTACGTCGCGCCATATACCTATTTCAACGTCACGCCCGCGGTGCCGGTCACCGCGATCGACGTGCCCCACCGCGCCGGCCTCGCCCGCGCCCGGTCGGCGCTGCGGCGTGGCGTCAAGGACGCGGACCTGCTCATGGTCCACGACCACGAGCTGCTGCACGCCCTGCCGTACCGCCGCCCGCCCGTCGTCTGGGACGTGCGTGAGCCGGTCTCGGAACGGCGGCTCGCCCGCGCGGGGCGACGGCACAACGTCATCGCCACCGACGCCGTCGCGGGCTCCGCAACGGTTGAGGTCGTGCCCGAGGCCACTCTGGTGTCGTCACAGCCACCCCCGCCCGGCGACACCAGGGTGGTCCATCTCGGGCGGCTGACCACCGAGCGTGGCGTGTCGGAGCTGATCGGGCTGGCCGAGCGGCTCATCCCGCACGGCATCAGGATGGACCTGATCGGCGCGGCCGACCGCGACGTGCGCCCGCTGCTGCGCGACGCCCAGCGCGTCGGCCTGCTCGACTGGTTCGGCTACGTACCCAACCGGCACGCCCTGCGCATGGCCGAGGGCGCGCTCGCCGGCCTGTCACTGGCGAGCCCGTCCGTGCAGGGCATGCCGACCAAGGTCCTGGACTACATGGGCCGCGGCCTTCCTGTGATCACCACGCCGCAGTCCGCCGCGCTGGTGGAGCGGGTGGGCTGCGGCATCGCGGTCCCGCTGGACGTGGAGGCCGTACGGCACGCCGTACTGGACCTGAAGGAGGATCCGGTACGGCGGGCCGAGCTGGGCGCCAGGGGGCACGCTGAGGCGCGGCTACGCCACCACTGGCCCGACCACGCGGCGGCGTTCGTATCCCTGATGCAGCGCTGCGCCGGGGTTCCCGAGCACGCGCTGGCCGTCTAGGAGTGGTCGAGGTCGAAGGCCGCATCGGCCAACCGGACCGTCTTGACCCGCGGGTCCTCGATGATCTTCCGGAGCTTCGCGATCGAGGTGAGGTTGTCCACGTAGGCGTAGGCCAGGCCGTCCGAGGCCGCCTTGCGCAGCCTGTCCAGGCTCAGGCCGAAGCTGCTGAGGTTGGCCTGGTCGGAGTCCTGGAGGACATTGACCCAGGCGCGGAAGTTGCGTAGCCGCCACTCGCAACCGTCGCCCACGGGACCGCGATCCCAGGTGGTGTCCCCCCAGGTGATCGGCATGTCGCTGGGACGGTGCTCGTAGACCACGCTCGTCGGGCAGTAGCCGTTGAAGGCCCGCATTTCCTGGTCGTTGAGCGGCTTGACGAACTCCACCACCGCCAGCGCGCGCAGATCCGACGGCAGCCTGGCGAGCACTTTTCGCACCTCGTCCTTGGGGCGCATGTCCGTGCCGAGGTCCGACAGCGCGGTGGACAGCGGGGTCTTGGCTTCGTTGCCCAAGGGCAGGTGGTCCACGCGCCCGAAGAAGTCCTGGCTGATCGGGTAATAGGCGCCCCCGTAGGAGCTGTAACCCGCGATGAGCGGCTTGGCGTCGACAGTGAACGACATCGACCACGGACTGGTCTCGCAGCAGGTCGCCCAATCGATGACGTAGCCGGGGTTGTAGAGCTTGAAGGCGGTGCCCAGCACATCGACCATCCGCTCTTCCCGGTCGCCGCGCATCTGGACCAGGCGTGATCCCTCGGTGGCGGCCAGCGCCAGCACCAGCAGGATCGCCAGCACGATCGTCACGGTCCTGTACAGGCCCCGCCGTACCGCCTTGCGGGTGCGGCCCGGGTCGAAGTCGGGCAGGTCCGGCAGTTCCTCGCTCATGCTTTCTCCCCGTAGAGGTCGGCGAACGCGGTCCTGGCGCGCCACACCGCGGTCTTGATCGTCGCGTGCTTGGCCCCCGTCATCGCGGCCACCTCCACCAGCGAGAAGCCCTCCAGGTAGACCAGCGTGAGGAGCTTGCGGTGCCGCTCGGGCAGGCGGTCGAGCAGGTCGCGGACCACCAGCGCGTCCTCGTGGAGCGCGGGCACGCCGAGCTCGTCCGGGTGCGGCAGCTCCAGCTCGCGGCGGGAGCGCCTGACGTGGTCGATGAGGACGTTGCGGGCGATGGTGAGCAGCCAGGCGGCCGGATTCTCGCCGCGCCAGCCCAGTAACGCCCTGGTGGCCTTGACGAAGGTCTCCTGGGCGAGGTCCTCGGCCAGATGGGGGTCGCGGGTCCTGCGCACGAGGAACCCGCACACGAGCGGCCAGTGCTCGCGGTAGAGCTCCTCGATGATGATGGCCTCCGCGTCGTCGTGGTTGTCACATCAGACCAGACGGGGCCGGGGCGGGAATGGTCACACGGCCTGCCGGTTGATGTACTTGACGCATGGCACCGCATACGATCCAGGGCCGCACGGTCAGCATGCCCGTACGCGTGAGGGACGCCACGGTCTGCAGCGCCATGTATGCCGTGCGCGCTGACGCCGCCCGGGCCGTCATCGCCTACTCAGGGCTCGACGTGGCCGAGGTCTTGCCCGGCAAGGCCATCTGCCAGCTCGTCTTCGTCGACTACCGCGACGGGGACCTCGACACCTACCACGAGTTCGGGGTGGTGTTCATGATCCGGCCACCGGGTGTGAGCGGCACGGTGGGGTTGAGCGACCTGCGGCAGGCGGGCGCGTTCGTCCACTGGCTGCCGGTCGACCAGGCCTTCACCCGGGAGGCGGGGCGGACGCTCTGGGGGTTTCCGAAGGAGCTGGCGGACATCGAGCTGCGGCTCGGCTCGCCGTACAAGCGCTGCATCCTGCGCAAGGACGGCAGGCTCGTGCTGGACATGCTGGTCAAACCGGGCGTCCCCGTGCCCGGCGGGCCCGCGTCGCTGAGCGCCTACACCCACCTGGACGGCGTGACGCGGCGCATCCCGGCCTGGATGCGGGCGCGCGGCGTGCGGGTCAGGCCGGGTGGGGCGCTGATCCGCCTGGGCAACCACCCGATCGCCAAGGAGCTCAGCGAGCTGGGGCTGCCCAAGACGGCGCTGCTCAGCGCGACCGTCTCGCATGTCGCCATGTCGTTCGAGGAAGCGGAGATCGCCTAGGCGCGGGCCGTCCAGCGGCCGTCGGTCCTGGCGATCTGGACCGGGTGGTCGAAGCACTTGCTGACCAGGTCCGTCGTCAGGACGTCCGCGACCTGTCCCGAGGCCATGCACTCGCCCTCGCGCAGCAACAGCGCATGCGTGGTGGTGACCGGCAGCTCCTCCAGGTGATGGGTCACCAGTACGGTGGCCATCTCCGGATGCTCGCGGCGCAGCGTGTCGAGGCTGCTGAGCAGCTGCTCCCTGGCAGCCAGGTCGAGCCCGGTGGCGGGCTCGTCGAGCAGCAGCAGCCGCGGGCTCGGCATCAGAGCCCGCGCGATCAGCGCCCGGCCGCGCTCGCCCTGTGACAGCGTGGGCCAGCGGGAGTCGCGCCTGCCGGACATGCCCATCAGCTCGATCAGCCGGTCGGCCTGCGCCTCCTGCTCCGGGGTCGGTGACCAGCGGGGCACCAGCTCGATCGTGTTCGTGACGCCGGTCAGCACCAGCTCGCGGACCCGCAGGCCGGACTCCAGCTCGTGGCGCGGGTTCACGTGGCCCAGGTACGAGCGCAGCTCCCTGACGTCCACGCGGCCCAGCCGGTGGCCGAGAACCTCGACGAGGCCGCGGGTGGGGTGCTTGACGGCGCCCAGCAGGGCCAGCAGCGTGCTCTTGCCCGCGCCGTTGGGGCCGAGCAGCGCCCAGTGCTCGCCCCTCCGCACGGTCAGCGAGATCGCCCGCAGCAGCAAGTTGCCGTCGCGCACGACATCGACGTCCTCCGCCCGCAGCACGGGCCCGGCCTCGGAGATGTTCACGCGCGCAGGTACTCCATCGTCGCTCCAGGGGGACGCCGTACAGGAAGCGTCACACGATCGGCGGGCGCCCCAGCTTCACCATGCGCCAGGCCGTCCGCCAGGCCATCGGACGGCGCTCGCCCGCGGACGTGCGCAGCCCCTCGAAGAAGCCCTGGAACCAGGCCTTCAACGCCACGCCAGACCCACGCTCGCGGATGAGGGTGAGCACCACCCAGTCGATCAGGTAGAGGCCCGCCAACGGCCACGGCAGGTTACGGCGGGCCAGCCAGACCCGGTTGCGGGCGTTGAGCCGGTAGAACTCGGCGTGGCGGGTGGGCGGCACCTGCGGGTGGTACATGACGGTGTCGGCGTCGTACTCGATGCGGTAGCCCTCACCGAGCAGCCGCCAGGCCAGGTCGGTCTCCTCATGCGCGTAGAAGAACCGCTCGGGCAGCCCGCCGACCTGCAGGAACGCCGAACGCCTGATGGCCGAGGCGCCACCCAGGAACGTCGTCACGGGAGAGGAGCGTTCGGGGTCGCCGGCCCGCAGCCGCGGCACGTGGCGCCGCTGGCCGATGCCGCCCTCGGGGTCCATCACCCGGAAGGAGATGACCGCCAGGTCGGGCTCGGTGGCGAAGCGGTCGCGGACGTGAGCCACGACCTTCTGGTTGGCGTACCAGCCGTCGTCGTCAAGGAACAGCACGACATCGCCGGAGCACTCCTCGACGCCGCGGTTGCGGCCAGCCGGGATGCCGGCGTTGCGTTCCAAGCGGACCGTCTTCACGGTCGCGGCCGAGCCCTCGGGTGGCGTCGCCATCACCTCGGGCACGTCGGCACCGTTGCCTACGATCACCACCTCGACGTCGCCGTCGACCTGGTTGAGCGCTGACTCGACCGCCCGGTTCAGCTCCGCGACCCGGTTGCCCATGGTGAGGATGACGCACGAGATCTTCAACGCGTCATCGCCTCGACGCGTTGAGAGCACGGGCGGAGCATTCTTTCATGATCACCGAGTCTATTTCCTGATATTGGTGGAGCTAAGCGTATCGGAACCGTTAGTGAACCCCTACCGAACGGCGGACGTCCGATCAATACGACGGACGGGGAGCCCAGCCGGTTCCGACATGAGATCACGCAAGCCGCCTCGACGCCAGGATGCTTACCAAATGCAGAACCACCTGGAGTGCGGCGGCGACGGCGCAGGCCACGACCAGCACCCGCGTCGCGGGAACCCCACCCATGACGGTATCGATCACGGCGGCCACAAGGGCGAGGATCGACAATTCCACCGGCTGGACGATCCGGTGGAACTTGGTCGCCGCCAGGATCCGCCTGGCCAGCCCCAGCAGCCCGGAGCGGAACTGGGCCACCGACGCGTCGGTGGCGGTCGTCAGCCCGCCCTTGGCCCGCGCGACGTCGACCAGGTCGGTCTCGGCCTTGATGAGGATCGCGCCGAGCGCCCCGGCCAGGCCGAGCACCGTGTACCAGTCGGGCAGCACCGCCGAGGCGCGGAACCCGAGCGCGACCAGCACGGCCGCCTCGGTGAAGTAGGCACCGACGCGGTCCAGGTAGACCCCGGCCAGCGAGGTCTTGCCCGTCCAGCGGGCCAGCTCGCCGTCGGAGCAGTCGAGCAGCAGGTACACCTGGATCAGCAGGGCGGACACGACGGCGGCCCACAGCCCGGGCAGGGCCAGCACGGCCCCGCCCACGATGCCGACGATCGTCATCAGCCAGGTGAGCTGGTTGGGCGTGACGGGCGTCTTGGCCAGCGCCCAGGTGACGTAAATGGACAGGTTGCGCATGTAGAGCACGCCGGCCCAGTGCTCGCCGTTCTTGCGCTCGAGGTGTCCGGCGGGCTGGGCGACCCGCCGGAACTCAGCTACCGAAGGCCCGGACATAGTCCTCCACCCGATCCCGAGTCTCGGACTCTGACAGACGCAGATGCTCGAGAATCGTGTAACGGCCCGGCCGGGTGGCGGGCGCAAGCATGACGGCCTGAGTGAACTGCTCGGTGTTCAGGCCGATGTCGAGGGGGCCGACCGGCAGCTTGTGCCGGCGCAGGCAGTCGGTCACCTGCGTCAGCCTCGCACTGTCCTCCCGCAGGAAGTAGCAGAACGCGGCACCGATGCCGGCCAGCTCGCCGTGGTTGGACGTGCCGGGGAAGAGCTGATCCACGGCATGAAGGATCTCATGATCTCCACCACTGGAGGGCCGGGACGAGCCGGCGATCACCATCGACATGCCGGAAAGGATCAAAGCCTCGGCCAGGACGGTCAGGAAGGCGTCAGATTCGATCGAGTCGGACCTGCCGATCAGCGCCTCAGCGGGCGTGCGGGCCATCGAACAGGCCAGCCCGTCGATCGGCTCGCCGCGCTCGACGTTGGCCAGCTGCCAGTCGTCGATGGCCGACAGGTTGCTCAGCACGTCGCCGATGCCCGAGCGGACCAGCGACTCCGGCGCGGCGTGCACGAAGTCCAGGTCGACCAGGATCGCCAGCGGCATCGGCACGCCGAAGGAGCCCTTGCCGCCCTCGTAGACCAGCGAGGCCGTCGGCGAGCAGATGCCGTCGTGCGAAAGGTTCGTGGCGACCGCGACCATCGGGATTCCGGCCAGCGAGGCCGCGTACTTCGTGGCGTCGATCGTCCGGCCGCCGCCGACGCCCACCACCACCTCGTAGGCGCCCTTGCGCAGGTCGGCGCCGAGCGACACGGCAGCGTCGACCGAGCCGTCGCTCACCCTGAACACCTCGGCCTCGCCCAGCGTGGGCGCGATCAGGCCCTCGATGTGGTCGCCCTGGCCGGGTCCCACGGCCACCGCGACCCTGCCGGAGGTGGCCACCCTGCTGTCTGCCAGCAGCGCGCCTAGCTCCGCCACAGCTCCGCGCCGGACCTCCATGGTCAACGGCGCGGGCAACATCCTCGCCAGAAGCGGCATCTGCGCCCCCTCAGTAGCGAACCGCGATGGTACGAGCCTTCGCCAGGTCTTCGTGGTTGTCCACCTCGACCCAGTCGACCTCGCCGATCGGGGCGACGTGGATCCTCTCGCCGCGGTCGACCATTTCCTGGTAGCCGTCCTCGTAGTAGAGCTGCGGGTCGCGCTCGAAGGTCGCCTTGAGCGCGTCGGCCAGCCGCTCGGCGGCGCCGGGCCTGATCAGGGTGGCGCCGATGTACTCGCCGTAGGCCTGGGCCGGGTCCATCAGCTTGGTGATCTTCGACAGCGAGCTGCCGTTGAGCGTGACCTTCATCTCCTCGTCGGCCAGCTTCTTCACGTCGTCGACGGCCAGCAGGATGTCGCTGGTCTCCGGGGCCGACAGCAGCGTCTTCTCCACCGAGACGGGGTGCACGGTGTCGCCGTTGACCAGCAGCGCGCCCTGCGCGAAGTAGTCGCGCGCGCACCACAGGGAGTAGGCGTTGTTCCACTCCTCGGCCTTGTCGTTGTGCACGAGGGTCAGCTTGACGCCGTAGCGGTCCTCGAAGGCCGACTTGCGCTCGTGTACGGCCTGCGCCGCGTAGCCGACGACGATCACGACCTCACGCAGCCCGACCTCGGCGAGGTTGCGCAGGGAGATGTCCATGATCGTGGTCTCGCCGTCGACCGGCACGAGCGCCTTCGGCAGCGTGTCGGTGTACGGCCGCAGGCGTCGTCCGGCTCCAGCGGCCAGCACCATTCCCAGCAACGTGCACTCCTAAGTCGGGGCGTGACTCTTCTCAGGCCCCAAAGGTTAGTTGCCTGGAGGCCCTGATCGGGTAATCAACCTGTGTTTGATGGTCGCGACCGCTCGGCACTCGTTGGCATCGTTCCTCGCTCTCTCCTGCCGAGCTCCTTCGCTCGTCACTCCTGCGTTTCCAAATCGGTCGTTCCCATCCCAGACCGTGGCGCGGCCAGCCAGCAGGTGATGCTCTCCCAGCCGAACAGCCCCCACAGGTACAGCGCGAGCAGCACGAAGCCGCCGGTCACGAAGCCGGCGACGGCCGCCAGGGCGACCGCGATCATCCGCCCGTCCCAGCCGAGCCCGAACGTGGCCAGCCACGGCGGCGGGTAGACCCGCTGGCGCAGCCGGTAGACCAGGTCGTAGTGGTGGAAGGCCATCGCGCCGAGCAGGGCGAAGATCAGCCACGGCGGCACGTCGTGGGCGAAGCCGCAGGCCGCGATGAAGCAGTACTCGATGAGCCGCAGGATCGGCGGCACCAGCCAGTCGACCCGCCCGTCGTGCGGGTGGGAGCTGCCCGGCCCGGCCAGCAGCAGCGTCACGGCGGGGGCGAAGACCGCCAGCCCGTCGGAGCCCGCCACGCCGACGATCAGCAGCACGCCGGTGACGAACGCGCCGGCGATGACAGGGGGCAGCGGCGGCAGCTGACCCGCCACGAGCATGCCCATGCCGCGCGAGAGCGGCCCGTCGTCGCGGTAGGCCACCACGGTGCTGCGTGGTACCGGCGTCATGTGCACGGAGATCATGGTCGCACCCCCTGCGCTCCGTGGATCATCGCGCGGACCTCGCGATCCGTCCGACGAGCTGGTAGAGCGCGGCAACGCCGCCCCAGGCGAGCAGGGCGAGGAACGTGACACGGGCGTTGAAGACCCCCGCGGTGATGGCGATGAGCGCCCACCGCTCCCCGATCGGGAGGACGATCATCTTCTTGAGATAGCGCGTGACCTTCTCCCGTTCCATCCGGTGGGCCAGGCGGAGCATGCCCTGGCGGGGCACGCCGTAGCGGCCGCCGTCGGCCGACTCGAGCAGCGAGCGCCTGGGCTTGGCCCACGCCGCGCCGATCCGGCCCGCGTCGGCGAGCGCGCCCCCGTAGGAGTAGTCGACGGTGTGCCGGACGACCTGGAGGATCATGGCGGCGACGGCCAGGTACCAGATGCCGTCGGGGTTGCCCAGCCCGGCGGTGTAGCCGAAGGCCAGGCCGACGTAGACGACGAACTCCTTGAGCCGGTCGGCCATGCCGTCCACCCAGGCACCCAGCGGGGAGAACGAGCGGGTGTAGCGGGCCAGCTGGCCGTCCACGCAGTCGAGCACGAACGACAGGTAGAGCAGCAGCCCGCCGGCGATCTGCGAGCCGCGCGTGCCCTCGGAGAACCAGATCGCCGAGAGCAGGGCCAGGCCGATCGAGATGCCGGTGACCGCGTTGGGCGTGAGTTTGAGCCTGGCCGCCGGCCGTACGAGGTAGCGCGACCAGGACGAGACGAAGTGGGTGGCGAAGAAGCCGTCGTCGGCCTTGACCGAGGTGTCCAGGCGTACCCGCGACTCGTCCACCTCCGCCAGGCGGATGACGGCGGCGTCGGCGGAGTGCTGGCCGGTGACCCGGTCGCAGTGCAGCGGCCCGAGCTTGGCCGCGCGCACCCGCACGCCGGAGCGGACCAGGCCGACCAGCAGCAGGTCGACGGCCTCCACCGGGCTGACGGGGCCGAGCTTGCCCGTCTCGGCCAGCTCGGCCAGCTCGTCGGCGATGTCGGCCAGCGTGCCGAGGTCGGCCTCGCCCACCTGCAGCACGCCGCGGAAGGTGGCGTTGGCCTCGGGGACCACGTGGAAGGAGCTGCCCGCGGCGACGACCAGGCTCCGCTCCACCTGCACGGGCGGGCGCAGCGGCGCGGCCATCACGTCGAAGCAGACCACGGCGCCCGAGTCGCGCGCGGGATGTTCGAGCAGCAGCGCCAGCGCCTCGGTGTGGGCCACGAGGTCGGCAGGGAGCACGACGACGGGGCCCGAGGAGATGCGGGCGATCTTCGCTACGCTCCGTAGATCGGCCCCCAGGCCGCCGCCCGGCGGCACCACCTGCACGTCGCGTACGGGCAGCACGGCGAGCTGATCGTTGATCCGATCGAGCAATGTGCCGTCAGCGCAGGTGAGCCTGGCGGCCGCGGTCGTGGCGAGCAACACCGCGGAAGTGGTCGTGCTCGCACGGGTCAGTGAGTCGGTCAAGCGCAGTTCTCCTCCCGGTCGCGAGGGAGTGCGTGGACACAGCGTAGCGACAGCGCAACGCGATATCACGGAACAGGGCCGTTACGCTCCTTGTCATGGAATCTCGGCTGCGCTCCGTCGGAGTGGTCCTGGCGGGTGGTGTGGGGCAACGCGTGGGGCTGAACACGCCCAAGCAGCTCATCAAGATCGCCGGCAGGACGATCCTTGAGCACACCCTCACCCTGTTCGACGGCGCGCCGGAGATCGACGAGATCGTCGTGCTGATGACGCCGGGCTTCACCGACCAGGTGGAGGAGATGGTGGCCAGGGGCGGCTTCGGCAAGGTCAGTCACATCGTGGAGGGCGGCGCGAGCCGTACCGAGTCGACCTGGCGGGCGCTGAAGGCGCTCGGGCCGCAGGAGTGCAACGTGCTGCTGCACGACGCGGTCCGGCCGCTGCTCGAGCCGCGGATCATCACCGAGTGCGTCGCGGCGCTGCAGACGTACTCGGCGGTGGACGTGGCGATCCCGAGCTCCGACACGGTCGTGGTGGCGGCGCCCGGTCCGCGCGGGGAGATCGTCCGCGACATTCCCGACAGGTCGCGGTTGCGCAGGGGGCAGACTCCGCAGTGCTTCCGGCTGTCGGTGATCCGTGAGGCCTACGAGCGGGCCTTCGCCGACCCCGACTTCGACAAGCAGCCCGCCACCGACGACTGCGGCGTGGTGCTGCGCTACCTGCCCGACGTGCCGATCTACATCGTTCCCGGCAGCGAGCACAACATCAAGGTCACCCATCCGGTGGACGTGCACATCGCCGACAAGCTGTTCCAGCTGGCCGCCGCGAGCGCGCCGCAGCCGAACCCGCGCGACTACCGGGAGGCGCTCGACGGCAGGTCCGTGGTGGTCTTCGGCGGAAGCTACGGCATCGGCGCCGACGTGGTGGACCTGGCCCAGGGCTACGGCGCGCGGGTGCACTCCTTCTCGCGCACCCAGAACGGCGTGCGGGTCGAGGACTACGACTCGGTGGCCAAGGCGCTGGCGCAGGTCGGGCAGGTGGACTACGTGGTCAACACGGCGGGCGTGCTGCACATGGGCAAGCTGGCCGAGGTCACCGACGAGACCATCGCCGACACCGTGGGCGTCAACTACCTGGGCCCGGTCAACGTGGCACGGGCCGCCTACCCGCACCTGCGCGAGACCGGGGGGCGGCTGCTGCTGTACACCTCCTCCAGCTACACGCGCGGGCGCGCCCACTACAGCCTCTACTCCTCGACCAAGGCGGCCGTGGTCAACCTGACCCAGGCGCTGGCCGACGAGTGGGCGGCCGACGGCATCCGGGTGAACTGCGTCAATCCCGAGCGCACCAGCACGCCGATGCGCGAGCGGGCATTCGGCGAGGAACCCGCCCATACGCTGCTGTCTCCGCGCGCCGTGGCGCAGACCTCGATCGATGTCCTCATCTCCGACCTAACCGGGCAAGTGGTAGACGTTCGCCTAGACGGCGCTTGACCTCACACTTGTTACCGTCCGTACTCATGAGGAGACTGTGTGCGTTCGGGCTGCTATTGGCGTGTTACCCAGCCCTGCTGATCACCGCCCTCTGGCCGTCGCCGCTGCTGTTCGCGCTGGTCGCGGCGGCCTCGTACGCGGCGGAGATCGTCGCGCCGCGCGTGGCGCGCTACCTGGTCGACCTGCTGGACAAGGTCCACCTCGGCGTCACCATGCGGTTCGTGGTCCGCGAGATGGCGGCCCTGCTGCTGGTCGCGCGGACCGCGGGGCCCGACTCGCTGTGGTTCGTCGGGCTCGCGATCGGGCTGTTCGCCCTGCACGGGGTGCGGGCCGTACAGACCGGCCTGGCCATGCGCTTCAGGCAGATGCTGACCACGTTGCCGGTCACCACCCACAACCTGGACGTCTCGGCGCTCAACCTGCCGCCGATGCCGCCGGAGTTCCTGGTCAACTACCAGGACGTGCGCCTGCTCTACCTCGACGGGCTCCCGGTGCTCGGCGCCGCCTTCGGCGCCGAGCAGGCCGCCGCAGGCGCGGGCACCGCGCTGCTGCTCGGTGCGGCGTCCGTGCTGGCGCTCATCCCCTACGTACGGCGGGCAGAACCACTCAAGGACTCCGCCCGCGTCCTGGCCGTGGTCGACCGCCAGGTGCGCGAGTACCAGCCGGAGGTGATCCTCTACTTCTCCGGCGCCAAGGAGGCCGCCTACCAGGCCAGGATGTGGCTGCCCACGCTGGAGCGGCTGCCTCGCAGGGCGCTGGTGCTGCTGCGCGAGCGCGGCATGGCCCAATGTCTGGAGCCCACCGCGCTGCCGATGGTGTGCATCCCGTCCTCGGCCGACCTGATGGGCTTCCACGCCCTGTCCAGCGCCCGGCTCTGCCTGTACGTGGCCAACGTGGGCAAGAACATCCACATGCTGCGCATCCCCGGGCTGCGCAGCGTGTTCATCGGCCACGGCGACAGCGACAAGGAGGCCTCGTTCAACCCGTTCACCCGGGTCTACGACGAGGTCTGGGTGGCGGGACCCGCCGGGCGCGACCGCTACCTGCGGGCCCGGGTGGGGGTCAGGGACGAGGACATCCACGAGGTGGGGCGGCCGCAGCTGCAGGGGATCTCGACGGAGGGCCCCTTCAAGCAGCGCCTGCCGTACAGGACGGTCCTCTACGCGCCGACCTGGGAGGGGTGGACCGACGACCTGTTCCACACCTCGCTGACCACGATGGGACCGCGGATCGTGCGGGCGCTGCTCGACCACACGCCGCGGCTACGCGTGATCTACAAGTCGCACCCGCTCACCGGCCACCGCGACCGATCGGCCGCCCGCGCGCACAGGAAGATCATCTCCATGCTGGAGGCCACCAATCTGGCCCTGGCCAAGGCCCGCCACCCCACCTCGGGTACGGCGGGCAGCCCGATCACGCACCTCGTGGTCACCGGCAACGAGCCGCACCTCTACGGCTGCTTCAACGAGGCGGACATGATGATCAGCGACATCTCCAGCGTGGTCGCCGAATTCCTGGCCAGCGGCAAGCCGTACGCGGTCACCAACGTCTCCGGGCTGTCCGAGAAGGCCTTCCACGAGCGCTACCCGAGCACGGAGGCGGGCATGCTGCTGGGCAGAGACCTGGCCGGGCTGGCCGCGTTCCTCGACGGTGAGGACACGATGGCCTGTGCCCGGCGCAAGCTCAAGGCGTATCTGATCGGGCCGGACCGCTTCAGCTCAACGGTCGAGCGAGCTTTCTCGGACTCGTGATGAAGCCCCAGCCCCAGCAGACGTGCATGGTGGCGTAGACGATCGGCAGCCGGAGCATGACCGTGATCGGCAGCCCGCCGCCGGTCAGCACGGAGCCGGCCACGATGGCGGCGACGTAGCCGCCGGGCAGGATCAGCGCGAGCGGGAAGAACGGCGCCGCCACCAGGCCGAGCACGATGGCCAGCACCGCGGCGGGCGGCGCCAGGTAGCGGGGGCTCATCGTGCCCTCGTGGGTGCGCCAGACCACCCGGCGCCAGCGGCCGTAGTGGAAGTACTGCTTGGCCAGCGCCTTGACGTTGGGCCTCGGCCGGTAGGAGACGCGCATCCTGGGCTGGAACCACACCAGGCCGCCGGTCTGGCGGATGCGGTGGTTCATCTCCCAGTCCTGCGCCCGCTGGAAGTGCTCGTCGTAGCCGCCGACCCGCTCCAGCGCCTTGCGGCGGAAGACGCCCAGGTAGACGGTCTCGGCGGGGCCGGCCGTACCGCCGACGTGGAAGGCGGCCGCACCGACGCCGATCTTGGACGTCATCGCCCTGGCGACGGCCTGCTCGAAGGCGGTGACGCCCTCGGCGGCCATGATGCCGCCCACGTTGTCGGCGCCCGTCTCGGCCAGCGTCTCGACCGCCACGCGCAGGTAGTCGGACGGCAGCATGGCGTGCCCGTCGACCCTGGCGATGATCCCGTTGCGGGAGGCGGCGATCGCGGCGTTCAGCGCGCTCGGCGTGCGGCCGCTCGGGTTGGGCACGACGGTCACCCGGGGATCGGCCGCGGCGATGGCCTCGGCGACCTCCTGGGTACGGTCGCGGGAGGGACCCACGGCGAGAACGATCTCGATCTCACCGGGGTAGCTCTGGGCCAGGACCATGTCCACGGCCTCGCGAAGGTGCCGCTCCTCGTTGAGGACCGGCATCACGACGGAAATCGGTGGCCAGTCACGCGTCTCCGCGGGCGCGTGCGGCGAGTCGGGGAACTGCTTCATGGCGGCCCTCACGCTACTGTACGACCAGGGGAGGAGGGCAATCGAAAGCCCGATCCTCCGGCGGGATTCAAAGGGGGCACGGCATGCGCGACCCGGGCGAGGAGGACGCTGGGGTGCTCGTGGGCGGCGACGCGTATGGCGGCGTCAAGCTCGCGACCCGCCCCAAGAAGCCCGGCAGGAGCCCACGGTCCAGGCGGCGCAGCCTGATCATCAACGGTGCCCTCTCCGGAGCGATCCTGGTCGGCACCGGCGTGGTCTGGGCGACGCCCCGGCAGATCGGCTCGGTCGACGCGGGCGTGTCCGACACGGCGCCGCGCGGCGCGATGAACATCCTGCTCGTCGGCGTGGACAAGCGCGACGACCTCACCCGCAGGCAGCAGACCCAGCTCAACCTCGGCCGCGAGGTGGGCCAGCGCACCGACACCATGATGGTGATCCACCTGTCGGAGGACCACCGCCGGGTCACGGTCGTGAGCCTGCCGCGCGACACCTGGACGACGATCCCCGGCAAGGGCGACCACAAGATCAACTCCGCCTACCAGTTCGGCGGGCCGAAGCTGGCCAAGCAGACCGTCGAGCAGACCACCGGGCTGCAGATCAACCGTTACATCGAGGTGAACGTCCTCGGCTTCATCGACGTGGTCGACTCGCTGGGCGGCGTGACCGTCTGCACGCCCGTGCCGATCAACGACCCCAAGGCCGGGCTCAACATCACCGCCGGCACCCACGAGCTGCAGGGCGCCGACGCGCTGCGCTACGCCAGGACCCGGGCGACGGCGCGCTCCGACCTCGACCGCATCGACCGGCAGCACCAGGTGATCTCGGCGCTGCTGAACAAGGCGCTCAGCGCCGGCACGCTGGCCAATCCCGTCAAGCTCGCCTCGTTCGTCAACTCGACGCTGCGCACGATCAAGGTCGACCCCAACGACGGGCTCATCGGCCTGGCCACCCAGCTGCGCGACGTCTCGCTGGACGACGTGCGCTTCGCCGACGTGCCGCTGTCCAACCTGAACTTCAGGTCGCCGACCGGCGAGTCGGCCGTGCTCTGGGACAAGCAGGGCGCCCGCGAGCTGTTCCGCCGCATCGGCGCCGACGAGGACCTGGGCAAGCCAGCCCCCAAGCCGACGACCTCGGCGACCCAGGCGCCCGCACAGCCCGCGCTGACGATCCCGGCGGAGCGGATCGCGGTCAAGGTCACCAACGGCACGCTGATCACCGGGCTCGGCGCCCGCACCAAGCAGGCGCTGCTGTCTGCCGGGTTCCAGGTGCCCGGCCAGCCGGGCAACAAGCCGGCGAAGGAGCACAAGCAGACCGTCGTGCGCTACGGCCCCGGCCGCGAGGACTCCGCCCGTACGGTGGCCGCCGCCATCCCGGGTGCCCAGCTGAAGCAGGCCGACGTCACCGGCATCGAAGTCGTCGTGGGCAGCGACCAGCCCAAGATCCACAAGGTGAAGGTGGCCGCCACTCCGAACACCACGCCGACGACCAGCGCCACTCCAGCCACAAAGACCGCATCCCAGAACATCTGTAAGAAACAGGCATAACCCCCTGCGGTTCGGGCAGGTGAGGGGCATGGTGGTCAGATCATGGCGAGAGGACCACTGCGCGGTCGTGGAAGTTCTCGGCGACCTCGACGTGGCCGGGGCTCCCCGCCTACGGGCGGAGATCGAGCAGACCCTTACAGAACCGCTCAACCTGGTGCTCGATCTCTCCGAGGTTCCGTTCTGCGACTCCGTAGGACTGGGCGTGCTGGTGGCCGTCCTCAACCGGATACGACAGTCCCGCGGCAGGCTGATCCTCGTGGTGGCGCCCGGGATGATCCCCCATCTGCTCACGATCACGAACCTGGACCGGCACTTCGAGACCACGGGTTCGCTGGCGGACGCCCGGCTCGCATTGGGAGCCGCCGCGTAAGAGATGATGTTGACGTCATCATCTGGCGCGGAGGCCTGCACATTGTTCGACGAGTTCCCCGAACCTGCCCGATCCCAGCTGCGTGCCGCGTATGAGGAAGGCAAGACGCGACCCGAGTGGTGTTCGGCCGAAGGGCAGGCCCGGGTGGCCTTCTGGGCGCCGTTCCGCGGCGCCGACCCGGTCGTCACCTGGCACTTCGATCCGGGGTTCGATCCAGGGGCAGGGGCGCGGCTGCTGACGCGGGGGCTGCGGAGCCTGGGCGTGGCCAAGATGATCCACGACATCTCACTCCCGCCCGGACTGTCGCCCGAGGTCGACCGCCGGGTCGAGCACGAGGCGCTGGTGGGGGCCGGGTTCAGGATGGAGGTCGAGCGGCTGCTGTTCGAGTGGCGCGCGGGCACCGACCTGCCCGACGACCCCGGCCGGCTGCGATACCGTCCCGCCCGCGAGCTGGGCGAGGCCGAGGTGCTCGACCTGATCGCCAGGATCGCCCAGGGGTCGCTGGACTACGACACCCAGCTCGAGCTGTCCACGGTGGGCGCTGAGCGGGACGCCAAGGCCATGTACGACGACCTGATCAACCGCAAGGCCAAGCCCGACTGGTTCGTGGTCGGCTACACCGGCGACCTCCCGATCGGCCTGGTCGTGCCCGACGACCACTCGATCGCCTACATCGGCGTGATCCCCTCGCACCGCGGCCACGGTTACGTCGACGACCTGCTCGCGCACGGCACCCGCACGCTGGCCGAGGCCGGCATCTCGCGCATCGTGGCGGCCACGGACATGGACAACAGGCCGACCGCGGCGGCGTTCACGCGGGCGGGCTACTCCGAGGTCAGCCGCCTGTACCGCTACTACTGGAGGGCATCGTGAGACTGGGCGTCATGTACGAGCGCGACCTGCCGCCCGAGGGGCTGCCCGCGTTCGCCAGAGAGCTGGACGGCACGGTCGACGACCTGTGGGTGGTCGAGGACCTGGGCTGGACGGGAGCGATCTCCTCGGCGGCCACCGCGCTGGCCGCCACCTCCCGGCTGCGCGTCGGCATCGGCATCACCCCCGCCCCGCTGCGCAATCCGGCATTGCTGGCGATGGAGCTGGCCAACCTGGCCCGCCTGCACCCCGGCCGCCTGGCCGCCGGTGTCGGCCACGGCGTGCAGGACTGGATGCGCCAGGTGGGCGCGGCCGTGTCCTCTCCCCTGGCGCTGCTCGAGGAGACGATCACGTCCGTCCGCGCCCTGCTGCGCGGCGAAACCGTCAGCCTGTACGGCAGGCACGTGCGGCTCGACGGGATCCGCCTGGTCCACCCGCCCGCCGAGCCGCCGCCGGTGCTCGCGGGCGTGATGAGCCCGCGTTCCCTGGCGCTGTCGGGCCGGGTGGCGCAGGGCACGATCATCCCCGAGGGCTTCGGCCCTGCCCGGCTGCCCGGCCTGGTCGAGCGGGTCGCGCCGCCGCCCGGCCACGAGGTCGTCGCCTTCACCCACCTCTACGTGGACGACGACGCCGCCAAGGTGCTGCGGCCGATCGCCGAGGAGCAGGCCGCCTTCATGGGCGTGGCCCCGGAGGAGGTGGCCATGGCGACCGGATCCCCCGCCGAGGCCGCCGCCCACGTCCGCGACCTGGCCGCGGCGGGCGCGGCCACCGTGGTCGTGCGTCCCGTCGGGCCCGAGCCCCTCACCCACGTCAGGCGGCTGCTGGCGGCCCTTTGACCGCCGGGCGGTCCAGCGGCCTGGTGATCTCACGGAACCCGCCCTCGGGGCTCATCGTGATCACCCCGGTCTCCACGCCGTGCCGTACCGTCTCCCGCTCCTGCTCGGCCAGGTAGAGGCACAGGCGGCGGGTGATGGCGTAGGCCAGCAGCGGGCCGGCGAAGACGGCGACGCGGAAGAACCAGGTCACCGCGTACAGCGAGACGTGGAAGTTGAAGGCGATCTGGTCGTTGGCGGCGGTGGCCCACAGCAGCCCGTAGAAGGCGATGCCGGCCGCGCCCACCGCGGTCCTGGTCGCCGCCTCGCGCGGCCTGTCGAGCATGTGGTGGAGGCCGCGGTCGCCGGTCAGCCTGCGCTCGATCAGCGGGTAGGCGGCCAGCACGGTGAAGAACGCGCCGGGCACGAGCAGCGCGGGCACGAGGACGGCCAGCGTGAGCGTGTACCCGAACACGGTGACCTCCCAGCCCGGCATGATCCGGATCGCGCCGTCGAGGAAGCCCAGGTACCAGCCGGGCACCGAGCCCGCGCTGATGGCTCCCGGCTGGTAGGGGCCGTACTGCCAGATCGGGTTGATCTGCGCGAACGTCCCGAGCAGCGCCAGCACCCCGCACGTGGCCAGGAACAGCGCCAGCGACGACGGAGCGGTCTTCTCCCGGACGGATCCGGCGAAGTAGGTGTGACCGTGCCGCCTGACCAGCCACCGGCGCACGAGCAGCAACCCGGCGACGGCCGCGGGCAGCACGAGGACGTGCAGCCAGAAGAACAGCGGGATGACCTGTGTTCCGGGGAACTCCCCGCCGAACAGCAGCCCGGTCAGCAACGTCCCGATCACCGGGATCGACTGGGTGACCCCCTGGATCAGCCCGAGGCTCCCGCCCGAGAGCATGTCGTCGGGCAGGATCCCGCCGGTCACCCCGGCCGCCATGCCCAGCAGCAGGACGCCGATCCAGACCAGCCAGTGCAGCCCCCGAGGCCGCCGGAAGGCGCCGGTGAAGAACAGCCGCAGCAGTTGCACGCAGACCGCGGCGATGAAGATCAGCGCCGCCCAGTGATGGATCTGCCGCAGCAGCAGCCCGCCCCGCACCTCGAAGCTGATGTCAAGCGTCGAGGCGAACGCCCTGCTCACCTCGACGCCGCGCAGCGGGGCGTAGGAGCCGCCGTAGGTCGTCGGGCTCATGTCCGGGTCGAAGAGGAAGGCCAGCAGGCCTCCCGTGATCGTCAGGACGGCGAAGCAGTACAAGGCGATCTCGCCGAACAGGAACGACCAGTGGTCCATCCGTCTGAAACGCATCATCGCAACCCCCTCTACGAATCAGACGGGACAGCTCCCCCAGATGTGACATTCCGGACGTCAGAACCCGTAGGTCCCGAGAACCTCCAGCGGCTGCGGGACGGGCGCCTCCCCCACGGCGTGCTTGGCCATGGTCGCCTGCAGCTCACGCAGTGCCGGGATGCCGGGCAGCGGGTTGTCCACTGCGAGGGTGCTTACCGTCCAATACCTGCATCCATAACCGAACGGCATGCTTCTTCGGCCTCCGCGGCGTCCTCGGTCAGGCCGAACCGGGTGAAGATCGCGTGGGCCGCGTTGAGCGCGCGGACGGCCGCCGGTGCCTCCTCTTCCGCCCGGTGCACGTTGGCCAGCGCGACCAGCGCCATGGCCTGGCGGGGCTCGTCCGACAGCGCCTGCGCCACGGCCAGCGCCTTGTACGCCTGGGTCAGTGCCGCGTCGTTCCTGCCGAGGGCCAGGTTGGGTTCGGTGAGCCGGTAGTGGATCGTGGCCCGCACTCCCGTGTCGGGCGGGCACAGCCTGGCGGCCTCCGTGAGGGATTCGATCGCGTCCTCGTGCTGCTCCGCGCGGCATTGGAGGGCGGCCAGATCGGCGTGGATCATGGCGATGACCATCGGGTCGGCTCCCTCGGCCCGGGCGTGGGTGAGTGCCCGCACGCACTGCTCGAGCGCCTGCCCGGGATCGTCGAGCAGGGCGCCAAGGTGCGTGCGCGCGTGCACCGCGTGGGTGACACTGCCCAGGCGCCCGGCCAGCTCCAGCTTGCGGCGGGCCAGGTCGCGGGCCTCGGCGCGGTTGCGCTGGTTGGTCTCGGCGACCATGAGCTCGCCCAGCGCGAAGCAGAGCAGGTAGCCGGGCACGCCCGGCAGCTCTACCGCCCGGCGCAGGTGGGCGGCGGCCTCGGCGTCCCTGCCCTCCTCGAGCAGCAGGCCGCCGAGCACCCGCTCCGCCCTGGCCCGGTCGTGCGCGGCCAGGCGGGTGGCGTGCGGGCGCAGCGCGTCGGCCGGGATGTGCCGGTCGCCGGCCGTGTAGACCAGCTCGAGCAGGTCGCCGAGGCGGTCGCCGACGCATCCCGCCAGCGCACCGACGATGGCCTCCCGTTCGGCCTGCAGCCAGTGCGTGGCGTCGATGGGCTCGGCGGCCTGCCGTACCCGGGTGCGGGCGCCGCAGGCGGCGTAAACGGGGTCGCCGGGGGCCAGCTGGGCGACCACCGAGCGGAGCGCGGCGATGTAGAAGTCGGCGAGCGCGGCGCGGGCGGCGGCGCTCTCCGCGGGACCGGCGCCGCGGCGGCGGGCGTAGAGCTTGACCAGGTCGTGCAGGCGGTAGCGGCCGGGGCCGGGCGACTGCAGCAGGGCCACGTCGACCAGGCTCTCCAGCAGCGGCTCGGCCTGCGCGGGCGGCAGGTCGAGCACGGCGGCGCAGGCCGGGAGCGGCAGCTCGACGGCGTCCGGCACGGCCAGCAGGCGGAAGGCGTCCGCCTCCGCGGAGGTCGCCTGCTCGTAGGACAGCGCGAACGACGCCTCGACGGCCAGCGAGCCGCTGCGCAGCTCGGCCAGGCGGCCGCGCTCGTCGGCCAGGCGCCCCGCCATGTCGGCCAGCCGCCACGCGGGCCTGGCCGTCAGCCGCGCGGCGGCGATGCGCAGCGCCAGCGGCAGCCTGCCGCAGAGCCCGATCAGCCGGGCGGCGTCGGCCTCCTCGGCCTCGACCCTGGCCGCGCCCAGGATCGCCACCAGCATCCGCCGGGCCTCGGCCTCGGTGAGCGCGTCCAGGGCGACGTGCCGGGCCGACGGCAGCGAGGCGAGCATGGTGCGGGAGGTGATGAGCGCGGCGCAGGACGGCGAGCCGGGCAGCAGCTCGCGCACCTGGGTGATGTCGCGGGCGTTGTCGAGCACGAGGAGCACCCGCTTGTCCGACAGCAGCGAGCGGAACAGCGCGGCGCGCTCGCTCTCCCCGTCGGGCACGGCGTCGGCCGGCACGCCGAGCGCGGTGAGGAAGCGGGCCAGCGCCTCCGCGGGACGCACCGGCACGGCCTCGGCGCCGCGCAGGTCGATGTAGAGCTGGCCGTCGGTGAACAGGTGCCGCACCCGGTGCGCCACGTCGACGGCGAAGGCGGTCTTGCCCACGCCGCCCATCCCGCAAACCGCGACGAGCACAGGCGCGGCGCCCGAGCCGGCCTCCTCCAGCGCCTTGACGATGTCGGCCAGCAGGTCGGCCCGCCCGGTGAAGCCGTCGATCGCGGCGGGCAACTGCGCCGGCTTCGGCGTCGCCAGGGCGGACACGGGCGCGTTCAGCGCCGGGTCGGCGGCCAGGATCGCGGCGTGCAGCTCGGTCAGCTCGGGGCCGGGGTCCACGGCCAGCTCGTCGGCCAGGATCCTGCGCACCTCCTGGTAGACGGCCAGCGCCTCACCCTGGCGGCCCGCGCGGTACAGGGCCAGCATGCGGATCGACTGCAGGCGCTCCCTGAACGGGTGGGCCTCGGCCACGCCCGCCAGCTCCGCCACCACCGCGTGGTGCTCGCCGAGCTCGAGCTCCACCGCCAGCCGCGCCTCCAGCGCGGCCAGCCGCCGCTCGGCCAGTGCCGACCGCTGCCTGTCCGCCCACGGTCCCGCGACGCCCGCCAGCGGCTCGCCGCGCCACAGCGCCTCGCCCTCGCGGTACAGCTCCAGCGCCTGCGCCAGCCGCGATTCGGCCACCGCGCGGGCGGCCGAGGCAGTCAGCGCGGACAGCCGGTGCGCGTCCACCTGGTGCGGCTGGACGCGCAGCACGTAGCCGCCGGAGGCCGAGGTCAGCAGCCCTGTCCTGTCGCGGTCGAGCGCGCCGCGCAGCCGGGTGACGTAGGTGGAGATCGTCGTGTGCGCGGTGCGCGGCGGCTCCTCGCCGAAGATGCCGTCGACCAGGTCCCCGATCGGCACGAACTCCCCCGCTCGCAGGGCGAGCATGGCCAGTACGGCACGCTGCTGCGGAGTGCCGACGGGCACCTCGCCCGAGCCGTCGCGGACGCGAACCTGGCCGAGCAGGTCGATGCGCCAGTCCGTCATGGTCTGTTCCCCCAAGTCCTGGTAGTCGCAGCCATGCTCGCCAAACCGGCTAAACAGATCTTCTACGTCCCGTATACGGCGCCGTCGAAGGGCGGCCTCCATCGTGGGCTCCTCCCTCCAGGAAGGAGTGCCCATGACCATCGGGCGCAGGCTCGCTCTCGCCGCCGCCATGGCCGCCGCGTCAATCCGCCGTCCACCGACCGTAAACGCCGGCCGACCAGCATCCCTTACATGTTCCGTTTCCGATTCACCGGACGGCACCGCGGCCTGCCGTACCCACGTTAGACGAATTTGACGGCCGCGTTTAATTCGCATCAACGGCGTCGTGCTCCCATGGCGCTTTACCGCGTCCTGCGAAGGGGGACTCCTATACGCGTGAATGCGTCAACAAAGGGATAGCGAAGGCACGTCTCGAGTTGTTCTCGAGGCGTGCCTTCGCGCACGTCAGAGGCAGTTTTACGGGACGCACGAGAAAGCGATTCGGTGCCGTGATGTGCGTCACATTCCTGGCCGCCTCGATGCTTTTCACCTGGGCGAACACATCGTCAATCTTTGTCACGGAAAGATAGCGTCCGATTTTTCGCTGGACAGCGGGAAATCGGGCTGTAGGTTCTTGGCCATTCCGCTTCTGACGATTGGTCCGTAAGAAATGCGGGCCACGACAGACCTCTAGGAGTAATCGAAAGTGAAGCGCATCCTCATCCCCACCTTCCTGGCCGGTGGGCTGCTGGCCGCCGGGCTGGCCGGCACCACCACCTCCGCGAGCGCCGCGGGCGACGTCGACTCCGACACGCTGGCCAAGGACTACGCCGCGGTCCAGAAGGTGCTGGACTTCTGGTCCAAGTCCAACTACGCCGCGCTGAAGCAGGCCACCGCCTACAACTACGACCACGTGGCCGAGGGCACCGGCGTGGTCATGACCGGCGGCTACTCGGCCGACGGCAAGCCCGGCACGGTCGCGCCGATCGGCCAGGAGAAGAAGAGCCCCGTCAAGTCGCAGAACGTGAACCTGCCCAAGACCATCGGCAAGGTGTTCTTCCTCGACGGCAAGGGCCAGCCGCGCTGGTGCTCGGCCACCTCGATCCAGTCGCAGTTCCGCAACCTGGTCGCCACCGCGGGCCACTGCGTCTACGACGAGGCCGCCAACTCCGGCACGCTCGGCTACTGGGTCTTCGTGCCGATGTACTACCAGGGCAAGGCGCCCGCCGGGATCTACGTCGGCAAGACCGCCTTCACCCACTACGACTACGCCAACTACGAGGACAGCGACCGCGACTACGCGTTCGTGACCGTCTACAACGGGCTCAAGTTCGTCGACGGCAAGGTCGTCCAGGTCAACGGCGACGACTATGACAAGTTCGTCGGCGACAAGTGGGTCGAGGCCAAGCAGATCTCCGAGAAGGAGTACCTCGACGGGGTCAGCAAGTACGGCCCCAACGGCCCGTACAAGAAGCTCATCGGCGACACCAACGTCGAGTCCGTCAACCCGCCCAAGGCCACCTTCACCGACGAGGAGATCGTCAGCAAGGGCGGCTACGCCCAGGGCAAGGACGGCGTGACGGTGCTCGGCGTCGAGGTCACCAAGGCCGAGTACGACCGCGCCGCCGAGGCCACCACCGCGTGGAAGAACGGCGAGAAGTGCAAGCCGTCCTTCTGCGACAACGACGGCGTCCGCGTCCCGATCAGCAAGGAGGAGTCCGACAGGCTGCTGAAGGACAAGGCCAGCGGCAAGTTCCTGGGCTTCCTCGAGGTCGAGAAGGACAAGAACGGCAACGAGATCGCCTGGTACAAGACGCAGTACTGGGTGGTCAAGTGGGTCAAGGCCACCGCGCCCGTCAAGTACGTCGTCGAGCAGTACTTCGTGCGCGACGGCGGCCTGGTCGACGTCGGCCGCCTCGGCGACAACGTCGGCGGGCAGGGCTTCGCCTACAACCAGCCGACGGGCAAGTACGTGCGCGTCTTCGGCTACCCGTACGAGGCGCACCCGGACGGCAACAAGCCCTACACGGGCGTGACGCCCAAGTGGTGCTACGGCAAGACCAGCCAGAAGAACGTCAAGGTCGCGGCGTACAAGGTCGAGGAGCAGGTCGCGCTCAAGTGCGCCATGACCGGCGGCGCCAACGGCGGACCCTGGCTGTCCAACTACAACAACGGCAAGCGCCTCGGCTACGTCAACGGCGTGACCAGCCTGTTCCTGGACACCGACAACAACAAGCGGATCGACGCGATCTCCTCGCCGTACTTCGACGGGGAAGCGGCCGGCGTCTACAAGGCGGCCGCCGCCTCCTGGTCCGGCAACATCCTGCCCACCACGAAGTAACCCCGCCCTGAGTGGAAGGCCCGGCTCATCCGCTGGGCCTTTCCATTGCCGCGAGCAGCTGGGCGACCAGCGGGTTCCGGTCGTCGCCTCGCCAGGCGGCGGCCACCCGCGTGCGGGCGTCCCCCGGCGTGATCCCGCGGAACGCGACGCCCCTGAGCCGGATGCGCCGGATGCTCCGGTCGTACAACCCCGGACCTGCCGCGCGCGGCAGGAGCACGAACGGCGAGACAGCCGGGCAGGACGGGGAAACCACCCGATGCACCGCGAGCATCCACGGCTTCGTCAAGCCCGGGCGGAAGCTTTGTGCAACGCGTGCCTGACAGGCCCTATATAGATCTTTTGCTGATGTATGTCATGTTTCGGCCAAGCGTGCATACACTCCGGGAATGCGATTTGTCCCCTTTGTCGCGATTCTCCCCGCGCTGGTTCTGGGTGTCCTGGGTATCTCCTTGCCCGCATCGGCCATCACCAACGGCTCCGCGGACGGGAACGCTCACCCGGAGGTGGGCGCCCTCATCGGTGAGAAGGCGCATCCCGACGGCACGTGGTCCTACTGCACCGGCACGCTCATCTCGCCGACCGTCTTCCTCACCGCCGCCCACTGCGGAGATAAAGGGCAGAAGACCGCCCGGGTCACGTTCGTCAGTCAGTACAAACCCGGGGCCCAACTCTTCACCGGTCGCTACATCCCCGATCCGCGGTTCAGGAAGAAGTCCGACCTCCACGACATGGCCGTTGTCGTCTTCAGCGCGGCCGTCCCGGACATCGAGCCCGCCCAGTTGCCCGCCGCGGGCATGCTCGACCAACTCAAAACCAAGAAGACCCTGAAGGCGACGCCATTCACCCCGGTCGGATACGGCTTGGCGGCTCCGACCGAGAAGGCGCATGGCTACAGCTACAACGACACCCGTAACCAGGCGTCCATCTCCTTCAAGGCGCTCTCCCGCAGATGGCTCGTGCTGACACCGGACCGCGCCAAGGGCGACGGCAGCACCTGCTTCGGCGACTCGGGCGGCCCGAACTTCCTGGGTGGGCGCGACTCACACCTGCTCATCGCCACGACGATCAGCGGAGAGGACGACGCCTGCAAGCGCGCCAACCTCGACTACCGGCTAGACACCCCCATAGTCCGGCACTTCCTCGGCAAGTTCGTCACGCTTCCCTAGTGCGCCAAAAGGATCTCGATGGCCTGGGCTACGTCGGTGACGACGTGGTCCGCCTCGTGTTCCTGGCCCGGCCACGTCCCCCGATCGATCCATATTGTCCGTAACCCAACCGTCTGACCGCCCGCGATGTCCGCCACCAGGTTGTCGCCGACCATCCAACCGCCCATGTCGAGGGACAACCCGCAACGCCGAGAAGCGATCTCGAACAAGCGCTGCTCGGGCTTCCGGATCCCCTCAATGCCCGACACGGCGTAGGCATCCACCGCGTTCTCCAACCGCGTCTGACGGATCTTCCCGAGCTGGTTGTCTGCGGTGCCGTTCGTGACAATCGCGACTTTCCACCTGGCAGCACGCAACGCCGCCAGGCCGTCAAGCACCTCGGGCCTGCACCGCACCAGGTACGGCATGCGCTTGCGGTACTCACCCCACAAGTCGGCCGCCGCGTCGTCGAGCTCGAAGCTCTCACGCACTCGCCCGAAGAACGCATCCCGATGTGGATGGCGGCTCCCCAGAGCGATCAGATCCGCCACCGCGGCCGGCCCCAACCCTCGTGTGTCGACGAACTCCTGAGCCCAGGCGCGGAACGCGGCATCGAGATCGATCAGCGTGTTGTCCAGGTCGAAGAGCGCGAGTCGCTGCACATCGGGATCGTACGGGCTTCCGGGCAAGAGAAGATCCGGCCTCCCGAAAAGCATGGAAACCGGATCTTTGCCGCTCAACCCCTACTTCAGGAGCTGGCGGGCCATGACCATGCGCTGGATCTGGTTGGTGCCCTCGTAGATCTGGGTGATCTTGGCGTCGCGCATCATGCGCTCCACGGGGAACTCGCGCGTGTAGCCGTACCCGCCGAGCAGCTGGACCGCGTCCGTGGTGATGTCCATGGCGGCGTCCGAGGCGGCGCACTTGGCGGCGCTCGACAGGAACGTGAGGTCCTTCTGCGGCCGGCCGTGCATGGCCAGCTCCGACTTGGCCGCCGCGTGGTAGGTGAGCTGCCTGGCCGCCTCCAGCTTCATCGCCATGTCCGCGAGCATGAACTGCACGCCCTGGAAGTCGCCGATCGCGCGGCCGAACTGCTTGCGCTCCTTGACGTAGCCGATGGCGAAGTCGATGGCGCCCTGAGCGATGCCGAGGGCCTGGGCGGCGATGGTGACGCGCGTGTGGTCGAGCGTGGCCAGAGCCGTCTTGAAGCCCGTGCCCGGCTCGCCGATCATGCGGGAGGCGGGGATCCGGACGTTCTCCAGGATGACCTGGCGGGTGGGCGACCCCTTGATGCCGAGCTTCTTCTCCTTCGCCCCGAACGACACGCCCTCGTCGGACTTCTCCACGACGAAGGCGGAGATGCCGCGGGCGCCCTCGCCGGGCGCGGTGACCGCCATGACCGTGTAGTACTCCGACACCCCGGCGTTGGTGATCCACATCTTGGTGCCGTTGAGCACGTAGTGGTCGCCGTCGAGCACCGCCCGCGTCTTCATCGCGGCGGCGTCGGAACCCGCCTCCGGCTCCGACAGGGCGTAGGAGAACATCGCGTCACCGCGGGCCACCGCCGGCAGGTACTGCGCCTTCAGCGCCTCGGACGCCGACAGCAGCAGCGGCACCGTGCCGAGCTTGTTGACCGCCGGGATCAGCGAGGACGACGCGCACGCCCGCGCCACCTCCTCGATGACGATCACCGTGGCCAGCGCGTCCGCCCCCGCTCCGCCGTACTCCTCGGGCACGTGCACGGCGTGCATGTCGGCCGCGACGAGCGCCTTGTAGACGTCCCAGGGAAACTCCTCGGTCTCGTCTGCCTCCGCGGCGCGCGGCGCGATCTTCTCATCGGCGAGGGCCCTGACCGTCTCGCGGAGCATGTCGTGCTCCTCGGTGGGCGCGTAGAGAGGAAAGCTCATGCGTCAAATACTAGGACGTCCGAGCATCTTGCTACTAGCTGGTACGGTTTGCCGGTTTGTGCAGGTGGCACAGAGGAGGTAGCGGAGGCCGGTAGCATGCCCTCGCGATCGAAAGGAGCTCACTCGTGCCATATCGCCTCACGGTGATCGGGACCGGATATTTGGGCATCACTCATGCCGCTTGCATGGCTGACCTCGGGTTCGAGGTCCTCGGGCTCGACATCGACGCCGACAAGGTCCGCCGCCTGAACAACGGTGAGCTCCCCATCCACGAGCCAGGACTGGAACCGGTTCTCCGCCGCGGCCTCGAATCGGGGCGGCTGCGCTTCACCACCTCCTACGACGAGGTCGCGGACTTCGGCGACGTGCACTTCATCTGCGTGGGCACGCCGCAGAAGCACGGCGAGTACGCCGCCGACGTCTCCTACACGGACAGCGCTGTCGAGTCGCTGGCCCCGCTGCTCACGCGCGAGTGCCTGGTCGTCGGCAAGTCGACCGTCCCCGTCGGTACGGCGGGCCGCCTCGCCGACAAGCTCGCCAGGCTCGCCCCGGCAGGCACCGACGTGGAGCTCGCCTGGAACCCCGAGTTCCTGCGCGAGGGCTTCGCCGTGAAGGACACCATGAACCCGGACCGGGTCGTGCTGGGCGTGCGGTCGGAGCGGGCGGAGAAGATCCTGCGCGAGGTCTACCAGCCGCTGGGCGAGATCCCCTTCGTGGTCACCGACTTCGCCACGGCCGAGCTCGTCAAGACCGCCGCGAACTCCTTCCTCGCCACCAAGATCTCCTTCATCAACGCGATGGCCGAGGTGTGCGAGGCCGCCCACGCCGACGTGCAGATGCTGGCCCAGGCGCTCTCCTTCGACGACCGGATCGGCGGCAAGTTCCTCAACGCCGGGCTCGGGTTCGGCGGCGGCTGCCTGCCCAAGGACATCCGCGCCTTCATGGCCCGCGCCGGCGAGCTCGGCGCCGACCAGGCGCTGACGTTCCTGCGCGAGGTGGACGCGATCAACATGCGCCGCCGCGCCCGCATGGTCGACCTGGCCCGCGAGCTGGCCGGCGGCTCCTTCTACGGCTGCACGGTCGGCGTGCTCGGCGCCGCGTTCAAGCCCAACTCGGACGACATCCGCGATTCCCCCGCGCTCGACGTGGCCGTGACGATCGGGCACCAGGGCGGCCTGGTCACCGTCTACGACCCGATCGCGCTCGACAACGCCCGTAAGGCCCACCCCGAGCTCAACTACGGCGACTCGGTCATCGAGGCGGTCCGCGGGGCGAACGTGGTCCTGCTGCTCACGGAGTGGCAGGAGTTCGTCGACCTCGACCCCGAGGAGCTCGGCGCCGCGGTCGCCACCCGCAAGATCGTCGACGGCCGCAACGCGCTCAACGCCGCGACCTGGCGGGCCGCCGGCTGGCACTACCGCGCCCTCGGCCGCCCGTAACGGCTACGACTTCGGAGACGGGCAGATCGTCTCGTAGGGCTGGTCCGGCAGGTACTGGTGCCATTCCGCCCGCGTCAGCGAGCGGCCCGCCAGGGTGCACAGCGTCGTGGCCGAGTCCCTGGGCGTCACGATGGGCCACAGGCGTACCTGCTTGCCCTCGTCGGCGCTGGCCAGCATCGTTCCGTCGGGGTCGTAGGCCAGTGCCTGGACGGCGCGCCCGCGGCCGGGTAGCGGGCGGCCGATCTGGCGCCGGGTGGCCACGTCCCACAGCCGCACCGTGGTGTCGGAGCCACCGCTGGCCAGCGTGCGCCCGTCGGGGCTGAAGGCCAGCGCCCGCACCTGGTCCGCGTGGCCCGTCAGTGGCTGGCCGAGCTGCCTGCCCGACCCCACGTCCCACAGGTGGATCGTGCCGTCGCTCGAGGTGGCCAGGGTCCGGCCGTCGGGGGTGAAGGCCAGCGCGTTCACGGTCCCCGTGTCCGTGAACTTCGAGATCTGGTGGCCGGTGCCGAGGTCCCAGAGCACGACCGTGTTGTCGCCGTACCCCAGCGCCACCCGCTCACCGGACAGCCCGAAGGCGGCCGCCCACAGCACCGCCGTCGCCCTGGCCACCCGCAGCGGCGCCCCCACGGGCGATCCCGTGGTCAGCGCCCACCGGCGGACGGTGTTGTCCCCCGCCACGCTGACCACGCTCTGCCCGTCGCGGGCGAAGGCCACGGCCGAGATCCCGTAGGTGTGCCCCGCGCCGGTCCACAGGAGCTTGCCGCTGGTGGTGTCCCAGAGGCGGATCTTCCTGTCGTATCCGCCGCTGGCCACCGTACGGCCGTCCGGGCTGATCGCGACGGCCGTCGCGCCCTTGGGATGGCCGGCCAGCATCCGGCCGAGCTCGCCGCGCTGCCACAGGTGGACGGGACCGGTATCGTCCGCGCCGACCAGGTACGAGCCGAACGCCAGCCCGTTCATCGAGCCGCCGGGCGAGACCGGCATGCCCACGGTCGCCTTCCACAGCCGGATCGTGTCGTCGCGGCTGGCCGTGGCCAGGCTCCTGCCGTCGGGCGACCAGGCCACGCCCTCGACGTCCTCGCTGTGGCCGGTGAGCGGGTCGCCCAGCGCGCGGCGGTTCTCCACGTCCCACAGCCGGACCGTCTGATCGACGCTGGTGGTGGCCAGGGTCCTGCCGTCGGGGCTGAACGCCACGTCCCGCACGAAGTTGGTGTGGCCGGCCAGCGTGGCCAGCGGGCTGTGTGAGGCCACGTCCCAGAGCCTGGCGGTCTTGTCGTCGGAGGCGCTGGCCAGGATCTTCCCGTCGGGGCTGAACGTGACCGCCTCGACGCCGTCGGCGTGCCCGGTGAGGACCCCCGCCGCGCGCCGGTCGGTCACATTCCACAGCCGGATCGTGTGGTCGTAGCTCGAGCTGGCCAGCAGCTTGCCGTCGGGGCTGAACCCGACCCCGGTCACCCCGTCATGGTGCCCCGCCAGCAGGGCGAGCTGCCGCCGGGCTTTCACGTCCCACAGCCGGACCGTGTGGTCGTGACCCGCGCTGGCCAGCAGCTTGCCGTCCGGGCTGAACACCACGTCCTCGATGTAGCCGGTGTGCCCCGTGAGCAGGCCCAGCGGACGTCCCGTGGCCACGTCCCACAGCCGCAGCGTGCGATCGTCTCCCGCGCTGGCCAGCACGGAACCGTCGGGGCTGAACGCCACGCTGTACACCACGCCCTGGTGACCCACGAGCGGCTTGCCGAGCTGCTGGCCGGCGGCGGTCCAGATCTTGATCTTCGAGCCCTGTGTGCCCGCGATCAGCCTTCCGTCGGGGCTGAAGGCGACGTCGAAGGCGTCGTCCTGGCCACCGCCGAGCACGCCGCGCGACGGCTCCGCCAGCGCGTTGAGCATCGCGTGGCGCGCGTCGGGGGTCTGCGCGAAACGCCAGGCCGTGACCGCGAGCAGCTGCGAGACCGTCGCGTCACTCTCGCCGATCTCCTTGCTCTGCGCCGCGAGCAGCCGCGACAGCGCCGACCTGCCCTGCTCCTGGGCGATGGAGCGCTGCGCGTCGGCGTTGCGGGCCGCGACGAACGCGTTCGCCGCGGCCACCACCGCGACCACGAGCAGCGACACCAGCGCCACCACCGCCAGGCTGCGCACGCGCGAGGCGCGAGCCAGCGCCCGGTTGCTCGCGTCGATGAAGTCCCGCTCCAGCCGGGTGAGCGTCAGGTGCAGCCGCCCCGCGACCACCCACCGCTGGATCTCCTCCAGCCTGCTGCCGCGCAGCAGGTCCCCCGCCTTGCGGCCGTGCTCGTCCCAGTGGTGCGCGGCCGTCGTCAGATTGCCCAGTACGGCCAGGCCACCGCGATCCGCCTCCACCCACCCGCGCAGCCGTGGCCAGGCCCGCAGCAGCGCGGGCCGGGTGAGCATCACCTCGTCCTCACGCCGCGAGATCAGGTACGAGAACACGTCCAGGACCCGCTCGACCGCGGCCCGCTGCGCCTTGGGCCGGTCGCCGAGCAGGTCGGCCAGCGCGGCCGGGCGGGCGGTCTCCACCTCGTCGGCGCCGATCGTGACCATGCGGAGGAAGATCTCCGGCGCCAGCTCCCGCTCGGCGTCGCGGAGCAGCCCGTAGGCGTCCTCGGCCAGCGCGCCGAGCGCCGGGTCCGCGGGCGCGGTGACCAGCACGCCCTGGGCCCTGCGGCTGCCGGCGAGCAGCAACCCGTCGGTGTCCTCATCGCCCGCGCCCACCAGCGCGAGCAGCAGCTCCCGCGCGGTCGGCCGGGCATCGGGGTCCTTGGACAGCGCGGCCGCGACCAGGGTCCGCAGCGCGGGCGGCAGCACCTCCAGGTCGGGCTCGAGCGACAGGACCCGGTGCATGACCGCGCCCAGGCTGTCGGCGTCGAACGGGTCGCTGCCCGTCGCGGCGAACAGCACGATCGCGCCCCACGCGAACACGTCGGCCGGAGCGCCCGCCCGCTGACCGGCGAACACCTCCGGCGCCATGTACGTCGGCGTGCCCGCCGCCTGCCCGGTCGAGGTCAGCGACATGTCCTCGGTCCGCGCCACGCCGAAGTCGATCACCCGGGGGCCGTCGGGGCCGAGGAGCACGTTGTCCGGTTTGAGGTCGCGGTGCACGACTCCGGCCTCGTGCACGGCGGTCAGCGCCGTGGCGATCGCGGTGACCAGCCGCCGCAGGTCGTCGCCCGTTATCCGGTGCCCGTGCTGCACCGCCGTACGCAGGCTCGGTCCGGGGACGTACTCGCTGACGACGTACGGCGGGCGGGCCTCCAGGTCGGCGTCCAGGACGCGCGCCGTACAGAAGGAGGCCACCCGCCTGGTGGCGGTGACCTCGCGCTCGAGGCGGCCGTCGGGGGCGTGCAGGACCTTGAGCGCGACCCGCCTGCCCGCCCCGTCGTAAGCCTCGTAGACGATCCCCTGACCGCCCACGCCCAGCCTGCCGGCCAGCCAGTATGCCCCGATACGCTGCGGATCGTCCGGAGTCAGCGCCCCCATGCACATCACCCCGTGGATAAGACGCGGCAGGCACCCCAAAGGTTCTATCCGCGGTTGATACGGACCTCCCCGGCACCGCTTCGCGCGATGATCGTACGGCCCGCGGAGGAGCCCGCGTCCTTGATCTGCGAGCGCGCACGGCCGTCGTCGCTCTTGACCGTCACCGCGTACTGGCCGTCGGGCACCGTGGCGGTCACGTTGCCGTCGTCGGCCATCAGGTCGAGCCGCGTCGGCGCGACCGCGAACGTCAGGTCGATCCCGCCCCCGGAGTTACGCACCTTGACGTCGGTGGACTTGATCCGCTCGCCCGAGATGCCGTCGTCCCTCCCATTGAGGCGCAGCGCCCCCGAGGTGTCGTACACCCGGATCCGCCCGCTCGACGACACGGTCGTGTCCTGCGTCAGCCCGTTGACGATCACCCCGTCGTCGTCACCGTCGATGACCAGCTTGACGCCGGGCGGCACCTTGACGTGATAGCGCCCGCCGCAGTCGCCGAACACGATCCGGCACGAGGCCCCCAGCCGCAGCGTGCCGTCCTTCAGCGACCAGGTCGCGTTGCCCTCCTGCGCGGC
This sequence comes from Nonomuraea sp. NPDC050536, assembly GCF_044457685.1. NCBI lineage: Bacteria > Bacillati > Actinomycetota > Actinomycetes > Streptosporangiales > Streptosporangiaceae > Nonomuraea > Nonomuraea sp. NPDC050536. The sequence goes on from NZ_JBITHD010000002.1 coordinate 323,383, forward strand.
CTTCCGCCGCAGCCACCGGTCGACCTGCACGGACCCGGCTGCGCCCGGCTCGACCCGCAGCCCGCCGAGCGTCGTCTTGACCGTCAGCGTGCCGCCGGTGAAGGGGAAGGACTGGGCGGAGTGCACCTCCTTCGCGTCCAGCTCGACCCCGCACCCCGTGAGCATGATCGCGGCCACCACTAAGATGATGATTCGCTTCATACGGCCATGCTGGACGGCCCCGGAGCCGCGGCCATCGGCCATCTGACCGACTCCCGTCCCCCTTTCGGCCAGACCTCACCGATCCCGCACTACCTGGTGGTGGTCGGGGTTGGCATGGGCGACAGCGACGGCCCGGCGTAGATCTCATTGAGAACCGTCGGCAGCAGGGCGTTCGCCGTGGTCCTGCCGTCGGGCGACAGGGTCAGGTTCGTCCATATGACGAGCGTCACGTTGTTGGCTGCGTCGTAACCGATGAATGAGTTGTAGCCCGGCGCTTCGCCGCCGTGGTAGTACATCGCGGCGTTCGGCCCGAAACGCTGATAGGTGATGCCATAGCCGTATTGCTTCCCATCGGGTGTGGCCGGGTCCACGGCTTGCAGGCTGTGGAGCCATTGTCGCTGGTACGTGGCGTTGAAGACGTTGCCGGAAACCAGTGCTCGGATCCACGTGGCCAGGTTGTCCGCCGTGGAGATGACTCCGCCGGCAGCGGTGGCGTAGGAGGGGTTCTGGTTGGTGTAGTCGATGGGCTGGAGTGTTCCGTTCCGTGCGGCGGCCTGCATGTCGGCGGGGTACTGCTTGTCGGTCAGCGCGTAGGAGGTTCCGCCGTACATGTAGCCATGCGAGTAGGGAGCCGGGATGGAGTTGTCGTCGGCGGCGGGAAGCGAAGTCCGCCGCAGCCCGAACGGGCCGAGCAACCGGTCCTGCAACTGCTGGGCCAGGGGACGCCCACCGGCCTTCTCGGCGATCAGCCCCAGCAAGGCGTAGTTGGTGTTGCTGTAGTCGTAGGACGTGCCGGGCGGGAACAGCGGCGGGTGCCGGAACGCGATGGCCAGTACCTCCTGCGGTGTCCAGACCTTCGCCGGGTCGGCGTCCAGAGTCGCCGCCACCTCGGGCGCGTCCGTGTAGTCGTAGAGCCCGCTGCGCATCTTCAGCAGCTGCGCGATGGTGATGTTCTTGCCGTTGGGCACGTCTGGGACGTATGCCGACACCGGGTCGTTGAACCGGAGCTTGCCGTCCTGGGCGAGGAGCACGATCAGCGCCGCCGTCATGGTCTTGGTGTTCGAGGCGATCCGGAAATGAGTGTCCGCGTCCGGTGGCGTCCGCGTGCCCAGCTTGGTGGTGCCGACCATCGCTTCGAAGTTCCCCTGCGGTGTGCGTAGCAGGACCGCAGCCCCGGGGACCATGAGCTTCTTGGCGGCGGCGGCCACGACGGCCTTGAATGCGACCGGATCGATGGGCTTCAGAACCGCGGTCGTGGTGCCGGGCTGCGATGACGGGGTCGACCCGATCGACGTGTCCGAGCGCGCCGTGGTCGTCGATCCGGAAGTGAGCGAGCAGCTCGCGATCAAGAGGGCCACGCAGGGCGCGAGCCCGGTGATGGCGCGCGCCTTGCGGGAGCGACGTCCTGCGTGGCGCGTGCTCGGTCCGTTCTTCGCCTGGGAAACCCTCATCGTCACCCCGATACCAGCATCCTCGAAGCCTCGAAGATCAAGCTCATCGGGGTGGCCGGACCGCGGTCGTACCTAGAATGCGGCGATGAGGTTCGAGGTCTTCGGGGCGGTTCGTGGCTGGCGTGACGGTGTGGAGCTGGAGCTGGGCTCCCCGCAGCAGCGGCTGATCCTGGCCGCGCTGCTGCTGGCCAGGGGCCGGGTGCTGAGCCTGAGCCAGCTGGTCGACGTGCTGTGGGAGACGGATCCGCCCAAGACCGCGGTCAACGCCGTGCGCACCTACGTCTCGCGGCTGCGCGGCGCGCTCGGCCCCGATGCGATCGTCACCGTGGGGCCCGGCTACCAGGTGAACGCTGAGCTGGATCTGGAGGAGTTCGAGGCGCTGGCGGCCAAGGCCGAGGGCGCCGCGCCCGCGGAGGCGAGAGACTGGCTGCGCCGCGCGCTGGCGCTGGCGGTGGACGAGCCGCTGAGCGGGCTGCCGGGCCACTACGCGCAGGCGCAGCGCGCCCGGCTGGCCGAGGCGCGGCTCGACGTGCGGATCCGCGCCATCGAGGCCGACCTGGCCGTGGATCGCGCGTCCTCGGTGGTGGGCGAGCTGACCGAACTGTGCGCCGAGCACCCCATCTGGGAGCGGCCGCGGGCGCTGCTGATGCGCGCCCTGTACCGGTCGGGACGGCAGGCCGAGGCGATCGGCGCCTTCCACGACGCCAGGCGGCTGCTGGCCCGGGAGCTGGGCGTCGAACCCTCCGCGGAGCTGGGCGCCGTCTACCAGGAGATCATCACCGCCCGTCCCGACACGCCCGCCCCCGTGCGGACGGCCGTGGTTCCGCGGCAGTTGCCGGGCGACGTGCCGGACTTCACCGGCCGCAGGGGCGAGATGGCCGCCATGACCGAGGCGCTCACGCCGGGGACCGCCCTGGTGGTCTCCGCGGTGGCGGGACAGGGCGGAGTCGGCAAGACCACGCTGGCCGTCCACGTCGCGCACCGGCTCGCGGACCGCTTCCCCGACGGGCAGCTCTTCGCCGACCTGCTCGGCTCGGGTCCCGCGCCGGCCGAGCCTGCAGGGGTGCTGGGCGGGTTCCTGCGCGCGCTCGGCGTGCCCGAGCCGCCGGACGAGCTGAGCGAGCTGTCCGCCCTGTACCGCTCCACGCTCGCCGATCGGCGGATGCTGGTCGTGCTCGACAACGCCGCCTCCGCCGCCCAGGTCGAGCCGCTGCTGCCCGGCACCCCCGGCTGCGCCGTCGTCGTCACCAGCCGCGCCAGGCTCGCCGACCTGGGCGGCGCGCGGCACCTCGACCTCGAGGTGCTCGAACCCGGCGAGGCGCTCGAGCTGCTGGAAAGGATCCTCGGCCCGGCCCGGGTCGCCGCCGAGCGGGGCGTCGCGATGGATCTGGTGGCGGCCTGCGGGTTCCTGCCGCTGGCGATCAGAATCGCGGCCGCCCGGCTGGTCGCCCGGCCAGGCTGGACGCTCGCCTGGCTGCGCGACCGGCTCATGGACGAGCGGCGGCGGCTGGCGGAGCTGCGGGTCGGGGACCTGGCCGTGGAGTCGTGCTTCGCGCTGGGGTACGACCAGCTGGAGCCGCGCCTGGCCTCGGCGTTCAGGCTACTCGCCGTACCGGACATGCCCGATGTTTCGACGTCCGCGGCGGCCGCGCTGCTCGGGCTGGACTCCTTCGAGGCCGAGGAGCTGTGTGAGGCGCTGGTCGACCTGAGCATGCTCGAGTCGCGCTCGTCCGGCCGCTACCGCTTCCACGACCTGCTGCGCGTGTTCGCCAGGAGCCGGGTCGACCCCGCCGCCGATGAGGCGCTCGACCGGCTGCTCGGCTACTACGCCGCCGCCGTCGCCAACCGCTTCCGCTCGCTGTTCCCCGGCGACCTGCGCGCCGAGCTGCTGCCCACCGACCAGTGCGATGAGGACTTCGACCCCGCCGAGACCGACGCGCTGCTTGCTCTCGTACGGCAGGCCGCCCCGCGAGACCACGTCGACCGCCACCGGCTGGCCTGGACCGTGGACATGCTGACGGACGTCGCACCCGAATCCGTGGCGCTGCCGGGCACCCTCGATCGCCTGGTCGCGCACACCGTGGGCGAGCCGCGGGCCGAGGCCCTGGCCCGCTACGTCCGGTCGACCCTCTTCACGAACGACCCCGAGGTCCGGCGGGCCGATGCCCGAGCAGCCCTCGACCTAGCCCAGGGCGACCTGTACGTGGAGGCCGCCGCCAGCGCCGCCCTCGGCACCCTGGCCTATGACGACGGCGACTACCTGGCCTCGGCCGAGTTCCTCAGGCGGGGCGTCGAGGTCTTCGCCGCCCGCGGCGACAGGGGCGCCCAAGCCCTCTGGCTCGGCATCCTGGCCCGCTCGCTCGGCGCCGCCGACGAGCGGGGCCAGGCCGTGCAGGCGGCCAGGGAGGCCTACCGCATCCACGCCGAGCTCGGCGGCGGCACCCCGCGGCACCCGTGGGCGCCCTACCAGTTCGGAGTCACGCTGCAGGCCGTGGGCTCGCTCGAGGAGGCGTTGCGGATGTTCGAGGCGGCGGTCACCGGCTTCCGTGAGATCGGCGAGCTCGACTGGATCGGCACGGCCGCCACCCGCATGGCCGAGATCCACCTCGAGCTGGATGATCCCGTCCGCGCCCTGGACCGCGCCGAGCAGGGCCTCGCCGCGCTGCAGGAGGCCGGCGACGAGCACTGGCAGGGCAAGGCGCTGATGATCCTCGGTCAGGCCCTCGCCGCCACCGGCCATCCGGAACGCGGCCAGGCCTGCTACGTGGAGGCGCTGGAGATCTTCGACCGGCTCGGCCTGCCGGAGGCCGAGCAGGCCAGGGCCAGGATCGACGCTCAGCCGAGTTCTGCGGCCTCCGCGCGGAGCTTCTCGCCCTTGGCGTAGGCCTGCTGCTTGAGCTCGGCCTGGAAGGCCACCATCCGCTCGCGCAGCCCCTCGTCAGAGGCCCCCAGAATCCGTACGGCCAGCAGCCCCGCATTGCGGGCACCGCCCACCGCGACCGTGGCCACCGGAACTCCCGCGGGCATCTGGACGATCGACAGCAGCGAGTCCATCCCGTCGAGGTACTTCAGCGGCACCGGCACCCCGATCACCGGCAGCGGCGTGACCGAGGCGAGCATCCCCGGCAGGTGGGCCGCCCCGCCGGCACCGGCGATGATGACCCGGATACCGCGGGAGGCCGCCTGCTTGCCGTAGGCGATCATCTCCTCAGGCATGCGGTGAGCCGAGACCACGTCCGCCTCGAACGGCACGCCGAACTCGGCGACGGCCTCGGCGGCCAGGCGCATCACGGGCCAGTCGGAGTCGGACCCCATCACGATTCCCACGCTCATGCGTACTCCCCGGTGGTGAGGTAGACGGCGGCGTGGCGGGCGCGGGCGCGGACCGTCTCCAGGTCGTCGCCGATCGCCGTGACGTGGCCGATCTTGCGGCCCGGCCGTACCTGCTTGCCGTAGAAGTGGACCTTGATGCCGGGGTCGTGGGCCATCACGTGCTCGTAGCGGTGGAAGATCTCCTCGCCGCCGATGAGGTTGGCCATCACGGCGACCGGGGCGGTCATCGCGGGCGAGCCGAGCGGCAGGTCGAGCACGGCACGCAGGTGCTGCTCGAACTGGGAGGTGAGCGAGCCCTCGATGGTCCAGTGGCCGCTGTTGTGCGGCCGCATGGCCAGCTCGTTGACGACGAGTCCGCTCGCTGTCTGGAACATCTCCACCGCCAGCAGGCCCGTCACGCCGAGCGAGTCGGCGATCTCCAGGGCGATGCGCTGTGCCTGGGCGGCGTCCTCGGGGTCGAGCCCCGGCGCGGGCGCGAGGACCTCGACGCAGATGCCGTCCTGCTGGACCGTCTCGACGACCGGGTAGCTGACGCCCTGCCCGTGCGGCGAGCGCGCCACCAGCACGGCCAGCTCCCGCTCGAAGGGCACGAAGGCCTCGGCCATCAGCGGCACGCCCGACGCGACGACCTCCTCGGCGTCCGCGATCTCGCGACACATCCACACGCCGCGCCCGTCGTAACCCCCGCGGACGGCCTTGAGCACGACGGGCCAGCCGTGCTCCTGCGCGAATCCCGAGACATCCGACGTGGAGGTCACGCGTGCCCAGGCGGGACACGGCGCTCCGATGGCCGTCAGCCGCTCCCGCATCACGGCCTTGTCCTGCGCGTGCACCAGCGCGTCAGCGCCCGGATGCACGGCGATGCCGTCCGCGGCCAGCGCCCTGATGTGCTCGGTCGGCACGTGCTCGTGGTCGAAGGTGATCACGTCGCAGCCCTTGGCGAACTCGCGCAGGTCACCCAGGTCGCGGTAGTCGCCGAGCCGCGTGTCCACGATCACCCGCGCCGCGCTCTCGTCGGGGGCGTTGGCCAGCACCCGCAGCTCCACCCCGAGAGCGATCGCGGGCTGCTGCGTCATCCTGGCCAGCTGACCGGCGCCGACGATGCCGACGACCGGCCCGATGGGGCTGTAGGAACTCACGTTCGCTGAGCTTACCTGCGCAGGAGACCCACGGTCGCGCACCGGTTCCCCGCCGTGACCACGCTGGCCAGCTCGACGATCTCCGTACGGCCGGCCGTACGGCGGATCCGCAGCGCGTCGAAGACCAGCAGCCGCGTGCTCGACAGGGCCAGCGCCCGGGTGGTCCCGTCGAGGAACTCCACGTCGGCGATCCCCGCCCGCAGCCCCTGCAGCGGATCGCCGGGCGGGAAGCGGACCCCCTGCACCCCGGCGGGATCGGTCAGGAACGTCAGGTGCCGCTGCGGGACGAGCCCGGCCTCCATGGCGGTGTCCTGGTCCGCCGTGGCGCCGGGCGTGTAGGCGGGCGGGCGGCCGACGACAGGGATGGGGCCCGCGCCCAGCCGCCACCTGTTGTCCTCGAGCAGGAACACGAAGTAGGCGGGCGACGGCCCGCGCGCCAGCACGGCGAACCAGTCGCCGGCATCGGGCAGCAGGAACTCCGGGTCGTCGTATCGAGCTGGGCGGCCGTTCCGGGTCGCCTCACAGGCACGACCGCCCAGCGTCCTGGCCGCCCACGTGACCAGTTCGTCGACGGCCGCGCAGTCGTGCTGCGACAGGGCTCGGTCGAGGCGGTCGAGCAGCTGGAACGCCTGCTCGGCCGTCGCCTGGTCGACGCGGTGGGCGGAGATCGACGGAGCGGGCTCGTCGGGTGGCACGGCGACGCCGCCGCCGGGCGTTCCGCATCCCGCCAGGACGGTCAGAGCGCCGAGGAGGGCGAGCAGTCGTCGCGGCAAGGGTGAGTCCCGAGGTCGTAGGCCGTCCCGGGCGCCCCGCCCCGACCGGATGCGCCCTGCGATCTGGAACCGCAGCGTAATGCCCAGCTATCGGGAATGCCGCCCATAGGACGATATTTCTAGAAGTGTTCCTTCAGGTTCCAGCGCTCTTGCCCACGGCGCTGACCGTCACCGGTAGTCTGGGGTGGTCATGCCTGTTATGAGACCGGGGACGGGGACTTGATCAGACGCCTCTACCAGCGCTTCGCCGCCCTGGTCCACGAGCTCGCCAAGTTCGGGGTGATCGGCGCCATCGCCTTCGTCATCAGCTACGGCGTGCGCAACGTGCTCTGGGTTTTGTGGGGATCAGAGGGCACGATCACGGCCACGGTCATCGCGACCGTGATCGCCACCACCTTCGCCTACGTGGGCAACCGCTACTGGACCTACCGGCACCGCGACCAGAGCGGGCTGGGACGCGAATACCTGCTGTTCTTCATGCTCAACGGCATCGGCTTGCTGATCGAGGTGCTGTGCGTGGGGTTCAGCAAGTACACGCTCGGCTTCCAGAGTCTGCTGGCCAACAACATCGCGTCGCTGATCGGCACGGGGCTGGGCACGCTGTTCCGCTTCTGGTCCTATCGCCGCTGGGTGTTCCTGGAGGCCACCGAACCGATCCCGGCCGAGCTGCCCGAGGTCAAGCAGGACCGCTGACCACGCGGTTGCGCCCGTTCTGCTCGGCCGGCCGCAGGAAGATCGCGAAGGCGGCGGGCCGCCGCCGCACCAGTTCCAGCCGGCCGCCGTCGGAGGCGGCCATCGCGCGGGCCAGCGTCAGGCCGAGGCCCGTGCCTCCGCCGCCGCTCACGTTCCGCTCGAAGACCTTCGGCGCGATGTCGTCGGCGATTCCGGGACCCTTGTCGGACACCTCGACGACCACGTAGTTGTCGCTCACGGTGGTCGTGACCTTGACCGCGCCGCCGCCGTGCCGCAGCGAGTTCTCCAGCAGTGAGGCGATCACCTGGCCGAAGCCGCCGGTGGTGGCCATCGCCTTCAGCCCGCGCGTGCCCTCGAGCCGCAGCTCGCGGCCGACGCCGCGGAAGACCGGATCCCACTCCTTGACCTGCTGGTCCAGGATGTCGTCGATGGCGACGGGCTCCGCCTGCGACTGGCGCTGGCGGCGGGCCGCGGCCAGCAGCTCGTCGATCACCGCGGTGAGCCGTTCCGCCTGCACGATGGCGGCCTCGCCCTCCTCGCGCACGATCACCGGCTGGTCGGAGGCCGCGACGATCTCCTCCAGGCGCATGGTGAGCCCGGTCAGCGGGGTGCGCAGCTGGTGCGAGGCGTCGGTGGCGAACTCCCGCTCGCGCGTGAGCAGGTCGGAGATGCGGGTGGCGCTGCGGTCGAGCACCTCCGCCACCCGGTCGAGCTCGGGGATGCCGTAGCGGTGTTTGCTCGGTCTCGCGTCGCCCGAGCCGAGCCTGTCGGCGATCTTCGCCAGGTCCAGCAAGGGCAGCGTCAGCCGCCGGGACTGGACGATCGCGAGCCCCACCGCCACCGCGAGAGCCGCGACAGCCAGGGCCACGATCAGCAGCAGTCGTGCGCGCACGTCCTGCTCGACCTGGTCCTTGTCTCGGCTCACCCGGACGTAGATCCCGCTTTCCGACTGGGCGTCCTCGGTCATCTGGTGACCGGACGGCGGTGCGGTGCCGACGATGGTCGCCTTGGGTGGGGTCCCGCGTTCGTATATCTGTATGTAGCGGTCAGGGTATTTCTGCGTGAGCTGCTGGGGGTCGAGTGGCGTCTCCTGGATCCGGGCGTACTCGACCTCGCCCACCAGGCGGGTCGCCTCGGCCCTGAGCTCCTGAGCGGCCTCGTCGACGATGAGGCGGCTGACCACGATCCCCAGGGGAACCCCGAGCAGGAGCACCGCTATGACAGCGACGACCAGGGTGGACGTGAGCAGGCGTCTACGCATCGCCTACTCGCGTTCGAACCGGAAGCCGACTCCTCGAACGGTCGTGATGTAACGCGGCTTCGCGGCGTCGTCGCCCAGCTTGCGCCGAAGCCAGGAGATGTGCATGTCGAGGGTCTTGGTGGAGCCCCACCAGTTGGTGTCCCACACCTCGCGCATGATCTGCTCGCGGGTGACCACCTTGCCGGCGTCGCGCACGAGCACGCGCAGCAGGTCGAACTCCTTTGTGGTCAGGTGCAGCTCCTTCTCCCCCATCCAGGCGCGGCGCGAGTCGGCATCGATCCGCACCCCCTGGACCACCGGGGTCTCCGACGTGCCGCGCCGCAGCAGCGCGCGCACGCGCGCGAGCAGCTCGGCCAGCCGGAATGGTTTGGTCACGTAGTCGTCCGCGCCGGCGTCCAGGCCGACGACCGTGTCGACCTCGTCGACGCGTGCGGTCAGGATCAGCACCGGAGTGCCGTGCCCTTCGGCCCGGATCCGGCGTGCCACTTCCAGGCCGTCCATCTCGGGCAGGCCAAGGTCAAGAACGATGAGGTCGATCCCCCCCGACAGAGCCCTCTCCAGGGCCTGCGGGCCGTCGGGGCTCACCTCAACCTGATAGCCCTCGCGGCGTAGCGCACGCGCGAGCGGCTCGGAAATCGAGGTGTCATCCTCGGCGAGAAGTACGCAGGTCATGAAGCGATCGTAGGACCTTAGGCGATCGTTTCCCGGCTGCAGCGCGCGGTTTGACTCGTCGTTGACCTATCCATTGACCTGGGCAAACGCGGATAAATATCGGCCAGTCCCGATTAAAGCACCCGGGTATTCCAGGATCGCGCACAGCGCGCCCCACCGGCACCACACGCCTCACCTGTTCGCCGCGCTCCATGCCCATTCTTGCGCGCCCCCGGCAATTTCCGCCCGTATGCAAACAAAACCCCGAATCACCACCAATGGCATGGGACTCCAGATTTCGGGCAACGGGCGTCCAACAACGGCCCTCAACGCGAGAAGGCCCGCTGCGAGGCAGCGGGCCTGGAAGCCGGGAGATCAGTCGGCCGACGGGGGTTCGGCGTAGCGGGCGAGGTAGAGCTGCTCGCCGAGGCTCTGGATGAGGGCGAGCTCCGTCTCCAGGTAGTCGATGTGGTGCTCCTCGTCCTCGAGGATGTCCTCGAAGATGCGGGCGGAGGTGACGTCGCCCTTCTCGCGCATGAGCTGGATGCCCGGGCGCAGCCGCTCCACGACCGCGAGCTCCACCTCCAGGTCGGCGCGGAGCTGCTCCTCGACCGTCTGCCCGATGTGCAGCGTGCCCAGGCGCTGGTAGTTGGGCAGGCCTTCGAGGAAGAGGATGCGGTCCGTGAGCCGCTCGGCGTGCCGCATCTCATCGATCGACTCGGCCCGGGTGTGCTCGGCGAGCTTGGTATAGCCCCAGTGCTCCTGCATCTTGGCGTGCAGGAAGTACTGGTTGATCGCGGTGAGCTCGGCGGTGAGCTGCTCGTTCAGCAACTCGATGATCTGCTTGTCGCCCTGCATTGAACGGGCCCCTTGCGCTATGCGGTCGTGAGTTCTTCAGACCTTTTCAGGATTGCACAGATCTTCCGCACACAAGTTGCACAGTCGCCGCCCGCGCCGGTGGTGTCGCGAACCTGCCGCGCGCTCTTGGCGCCGGCCGCAATACAGTCGTGGACCTCGTTCTCGGTCACAGCACGACAAACGCAGACGTACATCCGGGGGCAAGCCTCTCAGGCAGATAGGTTAGGCACGCCTAAGATACCTCCCTTTGGTAAGGCTTGCCTATGTTAGGTCCGCCACAGATCAGTAACCCCTGGCTATCCATTCCTCCAGGTGTGGGGCCTCCGTGCCGATCGTGGTGGAATCACCGTGCCCGGTTTTCACCACGGTCTCGGGAGGCAACACCAGCAACCGGGTCCTGATCGACTCGATGATGGTCTCGAAGGACGAGAACGACCGGCCCGTCGCGCCCGGCCCTCCCTTGAACAGGGTGTCACCGCTGAAGAGCACGCCCTGCCCCAGCAGGCACACCGCTCCCGGCGAGTGCCCCGGGGTGTGGATCACCTCGAAGGACACCCCGCCGACCTCGAGCTTCTCGCCGTCGCTCAGCGGCGTGTACGGCACGGCGTCGCCGTACACCGCCTCCCAGAGCATGTGGTCGGCGGGATGCAGCAGGATCGGCGCGCCCAGCTCGGCGGCCGCGTTGATGTGGTCGTTGTGGCCGTGGGTGCAGAAGACGGCCTTGATCGTCCGATCGCCCACGCGATCGAGGATCACGGAGGCGGAGTGGGAGGCGTCGATGACGATCACCTCGCGGGCGTCGCCGACGATCCAGACATTGTTGTCCACCTCCCACGTACCGCCGTCCAAAGAGAACGTGCCGGAGGTGATGACGCGGTCGATCATGGCCCTCGAGCCTGGCGGCTCGAAGGCCCTGATCGAGTCGATGCTGTGTCTAATGGTTCGTTCGCTTCGCTCTCTCACAGGACCACCACCGAACGCAGCACCTCGCCGCGGTGCATCTTGGCGAAGGCCTCCTCGACCTGGTCCAGGCCGATTCGCTCGGAGACGAACTTGTCGAGCGGCAGCCGGTTCTGCAGGAAGAGGTCGACGAGCATGGGGAAGTCGCGGGAGGGCAGGCAGTCGCCGTACCAGGAGGACTTGAGCGCGCCGCCGCGGCCGAAGACGTCGAGCAGAGGCAGCTCCAGCCGCATGTCGGGCGTGGGCACGCCGACCAGGACCACGGTGCCCGCCAGGTCGCGGGCGTAGAAGGCCTGCTGGTAGGTCTCGGGGCGGCCGACCGCCTCGATCACGACGTCGGCCCCGTGTCCGCCGGTCAGCGACCTGATCGCCTCGACCGGGTCGGTCTCGGCGGAGTTCACCACGTCGGTGGCGCCGAAGCCGCGCGCCCACTCCAGCTTGCGCGGGTCCACGTCGACGGCGATGACCTTGGTCGCGCCCGCCAGCGAGGCGCCCAGGACGGCCGCGTCGCCCACGCCGCCGCAGCCGATGACGGCCACGCTGTCGCCGCGGGTGACCCCGCCGGTGTTGATGGCCGCGCCGAGCCCGGCCATCACGCCGCAGCCGAGCAGCCCGGCCACCTCGGCCGGCGCCTCGGCCGAGACCTTGGTGCACTGCCCGGCCGCGACGAGCGTCTTCTCCAGGAAGGCGCCGATTCCGAGCGCGGGCGACAGCTCGGTGCCGTCCTTCAGTGTCATCTTCTGCGCGGCGTTGTGGGTGTTGAAGCAGTACCAGGGCCGCCCGCGCAGGCAGGCGCGGCACTGGCCGCAGACCGCGCGCCAGTTGAGGATGACGAAGTCGCCGGGCGCCACGTCGGTCACGCCCTCGCCGACCGCCTCGACGACGCCGGCGGCCTCGTGGCCGAGCAGGAACGGGAAGTCATCGTTGATGCCGCCCTCGCGATAGTGCAGGTCGGTGTGGCAGACCCCGCAGGCCTTGACGTTCACCACCGCCTCGCCGGGACCCGGGTCGGGCACCAGCACGGTCTCGAGGGTTACTTCCTGGCCTTTACCTCGGGCGATGACACCCTGCACTTCGTACGGCATGCCAGCCATCCTCCGTTCAACCGGATGATCTCCGCAAGACGTAGGGCTGCACCACGCCGAGCCCGCGGGCGGGACGCCGCCGGATCTTGTGCGCCTCGACGGCCGGGACGCCCTCCACCTGGGAGGCCAGCTCGGAGTCGACCACGATCGTGCCAGGCCGGGCGATGGCCGTCAGCCGCGCCGCCAGGTTGACCGTGGTGCCGAAGATGTCGCCCATCATCGGCAGCACCGGCCCGTAGGCCATGCCGATGCGCAGCTCCCCGGTCTCGACCAGCTCCAGCGCGATCTCGGCGGCCTGCTCGGCGGTCGGCGCGGTGAACAGCACCTCGTCACCCAGCGTCTTGACCAGCCGGGCGCCGTGCGCGGCGATGACGTCGGACGCCCGCGCCTCGAACCCCTCCACCAGGTCGCCCAGCTCGCGCTCGTCCAGCTCCCTGGCGCGCCGGGTGAAGGAGACGAGGTCGGCGAAGCCCACCGCGATCGACAGGCGGGTGGGCACCAGCTCCTCGTTGATGTCGGCGATGGCCAGCAGCCGGGTGCCGGCCGCGGCCAGCTGCTCGCGCCAGACGTGCACCAGGACCTGCTCGAAGTCGGGCAGCAGTTGCTGGGCGGTCGTCAGCACATGGGCCAGGTCGGCGTCGGAGGCCTCGCGGTCGCGCGGCAGCATCGCGCCGATCATGATCTCGGCCTGCCACTGAGCCAGCCTGGCCGTGGTCTGGCCGAGCGCGCGGGCCATCCGGATGACCGTCTGCTCGTCCAGCAGCCCGCTGTCGAGGATCGTGCGGACCCTGCTGAGGATCGCGACGTCGGCGTCGGTGAAGGCCACGGTGTCGTCGGGCAGCGTGGCGAAGCCGAGCGCTCGCCAGATCCGCTCGGCCAGCTCGGACGGCACGCCCGCCTTGGCCGAGACCTCGGACCTGGTGTAGCGGGCGGGGTGGCCGACCAGCAGCTGCTCGATCTCCTCGGCGGTCGGCCTGCGTGAGGTGTCCACGCCCTGAGGCTACTGGCCGTCCACCTGGCCGTCGGAGATGTCCTCCACGGCGCGGAACAGATCGGCCCTGACATCCTGGATTCTGGGGATGTCACGCAGCACGAGCTGGCCCTCGTCGCTGGCGGACTCGACGGTCAGCGTGCCGCAGCCGAGGATGCGCTCGAAGAACGCCTGGTCGGAGCTCACCGAGTTGACCTTGGTCAGCGGGATCTCGTCGGTCGACTTGTTCAGCACGCCGGTGCTGATCGTGAAGCGGTGCGAGGTGAGCACGTAGCCGGTGTTGCGCCACTGCAGGTAGGGCACGAACGACCACACGGTCAGCAGCAGCACCGCGATGACGCCCGCCGCGACCCTGCCGTAGAAGGCGTACTGCCACGTGCTGGGGATGAAGAACAGTGCGGCGCCGAAGGCCAGCACGATGAGCACGAGCGCGATGAACGGCACGACCATCCGCTTCCAATGCGGATGGAACGACCGGATGCGCTTCTCACCAGTCGTCAGGTGGTGGTCCGGGAGGGTCATGGCCCACATCGTGCCACCTGGGCAGCCGCAGAGCTACGAAGACGGGCGAACGTGGATCACCTCGCCGGCGCTCAGGGTGTACGTCCGGCCGCCCGCGTCCACCTGGAGGCAGCCGGACCTGTCGACGCCGGTGGCCTGTCCGATCAGCAGCTTGCCTCCCGGCAGCTCGACCCTGACCTGCTGCCCGATCGTGGCGCTCGAGGCCTGGTAGGCGGCCCGCAGCCCGGCGGCGTCGGCGTCTCCCCCGCTGGCGCTCCAGTCGCGGTAGTGCCGCTCCAGTTCCCTGAGTACGGCACGCAGCAGCGGATCGCGGTCGACGCAGGCGGCCTCCTCGATGGCCAGCGAGGTGGCGGTCTCGACGGGCGCCTCCGAGCTCTTGAGGGAGACGTTGAGCCCCATGCCGATGACCACGGCGTCCTCCACCCGCTCGGCCAGCACGCCCGCCAGCTTGCGCTCGCCGATCAGCAGGTCGTTGGGCCACTTCAGGCGCACGTCCACCTCGGCCAGGCGGCGCAGCGCCGAGGCGGCGGCCACGCCGAACAGCAGGGGCAGCCAGCCCTGCGCGGTCGGCGGGACGGTGGGCCGCAGCAGCACCGAGAACGTCAGCCCGGAGCGCGGCGGCGCTGTCCAGGTCCTGCCGAGCCTGCCGCGCCCGGCGACCTGCGACTCGGCCACCAGCACGGCGCCCTCCAGCGCACCGGCGCGAGCCGCCTCGCCCAGGTCGGCGTTGGTGGACCCGGTGCTGTCGACGACCGTGATACTGGTCCACAGGCTGCCAGGCCGTACGAGGGCGCGCTCGAGAGCCGCCTGGGAAAGCGGCGGGCGCTCGAGGTCGGAGTATCGGGAAACGGCCATCTCCCTATCTTGACGGAACGGCTATGGCTGTCATCGCCCGGGCTCGGCTGTTCCCCGGACGAAGCCCCAGGCAGGATGGGGGCATGAACCCGCGTAACTGGGCCTCGTGGCGGCCGTTCGGCATCGGCCTGCGCAAACCGAACAACTACCTGGAGCTGTGGAAGGCGTTCAAGTCGGTCAAGGGCAACCGGCGCTACGCCTGGCGCATCCTCAACCAGGGCACGTGCGACGGATGCGCGCTCGGCACGCACGGGATGCGGGACTGGACGATGGACGAGATCCATCTGTGCAACATCCGGCTCCGGTTGCTGCCGCTGAACACGATGCCCGCCCTGGACCACCGGAAGCTGGGCGACGTCTCCGGGCTGAAGGGCATGAAGAGCGCCGAGCTGCGGGAGCTGGGCCGCCTGCCGTACCCCATGCTGCGCAGGAAGGGCGACCAGGGCTTCACCCGCATCTCCTGGGACGAGGCGCTGCGCATCGCGGCGGAGTCGCTCGAAGGCGCTCGCTCCGGCACGTATCTGACCAGCCGCGGCGTGCCGAACGAGAACTACTACGCCGCCCAGAAGGCCGTGCGGGCGATGGGCAGCAACAACGTCGACAACGCCGCCCGCATCTGCCACTCGCCCTCGACCGTGGCGCTCAAGCAGACGATCGGCGCGGCGGCCACCACCTGTTCCTACACGGACTGGATCGGATCCGATCTGATCGTCTTCATCGGCTCGAACCCGGCCAACAACCAGCCGGTCGCCATGAAGTACCTCTACCACGCCAAGAAGGCCGGCACCCGGATCGCGATGGTCAACACCTACCGCGAGCCGGGCATGGACCGTTACTGGGTCCCGTCGAACGCCGAGTCGGCGCTGTTCGGCACGAAGATGACCGACGAGTTCTTCGGCGTCAACGTGGGCGGCGACATCGGCTTCCTGACCGGCGTGCTCAAGCACCTGATCGAGAACGACTGGGTGGACAAGGAGTTCGTCGAGTCCCGCACCAAGGGCTTCGAGCAGGTACGGCAGGCCGTCACCGACCAGCCGTGGGAGCGGCTCGAGGCGATCTCCGGAGCCTCGCGCGACGACATGCTCCGCCTGGCCAGGCTGCTCGGCGAGGCCAAGTCGGCGGTGCTGGTGTGGTCGATGGGCATCACGCAGCACACCTACGGCGAGGACAACGTCCGCTCGATCGTGAACCTGGCGCTGGCCAGGGGCTTCGTCGGCCGCGACAGGTGCGGGCTGATGCCGATCCGTGGCCACAGCGGCGTCCAGGGCGGGGCCGAGATGGGCGCCTACGCCACCGGTCTGCCCGGCGGCCTGCCGATCACGCCGGAGAACGCCGCCAGGTTCACCGGCCTGTGGGGCTTTGAGGTGCCCACCACGCCCGGCCTGACCGCGACCGAGATGATCGACGCGGCCCACTCCGGCGACCTGGACGTGCTGATCTCCTCCGGCGGCAACTTCCTCGAGGTGCTGCCCGATCCGGACCACTGCCGCGAGGCGCTGTCCAGGCTCAGGCTGCGTATCCACATCGACATCGTGCTGTCGTCGCAGATGCTGGTGGACGGGGACGTTCTCGTCCTGCCCGCGCAGACCCGTTACGAGATGGTCGGAGGGATCACCCAGACCTCCACCGAGCGCCGCATCATCTTCTCCCCCGAGGTCGAGGGCCCGCGCGTCGGCGAGGCCTGGCCGGAGTGGAAGATCTTCACCGAGCTGGCGTCCCGCATCGGGCCTGACATCCGCTTCACCGGAACTCCGCAGATCCGTGCGGAGATCGAGCGGGCCGTCCCCTTCTACGCGGGTATCTCCGAGCTGACGGGCTTCGGGGACAACGTCCAGTACGGCGGGCGCCACCTGTTCTCCGACGGCCGCTTCCAGACCGCGGACGGCCTGGCCGCGTTCTCGGTGCTGGAGTTGCCCCACCTGGAACGGCCCGACGGGTCGTTCATGGTGGCGACGCGGCGCGGCAAGCAGTTCAACAGCATGGTCCACGAGCGCCGCGACGGCTTCAACGGCGCCATGCGCGAGGCCGTGCTGATGAGCGACTACGACGCCGACCGCCTGGGCCTGGCCGACGGCACGGCGGTCGAGCTGCGCGCGGACGGGCGCTCCTACCTGGGCAGGGTGCTGCGGGCACCGCTCGTGCCGGGCAACCTGCAGATCCACTGGCCCGAGGGCAACGTCCTGCTCGACGAGGCCCGTCGCTCCCCCGACGCCAAGATCCCCGACTACAACGCTCTCGTCACGGTGCACAAGCTATGACCACTCCAACCCGGCCCGGCCCCACAACCCGCGCCCGAATCCGCGAAATTTCCGGAAATGTCGCCCGAGACCGGCGCGACGACCTCGCCACCGAGGAGCCGATGGAGATCCGGCTCGCGGGCGCCGACGGCGCCCGCAAGACGCTGGCGATCACCATGCGCACCCCCGGCCACGACTTCGAGCTGGCGGCCGGCTTCCTGAACGGCGAGGGCATCGGCGGCATCGCGGCCATCGCCTACTGCACCGACGACGACGTCGAGCCCGAGGCCCGCTACAACGTCGTCACGGTGCACCTGCGGGGCCCGGTCCCCGAGCTGCCCAGCCTCGACCGGCACTTCATGACCTCGAGCGCGTGCGGGGTGTGCGGCTCGGCCAGCCTCGACGCGCTGCGCGACCGCTGCTCCCCGCTGCCCGCCGATCCGCTGCGACTCACCCCGCAGACCCTGTACGGCATGCCGTACGCGCTCAGGAAGGCGCAGGGGGTGTTCGGGAAGACCGGCGGGCTGCACGCGGCGGGGCTGTTCACCGCCGAGGGAGAGCTGCTGGCGGTCCGCGAGGACGTGGGCAGGCACAACGCCGTGGACAAGGTGGTCGGCTGGGCCGGGCTGCAGGGACGGCTGCCGCTGCGCGGGCACGTGCTGATGGTCAGCGGCAGGGCCAGCTACGAGATCATGCAGAAGGCGCTGGCCGCGGGGATCCCGGCGGTGTGCGCGGTGTCGGCGCCCTCGTCGCTGGCCGTCGACCTGGCCCGCGAGTTCGGGATGACGCTGGTCGGTTTCCTGCGTGAGGAGCGGTGCAACGTCTACGCCGGGGCCGAGCGGATTGTGGAATAAAGCATTCCGTTCTGCTAAACTGAGGGCACATCCTCTCGAAAGGGACGACCATGAGTGAGATCCGCGACTTCCGCATCGACATCCCCCAGTCCGACCTCGACAGCCTGCGGAGCAAGCTGGCGGACGTGCGGTGGCCCGCCCAGGTCTCCGGCGCCGGCTGGAGCAGGGGCGTCCCCGTGGACCACCTCAAGGACCTGGTCGAGTACTGGGCCGACGGCTACGACTGGCGCGCGTGGGAGAAGCGGCTCAACACCCACCCGCAGTTCGTGACCGAGATCGACGGCCAGGACATCCACTTCGTCCACGTCCGCTCCTCCCGTGAGGACGCGCTGCCGCTGCTGCTCGCGCACGGCTGGCCGGGCTCGATCGTGGAGTTCCTGGACGTGATCGAGCCGCTGTCGGCCGACTTCCACCTGGTCATCCCCTCCCACCCGAACTTCGGCTTCTCCGGCCCGACCACCGATGCCGGGTGGGACTCCTTCCGCATCGCCAAGGCCTACGCGCAGCTGATGGAGCGCCTCGGTTATGACCGCTACGGCGTGCAGGGCGGCGACTTCGGCGCCTTCATCGCTCCCGACCTGGGCCGGGTCGCCCCCGAGCACGTGGTGGGCGTGCACGTCAACGCGGCCACCGCCGGGTTCATCCCGTTCGGCGGGGTGGACGAGGAGACCCTGGCGAGCCTCACCGACGGGGAGAAGGTCCGCCTGGAGCGGATGCAGCGGTTCCTGTCCGACGGCAATGGCTACTTCCAGATCATGGCGTCCCGTCCGCACACGATCGGGTTCGGGCTCGCCGACTCCCCGGTCGGGCTGCTTGCCTGGATCGGCGAGAAGATGCACGACTGGGCCTACCCTGCCGGGTCGATCGACCGGGACCACCTGCTGACCAACGTGATGGTCTACTGGCTGACCAACACGGGCTCGTCGTCGTCGCAGATGTACTACGAGTCCATGCACACCGGCAACTGGCCCACCCCGTCGCAGACGCCGACGGCCGTGGCCAACTTCGCCGAGGACATCGCCATCCGGCGCTTCTCCGAGCCGCTGAACAACATCGTGCGCTGGACCGAGTACGACCGCGGCGGTCACTTCGCCGCGCTGGAGGCGCCGGACCTGCTCGTCTCCGACGTACGCGAGTTCTTCAGCTCTCTGCGATAGGCACCCAGTGCCTGGCCGGGTCGTAGTCGAGCCATCCGTTGGCCCGCACGGCCCGGCCTACCGCGTCCAGCAGCAGGGGCAGCAGCGGGTGCCGCTCGCCCTCGCGCCACACCAGCGACCAGCCGTACAGCGGGGTGGGCTCGGCCAGCGGCACCCGCCTGAGCCCCGCCGCGACCGGGGCCTCGGCGGGCAGCAGGAGGTACTGCCCAGGTGTGGACCGCAGGTGGTCCAGGTTGGCCTCCATGCCGAGGTTGACCCCGCCGAAGGCGTGCGGCAGCCCGAACTCCTCGGCGAACAGCCGCAGGAACTCCAGCCTGGCCGCGTCCGCGGGGAACCACAGCTCGCCCGCCCGCAGATCCTCCGGCCGCAGCCGGTCGGCCGCGGCCAGCGGGCTGTCCTGGCTCATCACGGCGGCCACCGGCTCCAGCCTCACCAGGCGCCGCGTCAGCCCGTCGGGCAGCGGCCCAGCCGGCGCCCAGCCGAAGCCCGCGTCCAGCTCGTCCCGCCGCAGGCCGGTTACCGCGGCGGCGACGTCGGAGCGCATGCCGAGCGCCAGGTCCAGCCCCGGCTCCAGCTCGACGAGCAGGCGCACCATGCGCTGCGGACCGTACAGGTGGCTCCACACGTCCAGGCGCAGCGGCCGGTCGTCGTGGACGGCCGCCGCCACGGCGCGGTCGGCGGCGCGCAGCGTCTCGACGGCGGGCTCGAGGAACCGCCTGCCCGCGGCGGTGAGCTCGACCACGTGGCCGCCCCGGTCGAACAGCCGGGTGCCGAGCACCTCCTCGAGCCGGGCGATCCGCTTGGACAGCGCCTGCTGGGTGAGGTAGAGCTCGGCGGCGGCCTGGCCGAAATGCAGCCGCTCGGCGGTGACCACGAACGCCCTGACCTGGGCGAGGTCCAGATCCACCCCGTTCACCTCCCCTGACAACCGCCCGTTGTCGAAGCCGCGCGAGAGCTGTTGGACGCTCCCTGGCCGGCCCCGCTTATCTGGTTTCGGACATTCCACCGAAACTCTAAGGGGTCTCCATGAAGGCGCTCCTTCCCACCGGCGTGCCCGGGAACCTGGTCGAGCCGGGCTCGGCCGACCAGCCCGCGCCGGGTCCCGGCGAGGCGCTGGTCAAGGTCGAGGCGTTCTCGATCAACCGGGGCGAGGTGCTCCAGCTGCACCGCCCGCAGCCCGGGTCACGGCCGGGCAAGGACGTGGCCGGGCTCGTCGTTCAGGCCGCGGCGGACGGCTCCGGGCCGCGCGTGGGCCAGCGGGTCGTCGCCCACCTGCCGGGCGCCGGCTGGGCCGAGTACGCGGCGGCGCCCACGGACGCGGTGGCGGTGCTGCCCGACTCGGTGTCCACGGTCACCGCGGCCGCGCTGCCGCTGGCCGGGCTCACCGCGCTGCGGCTGCTGCGGACCGCCGGGTGTGTGGCGGGCTGCAAGGTCCTGATCACCGGGGCCTCCGGCGGCGTGGGCCACTACTTCGTCGAGCTGGCCGCGGCGGCGGGCGCGAGCGTCACCGCGGTCACCGCCTCGCCCGAGCGCGGGCGGCGGCTGCTCGAGCTGGGGGCCGCGGCCGTGGTCCACGACCTGGACGACGCCCGCGGGCCGTTCGGCAGCGTGCTGGAGTCGGTGGGCGGCACGTCGCTACCGCGAGCGCTCGCGCTGCTGGCTCCCGGCGGGAGCCTCTTCTGGTTCGGACAGGCCTCGCGGGAGCCCGCCACTCTCAGCTTCTTCGACTTCTTCAAGGGGCCGCTGTCGGCGACGATCCGCCACTTCAGCTACGCCGACTCGGCCGAGCCGTACCGGACGGACCTCGAGGCGCTGGTGCGGCTGGTCGCGGACGGGCGGCTGCACCCGGAGATCGGGCGCCTGGCCGACTGGAGCCAGACCGCCGAGGCCCTGGACGACCTGCACGAGCGCCGGATCACCGGCAAGGCCGTGCTGACGATTGGACACCGAGATGAGCACTGAGATGACCGCCTTGACCGTTGACCGGATCACCATGACCACGCGGCAGCGACTGGTCCTGGTGCTGCTGCTCGGCTCGCAGTTCATGCTGGCCGTGGACTTCTCGATCCTGAACGTGGCACTGCCCGCGATCGGAAAGGGGCTGGGGTTCTCGATGGAGAACCTGCAGTGGATCGCGACCGCGATGATGCTGCCGTCGGCCGGGTTCACGCTGCTGTTCGGCCGCATCGCGGACCTGGTGGGGCGGCGGCGGATGCTGCTGACCGGCATGGTGCTGCTGGCGGCCGGTTCGCTGGCCGGCGGGCTCGCGGAGTCGCCCGGCATGCTGCTCGCGGCCAGGGTCGCGCAGGGCATGGCCGCCGCGCTGGCCACTCCCGCCGCGCTGTCGCTGCTGACCACCTCCTTCCCCGAGGGGCCGCTGCGCGACAGGGCGCTCGGGCTGAACGGCACGCTGCTGTCGGCGGGGTTCACCGCGGGCGCCGTGTTCGGCGGGCTGCTGACCGACCTGCTGAGCTGGCGATGGGCCTTCTTCGTGAACCTGCCCGTGGCCGCGGCGGTCGTGCTGGCCGCGCCCGGGCTGCTGCCCGAGAGCCGCGGCGAGGAGCGGGCCAGGCTGGACGTGCCGGGCGCGCTGACCGTGACCGCCGGGATGCTCGCGCTGGTCTACGGCGTCACCACGGCCTCGTGGCCGGCCATCGCGCTGGCCGTGGCGCTGCTGGCGGCGTTCTGGCTGATCGAACGGCGCGCGGCCGCGCCGCTGGCGCCGATCGGGGTGCTGACCAGGCGCACCGTGCGCGGCGGGAACCTGGGCGGGCTGGTCACGTTCACCATGGAGAGCTCGCTGATCTTCCTGCTCACGCTCTACCTGCAGAACGTACTGTCCTACACGCCGCTGCAGACCGGGCTGGTCTTCGCCGTGCTGGGCGTGGCCGCCTTCGCGGGCGGGCTGCTCGCGCCCAAGGTGATCGGCCGGGTGGGCAACCGGGCGGCGCTGGTCGGCGGGCTCGTGCTGCAGGGCGTGGCGACCGGCTCGCTGGTCCTGCTCGGGCAGGACGGCGCGGGCTCGCTCGTCCTCGTGCTCGCCGTGCCCGCCGCCGGTGCCGTCGGCCACCTGGTCGCGATCGTGTCGTACATGGTGACGGCCACCTCGGGGCTGCCCGACAGCGAGCAGGGGCTGGCCACCGGGCTGGCCTCGATGACCCAGCAGGTGGGCATCACCATGGGCATCCCAGTGATCAGCGCGGTGATCAGCGCGGTGGCCACGGCCGGCGGCTCGGTCCTGGCGGGGGTGCACACGGCGATCCTGGTGAACGCGGCCATCGTGCTCGTGGGAGCCGGGGCCGTGCGCTGGATCCTGCGCCGGTCATGATTCGGCACGCCGGTCAGGGCGCTCACCCGCGACCCCGCCAAGGGCGGGGCTGCCCGGCTCTAGCCGGTGTTCTGCAGCCCGGCTGCCACGCCGTTGACCGACAGGAGCAGGAGCGTCGACAGGCGCTCCCGCTCCTGCTCTCCCACCTCGCCGGTGCGCAGCGCCGACAGCGCGCGCAACTGCAGGTGGGACAGCGCGTCCACGTACGGGTCGCGCAGCTGCACGGCGCGCGAGAGGACCTTCCTGTTCTCCAGCAGCCGCGTGTGCCCGGTGACCTCCAGCACGAGCCGCCTGGTCAGGTCGTACTCGGTGAGGACCTGCTCGGCGAAGTCCTTGCGGCCGCCGAGCGCGAGATAACGCTCGGCGATGGAGCGGTCGGTCTTGGCCAGCGACATCTCGGCGTTGTCGAGCATCGCGTTGAACAGCGGCCACTCGGCGTAGGCGGCCCGCAGCTCCTCCATCGAGTCGACCGCGGCCAGCCCGCTGCCCAGGCCGTACCAGCCGGGCAGGTTGACCCGGGTCTGCGCCCAGGCGAACACCCACGGGATCGCCCGCAGGTCGTCCAGCGAGCGCGGCGCCCCGAGCCCGCGCCTGGCGGGCCGGGAACCCAGGCGCAGCGAGCCGATCTCCTCCAGCGGGCTCACCAGCGCGAACCACTCGGGGAAGCCCGGGTCCTCCGTCAACGCCCGGTACGCCTGCTCTGAGGCCTGTGCGACCTGGGCGGCCAGCGGGCGGAAGCGCTCGGCGGCGGCAGCCGTACGGGATCCGATGGACGGCGAGGAGGCCAGCAGGACGGCGTTGGTGACCTGCTCCATGTGGCGGCGGGCGATCGCGGTGTGACCGTAGCGGGCGAAGATGACCTCGCCCTGCTCCGTCACCTTGAAGCGGCCGGCGACCGAGCCCGGCGCCTGGGCGAGCACCGCCCGGTTGGCGGGACCGCCGCCGCGGCCGAGCGCGCCACCGCGGCCGTGGAACATGCGCAGCTTCACCTCGTGCCGCTGCGCCCAGGCGGTCAGCTGCTCCTGCGCCTCGTAGAGCTTGAGCGTGGCCGCCGCGGGGCCGAGCTCCTTGGCCGAGTCGGAGTAGCCCAGCATGATCTCCATGCGCCGCCCGGTGGCCGCCAGCCTGGCCTGGACCTGCGGGAGCTCCAGCATTCCCGACAGGACCGTGGGCGAGTTCTCCAGGTCCTGGCCGGACTCGAAGAGCGGCACCACGTCCAGCACCGGCGCCTTGGCGCCCAGGGCGTGCTCGGCCAGCTCGTAGACGGCAGCGACGTCGTCGGCCGTGCGGGTGAAGGAGACGACGTAGCGGGAGCAGGCGGTGACGCCGAAGCGCTCCTGGATCCAGCCGATCACCCGGATCGTGGCCAGGACCTCCTCGGTGCGCTCCGACAGCTCACCGCCGGCCCTGATCTCCTCCAGGGCGGCCGCGTGCACCTGGGAGTGCTGGCGCACCTCCAGCTCGGCCAGGTGGAAGCCGAACGTCTCGACCTGCCAGATCAGGTGCTGCAGCTCGCCGTAGGCCTGCCGTCTGGCGCTGCGGGCCAGGGAGTCCTGGCCCAGGCGCAGGTCGGCGAGCAGGTCGGCGGGCGAGCGGTAGGCCAGGTTGAGGTCGCTCTCGCGGGTGGCGGCGATGCGGGAGGCGACGAACAGCAGCCACTGCCGGTGTGGCTCCTCGGGCGAGCGGGTGGCCAGCTCGGAGACCTGGTCGGGGTTGGCGTCCTCGGCCATGCGCAGCGCCGCGCGCAGCTCGGGCGAGGGCGGGGTGAACTGGGCCGCCGCGGTGATCGTGCGGGCGATGCGGGTGCAGGCCGCCTCCAGCGCGCTCAGCACGTGCTCGGCCTGGATGAGGATGGTCTCGCGGGTGACGCGGGCGGTGACGTTGGGGTTGCCGTCGCGGTCGCCGCCGATCCAGCTGCCATAGCGGATGTACGGCCTGGCCAGCGGCGGCCGGGTGCCGCTCCCCTCGCCGAGCGCCTGGTCCAGCGAGCGGTAGACCTGCGGCACCATGCGGAAGAGCGTCTCGTCGAAGGCCGCCATCGCGGTGCGGACCTCGTCGAGCGGGTCCAGCTTGGTGTTGCGCAGCTGGGCGGTGCGCCAGAGCAGGTCGATCTCCTCCAGCAGGCGGCGCCTGCTCTCCTCGCGCTCGGAGGCGCCCCTGCCCGGGGTGTTGTACTCGGTGAGCTGCCCGCTGATGCGCTGGATCGCGGTGACCACGGCCCGGCGGCGCGCCTCGGTGGGGTGCGCGGTCAGCACCGGGTGCAGCTCCAGCCCCTCGACCAGCTCGGCCACCCGCTCGCGGCCCAGCTCCTCGACGGCCTGGGCCGGCGACCCGCGCAGCGGCTCGCCGTCCACGTCGCGTTCGCGCAGCGTGCGGATGCGGTAGTGCTCCTCGGCGAGGTTGGCCAGATGGAAGTAGCAGGTGAAGGCGCGGGCGATCTGGACCGCCCGGTCGATCTCCCACCCGGCCACCATGGCGGCGATCTCGTCGCTGGAGACCTCGCCCAGGCGGGCGGCGATCACGGACTTCCGCAGCCTCTCGACGTCCTCGAGCAGGTCTTCGCCGCCCTGCTCGGCGATCACCTGGCCGAGCAGCTTGCCGAGCAGCCGCACGTCGTGGCGCAGCTCGTCGGGCATCTCGGTGACGGCCTCGCTACGACGTTGGACCCCCTGGTCAATCATGTTCCGAGGTTATCGAGTCGTCTCGAAAGCGCGCAGACCGGTCTCACCTCGTGGACTCAGCTCGCCTTCGACACCGCCGCGAGCAGCTCGGGCAGCTTGGGGAAGGCGATGCGGGCGGCCAGGCGCCTGCCCGCGATCTCCAGGGCCAGCCCGTAGAACGGCGCGAGCACCGCCACCCAGGCCAGCCCGATCATCGTCGGGATCACCACAGGCAGCGACACCAGCACGATCGAGAACAGGCCGCCCAGCGAGGCGGCGAACGCCTGACCACCCTGCCCCGGCGCGGCACCGCTGAAGGCGTTGAGCCGCTCGGGCACCGTGTACGGGATCAGGACGCTGATCAGCGAGGCCACACCCAGCCCGATGCCCAGCTCGCCCCAGGCGGTCAGCATGGCGGGCAGGAACATGCCCGGGTCGCCCACGAGCGCGCACACCACGGCCGACACCAGGGCCAGCAGCGGCAGTCCGATGACCGCGGTGGCCAGGTGGCGTCCTGCCAGGTCGGTGCGGACCTGCCGCTCGGAGCCGAAGGCCACCGCGTTCATCCAGAACGAGCGCCCGTCGAAGCCGTAGCTGTTGCCCGCCTGCAGCCCGATCATCAGCGCGGCGAAGGCGGGGAAGAGCACCACGACGCCGCCCAGCTGCCCGCCGGCTCCGTTGCTGAGGGAGAAGGCCAGGATCGCGGTGACGACCACGGACATGAACCACTGGACCCGGAACCTGGGCTCCCGCCTGGCGTACTTGAGCTCCTTGGTGACCACGGCCGCCAGCTGCCCGTCGGGCAGGAACCGGTCGACCAGCCCGCTCTCCTTGCGCACCGAGGCGGCCTGCGTGGAGGCGTCGGGGGTCACCAGCGCCCGGCTGAGCGCCTTGATCCACAGCCAGCCGAGCAGCAGCACCAGCGCCGCCAGCACGACGAGCTCCGCCAGCCCGGCCAGCCCGCCGTCGGCGATGGCATGCGCGGCCAGCCCCGACGGGGACCAGCGCAGCACGCTCGCCAGCCGGTCGAGCATCGCGCCGGGGTCGCCGAGGCCCCTGTTGATGATCAGGTTGGGCAGCTGCGCGAGCACCACCACCAGGACCGCCGCCACCGCGAGCACGTCCCGCCCGCGCCTGCTGCGCAGCCCGCTCGACAGCGCCGTCGTCACCAGCCGCGAGGCCACCAGGCACAGCGCGAACTGCAGCAGTACGGCAGGCACCGCGAGCACCAGGCCACCGAATCCGGAGGCGAGCCCGGCCATCCCGCCGAACGTGACGATCAGCGAGGCCAGCGGCCACACGCCGGTGGCCGAGGCGGTGAACATGCCCACCGCCAGCTGCCCGGTGCGCAGCGGGAACAGCGACAGCCGCGCGGGGTCGAGCGTGTCGTCCAGCCCGAAGGCCAGCAGCGGCACGACGATCCAGCCGATCAGCATGAACGTGTAGACCACGATCACGACCTGGGCCGCCACATCGTGCGGCGCCAGGCGCAGCAGGCTCATCAGCAGGAAGCCCAGCCCGGCCAGGCCGATCGCGAGGATCAGGGTGAAGATGAAACCGATCTTGCGCTGAGTGTCCGCGCGCAGGTTGCCCGCCAGCAGCCGCAGCTTGAGCTGGGCGAACAGCGCGACCGTGGTCACTGCTTGGCCCCCAGCCAGCTCAGCCCGGTGTCGCCGCTGTTGCGCGGGCCGCCGACGAGCTGCAGGAACGCCTCGTTGAGCGTGCGGCCGCCGCGCACCTCGGCCAGCGGGCCCTGCGCCACGATGTGGCCGCCGCTCATCACCGACACCCAGTCGCACAGCCGCTCGACCAGGTCCATCACGTGGCTGGAGAAGATGACCGTGGATCCGGAGGCGGTGAAGCGCTGCAGCACGTCAGTCAGCGTGTTCGCGCTGACCGGGTCGACTCCCTCGAACGGCTCGTCCAGGAAGAGCACCGACGGGTTGTGCAGCAGCGCGGCGGCCAGGCCGATCTTCTTGCGCATGCCGGTGGAATAGTCGACGACGAGCTTGTCGGCCGCGCCGGTGAGATCCATCACGGCCAGCAGCTCTTCGGCGCGTTGCTCGACGTCGCCCTTGGCGATGCCGCGCAGGCGGCCGTTGTAGATCAGCAGCTCGCGGCCGGACAGGCGCTCGAACAGGCGCAGGCCCTCGGGCAGCACACCGACGCGGGCCTTGACCTGGAGGGGGTCGCGCCACACGTCGAGACCGTCGATCCAGGCCTGCCCGGCGTTCGGCCGCAGCAGCCCGGTAATCATGCTGAGCGTGGTCGTCTTGCCCGCTCCGTTGGGGCCGACCAGCCCGGCGAAGCTTCCCGCCGGGACGACCAGATCCACCCCCGCCACCGCGATCTGGGGACCGTACTGCTTGAAGAGCCCCTGCGTCCGAACCGCCTCCGTCATGGAGTCCACTGTAGGAGGCGCGTTAACCTTGCGCGCATGAGCGCTGCTGAGGCTATGCCGGAAAAACCGGATATCCACACCACTGCGGGCAAGATCGCCGATCTGGACAGACGGCTGGACGAGGCGATGCACGCCGGGTCCGCCGCGGCGGTGGACAAGCAGCACGCGCGCGGCAAGATGACGGCCCGCGAGCGGGTGCTCGCTCTGCTGGACGAGGACTCGTTCGTGGAGTTCGACGAGTTCGCCCGGCACCGCTCGACCATGTTCGGGCTGGAGAGCCGCCGACCCTACGGCGACGGCGTGATCACCGGGTACGGCACGATCGACGGCCGCCAGGTGTGCGTCTTCTCGCAGGACGTGACCGTCTTCGGCGGCTCGCTCGGCGAGGTGTACGGCGAGAAGATCGTCAAGGTGCTCGACCTGGCGTTGAAGACCGGCTGCCCGATCATCGGGATCAACGAGGGCGGCGGCGCGCGCATCCAGGAGGGCGTGGTCGCGCTCGGCCTCTACGCCGAGATCTTCAAGCGCAACGTGCACGCCTCCGGCGTCATCCCGCAGATCTCCCTGATCATGGGCGCCGCGGCCGGCGGGCACGTGTACTCCCCCGCGCTGACCGACTTCGTGGTGATGGTGGACCAGACCTCGCACATGTTCATCACCGGTCCCGACGTCATCAAGACGGTGACCGGCGAGGAGGTCAGCTTCGAGGAGCTGGGCGGCGCGCACGCGCACAACACCAAGTCGGGCGTGGCCCACTACCAGGCCACCGACGAGCAGGACGCGCTGGACTACGTCAAGGCGCTGCTGTCCTACCTGCCCTCCAACAACCTCGACGAGGCGCCCGCCTACGACAGCGCCGAGGACCTGGACCCCGATCCAGAGCTGGACGAGCTCATCCCCGACTCGGCCAACCAGCCCTACGACATGCACCGCGTCATCGAGCACGTGCTGGACGACGGGGAGTTCCTCGAGGTGCACGCGCTGTTCGCGCCCAACGTCGTGGTCGGCTACGGCCGGGTGGACGGCAGGCCGGTCGGCGTCGTGGCCAACCAGCCGATGCATTTCGCCGGATGCCTCGATATCAACGCATCCGAGAAGGCAGCACGATTTATACGAACATGTGATGCATTCAATATCCCGATCCTGACATTTGTGGATGTGCCGGGATTCCTGCCGGGGACCGACCAGGAATGGAACGGAATCATCCGGCGCGGCGCCAAGCTGCTCTACGCCTACGCCGAGGCCACGGTGCCGCTGGTCACGGTCATCACCCGCAAGGCGTACGGCGGCGCCTACGACGTCATGGGGTCCAAGCACCTCGGCGCGGACGTGAACCTGGCCTGGCCCACCGCGCAGATCGCGGTGATGGGCGCGCAGGGCGCGGTCAACATCCTCTACCGGCGCGAGCTGGCCGCCGCCGAGGACCCGGACGCCGAGCGGGCCCGGCTGGTGACCGAGTACGAGGACACGCTCGCCAACCCGTACATCGCGGCCGAGCGCGGCTACGTCGACGCGGTGATCCGCCCGTCGGAGACGCGGGGCCAGATCGTCAGGGCGCTGCGGGCGCTGCACAACAAGCGGGCGTCGCTGCCGGCCAAGAAGCATGGCAACATCCCACTATGAGCACGCATTTGCGCATTGTCCGCGGTGACGCCACACCTGAGGAGATCGCCGCTCTGGTGGCCGTGCTCGCCACCCGCGACACGGATCAGCCACGGCCTGCCGTACGCAAGACCGAAACATGGCGAAACCCGGCCCGAGGGATGCGTAAGCCACTCGCGCCAGGGAAGACGGCTTGGCGAAACAGCGCCCTTCCGTAGATAGATCCCAGGAAACGGGTGTCAAGCTCCCCGGGAGTTGGGACTATCTAGAAAAGAAGGCGTATATAGTCGGCCGATCAACTAACGCCGCGGCCTGGAGGACGACATGGCCATCCCAGACCTCATGCCGCATCCCGTGGCAGCCAAGTACGCCGTACTCGTGGATGTCGGCTATCTGTACGCTGCCGCAGGTGAAGTGCTGCTCGGCGCCAAGGAGCGCAAGGAATATCGGGTGGCCGCCGATGAGCTGATCCAGAGTCTACAGAAACATGCAGAGGAACGTATTTCTGGCGAACTTCTGCGGATCTATTGGTATGACGCCGCTCGTGACCGCGTGCCCACCGTCGACCAGCGGGTGATCGCCCAGCTGCCCTGGGTGAAGGTACGGCTTGGCAACCTGAACGCCCGTGGCCAGCAGAAGGGCGTTGACGCGCAGATCAGGAGCGATCTGGAGGCGCTGGCCAGGCATCACGCGGTGACCGACACGATCCTGCTGGCGGGCGATGAGGACATGGTGCCCGCCGTCGAGGCCGCCCAGGCCTACGGGGTCCGCATTCACCTGTGGGGCGTCGAGCCACCTTATGGCACGAACCAGGCCGAACGCCTCGTGTGGGAGTCCGACACCGTCGAAGTGATCTCCGCTGATTTCCTGAGGCCGTATTTCTCCCGCGCACCGC
This sequence comes from Nonomuraea sp. NPDC050536, assembly GCF_044457685.1. Classification (NCBI taxonomy): domain Bacteria; kingdom Bacillati; phylum Actinomycetota; class Actinomycetes; order Streptosporangiales; family Streptosporangiaceae; genus Nonomuraea; species Nonomuraea sp. NPDC050536. The sequence continues at coordinate 353,290 of NZ_JBITHD010000002.1, forward strand.
AGCCCGTGCCCGTCACGCCGCCCGCCGTGGCACCCTCGCCCGCGCAGGTCTTCGCCGGCCGGGCGCCCGCCAAGCCGCACGTCAAGCCGGGCCAGGTGGCCAAGCTCGGGCCGTCGCGTCCGCGTGTGGAGGACGTGGGCGAGCACGTGGCGCAGAAGTGGATCCTCACCCGCGGCCGCGACAACATCCGCGACCTGCTGCCCGGGCCGATCCTGCCCACGGTCATCGACACCGAGCTGCTCATCGAGGCGGAGAAGGAGCTCGGCCACTCGCTGCGCCCCTACCCGGAGGCCCGCGTGTGGCTACGCGACGGCTTCTGGGCCCGCGTCTACCGCGAGTTCGACCTGGGCGTCGGGGTCTCTTCCAAGTAGGACAGGATCTCGTACGGCCGGCCGTGCGGACCGGCCGCCCGCCGTACTCCGGCGGAGGACCCGCGACCGGCGAGTCCGGCGAGTCGGTGACGCTTGCCCGCCGTCACGGCGCCCCGTTGACCAGGGACTCGGCCACGTCGGTCCGGGCGTAGAGGACGTAGCGGCCTGTCCGGTGCGCCGTGCAGAGGCCTGCCCGGCGCAGCGCTGTGAGGTGCTGGCTGGTTCCCGCCTCCGAGAGGTCCAGGCGGGTGGCCAGGGCCTGGGTGGAGGCGGGCTGGTCGAGCTCGGCGAGAAGGCGGGCCCTGGTCCTGCCGAGGATGGCGGCCAGCGCCTCGGGGACGTCGGCGGCCTGGCGCTCCCAGAGCGTGGCGATGCCGCGCGCCGGGTAGCGGACGGTCGGCTGGTAGGGCGGCGTGGTCACCGAGAAGACGCGCGGCCAGACGAACACGCTCGGGACGAGCAGCAGGCCCAGGCCGCGCAGGCTGCGCGTGCCCGAGGCGTGCCGGTGCCTGACGGACAGGCGTCCGTCCTGCCAGGTGATGGCCTCGTCCAGGTCGGCGAGCATGCGCTGGGCGCCGCCCTCGGCCAGCAGGCGGGCGCGGTAGAGGACCTCGCCCTCGAGCAGCGACCTGATCCGCGGCCAGTAGGGCGCCATGGCGGCCTCCCAGTAGGCCGACACCTCCCCCGCCAGCCGTTCCAGGCCCTTGTCCGGGTCGTCGTAGAGCTCGCGGATGTGGGTCGCGCGGGCGTCCTCCAGGTCGGACCTGACCCTGCCGGCCGCGCCCCGCATCGTGGCCAGCTCGAGCTCCAGGTCGGGCATCGAGGTGGAGGGCGGCGTGCAGGTGAAGCCCGCGATCGTCACCGTCGGCACGGGGACCAGGGCCGACAGCAGCCGCCAGTCCACGTCGGCGAGGCGCCGGCGGACCTCGTGCACCCACGGCTTGAGCAGCGGGTGCGCGTCCGGATCCTTCACCACGCGGACGCTGGCCACGACCTCGCCGAGCGGGGAGATCGCGAAGCGGATGTTCGCCACGTCCTGCGACGTGAAGGGCAGTTCGATTCGCTTCACACTTAATCAATAGCACTCCGGTGCGCCGTCTCGGATCGTCTACGGCATGACCGTCGTAGAAACGCCGCCGCTGCTGCGGCACTCCGGATTCCGCAACGTCTATCTGGCCGCGGCCGTCAGCCAGCTCGGCAGCCAGATCAGCTACGTGGCGCTCCCGCTGCTGGCCGTCACCGCGCTGCACGCGGGCCCTGCCCAGCTCGGACTGCTGTCCGCGCTCGGGACGCTGACCGTGCTCGTGCTCGGGCTGCCCGCGGGCGCCTGGGTGGACCGCGTCAGGCGGCGCCCGCTGATGGTGGGGATGGACGTGCTGCGGGCCGCGACGCTGGTGACCGTACCGGTGGCCTGGTGGTCGGGGTGGCTGTCGATGGGGCAGCTGTACGCGGTCGCGGTGCTGGTGGGCGGCGGGTCGCTGCTGTTCGACGTGGCCTCCTACAGCCTGCTGCCCGGGCTCGTCGGCCGTTCCCGGCTGACGGCGGCCAACTCGCTGCTCGTGGGGACGGGCGCGGGGATGGACATCGCGGGCAGGAGCCTGGCGGGCGTGCTGGTGCAGCTCGCGGGCGCGCCGGTGGCGATCCTGCTGGACGCGCTGTCCTACCTGTGGTCGGCGCTCTGGCTGCGCGGCGTCCCCGAGCCTCACCCCGAGGACGGTACGGCCGGCGGTGACCAGCGGATCCGTGACGGGGTGCGGTTCCTGTTCGGGAACCCGGTGCTGGTGGCGGCGTGCGTGCAGGGGGCGATGGCGAACCTGGCCTTCCCGCTGTGCTCGGTGCTGTTGCCCGTGCTGATCGTCGAGCAGCTGCGGTATCCGGCCTGGGTGCTCGGGGCCTACCTGGCAGTGGGCGGGCTCGGCGTGCTGGCCGGGTCGTCGGCCGCGCACCTGATCGGGCGGCGCCTGGGGACCGGGCGGGCGGTGTGGCTGGTCAGCCTGGCCACGGCGCCGGCGGCGCTCGTCACGCCGTTCCTCGATCGCGGCGGCTGGCTGGTGGCAGCGGCGGCGGGGTGGTTCGTGCTGACGTTCCGCACCGGGGTGAACAACGTGCTGCTGGTGAGCCTGCGGCAGCGTGTCACGCCGGACGGCATGCTGGGCAGGATGACCGCGACCATGCGCCTGCTGCTGACGGGCGCGCTGGGCGTGGGCGGGTTGCTGGCGGGGCTGCTCGGCGAGGTGGGCGGCGTCCGCGTGCCGATGTGGACCGGCGCGATCGTCATGGCGCTGAGCTGGGTGCCGATCACGCTCTCGCCACTGCGCAGGGAACCGTGACGAGGCGATGTCCGATTCCCGCTGATCGGTGCCTTCGACGTGCTCACCTGCACTTTCACGGCAAGGTCTGATTCCCGCCAGTCACGGTCCTCGATCACGGCATATCGTCGAGGACATGTCACCACTCGAGCTCGACTTCGACTCCTGCTACCGGGCGGTCAGCGCCCGGGACGCCCGGTTCGACGGGCGCTTCTACACGGCGGTGACGACGACGCGCATCTATTGCCGGCCGATCTGCCCGGCCCGCACGCCGGCGTCCCGCAATGTGCGCTTCTACCGGCACGCGGCGTCGGCGGAGGCGGCCGGGTTCCGGCCGTGCAAGCGGTGCCGTCCCGAGCTGTCGCCCGGCGATCCCGGCTGGGACCTGCGGGGCGACCTCATCGGCCGGGCGCTGCGGCTCATCGACGACGGCGCGGCGGACGAGCAGGGCGTGGCCGGGCTGGCGCGCAGGCTGCACATCACCGAACGCCACCTGCACCGCCTGTTCGTGGGCGAGCTCGGCGTGGGCCCGCTCGCGGTCGCCAGGACGAAGCGGCTGCTGCTGGCCAAGCAGTTGCTCACCGAGACGGCGCTGCCGGTCACCGACGTGGCTTTCGCCGCGGGGTTCGGCAGCGTCAGGCAGTTCAACGCCACGATGCGCGAGACGTACGGCTTCACGCCCAGCGAGCTGCGCGCCACGGCAGGTCCCCGGCACCCCGCCGAGGAGGCGGGGACGGCGACGCTGCGGCTGCGGTTGAACCGGCGCGAGCCGTACGACGCCGGCGGGGTCTTCGCGTTCCTGGCCTCCCGCGCGATTCCCGGGCTTGAGGTGGCCGACGGGTCCTCCTACACGCGGCTCGTGCCCGGCGGAACGATCACGCTCACGCCGCTGGCGGGGCACATCGCGCTGGACGCCACGATCTCGGACACCCGGCAGCTTCCCCGGATCGTGGCCAGGGCCCGTCGCATGCTCGACCTGGACGCCGACCCGGGGGCGATCACCGAGCAGCTGGGCGCGACCTCGCTGCGGGCGCTGGTCGAGGCGCGGCCGGGGTTGCGGGTCCCCGGCGCGTTCGACGGGTTCGAGCTGGCCGTCCGGGCGGTGGTGGGCCAGCAGGTCTCCGTGAAGGGGGCCAGGACCCTGCTGGGCAGGATCGTGGCCAGGGCGGGCGCCGACGGGCTCTTCCCCACGCCGGAGCTGCTGGCCGAGGCCGACCTGACCGGGCTCGGTCTGACGAACCGGCGGATCGCCACGATGCAGGACCTGGCGGGACGGATCGCCGGCGGCGAGATCGACCTCGACGGCGGCCAGGATCCCGCCGAGGCCGTTGCGGCGCTGCTCGAGGTCCCGGGGATCGGCCCGTGGACCGCCAGCTACGTCGCGCTCAGGGCGCTGCGCGATCCGGACGCCTGGCCCACGGGCGACCTGGTGCTCGACAAGCGCATGGCCGCCCTGGACATCCCCCGAGATCACATCGAACGGTGGCGGCCCTGGCGGGCTTACGCCGCCCTGCACCTGTGGAGTTCATCATGATCAAGGCTCAGGTCCTGCCGACCCCCATCGGCCCGCTCTCCCTGCTCGTCCGCGACGACGTGCTGGTCGCGGCCGGGTTCACGCAGGAGCCCAAGGAGATGTTCGTACGGCTGGCCCCCGAGCTCCAGGCGGAGGGCATGCAGGTCGTGGACGACCTGGGCAAGGTGTCCAGGGCGACCACGGCCTACTTCGCCGGCGACCTGGACGCCATCGACGCGCTCCCTGTCGACCAGCCGGGCACGCCCACCCGCAAGGAGCTCCACCGGGCGCTGCGCGAGGTGAAGGCGGGCACCACGGTGTCGTACGCCGAGCTGGCCGAGCGGGCGGGAATGCCCAGGACCGCCGCCAGGGCGGCAGGCTCCGCGTGCGCGCAGAACCTGATCGCGCCGTTCGTCCCCTGCCACCGGGTCCTGCCCAGCACGGGCGGCTTCGGCGGCTACTACTACGGCGTGCCGGTCAAGGAGTGGCTCCTGGCCCACGAGGCGGCGAGCCGTTCCTAGACAGTGGCCAGCGCGTGCCGGCGGGCCTGGACCCCGGCCAGGCCCGCCGCCGCGAGGCCGACGAGGCCGAGCAGCGCGGCCGTCCAGGCCGGGGCCGTGTATCCGAGGCCGGCGTCGATGGTGAGCCCCGCGACGAACGAGCCGATCGCGTTGCCCAGGTTGAACGCGCCGATGTTGGCCGCGGAGGCCAGCGTCGGCGCCCCGGAGGCGGCATCCAGCACCCGGGTCTGCAGCGGCGGCACCGTGGCGAACGCCGCCACCCCGAACAGCGTGATCGCGATCACGAAGGCCACCTGGTTGGCCGAGACCAGCGCGATGACCACGGCGAAGAACGTGAGCAGCGCGACGGAGACATAGATGCTCGGCATGACGGCGCGGTCGGCGAGCCTGCCGCCGATCAGGTTGCCGATCACCAGCCCGATGCCGAACAGCACCATCACCACCGGCACGGCGCCCGCCGAGAAGTGAGCGACTCCGGTCATGATCGGCGAGATGAACGTGATGATCGCGAACACCGGCGCGAACCCGAACACGGTCATCGCCAGCGCCAGCCACACCCCGCCCTTGCGGAACGTGGCCAGCTCCCGCAGCACCCCGCCCGAGGACGGCCGCGGCGAGGCGGGCACCAGGGCCAGCACCCCCGCCAGCCCGATCACACCGATCACCACGACGACCCAGAACGTGGCACGCCAGCCGAACGACTGCCCGATCCACGTCCCGAGCGGCACCCCCAGTACGTTGGCCAGGGTCAATCCGGTGAACATCAGGGCGATCGCGCTGGCCCGCTTCTGCGGCGCGACCACCTCGGCCGCCACCACGGATCCGACGCCGAAGTAGGCGCCATGCGAGAAGGCCGCCAGGAACCGGCCCACCATCAGCACGCCGTACGAGGGCGCGAGAGCGGACAGCAGGTTCCCGACGATGAACAGCACCATCAACGCCAGCAGCATGGTCTTGCGTGACAACCGGCTGCCCAGCATGGTCAGCGGCGGCCCGCCGACGGCCACGCCCAGCGCGTACCCGGACACGAGCAGCCCGGCCGCCGGGATCGTCACGCTGAAATCGGCGGCGAGCTCGGGCAACAGACCGTTGATGATGAACTCGGTGGTCCCGATGCCGAAGGCGCTGATCGCCAGGGCGAACAGGGCGAGAGGCATAGAATACTCCTCAGACGACGTTAGTAAGCGTGGACATTAATTGCACACGCCGACTATCGGACCATACAACGAAGGTGGACGTCATGCCAATCGCCGATGACGCCGTCGAGGCGCGCGCGCAGGGCTGGCGGCGGCTCGCGGCCCTGCACGCCAGGATCGAGGAGCAGCTGGAGCGGGCCCTGCAGCGCGAGCACGAGCTGAGCGTGAGCGAGTACACCGTGCTGGACGTCCTCAACAGGCAGGACGGCTGGCACATGCGGATGCAGCAGCTGGCCAGGGCCGTGGTGCTGAGCCAGAGCGCGACCACGCGGCTGGTGACGCGCCTGGAGAAGCGCGGGCTGCTGCGCCGCTTCCTGTGCGAGGACGACCGACGCGGCATCTACTCCGAGGTCACGCCCGCCGGCAGGGAACTGCTCGAGCAGGCGGGCCCGACGCACGACGCCGTGCTCAACGAGGTGCTGGCGGAGGCCACCGCCGTGCCCGAGCTGGCGGAGCTGGCCAAGACGCTCGCGGGCTGAGCTTCAGCGGGTCGGCGGCTCATCCCTCGCCGGGCTTGACGTCGCTCTGCACCTCACCCACCGGCACGTCGCGCGTCGCGTCCACCTCCACGGGCGCGTACTGGAACGGCACCACCCGCTCGGCCACGCGCACCGGCCAGACCGTGGTCACCTTGAGCACATACACCTGGCGCGGCCAGTCGACGGAGGCGTGCAGATAGCGCACGCCGCAGGTGAACTGGCCGCCCTTGACGTACGACTTGCCCGACGTGCCGCACTCCCCGCGCACCTCGGCCCGGTCAGGCGTCGTGCCCGGGTCGATCTTGATGTTCTCGAGCGTGGCCACCACCGTGGCGCTCATAACGCCGGGGATCGTCGCCGTGACCGAGCGGCGCGGCTGGCCGACGCCGTCCAGCCAGACCCAGGTGGGCAGGTTCACGTAGCTCTTGGCGTCCGGGTTGAGCTTGATCGCCGGCTGGGGCACGGTCAGCGCGGCCCTTGCGATCTGGGCCAGCTGCTCGAAGGTGATCCCGGCGGGCGGCGTGGTGCCCGGCGGCACCCACGCGAACGGGTCGAGTCCGCCCCAGCAGGCCCGGCCCTTGGGATCGGCGTCATTGTAGGCGGGCGTCCACCAGCGTCCCGGCTTGCCGATCTTGTCCTTGAACTGCTTGAGGAACTTCTGGAACTCCGCCTCGCTGCCGTCGGGGTGCATGCGGAACCAGTAGTCGCGCACGTCCTGCTGCGTCTTGAGCATGTTCGCCGCGTCGGGTCCCGGCTCGTACCAGCACGGGCGCTGGATCTGGTAGCCGTCGCTGGTCCCGCCCCTGGCGCCGTTGCCGGTGATGACGATCTTGGAGTTGGAGAGCTTGACGCCCGCCGTACGACCGTCCTGGAAGCCGTCGCCGCGCGGGCCACCCGGATCCGCCGGATTGACCACCATCAGCCCCGCGGCCAGCAGCGAGATCAGGCCCTTCATCGGCTGCACCCTTCTGCGCTGTGGCGGAATCCCTTGACCCGCCACACACCGTCGTCGCCGCGATGCGCCACCACGGCCTGGAGGTAGGGGGCCCGAGTCCAGGACGGCTGGCGGGCGACCACCTCGCCCGTGTCCTTGGCCACCAGCCGCAGTCCTGACTCGTCCACACATGCGTTGATCTGCGCGCCGTCGCCCATGACCGCGGCGACCCGCAGCGAGTACAGCCGGGCCGTCCCCTTCACCGACCGCCGGCCATCGGTGAAGCCCTTCACCCAGTCGTACGCCTCGCGCGCCGCGGGATCTTCGACCCGGCTGAGGTAACCGTCGTCGTCGGACACGACGGCCTTCCACGAGCCCACGTAGTAACCGGAGAGCACCTTCATCAGCGGATCGGTCTGCGCGGGCCACTCCACCAGCACTCGCAGGTCGTCGTTTATCTTGATCGTCTGCGTGTGCGGGGCCTGCACGGCTTTTGCCGCATTTGTCGGCATATTTCTGGGTGTGTACGGCTTGTCCGCTGGGCCGCATGCCGCGACGAGCAGCAGGAACACGAGCAGTGAACGCCTCATGCCGTCGACTCCCTGACCACGTGGATGCGCCACGACGGCAGCAGCTCGTCGATCAGCGCCTCGGTCTCGGGCGCCATCCCACCGCCGTACGGGTGTGACGCGGACCTTCTGGACAACCCATCCACCACGGCCCGGAGCCGGGCCGTGTCACCCGTGGCGTGCGTGGCCCGCAGCAGGTCCCGCCACAGGCCCTCGTCGTCGGCCGCCAGCAACAAGGCGGCCCGGATCGCCGCCACGGCCCCGTCGGGGTCGCCGTGCACCAGCTTGATCTCGCACAGCCGGTGCGCGGCGTCGGCCACCCCGGCCGCCACGTCGTACTCCAGCTCGTCGGCCGCCAGCCACGCGTACCTGCCCGGCGGCCTGCCGCTCAGCAGCGGGCCTCTGACCAGACCGAGCGCCCGCTCCAGCAGGACGGCCCTGGCCGTCTCGTCACCGTGGGAGCGGCGCACCAGCTCGCGGAAGAGCGCCCAGTCCGTGCGGACCTCCGGTCCGAGGCGGAGCCTGCCCGCCTCGTCCGCGTACAGGTGCGGGTTCCCGTCGCCGTCTTCGCCCAGCCAGTCGGCCACCCTGGCGATCGTGGCGTCCCTGACCATGGCCTGCACGCCGCGCGGCCACAGCACGCCGCCGAGCACCACCGGGTGCACACCGCCCGGATGGGTGGCCAGGTAGATCAGCAGCTCCGTGGCCAGGGCCTGCCTGCCTTCCTCGAGCACCTCGGCGCCGACTACCTCGATCGGGCCCAGGGTGCGGATCTCGATGGCGGGCGGGCGGGTGGACTCCAGCGGCTCGTCGTCGGGGATCGCCTCGCCGTCGAGCTGCTCCGCCGTACGGAACAGCTCGATCAGGGCGCGGTAGTGGCGGCGCGGCAGCAACTGCGCCTCGACCTCGAAGCCCAGCTCGGCGATGCGCGCCCGGCCGTCCTCGGTGATCTCCATGGTCCACGTGGCGTGCGGTACCTCGCCGGTCACCACGTATCCCGCGGTGTCCCTACGGGCCAGCAGGGCCAGGCGGCGGGCCTCGTCCTGGGTCGGGGCGACCGCGCTGAGCAGGTACTGTGCGTCGCGCGGGCTGCCGTTGACGCGCCCGGTGAGCACCTCGTCGCGCGGGGCCGCCGTCGCCTCCAGCTCGGGCAGCACCTCGGCCAGGCTGCCGACGGCCTTGATCCGGTCGGGCGCGATCGCGGTCAGCTCCTCGCCGAAGCCGACGAGCGTGATGCGCATCCGGTCGGACCAGCGGTTCGTGGCCAGCTCCACGGCCAGCGCCGCCAGGGCCGCGGTGGTCTGCGGGCCGCGGATGTTGATCAGGCCCTGCGCCGCCTCCAGGTCGACCAGGACCCTGCCGCTCGCGTCCGTGCCCAGTGACACCAGCCCCGGGTACGGCGCGCCATGCTGGCCGCCGGGGTCTCCCCCCGCCAGCAGCCGGCCCTCATGCGCGGCCAGCCGCCAGACCTGGCCGCCGTCCTGGTCGGTCCACGGGGTGGGCGGGTCGGGGTCCGGCGGGTGGATCCACAGGTCGAGATGGCGCGGGGACAGGTGGGCGGCGTACACCGTGGGCGGTGTGCGGTCCTGCGTGGCCAGCTCGGCGCCGAGCATGCGCAGGCCGACGTCGAGCAGGCGGGCCCCGGGAGCGTCGGCACCCAGCCTGAGCGCCACCTCGGCCTTGGCGGCGTCGTCGCGGGGGCGGACCAGGCGGTGGCCGAACGCCCGGCGCCACAGCTGCTCGCGGCGCCGCCTGGCCAGCACCAGCAGCAGCCCGGCCGCGGCCAGCGACCCGCCGGCGAGGTAGTCGACCAGGTCCAGGCCCGGGCTCCTGTCCTCGGCCTGCCCCGCCTCCTCCGCATCCGCCTGCTTGGCCTGTTGCTCTGTGCTCCTGGGTTTCGCGGTCTCCTGACCTCGCTTGTCCTGCTCGGCGTCCCTGGCGCCCTGCTGCGGCTTTCCCTCCGGCTGCTGAGGCCGCCCGCTTTGGTGGGGCTGCGCGGTCTGATCCGGTTGCCCGGGTTGCGGTTGCGTGCCCAGGTGGTCCTGGCTGGGCTGCGCGGTCTGGTCGGGTTTCGCCGACTCTTCGTGATGGGCGATGGGTGTCCCGGCCTCGAGATGGGCGCTCGACTCCTGGTGGGCGCTGACCGGGCGGTGGCCCGAGGTGGGGTGCTCCTTGAGGGTCTGGGCGCGGGCCTGGGAGGCGGGGACGATGTGGATGTTGCGGGCGTCGTCCGGCATGTCGAGCACCCAGCCGGGCCTGATCAGGTCGGCCATCCTGAGCCGGGTGCCGTCCGGCTGTTCCTTGTGCTGGTTGAGCCGGTATATCTCCGGATATCGGCGCCCGTCGCCCAGGCACTTCTCCGCGATCTCCCACAGGCTCTCGTGGTGGCGCCCGTGCGGCGGCTGCACCACGTACACCTTTTTGGTCTTGTGCGTGTCGAGCACCTGCTCCACGATCGGCGCCGAGAACGCCACCGCCGTCATCGGCGCCCGCACCGGCGGCGCGGTCCCCATCCTGGCGATCGGCGCCGCCACCGCGCTCGCGGTGAACAGCACGAGCACCGCCGAGACCAGCCGGTTGGCCAGCGCCTGCGTCCCGCCCGAGAACGGCACCCTGGCGGGCATCCCGACCCGCCGCACCCCGGCGTACACCTCGACGATCACGCACACGAACAGCTGGAACCAGGCCAGCCACACCAGCAGCACCAGCACCGCGACGATCGTGCTCGGCCCCATCCTGCTGGTGAGCAGGTCCAGGCTCAGCAGCTCGCCCGAGACCGGCGGCCCGACGAACCTCAGCAGCAGGTACGGCACGCCGCCCACGAGCCCGGCGAGCGCCGCCAGCGCACCCAGGCCGGCGAACACGTCACCCACGGTCCGCCTGGCCGGAATCCGCACCGGGGCGGGCCGGGGCCGCCGCCCTGTGGGTCGCGCCGGGTCTCGCGTGGGCATCGCCTCTCCCTTCTGGCGTCCAGCGTCCTGCCTGGTCGTCACCTGATCCACCGAGTGAGCCGATTCGGTCTGGCTCGGCTAGCGGGCGTCCGGGCCCGCCGTGGCCTGCCCCTCCATCTCCGATCCTGGGAAGCCGAGCGCCCCGAGGAAGAGCGCCGTCCAGCGGACCTTCACCGCCACCGTCACCTGGGCCTGCCCGCCGCCGACCGCGCAGGAGGCGGGTGAGGCGTCGGCCGTGCCGTACGCGGCGACGATCTCGTCCGCCCTGGCGCACACCTGGGTCTCGTCCAGCAGGCGGACGGTGCCGGTGGTCCTGAGGTACTCGACGTCGATGCGGTCGGCGCCGGCCCTGGCCGCCTGCTCGGCGATGTCGGTGGCCCGCAGCCTGGCGTTGATCGCCGCCCCGCCGTCCACCAGGAGCCCGGCCAGCAGGAACACCACCACGGAGAAGAGCACGGTGAACACCGACATCGAGCCACGCTCCCGCGTGGCCCGCCGTACCGGGGAAGGAGGCTTCACTGAACCCTCCTGAACTGCTCGAGCGGGACCACCGCGGTGCCGGTGAGCTGCTTGGTCGCGCCGAAGCCGAGGAAGCCGAGGTCGAGCTCGCAGGTGACCGCGGCCCGGACCTGGCCGCCCTCGCGCCAGTCGGTGCCCGCCAGCGACACCGACGCCGCCCCGCACCGGTCCTTCAGAGCCTGGTCGAGAGCGGCCTTGGCGGCGCTCTCCGCGTCGGAGATGGTCCGCGCCACCGAGGCCGCCCGCGCGGCGTCCCTGGCCGAGCCGTTGACCTCGCCCTGCGCCTGCACCAGACGTCCCGCCCCGGCCAGGAACATCAGGAACAACAGGAAGACGGGCGCCAGCATGACCGTCTCGACCGCCATCGACCCGCGCTCCTTCACCGGCAGTCATCTCCCTGGTTGTCGGGGCGGAAGCATTCGACGGGGCCGCCGGAGGTCGCCGTGATGGTGAAGGTGAGGTCGGGCAGCAGCGGTACGACCTGCACGGCGCTGCCCGTGACGGTGACCCAGCGCTGGTCGGGGTCGGACGTGCCGGTGCTGGCCGCGGCGTTCTCCAGCAGTTTGGGACCGATCGCACGCACCACGGACTCGGCCTTGGCCTTGGCGTCCGACTCCCACGAGCCGGAGTCGAAGGGGGCGGCCCTGGCCACGCGGGCGCCCTCGCGGGCGGCCGCCTCGGCGACCTGGCGGCCGTGGAACCAGAGCGCCACCTGCACGATGAGCAGCGCCACCGCGAGGATGACGGGCATCAGCATGGCCAGCTCGACCACGGTGGCGCCGCGTTCGCGGTCGCTCACGTCTTGCCGCCACCACCGCCGAAGGAGTTCTGGATCTCGCCCTGCTTCTGCTCGACGAGCGTCTTGATGAGCGTGGCGAGCCCGAGCGCGACCCCGGCGATGATCGCCGTGATGATCACCCACTCGACGGCCGACGCGCCGCGGGTGGGGGCCGTGCGCGCGCGGTGGATGCGGATGCCCAGGTAGGCCCGCAGGTAGACGATCCAGGGATGGTTCATGTCAGGACCCCAACATCTTCATAGCGGCGGGAAAACTGAGAAAGATCACGAAGCCCGCGCAGAGCAGCAGCTGGGCCACGAGCATCGACTGTGAGCGTTCGCCGGCGCGGCCCTCGATCTCGGCCAGCTCCCTGCGGCGCAGCGTGGCGGCCCTGGCGGTGAGCGACGCGCGGACCTTGGCTCCGTCGTCGGCGACCAGCCCGAGCGCGGCCGACAGGTCGCGCAGCTCGTCGACGTTGATCTCCTCGCCGAGCTGGCCGAGTGCCTGCCAGGGCGTGATGCCGACGATCCTGGCGCCGCTGAGCGCCTCGCGGATGCGGGCCATGCACCAGTTCGGCTGGTCGCCGCTGACGTTCACCGCCATCAGGAGCGCCTCAGGGACGCCGCGGCCGCCCGCCAGGTTCATCGAGACCAGGTCGAGGAAGGCGCCGACCACATGGCGGAAGTCGCGCCGCCTGGCCGCCGCGTCACGCCGGATCTGCAGGTCGGGCAGGAAGAAGAACACGACGGCGACCGCGACGGCGCTCCAGAACGGGATCGTCAGCGAGGTGCCCCACCCCATCAGCACCAGCCAGCCGAGCAGCAGCGGGAACGCCAGCAGCCCGGCCGCCGCGAGCAGCACCTTCGTGGCCAGGAACCCCTCGAACGAGCGCCCGACCAGCGCCAGGTCCGCCCTGATCGAGCGGGCCTCCCAGCCGCGCGCCCCGTACAGGCGGGCCAGCCGTACGCCGAGACCGCGGCGGAAGGCGCTGACCTCCTCGTCGGGCAACACGAGCTGGATGCGCGCGGAGTCGGCGTCGTCGCGCACGGAGTCGAGCGCGAGCAGCCTCGCGACGAGCCCCGGCCGCGCCGGGAACAGGGCACGCAGCAGCAGGAACAGGCCGAGCCCGAACACGCCGCCCGCGAGCACGCCCTCAACCATGGCCGCCTCCCGTCTCGACCAGCTGTTGCGCGGGTTTGCCCGTCCCAGAGAGCAGGCGGGCGGGTTTGTCGAATCTGGCCAGGCGGCGCATCCACGCGAACCCGGCGCCGAACAGCCCCGCCACCACGACCAGCACCGCCTGGCCGAGCCAGCTGTGGTACTCGCTGACGTAGGAGGGGTTGAAGACCACCAGCAGCCCGGCGAAGGCCAGCGCGGTGATCACCACGATCTGCACGCTGCGCCGGGTGGAGCGGCGCTCGGCCTCGACGCGGCGCCGCATGTCGAGCTCCTCGCGGGCCGATACGGCCAGCGCGCCCAGCACGTCGCGCAGGCCAGGACCGCGCAGCCGCGAGTTCAGTATCAGGGCGGCGACCACCAGATCGGCCGAGGGATCGTCCAGCTCGTCGGCGAACAGGGCGAGCGCGTCGGGCAGCGCCATCCTGGTGTGCAGCCGGTCGACCAGCGCCCGCAGGTGCGGTCTGAGCATCGGCGCCGCGGCCCTGATCGACGACGGGATGGCCTGCTCCAGCCCGGCCGCGCCGGCGATGGTGTCGCGCAGCGACTCCGTCCAGGCGGCCAGCCCCTCCAGACGGCGCATCGCGGCCCGCTCCTCCGCCGCGCCGCCCGACAGTCCCCGCCAGGCGAACACCAGCAGCACCGCGCCCACCGCCATGACCGGCCAGCCGGTCACCACCAGGACGAGCACGGCGGCCACGGCGGCGATCGCGGTGCGCGTGGTCAGCGCCTTGACCAGGTGGCGCCTGGGCTGGGCGGGCCGGGGACGCATGCCGTACAGGGAAAGGAACAGCAGGAAGATCCCGGCGCCGGCGGCCGCTCCCGCCGGCAGGGCGAGCGGGTCGATCGTGAACATCACCAGCTCCCCGGGTTGTAGCCGTGTGCGGCGAGCTCTTCCAGGCAGGAGACGGGAGCATGGGGTACGGCGGGGCCGTCGGGGCCGGGCACGAACACCTCGCTCGACAGGACGCGGCCGTCGCAGCCGTTGACCTCGCGGACGCTGGAGACGAAACGGCGCAGGGTGCCGCCGCTTTCGAAGTCGTTGCGCTTCTCGACGAAGACGACGAAGTCGATGGCGCCCGCGATGAGCATGTGGGTGGCGTCGATGGGCAGGCGTTCGTCGGCCTGCAGCGCGTAGGTGGCGATGCGGTTGAAGACCTCCATGCTGGAGTTGGCGTGGATGGTCGACAGCGAGCCGTCGTTGCCCTGGGTCATCGCGTTGAGCATGGTGACGATCTCGTCGCCGAGGACCTCGCCGACGATCACCCTGGACGGGTTCATCCGCAGGGATCTCCTGACCAGCTCGGCCATGGTGATCTCGCCCTGGCCCTCGGCGTTGGGCAGGCGCTGCTCGAAGGCGACCACGTTCGGATGGAGTTCGGGGAACTGGTCGAGGCCCAGCTCCAGAGCCCTTTCGACGGTGATCAGGCGTTCGGACTGTGGGATCTCGTTGGCCAGCGCCCTGAGCAGGGTGGTCTTTCCCGCGTTGGTGGAGCCGGCGATCATGATGTTCTTGCGGGCGTTCACCGCGGCGGCGAGAAATCGGCCTATTTCCGGGCTCAGCGTGTTGTTGCCGACCAGGTCGGAGAGGAACACCTTGCCCAGGCGGGCCCTTCTGATCGACACGGCCGGCCTGAGCGTGACATCCATGACGGCGCTCAGCCGCGAGCCGTCGGGCAGGCGCAGGTCGAGCTGCGGGTTCGCGGTGTCGAACGGCCTGCTCGACAGCCCCGAGTATGCGGCCAGGATCTGGATCAGCTCGATCAGCTCGTCGTCGGACTCGGCCACGGGGTCGTGCATGACCTCCTGGCCGTCCGCGTAGCCGACGAAGACGCGGTCGCAGCCGTTGATGTCGATGTTCTCCACCTCGGGGTCGTCGAGCAGCGGCTGCAGGCGGCCGACGCCGAACAGCGCGGCGTGGATCCCCGCCGCGAGCGCCTCTTCCTCCTCGACCGTGGGCGGGGTGCGGCCCAGTCCGATCTCGCTGCGCGCGTGCTCCTCCAGCACCTGGGAGATCAGCGCCCTGGCGAACTGGCGCTCGTCCTCGCCCGTCATCGCGACCAGGCCGTTGGCCTGGTCGAGCCTGCGCTGGTGAGCCAAGCGGTCGCCGACCTCCTGGCGGAAGCGCTTGACGAGACCGTGGTCGATCATGCTCATGTGAGCCTCCTGGCCAGGTCGCGGGCGGTGCGGATGAGGAGCGTGCGGTCCAGGCGCCCGCCCCATCTCCCGCGCAGCAGCTCGGCGCCCTTGGGGTCGTGGGCCAGGCCGTACACGTGCTCGACGCTCTGACCGACGACGCGGCGCACGTCGTCGATGGAGGCGCGGTAGTTGCGCGGGTCGGCGATCACCACGACCGCGTGCGCCTTGCTGATCGACAGGCGCTCGCGCAGGTGGGCGACGTGGTCGAGGGTGGCGCGGGTGAGCATCACGACCTGGTCGGCCTCCGCCATCAGGTCGGCGATCTGGGGATAGGAGCCCAGGCGGCCGCAGTCGGCGATCACGTCCGCGCCTGGGACGGCGGCCAGCGTGCGGCCCAGTGGCCCCCACATCCAGGTCAGTCCCGCGGCCTGCTCGCCGTGGGTGAGCCCGGCCAGCACGTCGAGGCCGCCGACGATCTTCTGTGTGTGCTCGTGGATCTGCGCGGGCTCGAGCCCCCTGCGCGCGGTGGCGCCCAGCGACAGCAGACCCTTGGCCGGGTTGAGCACCCCGCCGTCGGCCCCGGGCAGCCGGTAGGCGAGGTCTCCCCCCGCCGGGTCGCACTCGGCCAGCAGCACGGGCCGCGGCCACACCGCCGCCAGGGCCGTCGCCGTGGTCGTGACGCCCGGCGCGCCCTTGTCGGCGGCCAGCACGATCAGTGCCACCTCAGCGCGCTCCGGGCAGCTCGGCCACCGCGACCTCGCCGGCGGAGGCGTATCCGACGATCTCCGGCGACGTCGACGCGTCGACGATCACGGTGATCTGCCCCTTGTCGCCCACGCTGTTGACCAGCGCGCTCTGCGCGAGCACCTGACTGTCCTGCTGTGTCGTACGGCCTGCCGCGTGGACGATCTGGACGCGGTCTCCCGCTTCCAGCCCGGCTGGATACTGGCCGGGTTTGAGCGCGAGACCCACCCTGGCCTTCCCCGGGCCGAGTTCCTGGCTGGCGGTCACGCCCATGTCGCTGGTCAGGAGCGTGCCCGGCAGGATCGTCACCGCGGCGAAGGTCTGCAGGACCCGTTGTCTTTGTGACCACGCGACGTAGTCGACGCCCGTGTCGGCTATCTGGACCTCCTCGATCACCCGGTCGGTGAACGGCTGGCCCGCGCCGACCTGTTGGGTGACCCTGATCGCGGAGACCCGGTCGCCGCTGCGCAGCACGAGCAGCGTGGTGGCCAGCGCCCCGCCCAGGATGAGGAGCACGGCGAGCGCCGCCAGCGCGGGCTTCCGCTCACGGGGAGGAACGGGAAGCTTGCGCGAGGCAGGGGCGGACAGCCCCGGCTTTTCTGCGGTCCTCATGGGTGGGGGGCTCCCAATTGGCTGAGTTAATTGTGTAATTCACGCCATTATGTGCACCCGGGTGACGAGGTGGGGCTCGAATGCGCCGAACCATGCTCGTTTCGCAGGTAGGACACTGTCAACTGGAATTGCGTTATGCCTATTGGGTTGGCCGACTTGACGTTTCTCGATTTTTTGGGTTATGCGGCACTAGATTAACTCTCATCCCCCCTTTCACGGATTTTTCATAAGATTCATACTTTTGGACGGCTTCTGAACCCGTTCAACTTGTGCGATCATTGGCGGCATGGCTCGCAGGAAGCTCCCGGCCTGGCTCCGCCCGCCGCCGCAGCCCATACGGCGAGACACCACCATCGCCTCCCCCCATGCCACCCCCGAAGCCCAAGACACCCCCCGAGTCCTGGACACCCCCGGAGTCCAGGACACCTTCAAGGCCCAGGACGGCCCGGGGGCCAACGACAGCCTCGTCACCAGGCTCCGCCTAGGCGACGCTTCACGGGTCTTTCGGCTGCGCGAGGACGGGACCTCGCGGATCTTTCGGCTCCGCCAGGACGGGACCTCGCGGGTCTCCCGGCTCCGCCAGGACGGGACTTCGTGGGTCACCCAACTGCGAGAGGACGGGGTCACTCGGGTCTCTCGGTTGCGGGAGGACGGCGCGTCGCGGGTCGAGGAGTTGCGGCGACGTGGGGTGGAGCGGATCGTGGGGGCGCCGGCGACCGAGCGAGTAGTGGAGCGGCTGCATCGGGCGGCGACCGGGCTCGCGGAGGTCACCTCTGACGTGAGCGCCTACGCGGGGCTGCTCGAGGAGAAGGCCGGAGAGCTGCACGACCGCACCCGCTCACGCCGCGATCCCTAGGTTTTCCACAGCGTCATCCACAGGAAAGGCCTCACGGCCGAGCAAAATCCCCGCTAGTTTTCCACAGGCCCACTTGTCATTCACGGCCATGCGGGTCTTCATCCCCGCCATCCGCACAGGTCCGACGCCTCATACCGGTTGTCCACAGGCAGCCGAGAAGCCGCGCCCGTCATCCACAGGCGAGCCGGTCCATGCCGTTGACGTCAACTGGCGCGCCTAACGTGCCTTCGGGCGCTACCTTGGCGCCCGCGGGGTGCGCCCCGCTCGGCCCATCCGAGGAGACGGCACATGCGGATCATGCTCACCGTGCTCGGCGAGCAGGGCGACCGTGACGTGGTCATCGATGGCGACGACGGCATCACCGTGGCCCGCGTGGCCGAAGCCCTCGACTCCCCCGAGCCCCTCGCCAAGGTCGTCCGCCTCCCCCGCTCCCGCGCCCCCTACGGCCTCTCCGACCCCCACCCCCCAACCCCCCTCCCCTCCCCAACCAACACCTCCCCTCCCGATCCACCACATCAGGAACTCCTCAACCGCGACCCAGCCGCCCCCACCCCACCACCCCACCACGGCCCCCACAACAACGCCCCCGCCGCGCCACCCCACAACCACCCCCACAGCGACAGCCCCGCCGGACCGCCTCACGGCCGTTCTCGCTTGGACACACCCGCCACTCCGTTCCCAGGCGCCGCCCGCCGCGGACCCACCACCTCCGGCGTGCCCGCGCCGCCTGATCACGCGATCGGGCCTTCCGTGCCCGCATCGAGCGTGCCCGGCGGCCTCGGGTCTGTTCCTCCGGTGACGCATTCCTGGGAGCCTTCCGACGACACGCGTGGCGCTCCGCCCCAGGGCCCGGGGCACCGCAGCCGCACCGGCATGCCACCTCACCGCCTCGACCCGGCAACGCCTGAACGCGAACCCTCACGTCCTACAGCGCTCCCCTCGGAGACGCCCCCGCGTCCCACAACGATCACCCCGGAGACGCCCTCACATCCCACAGCGCCCCCCTCGGAGACGCCCTCACATCCCACAGCGCTCTCCTCGGAGACGCCCTCGCGTCCGACGGCGCCCACTCCGGAGATGCCCTTCGGCAGGTCCGGGACATCACGCCGCGGCTCTCGAGGTGGCCTGCCGTACCGGAGTTCAGAGCGGGGCGTGGTCGATGGGCTGGCGTATGACGGGCCGGCGTTGTGGCGGAACGGGAAGGCGCTCGATCCGCGGGCCCCGGCGCGGGCGGTGCTGCGCGACGGTGACAAGGTGACGCTCGACCCCCGGTTGGCACGCTCCACGGTGATCGAGGAGCCGGGCGGCGTGGCCGAGGTGCGCGTGGTGGGCGGGCCGGCGGCGGGAGCGGTGCACCGGCTGGGCCTCGGCGTGCACGTGATCGGCTCCGATCCCATGTGCGCGATAGCCGTGGCTGATCCGACCCTGGCTCCCGAGGCGGCGACCGTACGCGTGACTCCGGGGGCCATCACGGTCGAGCCGGCACGCCGCGACGAGCCCGCGCAGGCGCCGCGGCTGAAGTTGAAGGGCCGCTGGGCCGAGGAGGTCGCCGAGATGGCGGCCAGGGTGGAGGCGCGCGAGGCCGCCAAGCAGGAGCACTGGAGCTCACCGTGGCCGCAGCCCGAGCTGGCCGCGAGCACGCTCACCGAGGCCCGCGACTGGCCGGAGGACACGCTGCTGACCTGCGGCTCGTCGCTGTTCACGCTCACGGCGATCGAGCCGCGGGACGCGCACCTCGCGCCCAGGGCGGAGGGCGGCGTGGCCTACAACCGGCCGCCCCGGCTGCGGCGGCCCGAGCCCGAGCGGCGCTTCGAACGGCCGAGGGAGCCACACCGGGCCGAGGGCATGCGGCTGCAGTTGCTCGCGGCGATGCTGCCCGCGGTGCTCGGGTTGACGCTGGCGTTCGTGCTGCACCAGTGGTACTTCCTGCTGGTCGCACTGATGACCCCGATGATCATGATCGGCCAGTGGTGGAGCGACCGGCGGCACGGCCGCAAGCAGCACCGTCAGGCGAGTAAGCAGCACAAGCAGGAGCTCGAGGCATACGGGCAGGCGGTCGAGCGGGCCAGGGCGCAGGACGAGCGCTCCCGCAGGCACGACGCCCCCGACCCCGCGCAGGTGCTGCTGACCGCCACGGGACCGCGAAGACGGCTGTGGGAGCGGCGTGTCCACGACGCCGACGCGCTCAAGCTGCGCGTGGGTCTCGCCGACCTGCCCGCCGACCTGGAGCTCACCGAGGAGCAGGGCGGGGCGCTCGATCCGCCGATCTGCCGCGCCGTACCCGTGTCGCTGGCGATGCGGCGCCTGGGCGTGGCGGGGGTGACGGGGCCGCGCGAGACCGCGACCGCGCTGGCGAGCTGGCTGATCGGCCAGGCCGCCACCCTGCACAGCCCGCGTGACCTGGCGATCGTGGTGCTGTCGGCGCACTCGGACGGCGAGCGTCGCTGGAGCTGGGTCCGGTGGCTGCCCCACTGCGCGCCGCGCGGTGGCGAGGAGTGCGTGGCTCTGGTCGGCACCGATCCGGAGTCCGCGGCCCGCCGGGTCGCCGAGCTGGCCGCGCTCATCGACGAGCGCCAGAACACCGCGATCCCGGAGCTCGGCAAGATCCCCACCGGTTGGGACGATCTCGGCGGACCCGAGACGCCCGCTTTCTCCTCGTATGACGTCCGGCCCTATGACGTGCTCGTGGTGCTCGACGGCGCGCAGGTGTTGCGCGGGCTGCCGGGCATGCCGCAGGTGCTGCGCCAGGGTCCGCGGTCGGGCGTCTACACGCTGGCGCTCGACGAGGATCAGCGGCTGCTGCCCGAGGAGTGCGCGACGGTCGCCGACTGCGCGGCCGACGGTCAGGTACGACTGCGCGGCGGCGGGCTCGAGGCGATCGGCGACATCCTGGGCGACCTGGTCTCGCCCTCCTGGTGCGACCGCCTGGCCAGGGCCATCGCCCCGATCCGCGACGTGAGCAGGGACGACTCGGCGGGCAACCTGCCGGACGAGGCGCGGCTGCTCGACCTGCTCGGCCTGCGCGCTCCGACGGGACGCGAGGTGGCCGCGCGGTGGCGGGCGCGGGGCACCACCCGGGCCGTGATCGGCGTGGGACCCGACGGGCCCTTCGCCGTCGATCTCAGCCTGGACGGCCCGCACGGCCTCATCGCCGGCACCACGGGAGCGGGCAAGTCGGAGTTGCTGCAGACGCTGATCTCCGCGCTGGCCGTGGCCAACCGGCCCGACCAGCTGACGTTCGTGCTGATCGACTACAAGGGCGGGGCGGCCTTCAAGGAGTGCGTACGGCTGCCGCACACGGTGGGCATGGTCAGCGACCTCGACGGCCACCTGACCCAGCGGGCGCTCGAATCGCTGGCGGCCGAGATCCGCCGCAGGGAGCGGCTCCTGCTGGCGGCGGGGGCGAAGGACATCGAGGACTTCCTCGCCTCGGGGCGGGAGCCGCTGCCACGGCTGGTGCTGATCATCGACGAGTTCGCCGCGCTGGTGTCCGAGCTGCCGGACTTCGTGAGCGGCCTCGTGGACATCGCGCGGCGCGGGCGGTCGCTCGGCATCCACCTGATCCTGGCCACCCAGCGGCCGGCCGGGGTGGTGACGGCCGACATCCAGGCCAACACCTCGCTGCGCATCGCGCTGCGAGTCACCGAGCCCGCCGAGTCCACCGACGTGATCGACCTCCCTGACGCGGCCCGCATCTCGAAGTCGACCCCCGGGCGGTGCTACGTGAAGTCGGGAGTCGGGGCCGCGGCGGCCGTGCAGACCGCCCGGGTCGGCGGGCGCGGCTCGGGAAGCGGGGACGCGTTCGTCCGCGTCGGGGACCTCGACTGGCGCACCCTCGGCCGCCCACTCCCCGCACCGCCCACGCCTGCCGGCGACACCGGCACCACCGACCTCACGCTCCTGGTGGACGCCCTCATCGAGGCCGCCCGCATGGCGGGGGTGCCCGACCAACCGAGCCCCTGGCTCGAGCCCCTCCCCACCCACACGGTCCTGGACCTGTCCCATCGCCTCACCCCCGACCTCACCAAAGCACCAACCACCACCACCTCGCCCAATCTCGTCCCAGAGGGTGCCACCCACGTCCGCACCTCACGAGGAGCCAGCGGCGGCCGCATCCCAGGAATCGCCGCGGACGGCCGCACCCTGGGGAATGCCGGCAGCGGTCGCGCCCCAGAGAATGTCACCGGCAGCCGCACCCCCCGGGGAGTCAGCGGCGGCCTCACTCCCGCGAACACCACGGACGACCGCGCCCCAGGGAATGCCACCAGCGGTCGCGACCAGGGGTGGCTTGTCGGGGCCTTCGACGGTGGCGCCGGGCGCCTTGAGCACGGCGTCGCGGAGCGTGAGTCGTGGGAGGAGGTGGAGCCTCTGGTGTTCGGGGTGACGGACCGGCCGTGGGCGCAGGACCGGCGGCCCCTCGCTCTGGATCTCGTCCACGGAGGACACCTGCTCATCGCGGGCGGCGCCCGCAGCGGGCGCTCGACCGCTCTGCGGACCATCGCCGGCGCGATCGCCGCGCAAACCTCGCCGTCCGACGTTCACCTGCACGCGATCGACTGCGGCTCAGGCGCCCTCCTGCCCCTGGTGTCGCTCCCCCACTGCGGCGCCGTCGTCACCCGCGACCAACTCGACCGCGTCGAACGCCTCCTCACCCGCCTCAGATCCGAGATCGGCCGCCGCCAGCAACTCCTGGCCGAGGCCGGACACGCCTCCCTGGCCGAATATCGCGAGGCGGGCAACAGGCTGCCCTGGCTGGTGCTCATGGTCGACCGCTGGGAAGGCTACGTCGCGGCCTTCGAGGGCTACGACTACGGCCGCCTGACCGAGTCCCTCATGCAACTCCTCCGCGAAGGTCCTGCGGTGGGCTTGCGCGCCGTCGTCACCGGCGACCGCTCGTGCCTGCTCGGCCAAGTCTCCACCCTCTTCGAGGACCGCCTCCTCCTCCGCCTGGCGGACTCGGCCGACTACGGCCTGGCCGGCCTCCCGATCAAGAACCTCCCCACCTCGGTCCCCCCAGGCCGCGCCCTCACCATTGGCGAACACGGCATCGTCTCCAGCCAGATCGCCCTCCTGGCCGACGACCCCTCAGGCCCTTCCCAGGTGGCCATCCTCCAGCACCTGGCCCGCGCCGTACCCACCCCCAACACCCAGCAAAGCACCATCCTCCACACCCCCACTGCCCGCAGCCCGCAGCCCAGCAGCACACCCACGGCCCTCGACAACCCGCAACCGGGGAACATCACGGGCACACCCGCTGCCCCCGACAAACCGCAACCGGGCATCATCACCCGCACACCCGCCGACCGCGACAAACCGCAGCCAAGCAACACCACCGGCACACCCGCTGCCCCTGATAGCCCGCAGCCGAGCAGCATCGATCGTGGCGTGGGCGAGTCCGGGTATGGGCGGCGGTGGCGTTGGGAGGGCGAGCCGCCGTTGCGGGTCGACGCGCTGCCCATGCGCATCACGGCGGGCCAGGTCATGGAACTCGACCCGGGCTTCGTCCCGCCGTCGCCGCTGTGGGCGCTGGCGGGCGCGGGCGGTGACGCACTGGCCCCGCTTGGCGTCGACCTGCTTGCCCACGGCCCCGGCGCGGTCGTCGCGGGACCGCCGCGCTCGGGCAGGTCCTCGGTGCTGCTCACGATGGCCAGATCGCTCATCGAGTACGGCACGCCGGTCGTCGCCGTGGTCCCCCGACGCAGCCCGCTGCGCGACCTGGAGGGGGCGCTGGCGGTGCTGGACGGCAACGCGACGGGCCTGCAGGAACTCCTGGCGGAACACGACCGATACGTCGTCCTCGTAGACGACGCCGAGCTCATCAACCCCGACGCCCCCGCCGGACAAGCCCTCGACGAGATCCTCCGCACAGGCAGAGACGCCGAGCACGGCCTGATCATCGCCGGAGCCACCGGCGACCTGGCGACCTCCTACCGCGGTTTCATTGCGGACACCCGCAAGTCCCGAATGGGCCTCCTCCTGTCAGTCCAGAGCCCCGCGGACGGCGACCTCTTCACAATCCGCCTCCCCCGCGGCTCAGTAGGCGGCCCCCCAGGCCGCGGCCTCCTGGTCACCATGGGCAACACCACCCCCATCCAAACCGCCGTCCCCACCCCCTAGCCCGGGCGCGGGGCTCCTAGGCGGGTGCCCGCCGGCCGAACGCGTGCCTCGGACATGCTCGGACGCGGTCAGGTGCGAGGCACGCTGGCGGGTGCCTGCGGAGGGCTCGGACGCGTGGGATGCGGAGCGAACATGGGCCCCGGCGGACGGTTGGGCGCGCGACCCGCAGACGGGGTGCCCGCAGGGGCGCACAGGCGCGGTAGGGCCTGGGTCCACACGCTGTGCCTACGGGGCGCTTGGATGCGTGGGGACGTAGGGCCGAATGTGGGCCCCCGAGGACGCTGGGATGCGGTCAGGCGCGGGCCCGCGGGTGGGGAGCCGCGGGGACGATCGGACGCGATTGAGCGCGGGAGCCCCGCGGGGCGCTCGGGGATGCGGGGTGAGCGCCGGGCCGCGGGGCTTGGGGTGCCGGGTTAGGCGATGAGGTGATCGCGGGCTTCGGGGGTGTCGGTGCCCCAGACGCCGTCATCCTCATGGAGCCAGGTGGTCGTGCCCGGATGCTCCTGCTCCTCGCCCGCGGGCGTGGCACCGACGGGAGGGAAGAACCCGCTCGACGGCCCCCCGGCCGAAGCCAGGCGCGTCGTCCGAGCAGCGTCGACGCCGCCGCCGAAGGCGTTGGGCAGCGTGACAGCCGAGGTCGGCGACCCGTTCCCGGTGGGCGTGTGGGTGACCGAGGGGTGCGTGGTGCTGTTCGGCGTGGTCAGGCTGGTCGGGTCGATCTTCGGCTGGTGGTACTGGGACAGGTCCGTGCCGTGGGAGCCCTTGGTGGGATCGGCGACCGAGGGGTGCGTCACTCCAGCGGGGTTGGTGACGCCGTTCGGCGCGCCGCCGTTCTGGTTGCCGCCGTTCGCGTCGGACCCGCCGGGGTTCCCATTGCCGTTGCCGTTGCCGGTGCCGTTGTCACCACCGGTGCCGTTGTCCCCGTTGCCGACGCCGCCCAGGTCTCCTGTGCCGTTGCCTCCGTGATCGCCGCCGGTCGATCCGGGCCAGCCGTTCGTCCCGGGGCCGTTCGGGTCGTAGGAGGTCGGGTCGTAGGAGGTCGGGTCGTAACCGTGGTACTTGGACGGATCCCACCCGGGCCCCTTGTACGGGTTCTCGTAAGGGGGTATCTCCGGCCCCGCCACCTTCAGCTTGGGCAGGTCCTCGCGCACCGAGGCGGGCAGGCTGTTGTAGATGTTCGACAGGTCGTTGTTGAGGTGCTCCAACTCCTCCTTGGCCACCCCGTTGTTGGTCGAGAAGAAGTTCCAGCCGCCGTCCTTGTCCCGGGCGAACAGGTTGAGGGCGTCGCCGCCGCCAATATCCCACGTGCGGCCCCACCCGAACGTCCCGCCGTAATTGCCCTTGTACTTGGGGATGATCTCCTTGCCGAGCTTCTCCAGCGGCGGGCCCATCTTGTCGGCGCTTTCGGTGAACTCCCGGATCGTCTGGTGCAGCTGCTGGAGAGCCTTCTGCGCCTCGACGGACCCCTTGTCGCCCCAGCAGTCCGCCATCGCTCGGGCAGCGTCCTCGAGCTTGCCGAGGGTGTCCTTGAGGACCCTGCTGGCGTCGCCGTAGGCGACCCCGGCCTTCTCGATGCCCTTCTCGTCCAGCGTGTCGAAGAGCATCTTCACCTTGTCGGCGTGCTGCTTGTCATGGACGCCGAAGTCGATGCAGTAGGGCTTGACCGCGTATTCCTTCGCCATCAGGCATCCTCCACGATGCTCGTGCCGCCCATCAGCTGGTTCAGCGAGTCGAAGTCCTTGGCACCGGCCAGCAACAACCCGATGGCGTTGCGGTACTGGTCGACCACCTTGCCGTAGATGGTGCGGAAGCCCTCGTTTCCTCCGGCCACCGCGTCGAAGAACGCTTTGACGGCCTTGGCCTCGTCGTCCATGACGACCTTCGGCACGTACGAGTTCAGCTGAAAGTCCTGGAGGGATCCCGCTTTGGTGCCGGTGAGGACGTCATAGTCCCGAGCGAGATCAATCGCGATGTTCTTGAGCTTGCTGGCGCTGTAGGTGATCTGGTCGGGCTTTGGGTCCAGCCCCGGCCAGTCCTTCTCATCTGCCACAGCAACACCTCCCGTTAGATCACCAAGATTAGTCCAGTCACGCCTCAAATGGGACATAGTTATCAACCACTTCTATGCTGTCCCAGTAGTCGCCCTTCTCCCAGGAGCAGCATGCAGACTCGGAAGGACCTCTACCAGGCGCATCGGCTGATGACCCAGCGCCTGGGCATGGCCCTGTTGCAGGGCGAGCCCGACGTCTCCGAATCGCCGATGCGGCGTCAGAACGTCGCGATGTTCTGCGGGATGCTGCTGGCCGTCCTGGTCGCGGCGGCCTTCGGGATCTGGGGGATGCTCAAGCCAGGCAACGCCACCAACCTCACCGATGCCGGGCAGTTGCTGGTCGAGGAGGAGACGGGCGCCAGGTTCGTCTACAGCCAGGAGGACGGCCGGCTGCTGCCGGTGGCCAACTACGTCTCTGCCCGGCTGCTGCTCGACGCCGGGGAGATCAAGACGCGTAAGGTCTCCGCGGCCTCGCTGGCCGGCTTCAGCCGCGGCCCGATGGTGGGCATCCCCGGCGCCCCCGACTCACTGCCTGCCAAGGCGCAGCTGGTCAAGGGCCCGTGGTCGGCGTGCGTCTCGGAGACGACCGGCCCGGCAGGGGACGTCAAGCAGTTCGTCACGCTGGTCGGCGGCATCTCCGTCGGCGGGGCTCCGGTCGCCGGCGGCGCGCTGGTCGTCAAGGACGACCAGCAGCAGGGCTGGATCATCTGGGCGAACCAGCGCATGCGCATCGGCCCGGAGGGCGTGCAGGCGCTGGGCGCCGCCAACATCAGGAAGGTCCCCTCCTCCTGGCTGAACGCCATCCCGGCCGGCCCGAAGGACTTCGTCTCGCCGGCCATCGGCAACCGCGGCAAGGTCGTCGCCGGCCCCGCGGGCCGCCGTGCCCGCGTCGGCCAGATCTTCACCGCGTCCGGCATCGCCGGTGCCGCCGACTCCTGGTACGTGCTGCTCGACGACGGTCTCGCGCCAATCACCGTCACGCAGGCCCGGCTCCTGTGGCAGGACAAACGCACGAAACAGGCGTACGGCAAGCTTCCCGTCGAGCCGGTCAAGATCGACGCGGCCACGGCCAACGCCCACCTGTCGAGCCAGCAGATCATGGGCGGCGGGCTCCCCGCGACGCTGCCGAAGCTGATCACACCCGGCACCACCGCGCCCCTGTGCGCGGTATACGCCAACACGCAGGCCGGCTCGGCCAAGGCGACTCTGACCGTGGGCACGCTGGCGATCCCCGTGCCACGCACGATGGGCAACCAGGAGCACTTCGACCAGGTTCTGCTGCCGCCGGGGCGGGCGGCGCTGGCCGGTCTGCTCCCCGGCGACGGGCAGCTGTCGGCCATCTCCACCTACGACCTCATCAGCGACCAGGGCCGCCGTTTCCCCCTGATCGCGGCGGATCAGATCGAGAAGCTCGGCTTCGACGAGACCGACGTCGCCCCGGTGCCCGCCCACCTACTGCACCTGATCCCCCAGGGCCCGGCCCTCGACCCAACAAAGGCCCGCACTCCAGTGGACATCACCCAGTAGACGCAGAAGACCGCAGTCATGTGGGCGGGCCTGTTCTACGCCTTTCGGTTCGCGGCCCGGCTCTGGGCCTCCTACCTGACCTATCTGCGCTCGATGCGGCTGGTCGCGCAGGCCCTCAGCCTGCTGAGCGCGCTCGGTACGGCGCTGCGGTCCCTGCCCGTGGTCGGGCGGCTCAAGGTCGCGGGAAAGCCGGCCAGCGTGCTGAAGCAGGCGCTGCGGCCGTTCAACGCCGAAGCGATGACCAAGCTCGGCAACACGAGGTTCGCGAACTTCGCCAAGCCCACCGGCTACGTCTACGGCGGCAGGCGACGGAGGAGCTGCGCCTGCCGGCATGGAACGCTCCAGAGATGACCTGGCGGGTGACGGATGAGGGTCGCTGTGGGACGTGGCCCAGAAGGTGTGGGCGACGGATCGCGCTGGCGCGAGATCTGCGAGGCCAACCGTGACGCCATCGGCCCAACCCCAACGCGATCAGGATCGGACAGGCACTCACCATCCCAAAGCACGATTGAAGATCGCCTCTTACACATTCGTGACATCTAGGTAGATGCTCCGTAAGATCCACGCTAACAGGAGTTAAAGGGAGCGATCCATGGGGCGTGAGAGCAACGGCTTCGCATACCAGCCGGGGGACCTCGAGAAGGGCGGCAAGGCGGCCGACGTGACCGCCACGTCGCTCACCAAGCCGCTGAACGACTTCATCGCCAACGCGGCTGCAACCCCGAGCACGTTCGGGCTGGTCCCGCAGGGCTCGGAGGAACTGGCGAGCGACTACCGGACCTTCTACACCGAGACCGTCAAGTGGGTGCAGGCGCTGCAGTGGAACCTGGCCAACGCGGCCAAGACCCTCAACACCAGCGAGAAGAACTACAACAACGGCGGCGGCTGATGGACTTCCAGCTCAGCGACCTCGACGCGGTCCGCGAGCGCGCGGACCGCGAGAGCCGGCGCGCGGAGGCGGTCCGCGCCGAACTCGACGCCATCGAGGGCAAGGGCGAGAGCGCCGAGGGCAAGGTAGGCGCCGTGACCGACGCCAACGGCCGCCTCCTGTCGATCACCATCGATCCGCGCGCGCTGTCCATGGGCAGCCTCGACCTGAGCGAAGAGATCACGCTCGCCGTACGGCGAGCCCAGGACGACGGCGAGACCAGACGCGAGCGCGTGCTCAACGAGGCGCTGAGCGACGTCCCCAAGACGCCGGAGGAGATCCTGGACCAGTTCCAGGAGATCTCCCACGGCTACCAGCGCTTCATGGACCACGCCGACGCCAAGATCGACGACATCATGCGGGGTCTGGGCTAGCGCTAGCCCCTACTTGCGGGGGATCTTGAGGGTCATGCCGGTGTCGATCCTGTTCGGGTCGGGCCCGATCACGTCACGGTTGGCCTCGTAGATCTCCCGCCAGCGGTGGCCGTCGCCGTACACCTTCTCGGCGATGTCCCACAGCGAGCCCTCGTTCACCGGCCACGACCCGACCTTGACCTCGACCGGCGACTGCGTCACAGGAGGCTGTGGGGGCTGCGGTGGTTGCGGTGGTTGCGGAGGCTGGGCGGACTGCGGGCGCGGCTCGGTGGGGAAGCTCCGCTGGGCGTCCTGGCTGATGTGCGGCTGCGCCTGGTCGGGGGCGAGCGGCGTGATGGTCCGCAGCAGGGTCCCGGGAATGAGGCCGCCGAAGGAACCCGCGGCCATGACCATCTTGGGGTCCCTCAGACCGAGCTTGCCGACGCCCCAGCCGAAGCCGGCGTTGTAGATACCGGCCGTGGTGCCGAAGATCGCCGCGTTCTGCGCGATCTTGCTGAGCGGCTTGCCCTCGAGCGAGTCGTTGACGATCGACGGAATGGAGCCCGCCATGAAGCCGGCCGCGGCGTTCATCCGCCACGGGTGAGCCCTGGTCAGGGCAGCCCACCCGGTCGTGCCGAGTGGGAGCGCTCCCGCCATCCAGGACGCGTTCGCCAGCTGCGCGTAGCCCAGGCCGAACGGGGCGACGAAGGACTTGCCGTCGATCGTCCTGCTGAAGCCGTTGGAGATGAAGTTACCCGTCCAGCTGAGCGAGGCGACCTTCCAGAAGTTCTTGAACGACTGCAGGCTCGTCTGGCCGAATGACATGCCCGCGGTGCCGTCCAACGTCAGGGCGTTGGCAAAGCGGGAGTCGCCGATGCCCTGCGCCAGCTTGAAGAGCCACCTGTTCTTGGGCTGCAGCACGTTTCCGCTGAACTTGGTCAACCCGAGGCCAGCCGAACGGCGGCCACCGAAGAGCCGGGCGATAGCCCGCAGCGGTGCCGCGAGCCGCTTCATGAGCGCGACCAGGCGCATCATGATCGTCGTGCCATAGACGGTGCCCTTTGCGGCGATGCGCGCCCTGGCCGCCCAGGCCACGTATTTGCTCAGCGCGCCGTACGCGAGGGAGACAGCGATGCTGGCGATGACTGCCTCGATGATCGACTTGATCAGTTCCTTCAGCGCCACCTTGGTCTGGTGGCTGGCCTCTCTGGCCATGTCGAGGACCTTGACCACGCTGCGGAGGTTCTTGACGACCTCCACGCGGTCCGCGGGGTTGAAGTACCGGCCGCTCATTTCTTGATAGTGGTCGGCCGCGCCACCCGACCACTCAGACGTGCCCTTGCCGGCCGCCGCGCCGATGTCGACCTTCTCCAGCTCACCGGCGAGTTGTTCGCATGCGGCGGACATCCTCTGCAACTGCCGCTCTTCGGCGTCGCCGCCAAGCGACTTGACCGCATTGAAGAGTGTTGTGAGCAGCTCAGAAACTGCATCCGCCACAGGGCCCCCTAGTCCCACAGGCACCTGGAGTGCCTAATGAGAAGAATGATGCCTTGTTACCTTTATGTTGACAAGAGTTCACTATGTAGCCATTTGTTAACAGATTAGACCAAAGAGGTCCCTGCGGACAGATCCGGAAGCCCACCCATAGCCGGATCCTTGATAGCCACGGGCGTCACCGCACCGGACTTGGCGTCGTTGCCGAGTGCGGTCGCACCGAAAGTGGCAGTGGGAATCTTCATGTCCTGGAATTTCATCGCCAGCTGCTGGCTCGTTAGTGAAGCGAGCTGGTATACGCCGTAAGTGGCCCCCGCAAACACCGCCACCTTCATCAGCAGTGGCTTGAAGCGCTCCCAGAGCCCCTGCAGCCCCGCGTTGGTCGCCGCCTGGGTCGCCACCGCGGCAGCCAGGTTGATCTTGCCCATCAGTGAGAGGGTGGCCAAGGTGGCCATCACCCCCGCGATGCTCAGGGCGATCCACGACACCATGTCGTAGTGCTTGGCGGAGGCATCCAGGTTGTCGCCCACGACGTCGCGCTGGCCCGCCATGTTCTTGGCCTGCTTGATGTACTCGTCGATCTGCCCGGAGACGAGCTCGAAGCTGCCCGCCTCCCAGTGCGCCTTGTTCTTCAAGTCATCCTTGAGCTTGTTCACATCGTTCATGAGCTGGTCGATCTCTTGGGTGTCCCCCCCGTTCTGCTTCGTCTTCCAGGGGACCTTGGCCGCCCTCATCTGGTCGGAATCGGCGATCGTGAGGCCGATCCCGGCCGCGATGGAAAATGCCAGGGGGCGCCTGATGACAGCCGCGGCGTAGGTGGCGAGAGCGGCCGCCAGGAAGAAGCGGTTCCTCGTGCCGAACAGTGACTCGCTCATGTTCATGCCTCCAAGTGCCGGACGACATCGGGGGCGACGTCATCGTCGAAGCCCCACACGCCCTCGTCGTCCTGCCTCAGGTCGTACTGGGACGACTGCTCCTTCTCCTGCTCACCACCACCACCGCCCATGCCACCCATCGGGAGGAACGGCGCGCCGCCCATGCCGCCCATCCCGGAGCCGAGCTTGCCCGCCAGGCCGCCCGGCAACGATCCGTTCGGGCCCATGCCGGAGACGCTTCCGGCGGGATTCAGGCCGGGCAGGCGCCCGGGGTCGATCCTGGTGTTGCCGCCCTCGGGCGTGCCGACGGTCGGCGTCTTGAGGCTCGACGGGTCGAAGTTGGACAGGCCGGTCTTGGTGGGGTCGGGCATGTTGAGCTTGTCGCCCAGGTTGGTCTTGCTCGGATCCAGACCCGAGGTGTCCGGCATCTTGAGATCCGGGTTCTTCAGGTCCGGGTTCTTCAGGTCCGGCGTGTTGAGTTTGGGATCCGTGAGCCTCGGATCGTTCAGCTTGGGATCGTTCAGCTTGGGATCGGTGAGCTTCGGATCGGTCAGCTTCGGATCGGTCAGCTTCGGATCTGTCAGCTTGGGATCGGTGAGCTTCGGATCCGGCAGCTTCGGGTCAGGGATCTTCGGGGTCTTGAGATCCGCGGGCGTGAGGTTCGGAATGCCGCCCGGGCCGGGGATCTCGGGGCCGCCGGGCGGCGGCTTCTGGTTGGCGGCTTCCGCGGCCGTGTAGCGGTCGTCGGCGGTCTTCAGCGCCGACTGCCAGGAGTCCAGGACCTCCCTGGCCACCTTCAGCGTGCTGGTGTGATCGGTGCGCGCCTGCGTGTGCCCGTGGCCGGCATCCCTTCCCGAAATCCCGTAGCCGGGCCACCCGAGGTCGATCTGGCCGGTTCTGTTCGAGAGGGAGGACACGGTGTCGCCGGTGTGCGTGAGGCTCTTGCCGGTGTTCTCGATCTCACCCGACTTGAACTTCACGCCGGAGCTCGGCGTGAAGTTCATCCCGGCACTCAGCTGGTTGTAGTAATCCTGCGCTCCCATGTCCCCCTCCTTCTCAGCCGATGCGCGGCTCGGTCACCGTGTGCGACGCCGTCCAGTCGTTCGGGTCGCCCTTCAGGTCGGGGGTGTGCTCGAAGGACTCGCCCTCGCCCCCTCCCCCGCCCATCGGGAGCCACGGGGACATCCCGTTGCCGTTCGCCAGGCCACGCGCGCCGGCGGCGGTGAGTCCGTTCCCCGCGAACGGCGCCGGCTCACCCAGCACCGACGGCACGCTCGGGGTCGCGCTGTTCGGCGTGATGAGCGTGTTCGGCGTCGCTGTGTACGTCGGGGTGTAAGTCGTCGGGGTGTACGGCGTGGCGACGGTGTGGGGCGTGAAGGTGGCCACCTGGCTCTGCCGCGCGTTGTGATCGATCACGGAGGGCACGGTGGTCTGACGGTCGTGGCTCGTGGTCGACGTGACGCCCTGCGGCTGGCCCGCCGCATTGTCGGAGTGCGAACCGTCCGGGTTGGTGCCGTCCGGGTTGGTGCCGTTCTGATCGGTACCACCCGAGTGGTCCGTGCCGCCGTTGTCGCCGGTGTGGTGGTCCGACCCGGTGGATCCGTCGTCCTGGCCGGTGCCTGTGTGGTCCGTGCCGCCCGGCTTGTCGCTCTGGTCGTGGCCGCCGGTCGTGTCGTGGCCGTTGGTCCCGGGAGCCGTGGTGCGGTGTCCGGGGTCCGTGACGTGGCTCTTCTCCACCGGGGTGTACTTGCCCGGGTGCCAGCCGTCGTCCTGCGAGCTCTCGGGGTAGACCACCGGGGTCTGGTTGGGATCGCCGCTGGGGCTCGAGACGATCGGCACCTCGTAGGTCACGCTGTACGGCACGTTGACCGCGTAGATGTTGGAGATCTTCTGGTTGAGCTCGTACATGACCTTGCGGGCTTGGATGTCCGCGGAGTCCTGCTTGGGGCCCAGCGGGAGGTACGAGTCCGCGATGGCCATCGACACGGAGGAGTAGGTGCCGTCCTTCTCCTTCAGGTCGGTCTTGATGTCCTGGACCTTCTGCAGGGCAATGGGCACCTCCTGGGCGTACAGCCGCAGCGCCGTGCTCATCTGGTCCATCTTGGTCGACAGCTCGTTGCCGGTGGCGTGCAGCAACCGCAGGGCCGTCTGCACCTCCGCGGCGGTCGGGCCCTCCCAGACCTCGGCGAGCTTGGCGTGCTGCTCCTCCAGGGCCTTGGTGATCGCCTGCACCGCGCTGGACGCGTGCATATAGGCGAAGCCGGCGTCGTCGATCATGAGCGGCTCGGTGTCGCCGAGGAGCTTCTCGATCTCCGCCTTGGACTTGTTGACCTCCGCCCCTTGCGGGATCGCGGACGCCCAGATGACCAGTTCCTCGCGCTTGCTACCCACGAGCCACCTCAGGCACCTTGTGTCGGGTTCGTCTTGGCATACACGTCGGCGTTGGCCTCGATCGCCTCGATGGCCGCGACCACGGCTTGGGCCCACGCGCTGTAGGCCTCGTGGAACTTGGAGCCCCCGCTCTCCTTGCCCACTGTCTTGCCGAACTTGAGTGCGTCGTCCCACATGCCGATCTGCGCCTCTTTCAGCTGGCAGTGGTCCATGATGCTGCTGGTCGTGCCCGTGGTGTAGCCGTCGTCAGAACCCTTGCCCTGGATACCCTCCAGATGGGTCTTGAGCTCCCGGGCGATAGCGCGCATCTTGCCCACGTCGTACCTGAGCGTGACGTTCCCGTCGAGGCCCTTCCAGTTCGGGTCGAGGGTGAAGGAGCTGCCGTCCCCTTCTTCGTTGCGCATGCTTCACTCCTCCGTAAAAAGCCGTACGCCCGGCCGCCACCCGGAGGGGCGGCGACCAGGGCGAGAGGCGTACGTCTTCAGGCCTGAGACCAGAGCTTCCGGTTGAAGTCCTCGGCAGCCTGGTAGTTGCTGTTCGCGATACCGAGCGCCTGGGCGGCCTGGTGCAGGTCGTTACCCATCTGCTGCTCGGCGACGTCCCACTTTGAGCGCTCCTCGTCGAACATGGTCCGCGCGCCGCTGTTGCTGTCGAACCAGTGCTCCGACAGGATGTTCTGGACGTTCTTGTACAGATCATCGGTGATCTTGTCGAGCTGGGTGACCACGTTCATCAGGTGGCCTTGCGCGTCCTCCATGTGGAGGAAGTTAACAACCGTCTGGTCGGTCATGCGGGTCTCCGTTCCTGGCGAGTTCAGAGCTGGTGAGAGGCGGGATCAGCCCGTGGCCACCGGCCGGTTGAGGAGGTCGTTCACCGGATTGGTGGCGGCACCGACCTTGAGGTTCATGTTGTCGTCGGACGCCTTGGAGTACTGCCCGGCGCTGATGTTCAGGTTGTCGAAGATCCGCTCCAGACTCGCCAGGATGTTCTTCGCCTGGAGATCCCAGTCGTGCATGGCGGCCCTGTACTTCTCGGCGGCGGCTCCGCTCCAGCCGACGTCCCTCGGGTTGTGCAGCCTGGCGGCAGCGCCGAGAAGCTCCTGCACCTTGACCTCGACACCCTTACGCAGGCCCTCGATTTCACGCCCTGCCTGCTCCACGAGGCCGGCGGCCTGCGTGAGCTTCTCTGGGCTATAGCCGGTGATGCTCACTGAAACTCCCTCTCGCGAGATCTAACGCAGCGCAGAGCCTCATCCGTGCGGCCATGCGCAGGCGACGGCACGATCGTCACAAAAACCATCAAAGGACACGGTAGCTACCTCTAGCAACATAACTAACAAGTATGTAGATCACGGATAGATAACACCTAATGGGCCTTCGGGCAAACATGCAGGTGAGGGGCTACTTTCGCTATTGACGTGGATCGTGAACTCTCAGTCAACATGCGTGGGCTTTCA
This sequence comes from Nonomuraea sp. NPDC050536, assembly GCF_044457685.1. Lineage (NCBI taxonomy): Bacteria > Bacillati > Actinomycetota > Actinomycetes > Streptosporangiales > Streptosporangiaceae > Nonomuraea > Nonomuraea sp. NPDC050536. The sequence continues at coordinate 388,148 of NZ_JBITHD010000002.1, forward strand.
TCCCTTCTGTGCCTGGTGCCCCGCCCTGGGATACCGTCTCGATCACCGGGTTACGGTCGGAGGGGACAGTGAGCGAGCAGCGCAGCGTGGACAGCTTGATCAACTGGGGCCCGTCCACGACTCAGGCGACCGTCGCCGCACCCATGGGCGGCGGGTCGAACCAGACAGTCACCTCGGCGGTCTCCGTCCCCGGCACGACACCGTCGGGCGGGCAGGCACACCACGCCTCACACGACCACCACGGCGGCCATCACGGCGATCACCACGGTGGCCACGACCAGCACCACGGCCACCACAACGACCACGCTCACGCGGTCGACAAGCAAGGCCCGCCGAACCCGCACCTCAAGGACGACAAGAAGCAGCAGGACGACGGCAAGAAGCAGGACACCGACCAGAAGAACGCCGACCAGGGCGACCAGAAGGACCCGTCCGGCGACCAGGGCGCGGACCCAGGGAGCAACCAGGTCCCCGGCGACGCGGGCAACGCCAAGGACCCCACCACCACCCTCCCCGACGACAAGGGCACCCAGCCAGACCCGGGCGCCGGCACAGGGGACCCCAAGGATCCCGGCACAGGCACAGGCGATCCCAAGGATCCCGGCACGGGTACGGGTGACCCCAAGGATCCTGGCACCGGAGACCCCAAAGACCCCGGCACAGGCACGGGCGATCCCAAGGACCCTGGCACAGGCACAGGCGATCCCAAGGAGCCTGGAAAGCCCGGCGACACAGGCGGGTCGGGAGACCCGAATCCCTCCATCCCCGGCGGAGGCGGAGGTGGAGGCGACTCCGACCCGAAGACCGACCCGAGCAAGACCGGCACCGGCAAAGACGGCACGGGTAAGGACGGCACCGGCGGGGACGATGGAAAAAAGCCCGGCAGTTCCGACAAGGACACCAAGCAAATCGGCGCCGACCCCACCAAGAACGTCGCGGGCATCGTGATCAACGACGTCTCCCCGCACATGCACGAGGCCTTCGAAACCGCCAACGGCAACCACGCGTTCGCCCCGGCCTTCGGCGTCGTGGGCCTGCACCTCGGCATCGCCCACGACAGGGCGAGAAGCGCCGTGACCGACTATCTCGTCGAGGGCTCGATGCTGATGACCCGCTGGGACGCCGCGCTCAAGAAGACCTCTGCCGTCTGGCAGGCAGCCAAGGACCACAACACTCCGACGGGATGACCACGATGGACTCGCTCGTGATCTTCGGCACTGCGGCGGCGACCACCGCTGCCGCCGCCTACATGCTCGGCGGTCCCACCTGGGCCATACCTCCGCTCGTAGGTCTGATGACGGGGAGCGACGAATCACAGCAGGGCGTGGCCGACAAATACGCGAAAACGGCCGATCTCCTCAACACGAGCAAGGAGAACCTGGGGAAGACAAAGACGGCCACCGCTCCCGAGGAGTGGACCTCCAAGGACAAGGAGGAGTTCAACAACAACGTCACGGAGCTGGTCAAGCAGATCGACCACGCCGTCAAGGGCGTGAACGGCGCCCACGACACCGTTCAGTGTTCGGCCACGACCACGACGGTATCCGGCTACGTCTGCCTCGCCGCCGGCGCCGCCCTGATGACGACCGCCTATCTCAGCTTGTTCACAGCCAACCATCCGCTGGGGCGGGTCGCCGCATGGACGCGCGCCTCCAAGGTATACACCGCGCTGTCCGCAGTGATGAAGAAGCAGGGGATGGTGGCCGTGGCCGCCGGCGGGGTCCTGCTGATCGTGGCGGGCTTGCACGAGTACCAGGCCCAGACGATCGCGGGCGAGGCCAAGACTCCCGAGGGCGGCGCGCCCGACTTCAAGAAGGTGAAAATGGACTGGGCCCAGAAGGCCTGAGCTCAGAGGTCGAGGCGGCGGCGGATGCGGTCGAGCTCGCCCATCACGTCCTCGAACGTCCGGTTGTAGGCCGCCTCAGCGCTCCTGACCTGCTCAAGCGCGGCGTCGGGGTTGTCGACGAACCGCATCGGGTTGTCTTCCTCGCCGAAAACGTCGTTCATCGCGCTGTTGATCTGCCGCTGCAGGTCGTCGGACGCGTCACGGACCACCTGCTTGATCTTCTCCGACAGTTCGCCCGAGCTGAGCCGCATCGCCTTCGGGTGGAGCTCCAGATCGGTCAGCCCGGCGGCCGTGAAGCCCGCCGAGACCAGCCCGTCCTCATCCTCGGCCCGCCCGACCAGGTCGGCCATGGCCTTCTGCAGCTCTTCGACGCGCGCGAACTGGCTGTCGGCCGTCTTCAGCAACTTGTCGATGTCGATGTTGGCGAAATCCCCGAACTCCTGCATCGCTACTCCATCCTCTTCCCGGAGGGGCAAATGCCGAGCAAGGTACGGCAAGCGCCACTTCTACGCAATCAGGGCGCCTTGTGCGGCAGCTGCTTGTCGGGTGCGATCCACTCGAACTGCTGGCTCCCGGGCGGCAGCTGACCCGGCGTCGCGGGCTGGTTGTAGGAGGGCAGGCTGTGAATGTCGATCTTGGCCTTGGTGAAGTCGATCGCCAGGGGCCCGGTGGGGGTTACGTACTGGAGCTGGTGCCACTTCCTGGTCTCCATCGTGATCGCCCGGGCCGACGCCCCGTACAGCGCCGTCAGCTGCGCCAGCAGCCCCGCCGTCGTCCCGTACGCGAGCGTGCCGATCACCACCTCCTTCATCTTCGCCATCAGGCGAAGCTGCGGGAAGAGGCTGGCCGCCTTGACGGCCAGCGCGGCCCCCAGCAAGACGAACGCGAGGGCGCCGATCTCCGTCCAGTACCTGCGGACGGTGCCGCCGATCTCGTCCACCACGCCGCCGACGCTCTTGAAGGAGTCCCGCAGCTTGGCCACCTCGCTGGACATCCGGGCCACGGCCGCCTCGAAGGCCTCCTGGTCCTCGGCCTTCCAGTTCTTGCGCGACTCGTTGATGATGTTGGGCGAGGTCATCTTGACCCCGTCGTCCAGCGGCATGGACAGGCCCGTGGCCCAGTTGGTGGCGGCCTGCGCGATCCCCGGCTCGTTCACGATCGCGGTGGCCGCCAGCAGTAGGGCCGGCACGACGTACAGCGTCACCCGCCCGACCGACTTCAGCGCCTGCAACCCCGCCGGGGTCGGCCCAGGACCGGCGGGCGGTACCACCTTCGGCACGGCGGCCTCGCCCACAGAGGCTGCCCCCTTGGGCGCGTAGAGGCCGGACGAGGTGCGTTCGAAGCCCGAGGTGGGGTCGAGTGAGTGGGCCAGGCGGGGATTGATCTCCGGCGTGCTCACTGGTAGTCCACCATGTTCGCCTGCTCGGCCGCGGCCCAGTTCTGAGAGGCCGTCCGGAGCAGGTCCTCCCAGCTGCGAACGACGTCGGCCGCGCCGTCCAGGAAGTGCTTGGCCATGAGCTGCGCGTCCGTGTATGCCGCCGCCAGCTTCAGCTGGCCCATCAGGCCGAAGCCCGGTCCCGTGACGTCGGTGGCGGGAACCGCCGTGCTCAGGCCGGTGAAGATCGGCCTCAGCTCCTCGCCTACCCGGACGCTCAGATGTGCGATGCCGTTCGACGTGACGTGGATGTCCTGAGCCACAAGCCCCCCAAACTCCCAGAAACCTACAAATGTCACGTTAGAAGCGGAAATCACGCAGGTAACTGGAGTTCACGGGATTGTCCTGGACAGTTCGGCACTGGTTAACGGAGATCATCTTGGCTGGATCCTGGAAGATCCATGCCTGAGGGGAGCCCGATGTCCTACTTCCAGCCGGACGACCTGTCGCCCGAGAACCTCGAGCGAATGGTTCGAGACAGCGAGGAGTCGCTGCGCCGGCTCGCCGGCATGACTGACGAGCTGGCCTCGGTCACCGGCAAGGGCGAAAGCCGCAGCGGGTTGGTCGGGGCCGTCGTCGACAACGGCGGGCGCCTGGACCAGATCGAACTGGAGCCGCGCGCCATGCGTATGAGCAGCGCGGAGCTGAGCGAGGAGATCGTCGAGGCGGTACGGGCGGCGCAGGACAGCGTGCAACGCCAAAGTGAGGAGCTGCTGGCCCAGGCCATGGGCAGTGCGGAAGCCGGCCTGCCTGACATGGACAAGCTCCAGCGCCAGACCAAGGACATCCAGGACTCCTTCGCCCTGTCGGTGGAGAACAGCCTGGCCGAGATCGACCGACTCACCCGCCGCAACGACTGGTGACGCACCCGCGCAGCCCCGGCACCCGCTTGCGGTGCCGGGGTCACGCATCGCCGTGGCGACGAGGTCAGCCTGACAGGCCGCGCACCCAGGAGTAGATGTCCAGGACGCCGAGCGCGAGCGGGAACAGGGCGGCGATCAGCACCAGGTCGAAAATGTCCCCCGCGCGGCCCCAGAACGGCGACGGCTTGCCCGTCGGCAGCCACATGCCCATCCCCACGGCCATCAGCGCCACCCACAGCAGCGCGATCGCGGCGACCGCCGCCGCGATCCCACCGCGGCCGACGCTGAAGGAGACGGCCAGCAACACGATCCCGGCCAGCCCCACGACCACGAGCCAGACCCGCTGCGGCGGTCCCTGGAAGACGCGCGCCCGCATGATCGTGGTCAGCGACAGCACCACGCTCATGGTCTGCGCGATCCATCCGCCGTCGAGCACGAGCAGCGCCTGGGTGGCGAGGATCACCAGCGCGATCCCGGTGATCATGCCGGTGACGTAGCTCCTGGCCTGGGCGGTGCGCTCCACGATGGACGGCGCGTCCAGCAGGGAGTTGTCGTTGCGCAGTTCCTCGGCGGTGGTCGGCATGTTCGGCAGCGGCAGCCTGGCCAGCTTGAACGACAGCGTCGGGATCAGTGGGCTGAACGCCAGCAGCACGGTGGCGGTCACCGCCGCCACGCCCGCCGCCGAGGTCCCCCAGATCATGACCACGGCCGCGCCCGCCGCCCCCGCCACGGACGCGATGGCAGTGCCGAGGAAGCCCGCGAGCCCGTCGGCGGTCAACGCGCCGGCGAAGGCCGCCACCAGCGCGGTCGCGGCCAGCGCCGACAGCAGACTGGGCGCGCCCAGCTGCAGCATGCTCTGCGCGCCGGTGGCCGGCGCGAGCAGCCCCGCGAGAAAGCCGTACGGCAGGGCCGCGTAGCCCACCGCGGCGCCGGCGCCCGAGTCACCCATCGCCCGCGACAGGACCGCACCCGTGGCCACCAACAGCAACGCCAGCGCGCCCGCGATGATCGCGCCGAGCAGCCAGGGCGGCCCCGCGAGCACCAGGGCCAGCGGCCCGGCCGCCAGCAGCGCGGCGGCGGCACCGATGCCGAGCCGCCGCGTGTGCGAGGGGGTCCACGTGGTGGAGCGCTCCTTGACGCCGGTCGCGACCACGTCGGCCACGTCGTCGAAGAGCGCGGGCGGCATGGCGGCCTCGCGCGGGCGCAGGTAGAGCACCTCGCCGTCGAGCACGCCGAGCGCCCCCAGGCTCTGGGCGATGTCCAGCGGCGCGCCGCCGGGGCGCTGGAGCACCCAGCCGGGTGCGGCGGACGCGTCGCCGCCCACCTCGCCCACCGCGCGCAGCAGTCCCGGCAGGACGTTGGGCAGCGGAAGGTCGGCCGGCAGGGCCAGGTCCGCCCGCCTGCGCGGCGCGACGATCGTCACATGGCACAGCGGCGCCGGCGGCGCAGGTGTCTGCGGCAGCGCCGACTGAGGCAGAGCGTTCTGGGGCACAGGACCCGGCGCTCTCTGGGACAGCGACTTCACGCCTTTTTCTCCCCTTTTGCCACAGCCGTCACAACAGCACGAAGATATCGGTCAAGCGGACGTATGTGCGCTTCTGGTAAGAAAGTCTTCCTCAACCATTGGAGGCATTCCCAGGGTGAGCATCGTCATCGTCCGGCGCCCAGAGCGCCGCCCCAGCCCCAAGCCGCCGCGCGGGGAGATCCTCCTGGAGTCGCCGCCGGAGATCCCCGAGGTGCAGGGCCAGGGCCTCATGATGATCCTGACGTACCTGCCGATGGTGGCCGGCGGCGCGGCCATGGCCCTGATGTTCACCTCGGGCGGCTCGGGCAACCCGCTGATGTACGTGGCCAGCGGCCTGTTCGCCTTCTCGATGGTCGGCGTGAGCATCGGTCAGATGGGCAGGCAGGCGGGCGAGCGCAAGTACCGGCTCAACGGGCTGCGCCGCGACTACTTCCGCTATCTGTCGCAGGCCAGGAAGAGGTCGCGCAGGGCAGCCAAGCAGCAGCGCGAGGCCCTGGAGTGGAGCGGGCCCGCGCCCGACACGCTCTGGTGGATCGCGCTCGGGCCTCGCCTGTGGGAGCGCCGCCCGCGCGATGAGGACTTCAGCACGGTACGGCTCGGCACCGGCGTGCAGAAGCTGGCCATCCAGCTCGTCCCGCCGGACTCCAAGCCGGTCGAGGACCTGGACGCGCTGGCGGCCGGCGCGCTGCGCAGGTTCGTGCGCGCCCACTCCACGGTCTCCGAGCTGCCCGTGGCGGTGGCGCTCGGCTCGTTCGCCCGCATCAAGCTACGCGGCGACCCCCAGGCCATCCGCGACCTGGTGCGCGCCATGATCGCGCAGATGTCCGTCTTCCACTCCCCCGACGACATGCGGATCATGATCTGCGCGAGCCGGGAGTGGATGCCGCACTGGGACTGGGTCAAGTGGCTGCCGCACGCCCTGCACCCGGACGAGATCGACGCGGCCGGGCAGGTCCGGCTCATGTCCGAGAACCTGGGCGAGCTCGACCAGCTGGTGGGCGGCGAGCTGAAGGAACGGGCCAGGTTCAAGCCCGGCGCTCCCTCGGAGGCCCTGCCGTACCACGTGCTGATCGTGGACGGCGGCCACGTGCCGTTGGATTCGCAGCTGGGCATGGACGCCATCCAAGGCGTTACCGTGATCGACCTGTCGGACTCCACCGGGCTGGTGGAGGAGAAGGGCATGCTGCGGCTGGAGATCCAGCCCGACGGCTTCTACATGATCAAGATGGACCACGCGGGCAAGGAGAGCATGACCCGGCTGGGCTCGCCCGACGGGCTCGGCTTCCTCAAGTCGGAGGGGCTGGCCAGGCAGCTGGCGCCGCTGCGGCTGTCCAGCGGGTCCGGCAGCACGGAGGCGCAGGACGTGCTGTCGGTCAACACCACACTGACCGACCTGCTCGGCGTCGGTGACCCGACCCGGCTGGACACGGCGCAGACCTGGCGCCCCAGGGCGGGTCGGAACCGGCTGCGCGTGCCGATCGGCCTCGGCGCCGACGGGCGCGTGGTCGAGCTGGACATCAAAGAGTCCGCGCAGGGCGGCATGGGTCCGCACGGCCTGGTCATCGGAGCCACCGGCTCCGGCAAGAGCGAGCTGCTGCGCACGCTCGTGCTCGGCCTGGCGATCACGCACTCCTCCGAGACGCTCAACTTCGTCCTGGTCGACTTCAAGGGTGGCGCGACGTTCCTGGGCCTGGAGAGGCTCGCGCATGTCTCGGCGGTCATCACCAACCTCGAGGACGAGCTGCCACTGGTCGACCGTATGCACGACGCGCTGCACGGCGAGATGGTGCGCCGCCAGGAGCTGCTGCGGTCCGCGGGCAACTACGCCTCGCTGCGCGACTACGAGCGCGCCCGCGAGCAGGGCGCGCCGCTGGCCCCGATGCCGACGCTCTTCGTCGTGCTCGACGAGTTCAGCGAGCTGCTGTCGGCAAAGCCTGAGTTCATCGAGCTGTTCGTGATGATCGGCCGGCTGGGCCGGTCGCTCGGCGTGCACCTGCTGCTGGCCTCGCAACGGCTGGAGGAGGGGCGGCTGCGTGGCCTGGACACGCACCTGTCCTACCGGATCGGTCTGCGCACCTTCTCGGCGATGGAGTCGCGGGTCGTGCTGGGCGTGGCCGACGCCTACGAGCTGCCGTCCTCGCCGGGCAACGGCTACCTGAAGTTCGATACCACCGGCATGACCCGGTTCAAGGCCGCCTACGTCTCCGGCCCCTACCAGGCCGACCCGCGCTCGAGCGCCTCCGCCGGCCCCGGCGCCCCCATCCCCGAAGTGGTGGAGTACGGCCCGGCCTACCAGCCCGTGCCCCAGCCCGCCGAGCTGCCTGGCGAGTCCACCGTCGACGTCCAGGACAAGGGGCCGCAGATCAGTCTGCTCGACCTGGTGGTCGGGCGGCTCAAGGGGCGGGGGCCGTCGGCGCACCGGATCTGGCTGCCGCCGCTGGCCGAACCGCCCACGCTGCTGCACCTGCTGCCGCCGCTGTCGGTCACGCCCGAGCTGGGCCTGAGCACGGCCGCCTGGCCGGGGCGCGGGCGGCTGCAGGCGGTCGTGGGCATCATCGACAAGCCCTTCGAGCAGCGCCGCGACCCGTTCTGGCTGGACCTGTCCGGCGCCGCCGGGCACGTGGGCATCGCGGGCGGCACGCAGAGCGGCAAGAGCACCGTGCTGCGGACGCTGGTCTCCAGCATGGCGCTCACCCATACCCCGCGCCAGGTGCAGTTCTACTGCCTGGACTTCGGTGGTGGCGCGCTCGGCTCGCTCGACGGTCTCCCCCACGTCGGTGGCGTGGCCTCGCGCCTGGACGGCGACCGCGTCCGCCGCATGGTGGCCGAGATCGCCGGCATCCTCAAGGACCGCGAGCGCCGCTTCGGCGAGCAGGGCATCGACTCGATGCCGACCTATCGCAAGATGATGGCCGACGGAAAGAGCGAGGGCGACGGCTGGGGCGACATCTTCCTGGTCGTGGACGGCTGGCTGACGATCCGCCAGGAGTTCGACCAGCTGGAGCCGATCATCACCGACCTGGCGGCGCGCGGCCTGGGCTACGGCATCCATGTGGTGGCCGCGACCAACAAGTGGTCGGAGTTCCGCCCGGGCATCCGCGACCTGTTCGGCACCAGGGTCGAGCTCAAGCTCGGCGACGCCTACGAGTCGGAGGTCAACCGCAAGGCCGCGATGGCCGTGCCCGAGGGGGTGCCGGGTCGCGGGCTCACCAAGGAGGGGATGCACTTCCTGTCCGCGCTGCCCAGGATCGACGGCGTGCAGGACACCGAGGACCTGGCAGCCGGAGTGCGGACCATGGTCGAGGCCGTGCAGGGCGCCTGGCAGGGTCCGCCCGCGCCCGGGATCCGGCTGCTGCCGGCCGTACTGCCGGCGGAGACGCTGCCCGGGCCGGAGGAGACGGGGCCCAAGCGGATCCCCATCGGCATCGACGAGCAGGCGCTGGAGCCGGTGCTGCTGGACTTCGACGCCGACCCGCACTTCATCGTCGTGGGCGACACCGAGAGCGGGAAGTCGAACCTGCTGCGGGTGATCACCGAGGGCATCGTGGCGCGGATGACGCCGCGGGAGGCGATGATGATCGTCATCGACTACCGCCGGTCGCTGCTGGACAGCGCGGTCACCGAGCACCGCATCGGCTACGCGGCCTCCGGCACGGCGGCCGCCGAGCTGATCGAGAACGCCAAGGAGGCGCTGCTCAAGCGGCTGCCGCCGGCCGATCTGACGCCCGAGCAGCTCAGGTCGCGCAGCTGGTGGCAGGGCTCGGACCTGTACATCGTGGTCGACGACTACGACCTGGTGGCCACCTCCAACAACCCGCTGCTGCCGCTGGCCGACCTGCTGCCGCAGGCCCGCGACATCGGGCTGCACCTGGTGATGGCGCGCCAGATGGGCGGCATCGGCCGGGCCATGTTCGACCCGGTCATCACCAAGATCAAGGACATGGCGACCCCGGCCGTGGTCCTGTCGGGCAACAAGGACGAGGGCTTCGTCTTCGGCAACATCCGCCCGCATCCGCTCCCTGTGGGCCGCGGGTACCACGTCGATCGGAGGTTCGGCAACCGCCTCACGCAGACGGCGTTCCTGCCGATCCCGCAACTGGAGGAGTGACCGGTGCACCTGCCCGCCGCAGCCAGGCTCGCGTTCACGCTCACGGGCAACCCGCTGCCCGACGTCGATCCCCGGGATCTGCTCGCGTCGAGCCGCAGGTTGGTCTCCTTCGCCGACGCGCTCGACCGCCATGGTGGCCGGGCCGACGGAGCGGCCGCCGGGGTCCTGGCGGCCAATGCGGGCGACGGCGTCACGGCCATGCACGACCACTGGGCGTCCCAGGACGGCACCACGGCCCAGGTCCACGACACGAAGCAGGCGACGCTGCTGCTGGCGGCGGGCGAAGCCGGAGCCAGCGTCCCGATCGCCGCCTTCATCGCCACTTCTGTCTGGGCCGGCTACAAGCTGGTGCGGTGGTTGTGGAGCTCAGGGAAGTTCGGTGCAGCCGGGTGGTGGGTCGCCGAGCGGGGCGTCAAGCTGATAGGTGCGCTGCTGAAGTTACTGTGGCGGCTGACGCTCAACGCGCTGAAGTTGATCGGGCGGATGATCTTCAAGCGGGCGGAGATCAAGCTGGAGAAGCAGGCCGCAGCGAGGGCGGCCAAGGAGGCGGCCAGGCCGCTGTCCGAGACCGCACCGAAGCCGCCGCTTTCGCGAGCGGAGCAGCTGGCCAGGGAGCTGGCCGGGAAGAAGCCGCCCACCGTGGACCCGGCGGAGGCCGAGAAGGCCGCGCAGGCACAGCGCGAATTCGAGGCCTGGCAGCAAGCCAGAGGCGTGCAGCGGGGGAAGCCGCCCGGATCCGACGCGTAGTCAGATCTGCCGCATGATCTCGGACTCCGCTGCGTGGTGCGTATCGGACATCTTGCCGACCTTGCCGGAGGAACCCCGGTACTCCTCGGCCAGCTCGGCGCATCGCTCGAACAGGCGGCGCTTCAGAGACGTGTCCACGTCGCCGAGCGTGGCTCCCAGCAGGCCGTGTCCCCAGATGTCGCCCAGGCCACTGAGATCCGTCCTCAGGGCCACGACCTCCTCTTCCAGATCGTCGGCGGCGCCCGAGAGCCCGCCGGACGCGCCGTGCAGGCTCGAATGGGACACCATGCTCCCAGAACCCTTAATCCCCGTTGATCTCACAAGTAACATCAATATCGTCTTTTTCCGTCAAATGGCTAGAAAGAGGTCGCCGGTGGCAGGCGTGGAGTGGAGCCAGAAGGCACTCAAGGAGCTCCAGGACTCGGTTCATGACCGGGCCATCGACCTCGTCAAGCTCAAGGGCGGCAAGCCGGCGGACAACTGGGACAGCCAGGCCACCAGCGACTTCGGCGGCGACATCCCTGCCAAGCGCCCCGAATCCAAGATCTTCGGCAAGCTGCCTCATTCGGAAGGCATGAGCGGCGCCGTGGAGAGCGTGGAGAACAAGATGGGCGAGGAACTGGACACCGCCAAGAGCCGCCTTGACGGCGTCGAGCGTGCGCTCGACGAGGTGATCAAGAACGTCACCAAGGCCAACGCCGCCGCCGGCGCGAAGGGCGACTGATGGCAGACCGTGCCGCGATAGCCGCGCTCAAGGACGGCGAGAAGTTCACCGCGCTCATGGACAAGATCGACGGCAACCCCGCCGAGATCCGGCGCATCGCACAGCGCTGGCGAAACGCCGGCAACGACGCCCTGGGCAACATGAACAGGCTGGCCGGCGGCGTGACCAAGGTCGACAACGGCTGGAGCGGCGAGTCGGCCGACGCGTTCGTGGCCTACATGACCAAGTACGGCACGGCCGGCACCGCGGTCAACAACGCCCTGGTCGACTGCGCCATCTCCCTGGACGACGCGGCCGCGGCACTGGAGAAGGCCAAGACGCTCGTCGACGGGGCCGGCGACGACCTGCTCACCGATGTGGCCGCGCTCCGGCAGAAGTACAAGGGCAAGGACGCCGAGGACCCGAAGGTGGACCTCGACAGCCAGATCTCCGCGAAGGTCACCACGTACGCCGGCAAGGCCCAGCCGTACGTGGACACCGCCGACTCGGCGCTGGAGACGGCGATGAAGGCCATCAACAAGCGCTTCGGCGATGAGAAGCTGCTCTTCGAGGACATCCCGAAGGCCGGCGACCAGACGTGGGTGCCCGACCCGCACCACAAGATGGACTGGGTGCCCACGCCGCCCCAGGACACCCCAGGCTCAACCAAATCGGCCTCCGCCAACGGTTCGTCGGACAACGGCGGCACAGGCTCGTACGGCTACACAGGGACCTCCTCCGGCGGCACGACGCCGCAGCCCAAAGAGAAAGTCGTCGACTGGATCAAGCAGGCCATCACGATCATGAAGTCGCCGGAGATGAAGGCCGAGCTGGCCAGACGCGGCATCAACGTCGACGACCTCGACCCGAACGATCCCAAGGACATCGAGCGCATCTGGACCGTGATCTACCACGAGTCCGGCGGCAACCCGAGCGCCATCAACAACTGGGACATCAACGCCGAGAACGGCGTGCCGTCTCAGGGGCTGATGCAGACGATCCCGCCCACGTTCGACGCCAACTCCCTCCCCGGGCACAAGCAGATCCTCGACCCGGTGGACAACATCATCGCCGGGGTGCTGTACACCTACAAGCGCTACGGGAACATGGCGCATCACCCGGGCATCTACTCCATCGAGCACGGCGGCGGCTACCGCCCCTACTGAGACGAAAAGGCGGCCGGGGAAGCTCCCCGGCCGCCTTTCTGTGTCCGTGGCTGGATCAGCCGCAGTTGGCCCAGCCGGAGCTGGTGTTGTTGCCGCCCGCGCTACCGGCGAACCGGACGCACTTGCTCTTGGCGGGCATCTTCACCGGACCGGCGTACCACTCGTAGTTGCCGCTGTCAGTCTTGCTTCCGGCGCCCTGGACCTCGATCGTGGCGCTGACCGGGCTCGCCTTGCCGACGTCGGGACCGGACTTCAGCGTGACCACGCAGTTCTCACCCGTGCCGCTGTTGTACAGCTGGTACGTGGTGCCGCCGTAGAACGCCTGGCTGCGCTGGACGTAGAAGCCGCCGCCGCACACCTCGGTGGCCGTGTACTTCTGCGTCGGCGCGGTCGGCGTCGGCTTCGGCTCCTCGGTGGTCTTCGTGGGAGTCGGAGTCGGCTTGGGCTCCTCAGGCTTCACTGTCTGAGTCACCGTGCGAGTCGGCACCGGGGTCGGGGTCGGCTTCTCAGTCGGCTTCTCGGTGGGCCTGTCCGACGGCCTGCTCCACGTGGAGCTCGGCGTAGGAGCGGGAGTGGGAGTCGCCGACGGGGGCGGGGTCGGGCTCGTCGTGGGGCTTCCCGCCGGCGAGGGCTCGACCGTCTTGGTGACCGTGGCCGTGGGGGTCGGCTTCTGGTCGTCCTGGTTGTCCTTCGGCTTGTCGGTCGGCTTGCCGTGCCCGCGCCGGTCGGTGGTGGCCGTCGGCTGGACGGTCACCGTCGCCTGCTGGGTGGGCACGACCACCGGCTGTGTCGGCACCGGCGTCGGGACCTGCGTCAGCACCGGCACGCTCGTGGGCGGCAGGCTGGAGTCCGTCGGCAGAACCAGCGGCACCACCCCGTCGTCGTCCGGGCTCGGCGTGGCCGCCCAGGGCGCGGTCACGATCACCTGCGGCTGCTGCGGCTGCTGGGTCGTGCCCGGCTGGGCCGCCTGGCTCGGCTGTCCGTTCTGCGGCACGTTGGCCGCCGCGTCGGACGAGGCCGCCCCGGAGCCCGCGCTCGGCCTGGAGGCCGCGGCCTGCTCGGCGACGGTGGTCAGGTGCAGCGTCGAGTAGTGGCTGGCGCCCCACAGGCCGAGGCCCGACACCAGCACGACCGCGGCGACACCGGCCACCAGGCCGATCGGGAACGGCTTCTTGACCGCGGACGTGGCGGTCTGGCCCCTGACCGTGTTCGGCGGGGTCCAGTTCTGCTGCGGCGGCTGCTGCGGGGCGCCCGGCGGCGGTCCCCACATCTGCTGCGTCGGCTGCTGCGGGATCGCCTCGGGCAGCGGCACCGGCATCGCGACCGGGACGCCCTCGAGCGGCACACCCTCGATCGGCTCGGCCTGCGGCGGCACGGGCACGATCGACTGCATCGCCGGCGCCTTGTCGCCGAGCAGGCGAAGCAGCGCGGTGTAGGCGGTCGGCCTGCCCGCCACGTCCTTGGCCAGCGCCGCCGCCACGACCTCGCGCAGCTGCTCGGGCAGCGCGCCGAGCTGGGGCTCGGCGTTCAGCACGGCCTCGGGGGCCTGGTCGAACGGTGCGGCGCCGGTCCCCGCGAAGACCACGGTCGCGGCCCAGGCGAAGACGTCGGCGTAGGGCCCGTACTGCAGCCCGGCGACCTGCTCGGGCGCCCGGTAGGCGACCTCGCCCGCGGGGTCGCCCATCTCGAAGTCGGTGACTCGCGGCCCGTCGGCCGTGAGGATGACGTTGCGCGGGGTCAGCCCCCGGTGTGCGAGCCCGGCCAGGTGGATGGCGGTCAGCGCGGTCAGTGTTCCGACGGCCACACGCTCGAGCGCGTCGCCGGTCAGTGGTCCCTCGTGCTCGACAACCTCGGCCAGCGAGCGACCCTCGACGTTCTCCCTGACGATGTACGGCACGCCGTCCGCGATCCCCGCGTCGATCGTGCGCGCCACGTAGGAGCTCGATACCCGCTTGACGCTCTTGAGGCGTGGCACGAACTCTGGGTCGGCGCCGGGCACGGTCTTGATCGCCACGACGTCGGAGTCGTCAGACTCCTTACCCAGGTAGACGGTGCCACGGGGGCCATCACCGAGCCGGCCGACGATGTCATAATCGCCGACGCGCCGGGCGTGCTCCGGCTGCGAAGAGTCCTTCTCCGCCATGAATGTCCTTCCAACAGAGCACCATGATCGAGGGACACTTTAGCCAAATACGTCCCATACGCATCAGGGGTTTCGGTTACGATCTATGACATTTCACCGTCAATTCGCCCGACTGGCACGCCAACCCCTCTTCCGCCCCAACGGGATGACTCTGGCCGCCGCCACGAGCAGCGCGGTGAGCAGTAGCGCACCCCCCGCGACGGCGCCGGCGACGCCCATCGCGCGGGTGTCCGGCGGGACCACCTTGTGCACGGCCGTGGCCGGCAGCGGCGGTAGCGCGGGCGGCGCCACGGCCACCTGCTCCGAGGGCAGGATCGCGGTCACCGCGAGCAGCGGGTTCACCATGCCCGCCCCGGTGCCCTTGCCGAGTTCACCGTCGGCGGTCGCGATGATGCGCTGCCGTACCCTGACCTGGTCCAGCCTGGGGAAGCGGGAGCGCACCAGGGCGGCCACCCCCGCCACGTACGGCGTGGCGAAGCTGGTGCCCTTCAGGCCGCTGGCGTAGGCCTTGCGCGGCCACGTCGAGATGATGTCCTGTCCCGGGCCGAGCACCGAGACGGTGGAGTCCACGTTGGAGAAGTCGGACCGCTTGCCGTCGGGGTTGGCCGAGCCGACGGACAGCACACCGTCGTAGGAGGCCGGGTAGGCGGGACCCTCGTCGCTGCCCTCGCTGTTGCCCGCCGCCGCGACGATGACCACGTCCTTCCACAGCGCGTACTTCACCGCGTCGCGCAGGTCCGGCTGGTCGGAGGCCTGGATGGAGACGTTGATGACGCGGGCGCCCAGGTCGGCGGCGGTCCTGATCGCCTTGGCCAGCAGGGCCACGTCACCGGTGTCCTCGTTGGACTGCTTGATGGACAGCAGCCTGACTCCCGGCGCCACGCCGTAGAAGGCCGAGCCCTTGATGTACTGCCCCGCCAGGATCCCCGCCACCGCGGTGCCGTGTCCCACGCAGTCGCGGAACGTGGTGTTGGTCAGGTCGGCCTTGCCCGCCAGCCGGATCTGCGGATGGGTCTGGTCGACGCCGCTGTCGATCACGGCGACGGTGACGCCCTCACCCCGGGTCAGCGGCCAGACGCGCTTGACGTCGAGCCTGCGCTGCGCCCAAGACTCGGCCATCGTGTAGTGCCCGATGGGCGGATTGCACTCGGGCGCGGCTTTGGCCTGCGCCGGCATTGCCCCCGTGGAACCAAGGGCCAGCACCCCCGCCAGAACGGCTCGACCGATCATGCCGCCAGAGCCTACTAAACCCCCACAAACCCCACCCACCCCACAAACAACCCACCCAAACAAGGGAAGTACGGCGGGCCAGGGAACCGCGCCGGGGCTGGCGAGAAGGCACACGGCGGTCGCCGGACGCAACACACGGCGAGCACGAGGAACCACGACGCCCCTCGAGTCACACCGCGCCGGGGTCGGCGAGAAGGAGTACGGCGGTTGTCCGGCGCGATGTACGGCGGGCCAGGGGGCCGTGGTGCCCGGGGAAGGGGGCACCGTGGTGGGCGGAGTGAGGGGTCCGGGGTGCCCGCGTTACGGAGCGCCGTGGCGGCGGGAAACAGTCACCGACTCGCCGGAAGCGCCGGGCGCGGGTCCTCAGCCGGAGTACGGCGGGCGGCCGTTGGCGGCGGCCCGCCGTACAAGATCCCGTAACAGGGAGTACGGCGGGCGGCCGTTCGCGGCGGCCCGCCGTACAGCAGCAAGAAGGAGTTATCGCGTGGCGGATTCGATGTTGCCGCGGTAGGTGTTGATGACGCGCGCCGCCTCCTGGAGTTCCTCGGTCATGCGCTGGAAGGCGGTCCGGTAGTTCTGCCAGGCGCCGTTGAAGCGCTCGGCCCCCGGCCCCGTCCACGCGGTGCCGACCTTGGCCGCTTCCCGGTCCAGGGCCGTCATCGTGGTCCGGACGGCCTCCGACTGCTGGGTGAACTGGGTGGCCATCAGTTGCATTTCACCGGGGTCGCCACCGAGCAGGCTCTGGCCCATGCATACCTCCAAGACCGACGTGAGATCGACGTGAGAGCGCCCTCACCATAGGCATCGCGTGGCCCCATCGCCTCCGGTTATGCCGAGCGGCTATGGTCTTCCAGAGGATTATTCGGATCAAAGGGATGCCATGCGCGAGGTTGTGGTGACCGGCGGCGGCACCGGGATCGGATACGCGATCGCCGCGGCGTTCGTCTCGCTGGGCGACCGGGTCACGATCACCGGCCGCCGCGAGCACGTGCTCAAGGAGGCCGCCGGCCGCCTGGGCGCCTCCTATGTCGCCTTCGACGCCGCCCGCCCGGTGGCCGTCAAGGAGGCGCTGGAGCAGCTGCCCGTCCGGGTGGACGTGCTGGTCAACAACGCCGGCGGCAACACCAACCTGGACCGCCAGCAGGCACGCGAGCTGATCGACGTCGCCGAGGCCTGGTGGGCCAACCTCAACGCGAACCTGCTGTCGGCCGTGCTCGTCACGACCGCGCTGCTGCCCAGGATGCCCAAGGGCGGCCGTGTCATCTCGATCGGCTCGATCGCCGCCCGCGGCACAGGCTCGGGTTCGTACGGCGCGGCCAAGGCGGCCATCGAGTCGTGGACCGCCGATCTGGCGGCCGAGCTGGGCCCGCGCGGCATCACCGCGAACGTGGTCGCGCCCGGGATCGTGGTCGACACCGAGTTCTTCCGCGGCCGGCTGACCGAGGAAGGCATCAGGGCCAGGGTGGAGAACACCCGCAACGGCCGCCCCGGCACGCCGGCCGACGTGGCCGACACCGTGCTCTTCGTCGCCTCCAGGGGAGCACGCCACCTCACGGGCCAGGTCATCCATCTCAACGGGGGCGCGTACCTAGGTCGCTGAGGGCAATTGCCTAAACTCCGTTCAGGACGAGTCGAGGAAGGGTGCGAAGTCGGTGCGGAAGGTTCTCATCGCCAATCGCGGCGAGATCGCGGTAAGGGTCGCCCGCGCGTGCCAGGACGCGGGTATCGCCAGCGTGGCCGTCTACGCCGACCAGGACCTCGACGCCCTGCACGCCAAGGTGGCAGACGAGGCGTACGCGCTGGGCGGGCAGTCGCCCGCCGAGACCTACCTGGACATCGCCAAGCTGCTGGAGATCGCCCAGCGCGCGGGCGCCGACGCCGTGCACCCCGGGTACGGCTTCCTGGCCGAGAACGCCGACTTCGCCCAGGCCGTGATCGACGCCGGGCTGATCTGGATCGGGCCGCCGCCTGAGGCGATCGCCGCGCTGGGTGACAAGGTGCGCGCCAGGCACATCGCGCAGAAGGTGGGCGCCCCGCTGGTGCCGGGCACCAAGGACCCGGTCTCCCGCGCCGACGAGGTGGTCGCGTTCGCCGAGGAGCACGGCCTGCCGATCGCGATCAAGGCGGCGTACGGCGGCGGCGGCCGTGGCATCAAGGTGGCCAGGCGCATGGAGGAGGTCGCCGACCTGTACGAGTCGGCGGTGCGCGAGGCGGTCGCCTCGTTCGGCCGCGGCGAGTGCTTCGTCGAGCGCTACCTCGACCGCCCGCGCCACGTGGAGACCCAGTGCCTGGCCGACAGCCACGGCAACGTGGTCGTGGTCAGCACCCGCGACTGCTCGCTGCAGCGCCGCCACCAGAAGCTGGTGGAGGAGGCGCCCGCGCCGTTCCTGTCGCCGGAGCAGATCGAGACGCTCTACACCAGCTCCAAGGCGATCCTGCGGGAGGCGGGCTACGTCGGCGCCGGCACCTGCGAGTTCCTGGTCGGGCAGGACGGCACGATCTCCTTCCTCGAGGTCAACACCCGCCTGCAGGTCGAGCACCCGGTCACCGAGGAGGTCTCGGGCATCGACCTGGTGCGGGAGATGTTCAGGGTCGCCGACGGTGAGGCCCTGGGCTACGACGACCCGGTGCTGCGCGGCCACTCCATCGAGTTCCGCATCAACGCCGAGGACGCGGGCCGCAACTTCCTGCCCGCGCCCGGCACGCTGACCGTCTGGCGCCCGCCCGCGGGCCCCGGGGTACGCCTCGACGCCGGGTTCGAGCAGGGGATGACGGTCCCGCAGACGTTCGACTCGCTGGTGGCCAAGCTGATCGTGACCGGCAGGACGCGCCAGGAGGCTCTCGAGCGCTCGCGCAGGGCGCTGGCCGAGTTCGAGGTCGACGGCATGCCCACCGTGCTGCCCTTCCACCGGGTGATCGTGGCGGACCCGGCGTTCACCGCCGAGCCGTTCTCCATCCACACCCGGTGGATAGAGACCGAGTTCGACAACCGGATCCCGCCCTACGCGGGCGAGGTCGCCGTCGAGGAGCCCGCCGCCAGGCAGACGGTGACGGTCGAGGTCGGGGGCAAGCGCCTCGAGGTGGTCCTCCCCGAGGGTCTCGGTACGGCCGGCCGTGCGCCCGCCGCGAACGCCAAGGCGCCCAGGCGCAAGGCCGGCGGGGCGAAGCAGGCGGCGGCGGGCGGCGACGCGCTGGTCAGCCCGATGCAGGGCACGATCGTGAAGGTCGTGGCCTCCGACGGCGACACCGTGGCCGAGGGCGACACCGTCGTGGTGCTCGAGGCCATGAAGATGGAGCAGCCGCTGGCCGCGCACAAGTCCGGCATCGTCACCGGGCTCGACGCGGCGGTCGGGCAGACGGTGACGGCGGGCGCGACGATCTGCGAGATCAAGGACGCCTGAGGTCCCAGGATCCGCGAACACGCTGTCCGCTCGCCCGTCCGCTGACGGTAACGTGCGCAGTGAGGAACTTTGCCGACCGCCCGTTCGTCCTCATGGGCGAAGGAGGCTTGCTGCCAATGACCCAAACGCTGCGCCGAGCCGGGGCCGCGATCGCGGCTCTGATCGCCGGTCTACTCGTCGTACTAGCGCTTTCGCCCGCCGCCATGGCCGCGGCGCCGCCCGATGCCAACACGGTGATCACCGGTTGGGAGGGCGGCGATCCGCTCTTCGTGGCCTCGGGCTCGTCACTGAACTCCGACCAGCAGGGGGAGATCCGTGACGCGCTGAAGGGCGCCGACAGCAAGATCTACGCTGTGGCGCTGCCCGACGGCACCGTTGACAACTCCTCCGTCGGCCCCTACATCAAGTCGCTCGGCAACGGGCTGGCCCAGGCGGGCCGTCCTCGTGCGACCGTGGCCGTGCTCGACGGCACGACATTGTTCGCCGCGTCCAGCGCGATGAAGTCGGGTGTCGCCGGCAGGCTGGCCAACCTGTCGGTGAACGCCAACTCCGGCAACGTCGTGGAGGGCATGCAGGACTTCGTCAAGCGTGTCGACCTGGCCGTCGACGGCAAGCGCGCGGCGCTGGAGTCCGGCAGCAAGGCGGGCGCTGGCGGCGGCACCGGCGTGCTGCTCGGCCTCGGCGCGCTCGTGCTGGTCGGTGGCGGCGGCTACTTCCTGTACTCACGCAACAAGAAGAAGCAGCAGGCCATCCAGCAGGCCAAGGACCTGGCCGCGGTCAAGCAGACCGTGGAGGAGGACGTCACCAAGTTCGGTGAGGAGATCACCACCCTCGACACCGACGTCCAGCTCGCCGGCCAGGGCGGCCAGCACATCACCGAGTGGCAGCAGGCCCTCGACTCCTACGAGAAGGCCAAGACGCAACTGGCCGCGGTGCAGCGTGCCGAGCAGGTCCGCGATGTCACGCAGACGCTGGAGGACGGGCGCTACGCGCTGGCCGTGGTGAAGGCCAAGGTCGGCAACCAGCCGATCCCCGAGCGGCGCGCCCCCTGCTTCTTCAACCCGCAGCACGGCCCGTCGGTGCGCGACGTGCGCTGGGCCCCGGCCGGCGGCGCGGTGCGCGACGTGCCGGCCTGCGCGGCCGACGCGGAGGCGGTCGAGCGCGGCTTCGACCCGCAGATGCGCGAGGTCATGGTCGACGGCCAGCGCCGCCCGTACTACGACGCGGGCCCGGCCTACCAGCCCTACGCCTACGGCTACTACGGCGGCTTCGGCGACGTCATGACCGGCATGTTCATCGGCACGCTGCTGGGCAGCTCGTTCGGCGGCGGCTGGGGCTGGGGCGGTGGCGGCTACGAGGCCGGCTACACCGAGGGCCTCCAGGACGGCGGCGGCGGCTTCGGTGACTTCGGCGGTGGCGGCGACAGCGGCGGCGGCTGGGGCGACTTCGGCGGTGGCGGAGGCGACTTCGGCGGGGGCGACTTCGGCGGCGGCGACTGGTAAGCGAGCCACGGCAGGCGGGCGCGTTCCCCTCGGGGAGCGCGCCCGCCGCGTTTTCAGATGCCGATGGCTGCTTCCGGCTGCATGAGGCGGCGGGCGGCCTCGGTGATCGAACCCGACAGCGACGGGTAGACGGCGAAGGTGTGAGCCAGCTGGTCGACCGTCAGGCGCTGCTGGACGGCCACGGACACGGCCAGGATCAGCTCCGAGGCCCGCGGCGCCACCACCACGCCGCCGAGCACGATGCCGGTGTGCGGGCGGCAGAACAGCTTGACGAAGCCGTCGTTGAAGCCCTGCATCTTGGCCCGGGCGTTGGTGGCCAGCGGCAGCTTGACCACGTTCGCCTCGATCTCGCCGGACTCGATGGACCGCTGCGCCACGCCGACCGCGGCGATCTCCGGGTCGGTGAAGATGTTGGAGGCCACCGTGGCCAACCGCAGCGGCTGGACTGCCTCGCCGAGCGCGTGCCAGACCGCGATACGGCCCTGCATGGCCGCGACGGAGGCGAGCATCAGCACGCCGGTGCAGTCGCCGGCCGCGTAGACGCCGGGCGCCGAGGTGCGCGAGACCTTGTCGACCTTGATGAAGCCGCCCCTGTCGAGCTGGACCCCGGCCTCCTCCAGGCCGATGCCGCCGGTGTTGGGCACCATGCCGACGGTCATCAGCGCGTGGGAGCCCTCGGCCACCCGGCCGTCCTCCAGCGTGACCAGCACGCCCTTCTCGGTGCGGGTGACGGACGCGGCGCGCGAGCGGCCCATGACGTTCATGCCGCGGCGGCGGTAGACCTCTTCGAGCACCTCGGCGCCGTCGGCGTCCTCGTTGGGCATCATGCGGTCGCGGCTGGACACCAGCGTGACCTCGGTGCCCAGCGACCGGTAGGCCCCGGCGAACTCCGCGCCGGTCACGCCGGACCCGACCACGATCAGGTGCTCGGGCAGCTCGTCCAGGTCGTAGAGCTGGCGCCAGGTGAGGATGCGCTCGCCGTCCGGCTCGCAGCCCTTGAGGATGCGCGGGGTCGCGCCGGTGGCGAGCAGCACCACGTCGGCTCTGATCGTACGGTCGCCCGCCTTGACGACCTGGGGGTCGACCAGCCGCCCGTGCGCCTTGATGATCTCCACGCCTTCGGCGGCCACCCGGGTCGCGATGTCGGCGGACTGCGCCTGGGCCAGCTCCTTGACCCGCTTGTTGACCAGGGGCAGGTCGACGGTCGCCACGCCGACGTCGTGATCGTCGCCACCGGTGAACGACACGCCGAGCGAGGGCGCGTCGTGCAGTGCCTGCTTGCGGACCGAGGTCGCGATCAGGGTCTTGGAGGGCACGCAGTCGGTCAGGACGCAGGCGCCCCCCGGCCCGTCCTGCTCGATCATCGTGACCTGGGCGCCCAGCTGCGCGGCCACCAGGGCCGCCTCGTAGCCGCCCGGCCCGCCGCCTATGATCACGATCCTAGTCACGTGTCCTATTGTCCCGCATGGTTCACCGTTCCGACGAACGGGTCGCGCTACGCTTGTCTGCTGTGCCTGTCTACGCCGCATACGGCAGCAACATGGATTCGGAACAGATGGCCATGCGCGCGCCGCACTCGCCGGTGCGGGGCGTCGGCTGGCTGCAGGGCTGGCGGTTGACGTTCGGCGGTGAGGGCCGGCTGTCCACGATCGTCGAGGATCCACGCGAGCACGTGTTCGTGGTCCTGTACGACGTGCCCGAGTTCGACGAGACCTCGCTCGACCAGTGGGAGGGCGCCGCCCGCGGCGTCTATCACAAGATCAGGCTGCGCGTGCAGACGCTCGACGGCGAGCAGGTCGCCTGGTGCTACGTGCTCGACGGCTACGAGGGCGGGCTGCCCTCCGCGCGCTACCTCGGCGTTCTGGCCGACGCCGCGGAGCGCGCGGGAGCACCTGCCGACTACGTGAAGGCGATGCGGGAACGCCCGTGCGAACCTAGTTGAGCGGCTGGTCCTTGGTCTCCTTCAGCG
Organism: Nonomuraea sp. NPDC050536; assembly: GCF_044457685.1. Lineage (NCBI taxonomy): Bacteria > Bacillati > Actinomycetota > Actinomycetes > Streptosporangiales > Streptosporangiaceae > Nonomuraea > Nonomuraea sp. NPDC050536. The sequence goes on from NZ_JBITHD010000002.1 coordinate 410,786, forward strand.
CGAAGATGTAGACCAGCGTCGAGACCAGCGCCAGCGCCGACATGTACCAGGGGAAGGCGCCCGGGTTCTTGGCGTCGATGAACGCGGTGCCGATCAGCGGCGCGGTGCCGCCGAACAGCGCCACCGTCAGCGAGTAGGGGAAGCCTGCGCCGGAGGCCCGCACCCGGGTGGGGAACGACTCGGAGTTGACCGCCGCCGAGATCGCCGTGAAGCCGCTCAGGAAGACCATGCCGATGCACTGGATGATCAGCAGGCTGGCGAAGGAGTTCGACAGCAGGCCGAGCAGCGGCACAGGGAGCAGCGTGAAACCGATGCCGAAGGTGATCAGGATCGGCTTGCGGCCGATCTTGTCGGACAGCATGCCCACCAGCGGCTGCAGGATCATGAAGAACAGCAGCGAGATCGTGCCGACGCCCAGCGCCTCGGCCTTGTCGAACTTCACGGTGATCTGCGCGTAGGTCGGCAGGAAGCTGGTCCAGGTGTAGTAGGCGACGGTACCGGCGATCGTGATGCCGACGATCAGCAGCGCCTGCTTGGGGTAGTGGCGGAAGAAGTCCCAGACCCTGGGACGGGCGGTCTCGCCCTTCTGGATCTCCTCGGCCACCTGGGACGTCTCGTCCGCGCCCTTGCGGATCCACAGGCCCACCAGGCTGATCACGGCGCCGACCAGGAAGGGGATGCGCCAGCCGTAGGAGTTCATGCTCGCGTCGGCCAGGGTGGCCGCCAGCACGGCGGCCAGGCCCGAAGCGAGGAGCTGGCCGATGGTCGTGCTGACGTACTGGAAGCTCGAGAACAGGCCGCGGCGCCCGGGCGGCGCGGACTCCACCAGGAACGTGGTGGCCGCCGCGAACTCACCGCCGACAGAAAGGCCCTGGATCAGCCGGGCGATCACCAAGACGATCGGTCCGAAGATGCCCGCCGCCGCGTACGTCGGCGTGACGGCCAGCAACAACGAGCCGACACCCATCAACACGATCGTGAACGTCATCGCAGACTTGCGGCCGAAACGGTCGGCGAACGAGCCCACCAGCAATCCGCCCAGCGGGCGCATGATGAAACCGACCGCGAACACGACATAGGTCGCCAGCAACGGGACGAGGCTGTTGGTGGCCGACTTCGGAAAGATCTGGCCGGAGAAGAAGATCGCCAGGAAGGTGTAGGTGTACCAGTCGAACCACTCGGCGACGTTGCCGATGCTGGCCGCCATGAGCTGGCGCACGCGGCTTCGGGGGATACCGATCGGTGTTGTCGATGCAAGGGGAGGGGTGGCCACGGGGGCTCCTTTGCCTCAGGTGCGGTGATGGCTTACTGTGCAGGCAACAGGTTGAAACAGTCAAACATCCAGAAATATCTTTACATTTCCGACATACGAGCGGTTTGAGGTGGATGTTCTAGACCGGCGGCTGGTAGCCGCACTTCAGGTCAACCCGCGCGCGTCCTGGGGCGACATCGGACGCGCCGTCGGCGAGCACGAGCGCACGGTCGCGCGCCGCCTGCAGCGCCTGATCTCCGACGGCCATCTGCGGGTCACCGCCATCCACGACGACCTGCGCACAGGTCACGGCCGCCCGGTCCACCTGCACGTGCAGGTACGGCCGGGCAGCACCGCCCGCGTGGCCGAGTCGCTGGCCCAGCGGCCCGACACGCGCTCGGTCTACGCGGTGACCGGCGCGGCGGATCTGGCCTGCGAGCTGGTCGCCCCGACCAGGGAGGCGATGCACGACATCCTGACCTCGCAGGTCAGCGCCATCGAGGGGGTCCTGCACACGCGGACCCAGGTCGTGCTGCACACCTTCCGCACGGTCGCCGAATGGCACGCTCCGTTCCTCACCGAGGCCGAGGTGAAGGAGCTCACGGCGGTGGCGCCCTGCGAGGAGCCCCAGGACCAGGACGTGCTGTCGCCGCTGGAGCAGGAGATCGCCGACCTGCTGGCCGAGGACGGCAGGATGAGCTTCACCGCGATCGCCGAGCGGCTGGACATCTCCGTCCCGACCGCGCGCAAGCGGGTCGCCTCGCTGCTCGACCGGCGGCTCATCCTGCCGCGGGCCGAGATGGAGCCGGTGCTGCTCGGGCTGGAGGTCGACGCCATCCTGTGGCTGGCCGTACGCCCGCACGGCCTGGACCGGGTGGGGACCACGCTGGCCGGCCATCCCGGCGTGCGCTACTGCGCGGCCACCTCCGGCACCCACTCCGTGATCGTCCAGGTGACGGTCGCGCACGAGGCCGAGCTCTACCGCTTCCTGACCGCGGTCGTCGGACCGCTCGACGACGTCACCGACGTCGACGTCACGTTGATCACCCGGGCCTACAAGCGCGGTTTCCTGCGCAAGTCGGGCCTGCTGACCCTGGAGAAGGTGCCATGAGCCAAGCCGAGAACGAAGTCGCCGAGCTCTGCGTCGAGCTGATCAAGGTCGACAGCAGCAACTACGGCGACGGCAGCGGCCCGGGTGAGCGCGCCGCGGCCGAGGTCGTCATGTCGCGGCTGGCCGAGGTCGGCATCGAGCCCACCTACGTCGAGAGCGCGCCGGGCCGCGGCAACGTGATCACCCGGGTCGAGGGCAGCGATCCGTCGCTGCCCGCCCTGCTCGTGCACGGGCACCTCGACGTCGTCCCGGCCAACGCGGCCGACTGGTCGGTGGACCCGTTCGCCGGAGAGATCCGCGACGGCTACATCTGGGGCCGGGGCGCGGTGGACATGAAGGACATGGACGCCATGATGCTGGCCGTACTCCGGCAGCTGAAGCGTGACGGGCGCAAGCCGAGGCGCGATCTCGTCTTCGCCTGGGTCGCCGACGAGGAGGCGGGCGGCGTCTACGGCGCCAAGCACCTGACGGCGCACCATCCCGAGCTGTTCGAGGGCGTGACCGAGGCGATCAGCGAGGTCGGCGGCTACTCGCTGGAGGTGGATCCGTCGCTGCGGCTCTACCTCATCGAGACCGCGCAGAAGGGCCTGGCCTGGATGAAGCTGGTCGCCGACGGCAGGGCGGGGCACGGCTCGATGCTCAACGCCGACAACGCCGTGACCGAGGTGGCCAAGGCGGTGGCGCGCATCGGCTCGCACGACTGGCCGCTGACCTACACCCCGACGGTGCGGACCTTCTTCACCGAGGTCGCCGACGCCTTCGGCATCCCCTTCGACCCGGAGGACCCCGGGCCCGTCCTGGACAAGATCGGGCCGCTGGTCCGCTTCGTCGGGGCGACGCTGCGCCAGACGGCCAACCCCACCCAGCTCGAGGCCGGCTACAAGGCCAACGTGATCCCCGGACAGGCCACCGCTGTCGTGGACGGGCGCTTCCTGCCCGGGCACGAGGAGGAGTTCTTCAAGACCATCGACTCGCTGCTCGGCGAGCGGGTCAGGCGCGAGTTCGTGCACCACGACATCGCGCTGGAGACCTCCTTCGACGGGGCGCTGGTGGAGTCCATGATCGCGGCGCTGAAGGCGGAGGACCCGACCGCGCGGGCCGTGCCGTACTGCATGTCGGGCGGCACCGACAACAAGACCTTCTTCGCCGACCTGGGCGTGCGCGGCTTCGGCTTCGTGCCGCTGCGCCTGCCCAAGGACATGGACTTCGCGGCCATGTTCCACGGCGTGGACGAGCGCGTGCCGGTCGAGGCCCTCCAGTTCGGTGTGAGGGTCCTCGACAGACTGCTCCTAGACTACTGAGTTGACGTCCTCCTCGGCTGCGGGAGCCTAGGATTTCAGCACCACCACGAAGGTGGCCTGTTGGTTCGCGGTGCATCGGCCCGGCAACCCGGGCCCTTCCCGCGCAGCAACCGCCCGCCCGGCGGCCGTCAAGCATGCACAACAGTAGCGAAGGGAACCGACAGAAGCGTGAGCAATGCACTAACTGACGCCACGGGGATCGAGTCCTTCGACGTCGCGCTCGTCATGGGGTCGGGCTGGGCCCCCGCCGCCGACGCGCTGGGCGAGCCGGTGGCCGAGGTTCCCTTCGCCGACCTGCCAGGATTCGCACCGCCCGCCGTGGCGGGACACGGCGGCAAGGTCCGCGTGGTGCGCACCGACGGCGACAGGCACCTGCTGGTCTTCCTCGGCCGCACCCACCTGTACGAGGGGGTGGGCGTCGACAAGGTCGTCCACGGCATCCGCACCGCGGCCGAGGCCGGCGTGCGCACGGTGGTGCTGACCAACGCCGCCGGCGGGCTGCGCCCCGAGACGCAACACGTCGGCGATCCGGTGCTGATCAGCGACCACATCAACATGACCGGCGCCAACCCGCTGACCGGCACCCGCTTCCTCGACCTGACCGAGGTCTACTCCAGGCGACTGCGCGCCCTGGTGCACGAGGTCGACCCGACCATCGCCGAGGGCGTCTACGTCGCCTTCCGCGGCCCCACCTACGAGACGCCGGCCGAGATCCGCATGCTGCGCACGCTCGGCGGCGACCTGATCGGCATGTCCACGGTCCTGGAGGCGATCGCCGCCCGCGAGGCCGGGATGGAGGTGCTCGGCATCTCCCTGGTCACCAATCCGGGCGCGGGCCTGTCGGACGAGCCGCTGAACCACGAGGAGGTCCTCGAGGTGGGCAGGGCGACCGCCGCGCGGATGGGCGGCCTGCTCGCCAAGGTGGTCGACCGGCTGTGACCGACCTGCTCCGCCAAGCCAGGGAGTGGCTGGCCCAGGACCCCGACCCCGACACGCGGGTCGAGCTGTCCAACCTCATCGAGCACGGCGACCTGTCCGACCATTTCGGCAAAAAGCTGGAGTTCGGTACGGCAGGCCTCCGCGGCGAGCTGGGCCCCGGCCCGAACCGGATGAACCGGGTGACCGTGATGCGGGCCGCCGCCGGGCTGGCCAAGGTTCTCGGACCCGGCAAGCACGTCGTCATCGGCTACGACGCCCGCCACAAGTCGGACATCTTCGCCCGCGACACCGCCGCCGTGCTGACCGGGGCGGGACTGCACGCCTCGCTGATGGGGCGCCCGCTGCCCACCCCGGTGCTGGCCTACGCGGTGCGCCACCTGGACGCCGACGCCGGGGTCATGGTGACGGCCAGCCACAACCCGCCCAGGGACAACGGCTACAAGGTCTACTGGGGCGACGGGTCCCAGATCGTGCCGCCCGTCGACGCGGAGATCTCCGCCGCCATCGAGGCGGTCGGCCGGGTCGACGAGCTGCCGCTGCACGGCCCCGGCGCGCTGACCGAGCTGGGCGACGGGATCGTCGAGGACTACCTGGAGGCGCTCACCACGCTGCCGCTGGGCGAGGCCCATGACCTGCGGGTGGCGTACACGCCGCTGCACGGGGTGGGCGGCGCCACGCTGACGGGCGCGTTCCTGGCGGCCGGGTTCCACACCCCGATCGCCGTGGCGGAGCAGCGCAACCCCGACCCCGACTTTCCCACGGTCGACTTCCCGAACCCGGAGGAGCCTGGCGCGATGGACCTCGCGCTCGCACTGGCCGACCGGATGGACGCCGACCTGGTGCTGGCCAACGACCCCGACGCCGACCGGTGCGCGGTGGGGGTCCGGCAGTCCGACGGCTCGTGGCGCATGCTGACCGGCGACGAGCTGGGCGGGCTGCTCGGCGAGCACGTGATCACCCACACCTCCGGCGACCGCATGGTGGCCACCACGATCGTCTCCTCCACCCTGCTCGGCAAGATCGCCGCCGCGCACGGCGTGCGGTACGGCGAGACGCTGACCGGCTTCAAGTGGATCATGCGGGCCGGACCCGGGCTGGTCTTCGGTTACGAGGAGGCCATCGGCTACAGCGTGGGCGACGTGGTCAGGGACAAGGACGGCATCGGCGCCGCACTGACCGTGGCCGCGATCGCGGCGGCGGCCAAGCACGACGGCAGCACGCTGCTCGACCTGCTCGACGACCAGGCCAGGCGGTACGGCCTGCACGCCACGGCGCCGCTGTCGTTCCGCCTGGACGACCTGTCGATGATCGCCGACGCCATGGCCAGGCTGCGCGCGAACCCGCCCAAGGAGCTCGGCGGGCGCGCCGTCGAGGCGGCCGACGACCTGGCCAAGGGCGAGGGCGGGCTGCCACCCACCGACGGGCTGCGCTATCGCCTGGTCGGCGGGGCCCGCGTGGTGGTGCGTCCTTCGGGCACCGAACCCAAGCTCAAGTGCTACCTCGAGGTCGTGGTCCCGGTGACCGGGGAGGTGGCCGACGCGCGGGCGCTGGCCGTACACGACCTCGAGGCGCTCAAGGCGGACGTGAGCGCGGCGCTGGGACTCTAGGCCAGCCTGAACTGCAGCTCGGTGTCCCAGTCGGCCATGTCGGGATGCTCGCGCGGGTCGGTCTGATAGTGCTCGGTGCGGGCGCCCCAGTGCTCGCCGTCGGACTCCTCGGTCATGTCCCACTTCAGGCCCTGGTCCGCGGCCCAGCGCAGCAGGTCCGTCGTGACGCTCATCAGCCGGTCGGGGTGGCCGTGGTGGAGCACGGTGGCGTAGCGGCCCGCGGGGAGCACGTCGGCGAAGTAGTCCCCCTCCGGCTCCACCGGGCTCGCCACCGGGATGCCGGCTTGGACGAGCAGCCGATCGTGGGGCATGTCGATGATCTCGTAGCGGAAGAACGGCGCGCCGACCAGGGGGACGCCGCGCTGCGCCAGCCAGCCGATCATCTCTCCGATCCGGTCGCCGACCAGGCCGAACGTGGTCATCGTGATCTCGCGCTTGATCCCCAGGTAAGGGCGGTCAGGGTATTCGGTGATTGTAGGCATGTTTTCCTCCTTCAACCATTGGTACGGAGCCCGGCCTCGAAACTCATCGGCAGCCCGAACAACCGGAACAGTTCCGGATCGAGGTAGGTGGTCGAGCCCGTGACCAGGCCGCCCGCGGTCTCGAGCGCCAGCAGCCCGAAGGCCCGGCCGTCCACGTACTGGCCGTACATCCCCACCCCCGCCCTGACCAGGCGCGCCCCGCCGCACGGCGCGTCAGCCACGCGCAGCACGGCCGCGATGGCCCCGCGCCCGTCGAGCCACCAGCCGAACGGCGGCATCGTCATCGTCGCGTCCTCATGCAGCAGCGACACCAGCAGCTCGACATCGTGCCGCTCGAAGGCGTCCACATACCGCCCGAGCAGCTCCTCGTCCACCTCCTGGTACGGCAGGCCCGCCGCGGGCATCGAGGCCCTGGCCCGCTGCAGGGCGCTGTTGACCGAGGCCACGCTGCTCTCGAGCAGCCCCGCCACCTCGGCGGCCGACCAGCCCAGCACGTCACGCAGGAGAAGCGTGGCCCGCTGCCGCGGCGGCAGGTGCTGCAGCGCGGCCAGGAACGCCAGCCGTACCGACTCCCTGGAGATCGTGACGTCGGCGGGATCCCCGCCGGTGGGCGAGGGCCATAGCCAGCGCTCGCCGGGCAGCGGCTCGCCCAGCGGGGAGCCGGGCTCGACGGCGGGACCCAGGTCCATGGCGCGGGCCCGGCGTTGCGTGCCGCGCAGCATGTCGATGCAGACGTTGGTGGCGATGCGGAACAGCCACGCCCTGGCCGTGCCGCGGTCGGGGTCGAAGCGTCCCTGCCACGCCTTGATGAGCGTCTCCTGCACCGCGTCCTCGGCCTCGAAGCCGGAGCCGAGCATGCGGTAGCAGTAGCCGGTCAGCTCCGCCCGGTGCGCCTCGAGATCCATGGGCTCAGGCTATGCGGGGAAGACTTCGACCTGGAGTTCGGTGACCCACTCGTCGAAGTTGTCCGGGCAGTGCAGTGAGACCTCCCTGGCCAGGCCGAGCGAGCGGTAGCCGTTCTCCTCGATCCAGTGGGCCAGCGTCTGGAAGGTCGGGCCGACGTCGTCCATCGAGCCGTTGTGGATGATGGTCGCCGCGACCTCGATGGGCGGCAGGTCGACCACCTCGAAGTCCGTGCCCTGCGACGCCGAGACCTCCAGCCCGGCGTGCACCATGACGCTGCCGTCGGCCTCGGGCACGTAGTACGCGCAGCCCGGGCCCGTGACGATCACGCCGGCGGCTGCCAGCCTGGCGCTCAGCTCGCGGTAGAGCGGCTTGATCACGGGTCCGATGTCGGGGGCGTCGTAGCTGGCTGCCCTGGCGCTGAGCTCGGCGACCCGGAGCGGAGGGACGCGCTTGATCACCACCTCGTCGGTGTTCAGGTGCCCCTCGGTCTCGATGGTCCTGAGCCTGGCCTCCACACCGCGCAGCCTGGCCAGGTCGGCGCTGATCTGGGCCTCGAGCTGGGCGCGGCGCAGCCGTACCATGCCGTGCAGTTCCTCGGTGCTCACCTTGTCGTCGAGGATGGCGCGGACCTGCTCAAGCGTGAAGCCCAAGTCCTTGATCGCGACGATGCGGTTGAGCCTGGCCAGCTGGGCGGCCTGGTAGGAGCGGTAGCCGGTGACCGGGTCGACGTGCGCGGGCCGCAGCAGCCCGATCGCGTCGTAGTGCCGCAGCATGCGCACTGACACGAGTCCGAGGCGGGCGAAGTCTCCGATGCTGAACATGACCTCTCCAGGTGTAGGGCCTCACACGGTGTCAGGGTCAACCCAAGTCTTGCCGATGAGCGGTTTCGTCAGTTATGTTCCCATCGAAGGCGCGACCGAACGTTCGGTAGGTACTCATGACAGACGCGAAGCTGCGGATCAGGACGGCGGCGGTGCTGCTGTTCGCGCGCCAGGGATACGCGGCCACCAGCATCAGGGACCTCGCCCGGGAGGTCGACATGACCAACGCCGGGATCTACCACCACGTGGCGAGCAAGGAAGCCCTGCTGGCCGAGCTCATGCGGGAGGGCCACCGCGAGCTCATCGACTCCACGCGCAAGGCGCTCGCCGGCGTCGAGGACCCGGCGGACCGCCTGGCGATCCTCATCACCACGCTGACCGCCGTGCACGCCCTGACTCCGATGATCACCCGGGTGATGGACGGCGAGCTCCGCTCCCTCACCCCCGGCTCCGACTCCCACGCTGAGATCATCGGCCTGCGCGACGCCTACGAGGAGTTCTGGCGCGCCACGCTGGCCGACGGGATCGCGCGCGGCGTCTTCCGGGTGGCCGACCAGCGGCTGACCCGGCTGGCGCTGATGTCGATGTGCACGGGCACCAGCGAGTGGTACCGGCCCTCCGGCGACTCCTCGCTGGAGCAGGTGTGCGCGGAGTTCGTGGAGATCGGGCTGGCCGCCGTCCGCTGCCCGGTCCGGCCCTCGGCGGGGCTGGACCTGTCCGTGTTGCCGGATTACCCCTGGGAGCCGCCTCATGACCTATGACTCGATTCCCGACCTGCTCCGACACGCCGCCGAGAGGTACGGCGAGCGGGAGTTCCTCCGCTTCCCCTCCACCTCCCTGAGCTTCGCCGACGTCCACGAGCAGTCGGGACGCATGGCCGGGGCCCTGGTGGACAGGGGCGTCCGCCCGGGCGAGCGGGTGGCCGTGATGATGGACAACGTGCCCGGCTGGCCGCTGAGCTGGCTGGCGATCCTGCGGGCCGGGGCCGTCACGGTCCCGGTGAACGTCCGCTACCGGGCCGCCGATCTCGACCACGTGCTGCGCGACTCGGGGGCCGTGGCCACGCTGACGACGGCCGAGCACGCCTCCCGCATCCCCGGGACCGTGCACCTGGTCGACGACCTCACCGACGGCTCGCCGCCCGACATTTCGCTCTCCCGCCAGGATCTGGCGAATTTTCAGTACACGTCGGGGACGACCGGCTTCCCCAAGGCCTGCATGCTCACGCACGACTACTGGCTCAGGTGCGCCGGGGTCACCGCCGACGTGGTGAAACTCCGCCACGACGACGTCATGATCGTCGCCCAGGCCTTCTCCTACATGGACCCGCAGTGGATCGCGATCATGTGCATGCTGGGCGGCATCCCCCTGGTCGTACTGCCGCGCTTCTCCGCCTCCGGGTTCTGGGCCTCCGCCCGCGAGCACGGCGCGACCATGACCTACGTGCTCGGCACGATGCCGATGCTCATGCACAAGCAGCCGCCGCACCCGCTGGACGCCGAGAACCGGATGCGGCTGGTGCTGTGCTCCGGCATCGCCCCCGCCCTGCACAGCACGTTCGAGGAACGCTGGGGCGCGCCCTGGCGGGAGCTGTACGGCTCGACCGAGAGCGGCCCCGACCTGCTCGTCTCCCCTGACGCCGACGACACCGTCGGCACCGGCGCGCTCGGGCTCCCGCCGCCGGGCAAGCAGGTGCGTGTGCTGGCCCCGGACGGGGAGGTGGGCGAGATCGTGGTGCGCGGCGTGCCGATGATGAACGGCTACTGGAACCACGCCGAGGCCACCGAGAACGCCTTCCGCGACGGCTGGTACCACACCGGCGACCTCGGCTTCCGCGATCGCGACGGCTACATCCACCACGCCGGGCGGCTGAAGGACATGGTGCGCAGGGGCGGGGAGAACATCTCGTGCGCCGAGGTCGAGAGCGTGCTCGGCGAGCATCCGGCGGTGCTGTCGGCGGCGCTGGTGCCGATCCCGGACGAGCTGTTCGGCGAGCTGCCCAAGGCCTTCGTCCAGTTACAGCCCGGGCACGCCTGCGACGCCGCCACAGCCCGTGACATCGCCGACCACGCGCGGCAGCGGCTGGCCCGCTTCAAGGTGCCCGCCTACCTCGAGTTCGTCGAGGGCTTCTCGCTGACGCCGTCGGCCAGGATCGAGAAGCGCCACCTGCTCCAGCCCGGACGTGACCAGCGTGCCGGGGCCTTCCACGTCGAGGAGTCGTCATGATCGAGACAACCATCCGGGACGAGGTGGCCGTGGTCACCCTGCGGCGGCCGGAGAAGCTCAACGCGCTCACCGCCGAGATGCGTGCCGAGCTGGCGGCAGCCGTACGGGCTCATGGCGACGGGAAAGCGGCCCGCGGGATCGTGGTGACAGGCACCGGGCGGGCGTTCTCGGCCGGAGAGGACCTGCGGGAGGCGGCGAACCTGCCGATGACCGAGGGAGTGGAGAGCTTCCACGACCTGACCAGGGCCGTGCTGGAGACCCGGGTGCCGGTCGTGGCGGCGGTGAACGGGCTGGTCGTGGGCGGGGCCGCCGAATGGACGCTCTGCTTCGACGCCCGCATCGGCACGCCGGCGACCGAGTACTTCCTGCCGGAGAACGGGATCGGGCTGTCGATCTCCAACGCTTCCAGCTACCTGCTGCGCAGGGTGGTCGGCGGGCGGGCGCTGCGGCTGGTGCTCGACTCCTCCAGGACCGGCGCCGCCGACGCGCAGGCGCTGGGGCTGCTCGACGAGATCGTCGAGCCCGACGTGCTCATGCAGACCGCGATCGGGCTGATCCACCGCTGGACGCTGCCCGGCACAGCCACCTCGGTGCACCTGCGGCTGCTGCGGCCGCCGCTGGAGGAGGTGGAGCGGGCCTTCGCCAGGGAGACCGAGGCGGCGCTCGAGGTGGAGGCGAGCGGCATCGCCAAGGCGGGGATGAACAGGTTCATCGCCCGGCGGCGCTGACGCGCCTCAGAAGACGATCGCGACCACCACGAGGACCACGGCCAGGACCAGGACGGCTATCGCGTCGATCGACCAGGTCACCTTCGTGGTCACGGGCTCCTGGCCACCTTGCTTGGCTGCCTGGGAGCGCTCGGTGATCTGCTCCCCCACCCAGTCGGCGTGCGTCTTGCCGGTGAAGGCCTCGGCAGCCATCTGCTCGGCCTTGGTCTGCACCGGCTCGGTCTGGAAGCGCCCGCGGCGCGGCGTCTTGGGCACGCCGCGGCGCTGGGCCCTGGCCCGCTCGCGGGCCGAGCTCATCGGCGTCCACAGCCGCAGCACCTGGCCGCCGTCGTGCTCGACGTTGATCGAGTGGGAGACGCTCACGCTCTCGACGAGGGCCCACGGCACGAACGTCGAGCGCAGCGGGTTGCGCCCGAGCAGGCCCGCCTCGGTGAGGACGGTGGCGGGACGCAGCGCGATCACGTAGACCAGCGCCGTGATCACGCCCAGCACGGCGGCGGCGATCAGCGACGGCTTGCCGTTGTAGCGGGCGGTCAGGTCCCAGGCGTTGAACGCCACGAACGCCAGCCAGAGGCACCCGAGAGAGAAGGCGGTCTTGGAGCGGTAGGTCTGTTTCACGGCTGCCACTTCAGCTGCGCGAACCCGGGCTTGATCACACCGTTGATCAGCGCGAGCCGCTCGTCGAAGGGGATGAACGCCGACTTCATCGCGTTCACCGTGAACCATTGCAGGTCATCCCAGCCGTATCCGAACGCCTCGACCAGCTTGGCGAACTCCTCCGACACGCTGGTCGAGCTCATCAGCCGGTTGTCGGTGTTGACGGTGACCCGGAAGTGCAGGCGCCGCAGCAGCCCGATTGGGTGCTCGGCGATCGAGGCGGCCGCCCCGGTCTGCAGGTTGGAGGTCGGGCACATCTCCAGCGGTATGCGCTTGTCGCGCACGTAGGCCGCCAGCCGCCCCAGCTTGGCGCCGTCCTCGGAGATGTCGTCGATGATGCGGACGCCGTGGCCCAGCCGGTCGGCCCCGCACCACTGGATCGCCTGCCAGATCGACGGCAGCCCGAACGCCTCGCCGGCGTGGATGGTGAAGTGCGCGTTCTCCCGCTGCAGGTACTCGAAGGCGTCCAGGTGCCGGGTGGGCGGGTAGCCCGCCTCGGCGCCGGCGATGTCGAAGCCCACGACGCCGACGTCCCGGTAGCGCACCGCCAGCTCGGCGATCTCCATGGAGCGCGCCTGGTGCCGCATCGCGGTGAGCAGGGTGCCGACCTTGATCCGGCCCTCCGAGCCCTCCTTGAACCCCTCCAGCACCGCCTGGACCACCTCGTCCAGGCTCAGCCCGCGGGTGGTGTGCTGCTCGGGCGCGAAGCGCACCTCGGCGTAGACGACCCCGTCGGCGGCCAGGTCCTGCGCACACTCGGCGGCCACCCGCCGCAGCGACTCGCGGGTCTGCATGACGCCGACCGTGTGGGTGAACGTCTCCAGGTAGCGCTCGAGCGAGCCCGAGTCGGACGCCGCCTCGAACCACTGGCGCAGGTTGTCAGGATCCGTTGTCGGCAGGTCGCCGTAGCCGGATTCCCGCGCCAGCTCCACGATCGTCTCGGCGCGCAGTCCGCCGTCGAGGTGATCGTGCAGCAGCACCTTCGGCGCTCGCCGGATCTCGTCAAGGGTGGGGCTCATCTGGCCATGATACGGTCGCCCGCGCCAAGCGCCGCTCCCCTGGTACGGCGGACGTTTTCCGGTACGGCGAGCGGCGCGGCATCCTGGGCGCACGCCACAGCCCGGAACGGGGCCGACCTTGCCCACTTCTTCCACCAACCCGCGGCCGGGCCGACTTCGCCGACGTCCGGGCCACCAACCTCGCCGGACTCCGGGCGGCTACCCGGCCTGCCGTGACACCTCAGTCGCGGTTGGCGCTGTCCGGGCTGAAGGCGGGCAGGCAGACGGCGATGTACTCGGCGCCGTCGTCACCCGTGCTGTAGCGGACCTTCTCTCCCGGCTCCGTGACGATGGCCTGACCGGCCGTCACCTCGGTGGTCCCGCCCGCGTGCTCCACCAGTACGGTGCCCCGGAGCACCACCGTGTACTCGGTGAAGGACGGCGTCTGCGCGGGCTCGTCCCAGCCGGGCGGAGCCACCATGTGCGCGATCGAGACCGCCTCGTCGCCGCTGTTGACGCGGCCCACGTGCTCGTCGATGACCTTGCCGCCGGGCACCGGGATCCGGGTCGCCCCTTCGATCTTTCTCACCACGCAGCTCAGTTTGCCACGTCGATGACCAGCCGGTCCGGCCCCCTCTGCTCCGAGACCCGGAAGGGCGCCCGGTGGTCGAGCACGATGCCGACGCCGACGCGGCCCTCGAAGTCGCCCGTCTTGACCACGTCCGACACGTTGCCCAGGTCGGCCTGGAAGACCGGCCCGCCGGTCCAGGTGGGATCGCCCTTCTGCGTGTGGGCGTCGGCCGGGGTGAGCACGACCTGGAGGTAGGCGCCGCCCTTGACGTCGATCGGCTTGCCCGAGGCGTCCTGGACCAGCTCGTCCACCCATTTCACGCTATAGCCGGGCATGTCGCCGCGCAGGTCGATCACTACCCGGTCGTACCCCTCGTGCGTGGCGAAGCGCACGGCCGTCACCAGGGCCGCCCCGGAAGGCTCGTGCCGCACGTCCACCTCCCGCGTGGAGGTGGGCACGGCCACGGGACTCTCGGTCGGCGAAGCGGCCCTGGAAGCCGTCGAGGAGGCCGGCGGGGAGGCCGTGGCCGTGGTGACGGTGACCGACGTGCCGGACGGCGGAGCCGTACCGCACGCCCCCGCCAGGAGACACAGCGCGACGAACGCGGACAAGCCGCTGCGTGAGGGCCGCATATCCGAGGGATTCCCTGCTCACGCCGCATGCATGCGACGTACGCGGTATCGGCATGGCACCGCGGGTTTACCTGGTGACCAACTCCCCCGTACTGTGATCAACTCCACGAGGAGTCGAGCAATTGACCAAGAACGATGGCTTAGCGCAGTTCGCCGCCGACCATGCGGAGTGGTTCGCCCGATCGGCCTACCTCCTGACAGGAGACCCGGAACGCGCCAGGGACCTGGCCATCGGGGCCCTGGTGACGACGGGCCGCCGCTGGTCCATGCACCGATGGAACAGACCGGTCGAGGCAGTGCTCAGCGCGCTCTACCGGGCATACCTCACCACCCCCGCGGAGCCGCCCGCGGGCTTCCCGCTGGCCGGGATGTCCCCGCTCGGGCGCGTGGCCGTGGTCGCCCAGTTCCACGACAGCCTGGACCCGCAGCGCGCCGCCCAGCTGGTCGGCACCTGGATGCCCGGCGCGCTCCACGAGGAGACGGAACGCGTCCGGGTCACCCACCCGCACATCTTCGACCTCGGCGAGGAATCCACCGCGGGGCCCCGCCCCCATGAGGCCACCGAAGCGCCCGGGGACAGCCCGTGGGCGGCCCCCTGGCAGGCCGACGGCCTCGCGGCGCCCCCGAGCCCCTGGACGGCCTCGCCCTCACCGGCCCCGTTCACTCCGTCGCCCGCCCTGGTACGGCTGGCGGCCGAGTTGCCCGCCGCGGTACCCGTGGACGTCGCCCAGACCGCGCCGCGACTGGTCCTCAGACGCCGCCTCGTCAAGCGGAGCGTGTTCACCACGCTGAGCCTCGCGGGCGCGGGAGCGTTCGTGGCGGTCACCATCCTCGCCCTGAACGCGATAGCCGACAGGGCGGACATGGCCGTCCAACAAGCCGACGCCCCGTTCTCCGAGCCCGACCTCACGCCCACCGAGCTGGACCCCACGCCCACCACTGAGGACGCGCAGCCCGAGCGGTTGCCGGAGCGACTGGACGAGCCGATCAGCCGGGCCTATCAAGGCTTCTGCAACAGCGACGCCCCCTACGACACGCGTAAGCCTCCGGAGTGCGCACAGTGGCGGCTCGTGGGCAAGTCGGGCACGGAGTGGCGGCTGGACGCGGCCCAGACTGACAAGCCCCACCAGGGGACGTACGTACCGGAGGTGGGCGTCAGCCAGGACGGCCGGCGCATCGCCTACCTGGACAACCAGAACGACTACGTGGTCCGCGACCTGGCCACCGGCAAGTACAAGACGTTCGCGATCCAGCTGCACGGCTCCGATCCCGAGTTCGTCTCCTCGCGCAACGGCCGCTATTTCGCGGTCAACTTCCTCCAGAGCGGCGTCGACAGCCCGATGCTTGACTTCACCAAGGGCACGACGACGTACGGCGCCTGGACCATGGCCATCACGGACGACGGCAAGCGCGTGATCGACGAGTCCATGGAGAGCGAGGCGTCGTCGGACACGAAGATAAAGCTGGCCGGACGCCGCTTCCGCGTCGACGCCGAGGTGGGCATCAGCGGCGCGGCGCTCTCACCCGACGGCCGGACGCTCGCCGTGGCCGACGACGAGCGCGTGATCACGCTGGATACGCGCACCGGACACGTCACCAGGATCCGCAAGCTGGTGGACGGCGACGAGGAGGAGATCGACCAGATCGAGCGCTGGCTCGACGCCGATGAGGTGGTGGTCCGCACCGAGGACGACGAGGACGCCGTCTCCCTGGTCTCGGTGAACGTGCGCACAGGCAAGACGCGCAAGCTCGACGCCGACGGCCTCGAATACGGCGACGTGCTCGGCGCTTACGCCGAATAGCACAAAGGCCCCCGGCACGCGCCGGGGGCCTTTCGCCGAGGGGTCAGACCGTCTCGTAGGCCTTGGCCTCCTCGACGGCTGGAGCCGTACGGGGAGAGCGCAGGCCCAGCGCCGAGATCAGCAGGCCGATCACCGCGAGCACCAGCGGGACGACGATCGCCGAGCGGAGCGAGTCGACCGTCATGCCGTGCGGGGAGTTCGAGGTGAGCACGGCGGTGACCACCGCCAGCACGATCGCGCCGCCCACCTGGCCGGAGGTGTTGAGCAGCCCGGAGGCCAGGCCCTGCTCGTCGTCGTCCACGCCGTTGGTGGCCTGGATGTTGAGCGAGGGGAACGACAGCGCGAAGGCGATGCCCATGAGGATCATGCCGGGCAGGACCAGGCCGCCGATGCTGGGGTGCTCGTCGATGCCCAGGAAGATCGCGTACCCGCCGGCCAGCGCGGCGGCGCCGATGACGATGAGCTTGCCGGTGCCGAAGCGGTCGGCGAAGTCGCCCATCTTGGTCGAGGTGATGGCGACCAGCAGGCCGGCCGGGAAGAACGCCAGCGCGGTGCCCAGCGCGGACCAGTGCAGCAGGTTCTGGAAGTACTGCATGGCCACGAACTGGAAGGCCACGTAGGAGCCCATCAGGATGAGCAGGCCCAGGTTGGCCCTGACCAGCGAGGCGGACTTGAGGATGCCGAGCCGGACCAGCGGGTGCTTCATCCGCTGCTCGGCGAAGACGAACAGGCCGAGCAGGGCGGCGACGCCGACCAGCGAGCCGATGGTGCGCAGCGAGCCCCAGCCGACCTCGGGCGCCTGGACGACGGTGTAGACCAGCAGCAGCATCGAGGCGGTGATCAGCACGGCGCCGAGGAGGTCGTGGCCGCCCTCGGCCCGCTCCTCCTGCTCGTTGCTCCGCAGCACCCTGAAGGCGGCCAGCAGCGCGATGATCGCGACGGGCACCGGCATGAGCAGCGTCCACCGCCAGCCGATCTCGGTCAGGATGCCCGACAGCACCAGCCCCAGGGAGTATCCGCTGGCGCCGCAGGCGGTGAAGATGCTGAGCGCCCTGTTGCGCTCCGGCCCTTCAGGAAATGTCGTAGTGATGATGGACAATGCCGCAGGCGCGGTGAACGCGGCGGCAACACCCTTGATGAACCGGGCCGCGATCAGCAACCCCCCGTCGTCGACGAGGCCGCCAAGCAGCGACGCCACGGCGAAAACACCCAGCGCGACCAGGAACACCCTGCGCCGCCCGAGCAAGTCGGCGGTCCTGCCTCCAAGGAGGAGCAAACCGCCATAGCCAAGCACGTAGCCGCTGACAACCCACTGAAGAGAAGAGGTGGTGAGCCCTAGATCCTTCTGGATGGAGGGAAGCGCCACACCGACCATCGAGACATCAAGCGCGTCAAGAAAGATCACTGCGCAGAGCACGGCAAGCGCGCCCCAACGGGATGAGGAAGAGGACATGGATCAGAACACTACATGCATCGGCATCTTATGCAACAGCATTTAATTCCGTTGCATGAGATTTAGCGAGGTGGTAACCTCCGCGTCATGGACGAGGAGTTCGTGGTCGGGACCTGGCACTACGTCCTGGCCAAGCATGCGAAGGCCATGTGCGCGCTCGAACGCGAGCTCGGCGAGAAGCACGATCTCGGGCCCAGCGAGTTCGAGGTGCTCGACCGCATCGTCCATCACGATGCCAACCTGCGCATCCAGGAGCTCTGCGACGAGGTGCACCTCAGCCAGAGCGCGTTGTCTCGCGTGGTGGCCCGCCTGGAGAAGGCCGGTCTCGTCACCCGCGGCGTGTGCGCCGTCGACCGGCGCGGAGTGTTCGTCTGCATCACGGAAGAGGGCCGGGCACGCTACGAACAGGCGCGCCCGACCCAGCTGGCCGTGCTGAAAGAGATCTTCGCCGAGGATCCCGCCCTCGTCTAACCCGCCGTGATCCGGTCGATCACCAGCGGGAGCTGCTCCTGCGACGCGGGACCCACCGCGTAGCCGCCCTCCAGCGCCTCCAGTGCGCGGGCGAAGCGCTCCGTCTCGTCCGCGTGCAGGGTCAGCAGCGGCTGTCCTGCCCGCACCACGTCGCCGGGCTTGGCGTGCAGGGTGACCCCCGCGCCGAACGACACCGGGTCCTCCTTGCGTGCCCGGCCCGCGCCCAGCCGCCAGGCGGCCAGGCCCACGGCGTAGGCGTCCAGGCGGGTGAGCACGCCCGACTCGGGCGCCTCCACGGTCATCGTCTCGGCCGCGCGCGGCAGCAGAGCGTCGGGGTCGCCGCCCTGAGCGCTGATCATCCGCCGCCAGGCGTCCATGGCCGAGCCGTCCTTCAGCGCGTCCTCGGGATCGCGGCCGGAGACCCCGGCCGCCTCGAGCATCTCGCGCGCCAGCCGTACGGTCAGCTCGACCACGTCGGACGGCCCGCCGCCCGCGAGGACCTCGACCGACTCCTCGACCTCGAGGGCGTTGCCCACCGCGCGCCCGAGCGGGCGGTCCATCGCGGTCAGCAGCGCTACTGTGCGCACGCCCGCGTCGGTGCCCAGCGCGACCATGGTCTCGGCGAGCTCGCGCGCCGTGTCGACGGTCTTCATGAACGCGCCGGAGCCGACCTTCACGTCGAGCACCAGCGATCCGGTGCCCTCGGCGATCTTCTTGGACATGATGGACGAGGCGATCAGCGGGATCGACTCGACCGTGCCCGTCACGTCGCGGAGCGCGTACAGCTTCTTGTCGGCCGGCGCGAGCCCCGATCCGGCCGCGCACACGACCGCTCCGGCACTACGCAGTACGGCCAGCATCTCCTCGTTCGACAGCGAGGCGCGCCAGCCGGGGATGGACTCCAGCTTGTCCAGCGTGCCACCGGTGTGCCCGAGCCCGCGCCCGGACAGCTGCGGCACGTAGGCGCCGCACGCGGCGACCAGGGGCGCCAGCGGCAGCGTGATCTTGTCGCCGACGCCGCCGGTGGAGTGCTTGTCCGCGGTCGGCCGGTCGAGCGCCGACCAGTCCATCCGCTCGCCGGAGCTGATCATCGCCTGGGTCCAGTCGGCGATCTCGCGCCTGTCCATGCCGTTCAGCAGGATCGCCATGGCCAGCGCCGACATCTGCTCGTCGGCGACCACGCCACGGGTGTAGGCGTCGATCACCCAGGCGATCTGGTCGGAGGACAGCTCGCCGCCGTCGCGCTTGGCGCGGATGACCTCGATGGCGTCCATCACGCGCCCCTGGTCAGGTCGTCGGGACCGAAGGCGTAGGGCAGGATCTCCGACATCGGCCTGGGCCCGTCCACGGTCTCGATCAGCAGTTCCTCGCCGCCGAACTCGTAGAGCAGCTGGCGGCAGCGCCCGCACGGCATGAGCAGCTCGCCGTGGCCGTCCACGCAGGTGAAGCCCACCAGCCGCCCGCCGCCCGAGGCGTGCAGGGCCGAGACCAGACCGCACTCGGCGCACAGGCCGAGCCCGTAGGAGGCGTTCTCCACGTTGCACCCGGTGACGATCCGGCCGTCGTCGACGACGGCCGCGGCGCCCACGGGGAACTTGGAGTAGGGGGCGTAGGCCTTGTGCATCGCCTCGACCGCCTCGGCGCGCAGCCCGTCCCAGTCGATGTCCATCACCATCAGTGTTGTTCTCCCCGTCGGTAGCGCACGCCGTCGGCCGCGGGGGGCCGCAGCCGCTGCGAGGCGACCGAGAGCACCAGCAGCGTGAGCACGTGCGGAGTAACGAAAACCAGCTCGTTGGGCAGCGCCTTGACCGTCAGCCACAGCCAGAACAGCGCGATGGAGCCGACCACGGCCACGCCGAGCATGGTGTATTCCTTGGCCCCCGGCCCTGCCAGCTCGGGCGCGAGCCGGCTGGCCAGGTGCGTGCGGACCCGGTTGACCACCCAGAGCAGCAGCAGGATGGAGCCGAACAGGAAGAACCCCGTGATGGCGGTGGAGCTGCGCAGTTGCAGGCTGTCGGCGTAGCCGAACAGGGACGCGCCCAGTGCCAGGCCGCCGGGCCGCCAGTTACCGAAGATCATCGCGGCGAGGCCGATGAAGCCGCGCCCGCCTGTCTGGTTCTCGACGTACTTGGTGCTGATGAAGACCAGGAACACGCCGCCGAGCCCGGCCATCGCGCCGGAGATGACGGTGGCGATGTACTTCATCCGGTAGACGGGCACGCCGAGCGACTCGGCCGCCCACGGGTTCTCACCCGCGGAGCGCAGCCGCAGGCCGAACGCGGTGCGCCAGAGCACGTAGAACGTCAGCGGCAGCAGTAGCACGGCCAGGATGACCAGCACGTTGACGTCGTGGGTGACGCCGCGCAGGATGCCCGCCACGTCAGAGATCAGGAGCCAGTGCGTGTTCTCCAGCTTGCCCAGCAGGTCGGGCCCGTCAGAGAGGACCGGCAGGCTGACCGTGGGCGCCTGCGAGGTGATGGCGGGCGAGCTGGTGATGCCGGCGCCCGCCTTGTTGGCCGGGGTCCCCTCGCGGTAGAGCACCTCGGACAGGAAGCGGGTGATGCCGGGTCCGAGCAGGTTGATCGCCACGCCGCTGATGATGTGGTCGACGCCGAAGCCGACCGTGGCGATGGCGTGCAGCAGGCCTCCGACGGCGCCGGCGATGAGCCCGGCGACGAGCGCGGCCGTCGCACCCCACTGGTAGCCGGCCCAGCCGGCGAACCAGGTGCCGAGCACCATCATGCCCTCGAGGCCGATGTTGACGATGCCGGCCCGCTCGGCCCACAGGCCGCCCAGACCGGCCAGGCCGATCGGCACGGCGAGCATGAGCGCCGCGGAGAACGTGCCGGAGGAGGTGATGTCGGTCTGCCCGGAGATCCACCGGACCAGCGACAGCAGGATGATCAGCCCGGCGGCGCCGACCAGCATGAGGTGGTACTTGCGGGTCTTGGTCGCGGTCGTCGTCGTGGCCATCACGCGCCCACCTTCACCGGAGTAGCCTGCGCCAGCTGCTTGGCCGCCCGCCGTTCCTCCTGGCGGAGCGCGATCCTGTCGGTCAGCTCGCTGGCGACGACGATCAGCAGCACGATCGCACCTTGAATGATCATGGTGACCGAGGGCGGCACGTTCGCGAACTGCAGCGGGCCCGTCGCCCGGTTCAGGAAGCCGAACAGCAGCGCGGCGATCGCGATGCCGACCGGCTTGTTCCGCCCGAGCAGCGCCACCGCGATGCCGTTGAAGCCGAGCTGCGGGGTGAAGTTGGAGCCGAAGGCGAACTTGTCGCCCAGGATCTCCGGCAGCCCCACCAGGCCGGCGATCGCGCCGGACAGCACCATCGCCGAGATGACCATCCGCCGCGGGTCGACACCCGAGGCCAGCGCCGCGGGCGCGTTCAGCCCGCTGGCCTTGACGTCGAACCCGAACCGGGTGCGTTCGAGCAGCAGCCACACGACCACCCCGAGCAGGACCGCCACCCAGAGGAAGCCCCACAGTCCTGTCCCGCGCGCCGGCGGCAGGCCGATCAGCGAGAACAGGTCGTTCAGGTTCGGGAAGTGCGCCGGCTCGGGCAGCATCGGGGTGTTCGTGGTCAGCGTGCCCGGCTGGCGCTCGCCCCTGAACGGCCCGCGCACCAGGTAGGCGGCAAGGCTGATCGCGATGTAGTTCAGCATGATGGTCGAGATGACCTCGTTCACCCCGCGGGTCACCTTGAGCACGGCGGGGATGAACGCGTACGCGCCGCCGACCACCATCGCGACCAGGATGATCACCGTGATCTGGAACGGCGCCGGCAGCACGAAGGTCGAGCCCACGTACGCCGCGCAGATGGCCGCGATCCGGTACTGGCCCTCGACCCCGATGTTGAAGAGGTTCATGCGGAAGCCGACGGCCACCGCCAGACCCGAGATGAACAGCGGCACGGCCTGGTTCAGCATCGACGCGATGCCGGTGGAGACGGCGCGCGGGGTGGCGCCGAAGTTGAAGAAGGCGGTCAGCGCGTCGATGGGGCTGGCGCCGGCCGCGATGATGGCCACGCTGCAGATCGCCACGGCCAGCACGATCGCCACGATCGCACCGGCCAGGGTCAGCAGCGCGCGGTTGAGCCCTGCGGGCATCACGTCTCCTCGGTGATGGCGCCGGTCATGTACCCGCCCAGCCGGTCGGGGGTGACGTCGGAAGGATCGAGCCTGGCCACCAGCCGGCCGCGCAGGATCACGTACAGGGTGTCGGACAGGCCGATCAGCTCGTCCAGGTCGGCTGAGATCAGCAGTACGGCGAGGCCGGCCGCCCTGGCGTTGCGCAGGTGGTCCCAGATGGCGGCCTGGGCGCCCACGTCCACGCCGCGCGTGGGGTGCGCGGCGATGAGGAACACCGGCTCGCCGCTCATCTCGCGCCCGACGATCAGCTTCTGCTGGTTGCCGCCGGACAGCGCCAGCGCGAGCGTCTCCACGCTGGGGGTGCGGACGTCGTACTCCTTGACGATGCGCTCGGTGTCGGCCCTGGACGCCTTCCTGTTGATCCAGATGCCCTTGCGCGCCGGCGGCCTGGTCTGGTGGCCGAGCACCCGGTTCTCCCAGAGGGAGGCGTGCAGGAGCAGGCCCTGCCGGTGCCGGTCCTCGGGGATGTAGCCGATGCCCGCCTCGCGGCGCTTGAGCGTGGCCCAGGAGGTGATGTCCTCCTCGCCCAGGTGGATCGCGCCGCCGTCGAGGGCGCGGATGCCCATGATCGATTCGATCAGCTCGGACTGCCCGTTGCCCTCGACGCCGGCGATGCCCACGACCTCGCCCGCGTGGACGGGGAACGTCACGTCGGACAGCAGCGGACGGCCGGGGCCGTTGAGCGTGAGGCCCTTCGCGTCGAGCACCACCCTGTCGGTGACGGTCGACTCGCGGGTCTCCGGAGTGGGCAGCTCGCTGCCCACCATCATCTCGGCCAGCTGGCGCGCGTCCGTCACGGCGCTGCGCGGCATGCTGGCGACGGTGGTGCCACGACGGATCACGGTGATCTCGTCGGCGATGCTGAGCACCTCGTCGAGCTTGTGGGAGATGAAGATGACGGTCAGGCCCTCGGCCTTGAGCTCGCGCAGGTTGTCGAAGAGCTCGTCGACCTCCTGGGGCACCAGCACGGCGGTCGGCTCGTCCAGGATGAGGATGCGGGCGCCGCGGTAGAGGACCTTGAGGATCTCCACGCGCTGCCTGTCGCCGACGCCCAGGGCCTCCACCAGACGGTCGGGGTCGACGCGCAGGCCGTGGGTCTCGCCCAGCTCCAGGATGCGCGCGCGGGCCGCGGCGGTGTCGAGGTTGGCGCCCTTCTTCGGCTCGGCGCCCAGGACGATGTTCTCCAGCACGGTGAGGTTGTCGGCCAGCATGAAGTGCTGGTGGACCATGCCGATGCCGACGTCGATGGCGTCGCTGGGGGTTCGGAAGGACACCACTTCGCCGTTGACCTTGATGGTTCCCTCGTCCGGCTTCTGCATGCCGTACAGGATCTTCATCAGGGTGGACTTGCCGGCGCCGTTCTCGCCGACGATGGCGTGCACACTGCCGGCCTCGACGGTGATGCGGATGTCGTGGTTGGCGACGACGCCGGGGAAGCGCTTGGTGATGCCCTCCAGGTCGACGGCGGGTTTCGCCGGGGCGAGGGTGTCGGAAGTCATTGTTCGCTCCCGCTCATGAATTCTCCTCGTGGGGGCGGATAGACCGAAGGCCCGGGTTTCCGTATTCGGACCCCGGGCCCTCAATCGTCGTTGTCACCCAGATTACGGCTTGGTCGGAACCTGAATCTCGCCGCTGATGATCTTCTGCTTGGCAGCGTCGATCTTGTCCTTGATGTCGTCGATCTCGCCGCCGGTGGTGGCCAGGCCCACGCCGTCGACCTTCAGGTCGTAGACGGTGTTGCTGCCGCCCTTGGCGCCGCCCTGGAAGGCCTTGATGTACTCGAAGACGCCGACGTCGACGCGCTTGAGCATCGAGGTCATGATGACCGGCTGCAGCGCCGCGTCCACGGTCTGCCGCTGGTCGGAGTCGACGCCGATGGCCTTCTTCTTGGCGGCCGCGGCGGCCTGGAAGACGCCCTGACCGGAGTCGCCCGCCGCGTGGTAGACGATGTCCGCGCCGTCCTGGTACATCTTGTCGGCCGCGACCTTGCCCTTGTCGGGGGACTTGAAGCCGCTGAAGTCGCCGTCAGGCGTCAGGTACTTCGTGTCGATCTTGACCTTCGGGTTGGTGGCCTTGACGCCCGCCAGGAAGCCCGCCTCGAACTTCTTGATCAGGTCGGTCTCGACGCCGCCCACGAAGCCCACGTGGTTGGACTTGGTCTTCAGCGCCGCCACGACGCCCGCCAGGTAGGAGCCCTGCTCCTCGGCGAACTGCAGGCCGGTCACGTTGGCCGCGTTCGAGGCCGAGTCGACGATGGCGAACTGGACCTCGGGGTACTCGGCCGCCACCTTCTTGACATCGTCGCCGTAGGCGAAGCCCACCGCGATGATCGGGTTGTAGCCCGCGTCCGCCAGTTGCTGCAGCAGCGCACCGCGGTCAGAACCGTCAGCCTTCGGGCTCAGGTCCTTGATGTCGGCGTTGAGCTCCGACTTTGCCTTCTCCAGACCGGCGTAGGCCGAATCGTTGAACGACTTGTCACCGCGACCGCCGACGTCGAACGCCAGGCCGACCTTCAACGCCCCCGACTTCGGCGCCTCACTGCTGGCGGCGCCCGAAGGCTGCGCGCTCGACGTGGTGCCGCCTCCGCTGCCACCGCACGCCGCGGCGGCCATGAGCATGGCGCCGGCGAACGCACCGACCGCCATCCTGCCGAATCGCTTGCTGAGCAAGGCGACTCCCTTCCATTTCCCCGCCGTCAAACTTCATCGCAGGCGCGAAGAAATGTACGGCAACCCTGCACGGAAGATAGTTGCTTGACCAGGGACAACCAAACCAGCACACAGTGTCGCAACCGCTCCGTTATCGACATCAGTCGCGTCTGTGACCTGGATCCGGAATCTTGCCAGGCGCTTCTCCTTGTCAGAAGTTTTCACTTGTAGGTGGAAATCTTTGCCATTGGGGAGTCATGCATGCTTGCTCGTAGATCTTTAGCCATCCCGCTGGCGGCCGCCCTCATCCTGGCGATGAGCACCGCGACCGCCCATGCGGACACTCCAGCGATCAAG
Source organism: Nonomuraea sp. NPDC050536 (assembly GCF_044457685.1). Lineage (NCBI taxonomy): Bacteria > Bacillati > Actinomycetota > Actinomycetes > Streptosporangiales > Streptosporangiaceae > Nonomuraea > Nonomuraea sp. NPDC050536. Next base: position 435,902 of record NZ_JBITHD010000002.1, read on the forward strand.
ATCGAGAACAACGCCACGCAGCCCGTCTTCTCCCGCGCCGACGCCATCAAGCAGACGGTCTACGTCGAGGTCGCGGGCGTCGACAGCGACAGCGACAGCAAGCCCGACCGGGTGGCCGTCGACATCCTGCGCCCCAAGGAGACCGACCAGGGGCTCAAGGTCCCCGTGATCATGGAGGCCAGCCCCTACTACGCCGGCGGCAACGACGTCGCCAACCACGTCGTCGACGTCGACGAGAACGGCAACCCGCTGCCTTCCCTGCTGTCCCTCAGCAGCAAGCTCGCCGCCGAGCCCTTCGACGGTTACTACGACAACTACTTCCTGCCCCGCGGCTACGCGATCGCGCTGGTGGAGAACCTGGGCAGCGGCCGCGCCACCGGCTGCCCCACCACCGGCGACCGCAACGAGACCCTCGGCCCCAAGGCCGCCATCGACTGGCTCAACGGGCGAGCTCGGGGCTTCTCGGCTGACGGCCAGCCCGTCGAGGCGACCTGGTCCACCGGCAACGTCGGCATGATCGGCGTCTCCTACAACGGCACGCTGCCCAACGCCGTGGCCACCACCGGCGTCGAGGGGCTGAAGACGATCGTGCCGATCGCCGCGATCTCCTCCTGGTACGACTACTACCGCGCCAACGGCGGTGTCGTCGCCGCCGGCGGCTTCCAGGGCGAGGACGCCGACGTGCTCGCCAAGTACGTCCTGACCAGGGCCGACGGCCAGAACGTGTGCAAACCGGTGATCGACTACCTGACGAACACGCAGGACAGGATCACCGGCGACTACAGCGCCTTCTGGGACGCCCGCAACTACCTCAACGACGTCTCGCGCGTGCGGGCCAGCGTCTTCCTCGTGCACGGGCTGAACGACTGGAACGTCAAGAGCAAGCAGTTCGCCCAGTGGTGGTACGCCCTGGCCAAGCGCCACGTGCCGCGCAAGATCTGGCTCCACCAGGGCACCCATATGAACCCCTTCAACCTGCGCACGGTCGAGTGGCTGCGCCAGCTGCACGGCTGGTTCGACTACTGGCTCTACGGCATCGACAGCGGCATCATGCGTGAGCCCCAGGCCGACGTCGAGATCGGGCCGGGCCAGTGGCAGCAGGCCGCCTCGTGGCCGCTCCCGGGCACGTCACCGGTCCGTTTCTGGCTCGGCTCCGGCGGCAGGCTCGGCCTCCAGCCCCGCGCGCTGTCGTCTTCCGAGTCGTTCACCGACCAGAAGGTCCGTACGGCGGAGCAGCTCGTCGAGACGGCACCGGCCACGGATCCGAACCGCCTGGCCTACCTGACCGATCCGCTCGAATCCGACGTCCGCATGTCGGGCACGCCGTACGTCTCGGTGCGCGCCTCGTTCCGCGGCGGCGCCTCGCCGTACCTGACGGCCCTGCTGGTGGACTACGGCACGGACGTCCGCACCAACGACACGCTCGTGCCCACGGGCGAGACCCTCTGCTACGGCCAGGGCATCCCCGGCGACACGGGCTGCACGGCGATCCGCCGGCTCGGCACCGCCGAGACGCCCTGGAAGATCGTCTCCCGGGGCTGGCTCGACGTCCGCAACCGGCACCGTCCTGACGTCACGCAGCCACTGCGCGCCGGCAAGCCGTACAGCTTCACCTGGGACTTCCAGCCCAAGGACTACCTGTTCAAGAAGGGCCACAAGATCGGCCTGGTGATCATCTCGACGGACGTGGACTACACCCTCCGCTACCCGCCGGGAACCCAGATCGAACTCTCCCCCGCCCACTCGTCGCTCTCTCTCCCGATCACCCCGTCCTAACCCAGCTGGTACGGCGGGCGGATCCCCACGGATCCGCCCGCCCTTTCGTCGGGGTTTGCCCACCTTTGAAGCTTGAGCGTCGCGCGCCTGGCCAGGTGGGGGTCCGCTCACCCTTGACGCATGCGCGTCGTGCCTGGTCAGGTGATTTCTGCCCGCGAAGGGGCGGGAAGACGGCCGACACGCATCCCAGGGGCGAGTCGGTCCACTTCCTGGACGGCACGATCCGCTTCCACATCGGCCAGGAACCCGTGGAAGGCGGCCCCGGCTCCTTCTCCCACCTCGCGCACCGTGCATCGGATCGCAGCAGCGACGCCAGCAGAACCGCATCGCGGCCCAGCCGCACCAACAATCGACGATCTCCCAGCGATCGCCGTACTTCGCCTCCAACGCCTCCAACGTCACGTTCATAGGGGGCGCCCCTCGATCGGTTGACGCGGAGAATGCGTGATCTTGAGAGCTCCGCATCGTTGTGCGACACAGCGCGCCACGGTTGCCGGGCTGTCCACCGCATAGATCAGGTACAGCCGTCGTCCGGTGGTCTGCGATATGCCTCCGGACCACCACCGGAAGACGAACCCGTCTGTCCAGACCACCAGTCCGGTCCACACGGATACCAGTGCCATGCCGTAACCCACGTGAACGTCGGCTTGAATGCCCAAGACATCAAGCTCTGCCTGCAGCCTCTCCGCCGACATAGAAGCGTTGCGGCGACTGCCCGAGCTGACCGCCTTCGGCGGGGAAGCAACCATGCCTGCAAGCATCACGGAGAGTCAACGATCACTCCAGATGCGTGATGTGGTACTTGGAGATCCCCGCTACGACATCTGCCACATGCGGTGGCAGTTGGTCAGGACTCGATGCCGAGGAAGGTGGCTATCTCGGCCTGATCCGCGCGGAGTGCCCGAGACCGGTCCTCAATTAGTTGGTCAACCACCCGCCGGGCGAACGACTGGTATCTGAGCCAGTGCGGTACCCGAGTCCTCAGGTCGCGAAGGATCGCCCATGATTCAGCCGTGTTGTGTTCGGAGGCATGAGCGCTGGCCACGTCGAGCATGTGGCGATGCCTGGTGCTGCTGGACAGCTTGCCGGAAAGGTGGATGGTGTCTTGTATCTCCAGGGCTCGCGCGGTGTTGCCCTGGACCACGGCATACTCCACCGCCTTGATCTGGATCAGCTCCGGCGAGAACCCGGCGAAGGTCGATGCGCCTCGCGCTGCCCAGAAGGGAGGCGCCTCAAGCTCCTGCCCTTGGATGCGGTGTGCCCCTGCCTCGGCCAGCGCCAGCATGTCCTCTGCTTGATCGCCCTGGTTGTTGCGCACCGCCGCAGCAGAAGCCCACAAGAGCAACCAACCCCACGTGGCGAACTCGGCCGGGTTCCCGGTGGAGAATCGAGGTTCGATCGTCTCGGCGGTCGTCAGTGCCGCGCGCCTGGAGTCCTCCAGGCGACCCTCACGCAGGAACAACCAGCACTCGTTGAAGACGTGCCATGCGCCGAGCAACGGATCGTCGGCCAGCTCCGCGTTGGCTATCCCTTCGGTGATCGCCTGGTAGGCGAGGTCGTACTGCTGAAGCTGGATGAGTGCCTGGGCTGAGAACTGGAACGTCTGGGACAACAGCGTCCTGGCGGCACGATCGCTATCGGGACTGCCCGCTTCAGCGACCAGCGTCATTGCTTCCAGCAGCAGCGTCGGGATCGTCTGAACCACGGCCCGGTAATCGTCTTCCCGATACAGGGCATTGGCCGCCAGGAACGACGTCCGTACGGATTCGTACGTGACCTCACCGTCGAAGTCCGGCATGTGGATCCCGGACAGACCTCGCACCGGCTTCAGCGTCCGCCGCAGAGCGAAGAGATCTGTGTGCACGCTCTCATCCAGAGGTGAAACAGGCTCCGGCGACGGCTGGAACAGATCGGAGGTCCGCACGTCCAGAGCTTGTGCCAACCTGCGGAGCGTTGAGACGCGGGCGCTCTTTCGGTCGTTCTGCTCGAGCTTGCGAATCGTGGACACGCTGACGCCCGACCGCTCTTCGAGATCCTCCTGCGTGAGACCCTTGCTCACGCGGATGCGCGCCAGGTTGTCACCGAGGGCTGGTTCGTGCGCCATGATCCAGAACACCTCATGGAGTTGGGGGTCTGCTTCGAGGGTAGCCGCTTGTTTGCTCATACCCGCAGGCGGACGGGTATGTTCATAGGCCCATCGCGGCGGTCTTGATCTCGTTGGATACCCGTCATGTTTGCGTGGTGTGCACGGTCTTCACTTCGGCGAGTGGGCGCCAGACTGCCAACCACACAATTGGGGCCTTCAGAACTCACCGACCGGCCAGGGTTGGGAACGTAGACCGCCTGCCACCCGGGCGGAGCGGGTGGGTGTCAGTCCGATTACCACCCAACCGGGCAACGGGTGGGGCCTCAAATAGAGCGTGTGAGCGTAGCGAACGCCTTTGTGCCGGGCGCTTGCCGTACTAGGTCAGGGCGTTGGTGATGTGGTCGAGGGTGGGGATGGGGCTGTCCCAGAGGGATGTCAGGGCGGTGGCGGCCATGAGGCGGACGCCCATGCCGATGGCCTGCTCGTCGACGTCGAACGTGCCCTGGTGGATGTCGTAGGTCGTGCCGCCGGGCGTCCGGGTGCCGAGGCGGGCGAAGGCGCCGGGGATGGACTCCAGGTACCAGGCGAAGTCCTCGCCGCCGAGCGACTGCTGGGTGGACACGACGCTGCCTGAGCCGAGGGCGCGTTCGGCGGCCTCGGCGAACATGTCGACGCTCGACTCGTCGTTGACCACCGGCGGTACGCCGCGCGTGTAGTCCATGGTGGCCTCGACACCGTAGGCGCCGGCGACCGACTCCAGCAGCGCCTTGATGAGGTCGGGGGCGGCGTGCCAGGCGTTCTCGTCCAGGCAGCGTACGGTGCCCTCGGCGAGGCCGTCGTCGGGGATGGCGTTGGCGGCCGTGCCGGCCTCGACCTTGCCCCAGACGAGGCTGAGCGAGGAGCGCGGGTCGACGCGGCGCGAGAGGGCGGCGGGAAGCTCAGTGAGGATCTTGGCCAGGGCGAAGACCAGGTCGGCCGTCAGGTGGGGGCGGGCCGTGTGGCCGCCGGGGCCCTTGACGCGGATCGCCAGCTTGTCGCAGGCGGAGGTGATCGGGCCGGTCTTGAGGCCGATCTGGCCGACGTCCACGCGCGGGTCGCAGTGCAGGCCGAAGATGCGGTCGACGCCGCTGATGCCGCCGTGGGCCATGACCTCCAGGGCGCCGCCGGGGAGCTCCTCGGCGGGCTGGAAGATCAGGCGGACGCGGCCGGGCAGCAGTCCGGCGGCGGCCTGCTGGGCGAGGAAGAGCGAGGTGCCGAGCAGGATCGTGGTGTGCACGTCGTGACCGCAGGCGTGGCAGGCGCCGTTGACGGTGGAACGGTAGGAGGCGTCCTTCTCGTCCTGGAGCGGGAGGGCGTCGATGTCGGCGCGCAGGGCGATGGTGGGGCCGTCGCCGCTGCCCACGTCGCAGATCAGGCCGGTGCCGCGCGGCAGTACCGAGGGCGCCAGGCCGGCGGCGGTGAGCCGGTCGGCGATCCGCTGGGTGGTCCTGTACTCGGCGAAGGCAAGCTCAGGGTGCCTGTGGAGGTCGCGGCGGAAGGCTACGAGGTCCTGCTCGTTCTCCGCCAGGAACGCGTCCAGTTCCCCCCGAAGCTCACGTCCCCGCATCGTTCACCGTCCCGTCATGCCGTACGAATCACCAGGATTGCACGGCCGTATATATCGTCACTTGTCCCGACAGCGGTTAGCTGTCCGGTCTGGGCAGCTACCCTGCGATTCGAATGCCGCACCCGAAGGTTCGGTGCCGGAGATCGTCAGCACGGGTGCAGCGCGGCAAGGTTGGCCGTGAGCCCGATGGCGATGACATCGACTTTATCGCTCTCGCAGGCGTTCTCGCGGACAACTACACCAAAAGTTAGCCCGCTGCATGCCCGAAACCGCTGGTCGTCACGTTGTGTACACGGCGACGTGGTCAGGAAATAGTCACAAGGGATCATTAGATCATCACCCGTCGTGGCTCTGTCCAAACGTGCTCGCCGATTTCGAATCGTGTCACCTTACCGGCTTGAGTATGACACTACGGCGCTGGCTGCGTTTGAGAAGAATGCGTGCTTCACTCGCAATATGATCACTAATATCCCGTTCGGGGAGAAGCATGCACAGTTGAGCATCTTCGAGCCGAGCGAGGGGACCCTGGTGGTCGTGCCCTCGCTCTCCCTGCCGCAGGACGAGCTGCGTCGCATCACGGGGGTGAGGTGCTACGAGGAGCGCCTGCTGTTCCTCCTCCTGACGTTACGCGAGCCGGGGGTCAAGGTGGTCTACCTGTCCTCCATGCCCGTCGATCCCGACATCGTCGACTACTACTTCGGCTTCCTGCCCGACCCGGATGGCGCCGCCAAGCGGCTGCATCTGATCAGCCTCGACGACCCGTGCTCCCAGCCGCTGACCAGAACCCTGCTCGATCGCCCCGACGCCCTGGGCAAAATCAGCGAGGCCATCGACGGCGACGACGCGTGGGTGGTCCCGTTCGTGCTGAGCGAGCTGGAGGAGGAGCTGGCCTCGTTACTGAACGTCCCGCTCTACGGTCCGGCCACCTCGCTGGCCTACTACGGCTCCAAGAGCGGCGCCAGGGAGATCGGGCAGGAGGCGGGCGTGCCGATGGCCCGCGGCTTCCGCGACGTCCACCTGCTGACCGAACTCGAGGAAGCGATCGAGGAGTTGCCGGGCGAGCAGGTGATCATCAAGCTGAACGACGGTTACTCCGGGCTCGGCAACGCGCTCGTGCGCAAGACCGACAGGGCGGGCACCAGCTTCTCCGCCGAGGGCGAGACCTGGGAGAGCTTCTCGGCCAAGATCATGGACAGGGGCGCGGTGGTCGAGGAGTTCATCGAGCACCGGCCGCTGTACTACCCCAGCGCGCTGGCCAGGATCACGCCGGGCGGCCACGCCGACGTGGTCGCCACCCATGACCAGGTGCTCGGCGGTGCCAACAACGACGTCTACCAGGGCTGCACGTTCCCCGCCGCGCCCGAGTACCGCGCCGAGGTCCAGGACTCCGCGACGCGGATCGCGAACCTGCTGGCCGACAGGGGTGTCGTGGGCCTGTTCGGGATGGACTTCTTCGCGCTCAAGGCCGACGCCGGGTACGCGGCGCTGTTGTGCGAGATCAACCTGCGCATCGGCGGGACCACGCACCCCTTCGGCGCGGCCCTGCTGACCACCGGCGGCACCTACGATCCCGGGCTCGGGCTGCTGGTGGCCAACGGGCAGCCGAAGTACTACACCGCCACGGACAACTGCGCCGCCTACTGTCTGAAGGGGCGCTCTCCCGGCGAGGTGGTGCGGATGGTGGAGTCGCTGGGACTCGGGTTCGACGCGGCCAGCCGTACCGGGAACGTGCTGCACCTGCTCGGGGCCATTCCCGAGTACGGCAAGCTCGGCTTCACCTCGATCGGCAACTCCCGCGAGGAGGCCGACGAGCTCCACAGGCTTACCCGGCGCGCCCTCTGCGGAGCAGAGCCCGCACCCCGATGAAACCGACGATGATCCCCAGGATCACGTTGACGACGATCAGGATGCCGTGGACCACGTAGAAGCTCGTCTTATGGCCCGGGGCCAGGTTAAACCCAAGGTTCACCCACTCGAAGATCATGAACACTCCGAGAATCGCGAGGAAAACGGCCAACTTTCTCGACATAGTCGCCTCTCATGCATCGAGGGTGGATCTTCGGGGGATGTGTCGCCACATGGGCAATGACACGAAGCTACGCTGAGACTCGCCATGTGGATGAAACTGGTGCCTGTCACGGCACTCTTCGCGACGGTCACCATGACCACCCCGGCACAGGCCGCCCAGGGCCCGATCGGCGGTGACATGCTGGGCCACCGCGGGCTGGTGCACCCGGCGGGCATCAAGGCGCCGCCCAAGACCAAGGCCACCTCGTACGTGATCGCCGACGCCGACACCGGTCAGGTGCTCGCGGCCAAGGACGCGCACGGGCGCTTCGCCCCCGCCAGCACGCTCAAGACGCTGACCGCCGAGACCCTCATCCCCAAGCTCGACCGCAACCTCAAGGTGAAGCCGAGCGCCAACGCCGTCAACCAGGAGGGCTCGGCCGTCGGCCTGACGACCAAGGCCGTCTACAAGGTCGACGACCTGTTCAAGGGCCTGTTGCTGTGCTCCGGCAACGATGCGGCGGTGGCGCTGGCCGAGACGAACGGCGGGATGCGCAAGACGCTGGCGGACATGAACGCCGAGGCCAAGCGGCTGCAGGCGAACGACACCCTGGCCAAGACGCCCAACGGACTGGACAAGCCCGGCCAGCTCAGCTCCGCTTACGACTTGACGCTCATTGCCCGCGCCGGTCTGAAAAATCCGGACTTCCGGCGGTATGTGAGCCTGAAGAGCGCCAAGTTCCCCGCCCCGAAGGGCAAGTCGTACGAGATCGGCAACCACAACAAGCTCCTGTGGCGCTACAAGGGCATGATCGGCGTCAAGAACGGCTGGACGTCCAAGGCCCTGGGCAGCTTCGTCGGCGCCGCCACCCGCGCCGGCCACACCATCATTGTAACGATCATGCGGTACGACGGCTCGTTCTGGAACGAGGTCTCGAGCCTGATGGACTGGGGCTTCGCGGCCCGCGGCAAGGTGCAGCCGGTCGGCCAGCTGGTGGACCCGCTTCCCGACCAGCCGGCGCTGGAGCAGACAGCGGCCTCGCCGTCGACGGCGGCCAAGGTGCCGTTGCTCGGCGCGGCGGCCGCCAAGCAGACCGACACCAGCAGGTCCGTGGGCGCGTTCGTGATCGGCGGCGGGCTGGTGTTCGGCCTGGCGTGGGTGGGTTTCGGCATCCGGCGCAGGCGCGCGTCACGACCATGAGCCGGGCAGGGGCGTCGGCGACGGCGGTGGCCCCATCCCCGCGGTGGCGGTCCACGCGGCCACGTAGAGCACGAGCCGCGCGGAGAAGTTGATCCACAGCAGCAGGCCCACCATCACGGCGAACGTGCCGTAGATGGGGTTCGTCAGGGTGTGCCCGAGTATCAACCCGGCCAGCAGCTTGAGCAGCCCGAACCCGACGGCCCCGAGCAGGGCGCCGCGGGCGATGACCCCGAAGGGCTGGGTGGGCCGCGCCACCCAGCCGAGCACGATCAGGAACAGCGTCCAGTCGGCCACCACGCCGGCCAGCACCCCGGTGCTCCAGACCGCGCCCCTGCTGAGCAGGTCGCCGCCGTCGAGGCCGAGGAAGCCCGTCAGCCAGGTGGTGGCCTGGTTGGCGAACCCGCTGACCACCACGGAGGCCAGCATCGTCAGCCCCATGAGGACGAGCGAGACCAGGTCACGCGCCTTGCCGAGGAAGAAGTTGAGCGGCTGCGAGAGTGACATCGACATCTCCCGCAGCGCCCCGCGCAACGCGTCGACCGCGCCCAGCCCGGCGTAGAGCAGACCGATCAGGCCGACGACGGAGATCGTGGTGGCGTACTGGCTGATCTGGTCGAGCTGCAGCTGGCCGGCGATGCCAGGCAGTTGCTCGTTCATCGCCTGGTCGAAGGCCTTCGTCAGCCCCGGGCTGGCCGCCGCCACCTTCACGAACAGCCCGTACGCCAGGGCGACCAGCGGGAAGAACGACAGGAACGCGAAGTAGGTGATCGCTCCCGCGAGCCGGTCACCGTACCGCCCCTGATAGCGGCGGAACGTGCGGATGAGGTGGTCGATCCAGGCGCGGCGGACGCGCCAGTGGTCGACGAGCCGGCGGCCGCGTTCCTTGGCCGCCTCGACCCGTTGCATCAGCCATGCCATCACCGTCGTCCGCGCCTCCTTCGAGACCCCACCTGCCCCGGCGAACGACGATCAAGTCTGCATGCTCAGCCCTCGGGAGTACCGAGAACGCGCCGAGCCGCCTCGTCGAGGTCGGAGAGCACCTTGGGGAGATCATGGCCTACGAGCCGCCCGTCGCGCTTGACCACCTTTCCGCCGACCAGCACGGTGTCGACGGCGCTGGTGTCGGCGTTGAGCACGACGGCGCCGATCGGGTTGTGCGCCGCGGCCATGCCGAGCGTGTCGGTGCGCAGCAGCACCAGGTCGGCCTGCTTGCCCGGCCGCAGCGACCCGGTGACGTCGCCGAGCCCGACGACCTGGGCGCCTTCCAGCGTGGCCATCCGCAGCGTGTCGGCCACGGTGATCCTCCCCCGCTCCAGCGTGAACGCCGCCCGCATCAGGCTGAACATGTCGCCGGGCGCGGACACCACCGTGTCGGCGCTGAAGGAGACGGGGACGCCCGCCGCCCGCGCCCGCCCGGTGATCGGGTAGCCGATGCCCAGCGTCATCTCGTCGACCGGCGAGACCGAGATGCTGCCGCCCGACTCGGCGATCACCTTGAGCGCCTCGTCGGTGTAGTCGTTGGCGTGGATGTAGGTGATGCGCTGCCCGAGCAGGCCGTTGTCGCGAAGCCAGTTCAGCCCGCGCTCGGCGCTCTGCACGCCGTGCCCGCCCATGTGCGTGGTGACGGACAGGTCCAGCTCGGCGGCCAGCCGCCATTCGCGTAGCGCCTGCTCCTGGCTGACGATCTCGGGCCCGAGCGCCGCCATCGCCATGGGCACGCCGAGCTCGCGCACGCGGCGCGTCTCCGCCTCGAAGCCCTCGGGCGACCCGCCGTAGCAGTAGCCGAAGATCGCCCGGATCCCCGAGGCTCGCAGCGCGTCCACGGTGGCGTCGGAGTGGTCGGGTGTGAGCTGGATGTGCGACCAATCCAGCAAGGTGGTGATGCCGGCGTCCAGCGCCTCCAGCGCGCCGGCCAGGTTCCCCGCCCGCACGTCCTCGGGCGTGAAGCGGGGCGCCAGCTCCCCGAGGACAGTCTGCAGGTATCCCTGGAAGTCCGTGTCCGGGGCGACCGCCCGGATCGCCGCCTGCCAGGTGTGCCGGTGGCTGTCGACGAACCCGGGCAGCACGATGCGGCCGGTCGCGTCGATCACCTCGTCGCCGCTGAGGCCCTTGCCCACAGCCGCGATCTTTCCGTCCTCGATGAGCACGTCGGTGCCACGCAGCACGACCGGGTTCGGCTCGGTGTCGATCACGGTGCCGTTTCTGATCACTGTTGTCGTCATGTCTGAAAGCTTAGGGAAAAGCTTTTTAGAAAGCAAGATGGTGACAGGTATCCTCGATCCGTGGAACGTAGGGACGAGGTCGACGCGCTGGTGCCGCGCTGGGAGAGGTCGGGGCTGTCCGCCTCGCTGATCGCCGGCCTCGAGCTGAGCAAGCGGATGTCGCGCATCAACGGCCTGTTCGAGCAGGCGCTCAAGTCCGAGCTGGCCGAGCTGGGTCTCACCTATGCCGAGTTCGACGTGCTGGCCGCGCTGAACCGGATCGGCCCGCCGTACCGGATGAAGCCGAGCGAGCTGTCACGGGCGCTGTTCCTCACCTCGGGCGGGATCAGCAACGTGCTGCAACGGCTGACCGCGGCCGGCTACGTCGAGCGCGCGGACAACGACGGCGACGGGCGCAGCCGCTGGGTGCAGCTCACCGAGGAGGGCCTGCGCGTCTCCGACACCGCGATGAACGTCTCGGGCCAGGTGCACGAGGAGGTGCTCGCCGGAGTCCCGGAAGAGGCCGTACGGCAGGCCGCCGACGCCCTGCGCGAGGTGCTGCTCGTGGTCGGCAGGCGCCGGGTCCGCTAGGCCTCGGGCAGCGGCAGGCCCAGGTTCTTCAGCCCGCCGGCCATCATGCGGACGGGGTCGTCGGACAGGATGGCCCACGGCATGCTGTCGACACGGCGGCCGATGCGTGCCAGGTGACGCTTGCGCCTGTCGAAGTCGCGCATCTTGTTGCCCTGCAGGTAGGCGCCGGCGAAGAGATTGTGCGCCTTGAGCGCGTACGGGTGCGGAGTCTGCCTGCTCTCCCACTTGGCGTCCGCCTCGCGGATCTCGGCCAGCACCTCGTGGGAGAAGTAGGTGAGCTCCAGCTTCGCCCCGGCCATGAACTTGTTGTCCTCGTAGAGCCGGTCGCGCTCGCGCCGGTAGCGGATGAAGTGTGCCAGCGGCAGTATCGCCACGATCGGACTGCCGGCCGGGGCCCGCTCGACCGTGTCACGGGCGAAGGCGAACATCTCCTCCTCGGATCCCGACCAGCGGTCGCCGACGATGCCCAGCCTGTCCCAGTGTGCGGCGAACAGGCGCGGCGAGCGCGCCACTGCCTCCTGCCAGAGCCGGTCCACGTCCTCCCTGCGCGCCTGCGTCAGCGCCGCGACACGCTGCAGCACCGCCCACGGCGCCGCGTCGCCCGGGGCGAGGCGGGCGGCGCTCAGCAGCGAGTCGTGCGCCTGCTCGAGCAGTGCGAAGAAACGCTGGAATTCCTCGTCGCTGAGATGCCCGTCGAAGGCGCTCCACGCCTCGTCGGCGATGACGCAGCCGTGCCACACCCACAGGTCGGGATCGTCGTCGGCGTCTCTCAGCAGGTCGGCCAGGCGCTCGCTCTGCCCGTTCGCCGCCCTGCCCAGCGCGTCAAGCCGCAGCGTCCTGCGGTCGGAGTCGCCGCGCGTCTCGGCCAGCAGCGTCTTGCCCGCGGCCAGGTGTCCCTCGGCGACGGCCTCGACACCCGCATCGAGTGCGGGATCGGACCAGGTGCGGTCAAGCACGAACCGTGCCGCGCGATCGTCCGCCTTCCGCCTGAAGAGCCCCACGATATGCCCTACAGCGACGGCAGGAAGCCCACCCTGTCGCGGACCTCGGCCATGGTGTGGGCGGCGACGCTGCGGGCGCGCTCGGCGCCGATGGCCAGCAGACGGTCCAGCTCCGACTCGTTGGCCAGCAACTTCTCGGTGCGCTCACGGATCGGGGTGAAGGCCTCCACCACGGCCTCGGCCACGTCCTTCTTGAACGTGCCGTAGCCCTGGCCCTCGTAGCGGGCGACCAGGTCGGGGATCGGCGTCTTGGTGAGCGCCGACTGGATGCGCAGCAGGTTGGAGATGCCCGGCTTGTTCTCCTCGTCGAAGAGCACGTCGGAGCCGGTGTCAGTGACCGCGCGCATGACCTTCTTGCGCAGCGGGCCGGGCTGCTCCAGCACGTCCAGGATGCCGGCGGGGCTGGAGGAGGACTTCGACATCTTCGAGGTCGGGTCCTGGAGGTCGGTGATCTTCTCGACCTCCTTGAGGATGTACGGGTCGGGCAGCGTGAACGTGTCGCCGAAGCGGTGGTTGAACCGCTGGGCCAGGTCGCGGGTGAGCTCCAGGTGCTGCTTCTGGTCGGCGCCGACCGGGACCGCGTTGGCCTGGTAGAGCAGGATGTCGGCGGCCTGCAGGATCGGGTACGTGAACAGGCCGACGCTGGCCGCGCTCTCGCCGAACTTGGCCGACTTGTCCTTGAACTGCGTCATGCGGGCGGCCTCGCCCATACCCGTCAGGCAGATCAGCACCCAGGCCAGCTCGGTGTGCTCGCGCACGTGCGACTGGACGAAGACGGTGGAGCGCTCGGGGTCGAGCCCGGCGGCGAACAGCTGCGCGGCGGCCACCCGGGTGCGGCGGCGCAGGTCGGCGGGCTCGGTCGGCACGGTGATCGCGTGAAGGTCGACGACGCAATAGAACGCGTCGTGCGTCTCCTGCAGCGTGACCCACTGGCGGACCGCACCCAGGTAATTACCCAGGTGGAAGGAGTCTGCCGTGGGCTGGATGCCGGAGAGTACGCGAGGTCTGGCCATAGCAGGCAATTGTGTCAGGAATCCTGGTCGGGCGGCGACTCGACCGCCGGACGGCGTTTCACCCGCACGCGGGCGATCCGACGGCCGTCCAGCTCGGTAACGATCATCTCGAATCCCGGAATTTCCACCTTCTCCCCCACAGACGGGACATGTCCCAGCATGGCCATGACGAACCCGCCGAGCGTCTCGTAAGGGCCGTCAGGCAGGCGGATCCCCGTCGAGGCCGCGACGTCGTTGAGGTTGGTGAGCCCGTCGACCTCGCTCTCGCCCGCGGGCAGGACGACCTGCTGCTCCTCGATGTCGTACTCGTCCCTGATGTCGCCGATCAGCTCCTCGACCAGGTCCTCGAGCGTGACGATGCCCGCCGTACCCCCGTACTCGTCGACCACGATGGCCAGGTGATGGTTCTCGTCACGCATCTCCGACAGCGTGGTGAGCACCCGCTTGGAAACCGGCACGAGCTTGATCGGCCGGATCGGCACCAGCTGGCTGATCGGCTCGATCCGCCCGGTCAGCACCGGGTCGAGCAGGTCGCGCACGTGGACGAAGCCGAGGATCTCGTCGTAGGACTCGCGGTAGACCGGGAAGCGGGAGTGCGGCAGCGCCGCGGCCAGCACCGCGGCCTCGGCCAGCGGCGTGTCGGCCTCCATGAACTCCACCTCGGTCCGCGGCAGCATCACCTCGCGCAGCTGCCGCTTGCCGGCGGCGAACACCTCGGCGATCAGGTTCCGCTCGTCGGTGGTCAGGTCGGCGTGGCCGACGACCATGTCGCGCAGTTCCTCGGTGGTCACCTTCTCCCTGTCGGCCTGCGGGTTGCCGCCGAGCAACCGGACCACGCCGTCGGTCGACTTCGACAGCACCCAGATGATCGGGCGCGACAGTGACGCGACCCTGTCCAGGATGGGCGCCACGACCAGCGACAGCCGTTCGGCCCGCTGCCGGGCGAACCGCTTGGGCGCCAGCTCGCCGAGCACCAGCGAGAAGTAGGAGATCGCGATGGTCACCAGGATCAGCGCGAGCGAGGGCGCGATGGCCGGGGACACCCCCCAGCCCTCCAGCGCGGGCACCAACTGCACGCCGATCCGGTCGGCGCCGAAGGCGGCCGACAGCACGGTGGCGACGGTGACCCCGATCTGCACTGCGGACAGGAAGCGGTTGGGGTCGCGGGCCAGCTTGGCCACTCGCTGGCCGCGCTTGCCCTTCCCCGAGAGCTTGCGAATCTGGCTCTCCCGCAGGGAGATCATCGCCATCTCCGCGGCCGCGAAGAACCCGCCCACGACAATGAAGAGCAGGACCAGGGCGACGTTGGCCACGACGGTGTCAAACATGGTGTTGGCAGCGTACTCGGCGGGATTCCCCCGTATGCTGAACAGCAAGCCCTACAAAATCACACATGTTTGAACAGGAGTAAACATGAGACTGCTGGTCACCGGAGGCGCCGGGTATGTCGGCAGCGTCGTCGCGGCGCAGCTGGTCGAGGCCGGACACGAGGTGACCGTGCTCGACGACCTGTCCACGGGACACGAGGACGCCGTTCCCGCCGGGGCTCGCTTCGTCCGGGGCAGCATCACCGACCCCGGCGACGCGCTCGCAGGAGTGGAGGCGGTGCTGCACTTCGCCGCCAGGTCGCTGGTCGGCGAGTCGGTCGAGAAGCCTGGCCTCTACTGGCAGCACAACCTCGGCGGGGCCCTCGCACTCCTGGACGCGATGCGACGGCAAAATGTCGGGAAAATCGTCTTTTCATCCACTGCAGCCGTGTACGGCGAGCCGGAGCGGACCCCGATCGAGGAATCCGACCCCACCCGGCCCACCAACCCCTACGGGGCCTCCAAGCTGGCCGTCGACACCGTTTTGAGCACCTACGCGGGGCTGCACGGGCTCGGCGCGGTCAGCCTGCGGTACTTCAACGTCGCCGGGGCCTACGGCGCCTTCCGCGAACGGCACGCCGTCGAGACCCACCTCATCCCGAACGTCCTGAAGGTGGCCACCGGCGAGCGCGAGTCGGTGTCCGTGTTCGGCACCGACTACCCGACGCCCGACGGCACCTGCGTGCGCGACTACATCCACGTCGCGGACCTGGCCCGTGCGCACCTGCTCGCGCTCGACGCGATCACCCCGGGCGAGCACAAGATCTACAACCTGGGCAGCGGCACCGGCTTCTCGGTCCGCGAGGTGATCGAGGTCTGCCGCGAGGTCACCGGCCACGAGATCCCCGCCGTGGTCGGCCCGCGCAGGCCCGGCGACCCGGCCGTGCTGGTCGCCTCGTCCGCGAAAATCCAGCGTGAGCTGGGGTGGAAGGCCGAGCGCGGGTCGATGCGGGAGATCGTCGGGGATGCCTGGGGAGCGCTTTCCGGGAAATGAGGTATGGCGACGCCGAATATGTGCTGTGATACCGAAATGTGAGGAGCTTTTCACCAAGGGTCACGAAGGTGCTCTTCGGCGTCCTCATCTTGCTCGGCTGCCTCGCTGCCGCATCCGGCGTGCTCTTCGCCACCTCCCAGCCCGCCCCGGCCGCCCGGGCCACCCCCTGCCCCCGGCACTAGCCCGCCCCTCCAGCGGTCAGGCGGGTGCCGGCCTGGTTGTCGGTGGGGTGCCGGGTCAGGCGGGTGCCGGCCTGGTTGTCGGTGGGGTGGCGATCGCCGTACCTGGCCGAGAAGACCGTGGCCTGCACGGTACGGCCGGGCGCGCGCAGGCCCAGACGCAGCTGTACCCGCTCCCCCGCGGCCATCGGGGCGAGGGCGCACGAGACGGACCCGGCCCCGCCGGTGCACCGGCCGCCCGCCGATGACACCAGCCGGGCACGGCCCGTGCGCAGGTACACGCGGGCGTCGCGGACCAGCCGCGGCCCGCGGTTACGCACGAAGGCCGACACCGAGGCGACCCCCGCCCGCACCCGGCCCCGCAGCCGCAGCCCCAGGTCGGCGCCCTCGTCCACCGCCGTGTTCACGGTGGTCAGGTTGTCGGCCTCGTTGGCGTCGTCCACCTCGGAACGTATGCGCGCCACCGTCCGCAGCGGCCCCGTGGCGCTCGGCCTGACGATCCCGCTGACGGTGAGCTGCCCGGACGCGCCCGCGGGCACGTCGACGGGCGACGGGCAGACGATCTCGTTCACGCTGGTTCCCGTCCTGCAGGTGCCCACGTCCAGCCCCACGATCTCGACCCCGGCGGGGATCGCCAAGGTCATCGTGGGCAGCACCGCGTCACCGGGCCCGGCGTTGTGCACCTGCACGCGGTAGACGATCGGATGGCCCGGCTGCGCCACCCCCGGTTCCACGGCCACCCGCACGGACAGATCCGCGTCACCCGAGGCGGGCTCGGACCTTCCGTCGGCCGTGCCAGGAATTCCCGCCAGCACGACTCCCAGCACACCGGCGACCACCCACGCCGGAACCCCCACCATCGCCCCCACCGACCCCCGTCGCTCCCCGCCCCCCATTCAACCCCGCCCCGCCGAGCCCCCAACCCACGACACGCCGCCCAAGATCACCCCCACCAAGCCCATCCCCAACAAGCCCCCTCACGGCGAACCAGCCACGGCGAGACCCCAGGCGCCGGGTCGGCGAGACGGTGCACGGCGAAATCCGGCGCCCCGGGAACGGCCAACAACCCACAACCCCAGCGCCCGCTAACAGCCCGAACCGTGACAGCGCCCCGCATCACAGCGAGCCCCCAGGCGCCGGGTCGGCGAGAAGGTGTACGGCGGAATCCGGCGCCCCGGAACGGCGAGCAACCCACAACCCCGGCGCCCGGACAAGAGCCGGAGCCGTAGCGGCGCCCAGCCACGCGTCACCGGAGGAGCGTCTCCCTGGACAGAGCCCAGCCGAAGTGCGGTGACAGGCGGTGGGGGCGGCCTCGCCGTACAAGAAGAACTCGCCGTACAAGCAGAAGCGACCGCGCAAGAAGAGGCGGCCGTACAAGAAGACGCGGCCGCACAAGAAGACGCGGCCGCGCATGAAGAGCATGAAAAACGGCGCGCACCTGGGTGCGCGCCGTGAAAGTGGACCTCAGATGAGGCCGAGGGACTTCACCGCGTCGCGCTCCTCGATGAGCTCGGCGACGGAGGCGTCGATGCGCTCGCGGGAGAACGCGTCGATCTCGAGGCCCTGGATGATCTCGAACCGGCCGTCGACCGCGCGGACCGGGAAGGAGGAGATGAGCCCCTCCGGCACCCCGTACGAGCCGTCGGAGACGATCGCCGCAGAGGTCCAGTCGGTGCCGTTGACCCAGTCGTAGACGTGGTCGATCGCGGCGTTGGCGGCCGAGGCGGCCGAGGAGGCGCCGCGGGCCTCGATGATGGCGGCGCCGCGCTTGGCGACCGTGGGGATGAACGTGTCGCGCAGCCACTCCTGGTCGACCTGCTCAGCCGCGACCTTGCCGCCGACCTCGGCGTGGAACAGGTCGGGGTACTGGGTGGCGGAGTGGTTGCCCCAGATGGTGATGTTCTTCACCTCGGTGACCGGGACCTGGAGCTTCTGGGCGATCTGGGAGATCGCGCGGTTGTGGTCGAGGCGGGTCATCGCGGTGAAGCGCTCGGCCGGCACGTCGGGCGCGTGCTGCTGGGCGATGAGCGCGTTGGTGTTGGCCGGGTTGCCGACGACCAGGACCCTGATGTCGTCGGCCGCGTGGTCGTTGATCGCCTTGCCCTGCGGGCCGAAGATGCCGCCGTTGGCGCCGAGCAGGTCGCCGCGCTCCATGCCCGCCTTGCGGGGCATGGCGCCGACCAGCAGGGCGACGTTGGTGCCCGCGAAGGCGACGTTGGGGTCGTCGGTGATCTCGATGCCGGACAGCAGCGGGAACGCGCAGTCGTCGAGCTCCATCGCGGTGCCCTCGGCCGCCTTCACCGCCTGCGGGATCTCCAGCAGGCTCAGCTTCACCGGGACGTCGGCGCCGAGCAGCTGGCCCGACGCGATGCGGAACAGCAGGGCGTAGCCGATCTGACCGGCGGCTCCGGTGACGGTTACCTTGACGGGCGTGGCCATGGCCTTCCCCCAACTCAACGGGATTCGATGGTGACGTTCGGATGTTACCCGCTCGTCATCCGCAGGGTTCCATCGCGGGCACTTTCAGCTCCGGAGTGAAGCCAACCTCGCCGAAGTACTTGGTGAGCAGCGCCTTCATGGTGCCGTCCCGGTAGAAGCCCTTGATCACGCCGGTGACGGCCTTGCACGTCTTGGCGTCGCCCTGCTTGATGCCGACGGCGTAGCGCTCGTCGTCGAGCTGGGCGCCCAGGATGCGGAAGCGCAGGTTCTCCCTGCTGGCGAAGCCGGCCAGGATCAGGTCGTCGCCGGGGATGGCGTCGACGCCGCCGTTCCTGAGCAGGTCCATGCACTGGGCGTAGTTGCCGGCGGGCACCGGCTCGATCTTCACCCGCGACTGGACCTCGCCGACCGACGGGCTGTCGGGCGCGCACAGCTTCTTGCCCTTGAGGTCGGCTAACGTCTTGATCGAGTCGCCGTCCCGGATCAGCACGTCGTGGTGTGCCAGGTAGTACGGCCCGGCGAACTGGACCTCGCTCTTGTCGATGGAGTACGTGGCCAGCACCATGTCGACCGTGCCTTCGGCCAGCATGTCGGCGCGGGTGGCCTTGGTGACCTTGGTGAAGACGGTCTGCTTGGCGCCGAGCGCGGTGGCGATCCGCCTGGCCAGCTCCACGTCGAAGCCCTCGAAGCCGCCGTTGCGCTGCAGGCCGATGCCGGGCAGGTCGACCTTGACGCCGATGGTGACCTTGCCGGTCTGAGCGATCTTGTCAGCGACCGCCGTGAAGGCGGCGGGCTGGGTGGGGTTCTTGCCGGAGGTGGGCGGCGTGGTGGTGGTGGTCGGCTGCTGCCCGAAGGCCAGCGGCAGGAAGCCGTTCGCCAGCAGGGCGACGGCGGCGGCCGCGAGCAGCACCAGGGCCATGATCAAGCCGATCCACACGCCCAGGCGCCGCCTGCGCGCCGGCGGAGGCGGCGGGGCGACCCGCAAGGGGGGCGCCTGGGCCGTCTCGGCAACGGGCTTCTGCTCCGTGACCGCGGTCGGCAGCTTCGGGATGGGCATCGTGTCGTCGCCGGCCAGCTGCGCGGCCCTGTTCATGACGGCGGTGGAGGCGCCGGCGGTCTCCGGCTGGCCGAGCAGCCGCAGCAGGATCTGGTCGGCAGAGGGCCGCTCGGCCGGCGACTTGGCCAGCGCCGCGCGCACCACCCCGCGCAGCGGCTCCGGCATGACCTCGACGTCGACCTCGTGGTTCAGGATCCGGTTGAGCACGACCGCGATCGAGTTGCCCTCGAACGCGGTCTTCCCCGTGGCCGCGAACGCGATCGTCGCGCCCCAGGCGAACACGTCGGTGTAGGGCCCGACGTCGTCGCCCGCGATCTGCTCGGGCGCCATGTAGGCGGGCGTGCCGATGGCGCGGCTGGTGATCGTGCCGGTGGAGTCGATGATCCGGGCGATGCCGAAGTCCACCACGCGCGGCCCGTCCGCCGCGATCAGCACGTTGTCGGGCTTGAAGTCGCGGTGCACGATCGAGGCGTGGTGGATCGCGGTCAGCGCGGTCGCCGTGCCGATCGCCAGCCGGTCCAGCGCGGTGCCGTGCATCGGCCCGTCGCCCTCGACCACGTCGCGCAGCACCCGCCCGTCGATGTACTCGCTGGCGATGTAGGGCGTGTTGCCGTCGAGGTCGGCCTCCATGACGCGGGCCGTACAGAAGGAGGCGACCCGCTGGGCCGCCTTCAGCTCCCTGGCGAAGCGCGATCTCGCGATCGTGTCGCCGGAGAACTTGACGTGCAGCAGCTTGATCGCCGCCCGCTCTCCCTGCTCATTGACGCCCAGGTAGACGATGCCCTGACCGCCCTCTCCGACCCTGCCGGTCAGCCGGAAGGACCCCAGCTGGCTGGGATCGCCGGCAACCAACGGCGAGATCTGCGGCATTCGTCTTCCCCACGTGTACTCAAAGCCTGACGAGGCAAACTTTACGACGCCCAGGAAGCTCTCAGGGAACCGTTAACCGTTCGTGATCCAGTGAGATGGAGGCTTCGCACCATGTACGACATCGTGCTCTTCGGCGCCAGTGGATTCACCGGCGCCCTCACCGCCGCTTACCTCGCCGAGGTCGCCGGCCCCGAGGTGCGCTGGGCGCTGGCCGGGCGTGACAGGGCCAAGCTGGAACGCCTCGGTCTCGACGCACCGATCCTGATCGCCGACGCCGGCGATCCCGCGTCGCTGGCCGCGATCGCGCGGCAGGCGCGCGTGGTCGCCACCACCGTCGGTCCTTACATCAGGTACGGCGAGCCGCTCGTCGCGGCGTGCGCGGAGGCGGGGACCCACTATCTGGACCTGACGGGCGAGTCGGAGTTCGTGGACCGGATGTACGTGCGCTACCACGATCGGGCCGTGGCGTCGGGGGCCAAGCTGGTGCACGCGTGCGGGTTCGACTCGATCCCCCCGGATCTCGGCGTGCTGTACACGGTCAGCCAGTTGCCGGAGGACGTGCCCCTCCGCGTGTCCGGATATTTGCGGACTCGTTTGCAGCCGTCAGGCGGCACCTTCCAGTCGGCCCTGTCGATCATGTCGCGCCCGCGGCAGATGCTCGAGGCGGGCACCCAGCGCCGCTCGGCCGAGCCCGCGCTCGCGGGCCGCCGGGTCAGCTCGCTGCCGGGCGGCCTGCGGTACGTGGGCGGGTGGGCGCTGCCGATGCCCACGATCGACCCGCAGATCGTCGGCTACTCGGCCCGCCTCCTCGACCGCTACGGCCCCGACTTCACCTACCGGCAGTACTTCGCCATCAGGCGGCTCCCGCAGGCCCTCGCCCTCGCGACCGGTGCCGCCGCCCTGGCCGGAGCCGCCCAGATCCCTCCGGCCCGCCGCTTCCTGTCGACCCGCCTCCAGCCGGGCGACGGCCCCAGCCCCGAGCAGCGCGCCCGCAACTGGTTCAACCTCACCCTCATCGGGGAGGGCGCCGGCCGCCGTGTCCGCACACAGGTAACAGGCGGCGACCCCGGCTACGACGAAACCGCCAAGATGCTCGCCCAAGCCGCCCTCTGCCTCGCCTTCGACGACGTCCCCGACCGATCGGGCCAACTGACGCCCGCCTCGGCCATGGGCCACCCCTTGATCACCCGCCTCACCCAATCCGGCATCACCTTCTCCACAAAGGAGGTGATTGATCACTAACCTCACGTTTCATGCGCAGCCTCGCCGGATTCCGTGACTTCGTGCGAGAGCACGAGCACGACCTCGTCACGACCGCTCTCCAGCTCACCGGAACTCGCGAGTCCGCCGAACGGCTGGCCGCGGCGGCGCTGCGCGACGTCGGCCTGACCTGGCCTCCACCGCCCTGGCCGACCCCGGCCGCGCACGCCCGCCATGCTCTCTACCGGCGTTTCCTCGCGACGACGACCATCCCACTCGCCGAGCGGCACCGCCGCCTGGCCGCGGTCGCCGATGCCCCGGCCGCGTCCCCTCAGCCGGTCGCACCCGGGTTCGCGGACCGGGTTCTCCGGTCGGTCAGGTCGCGCCGCCTGGGTCGGGTGCTGGTTCCCGCGGCGGTGCTGGTGTGCGTGGCGATCGCCGCCCCGCCGGTCTGGGACCACGTACGGCCGGCGGCGCCCGTGAGCATGCCGCCCGATTTCGCCACGCCGACGCCCCGGCCGGCCGCCTGGAAGATCCCCCGGACGGAGTTCACGATCCGCTTCGCCGTACCCGATGAGTGCCGCAGTGACGTCGGTCCCGCCGCCGCGGGGACGGTCACCTGCTCGGGGTGGGTCCTGCACCTCGGCGGCGAGAAGCACCAGAAGAGCGGCGACCTGCCCTTCCGTTCCTGCTCCGAGACGTGCTGGAGTAACGTCCGCATCCCCGACGCCGCCCGCTGGGTCGCCGCCGACGACGGCTCCATGTGGAATCTCGAACCCGCCCTCAGCTCGGACGGGCGCCGGGTCGCCTACCTCAGCGCGGTGGAGCGGCGCTACGTGGCAGCGGACCTGAGCACGGGGACCAAGGTGTATCTGACTCCCGAGCTGGCCCCCGGCGACCTCAGGGAGTCGAGCTTCGTGGTCGCGGACGGGCGTGACTTCACGGTCTCGGTGAGAGGCGAGCGCAGGCGGGTCGACTCCACGACCGGCGCGTCCAGCCCCGTCTCCGAGCCCCACGCCAAGGTCGGGGACAGGTACGACGACAGCGCCGTCGCGCCGGGCGGCCGCCTCGCGGCGGCGCTCGACACCGAGCGAGGCGGGAACGGCGGCCTGGACTTCATCGACGCCCGCAAGGGCCGGGTCCTGCGGCGCGTGGAGCTGCCGACGCTGGGCTCCGCCGCCTCGTCGTCGGAGCTGATCTCCTGGGCGGACGACGAGCGGGTGGTGATCCGCATGACGAGCGAGAACGACCTGCTCGGCTGGTTCACCGTGAGCGCGAAGACGGGCAGGCTCACCCGCATCCCCAATATCCCCGACATCCGAGACCTCATTCTCGGCAAGGCCTAGCCGTCGCGGCAGAGCGACCCGGCCGCGAGCGGCAAGGGGGTGAGGTCCTCGTCCTGGGCTGCGGTCACCGTGGTGGTGCCCCACCAGCGGGTGACCTCGATGAGTACGGGTGCGTTGGCCGTGCCGTCGCAGCGTCGTACGTCGAGGACGAGCTTCAGTCTTACGGCGGCGCCGGGCGCAAGCGTGCGGGGGAACGATCCGCCCGCGACCTCCACCAGGGACACGTCCGGTGTCTGTACCGCCACGCCGGTGATCGTGACGGGGAACCACCCGTCGTTGACGAACGTCTGGACGACCGTTGTCCTGGCCGTGCGCCGCCTGCCGGCGTCGTCCTTGGAGACGAGCGTCCGCTCCGGGCCGAAGCCGCGCTGCTCCAGCAGGGGAATCAAGGCGCCCGACCGCCAGGTCAGGAAGCAGATGAGGGAGACCGCCACAGCGGCGGCCAGGCCGAGGAGGAAACGGCGACGGCTCAGCCTCCCGACGTCGGGATCCAGCCGGGCCCAAACGTCGGCATAAATCACTTCATATCTCCCCTGTCACGCGATTTCGCATTCTGCTACATTTTCGGGCGTGATGAAAGGCATTCGTTGCTCGTAATCTGGTTCCTGGTATTGTTCACGACTCTCGTGCCTCTCGCGATAATGGCCGTCAACGTCTCTCTCGGGCCGGAAGCGGTGAAACGCTTCGCCCGCAGGCAGCAGGTCGACATCAGCGCGTTCAACGGCAACCAGGTCATCGGCTACCTCCAGGTCACGCGCCGCTGGATGTGGATCGGGCTGGCGGCCGGGCCTGCATGGACGATCGCCTCCGGCCTGACCATAAGTCCGTTTCCATTTGTGGTCGGCTGGCTTTTCGGAATTGTGGTCGCGGAGGTGGGATTCGCCAAGGGGCCCAAAGGGCGGCGGCCGATCGGCATGCGGCTTGCGCCCCCGCTGCTCGTCGCCTGCTGGCGAATCGCCGCCGCCGTCGGCTGCGCCCTGGCGGTGGCCACGGTGGCGCGGTCATTCCGCGCCGAGGTGGGCCTCGCCGAGCGGCTGGCGGCGGTCACGGCGCTCGGCGCGACGCTCGCCGTACATCTGCTGATCAGGAGCCTCGAGCGGCGGCCGCTGCCCGCGGGACCGGCCGACCTGGTCGGGGCCGAGGTGGCCGTGCGTTCCCGGTCGGCACGCACGCTGCTCGCGCTGGGCGCGGCCGTCACGCTGTGGACAGGGCTGCAGGCCGCCTTCCCGCAGCCGTCCCGCGACGCGCTCGCGCTGGTGGTGATCGTCTCGTACGGCCTGCCGCTGGTGGCCTGGGTGTCCGCGGCCTCGTCCTGGCAGGCGGTCCCGGCGCGAGAGGGCCGGTCCCTGCCGTGGGCTCCAGCAGCCGCGGTGACGCTGGCCGTGGCGGCATTCCTCGTGCCCGTTCCCGCGCCGGCGGAGGTGCCACAGCCGCAGTCAGAGCAGCAGACTGGTCGTGGCGGCGATCCTGGCCGCGGTCTGGGTGGCGCTGCCGCCGCGGACGGCGGATCGGCCCACGTTCGTCCACCCGTCGCCCACGCCCTCCGCCGCACCGGCACCGCACGAGCTGCGTGGGCGCGTGACCAGCCCGGTGCGCTACGCCTACCATCCCGAATGCGACGACGAGGTCCCCGAGTGCGAACGCTGGGTGCTGGTCTCGGTACGCGGTGACCGCTGGCGGCTGCCGGACGCCCTCTCCGACGACGTCCTCGCGCTCAGCCGGGACGGGACGCGCGTCGCCTACCCGCACAGGAAGACGAGGCGGTTGGTCGTCGCCGATCTGGAGGCGGGCACCGCCAAGACCTTTCCCGTGAAGCCGCTCTTCGATACGCCGGAGTTCTCCCTCGACGGCCGCCGTCTCCTGATCCCTGGCGCCCACCCGGTGATCGTCGACGTCGCCCGGGGCACGGTGCGCGGGGTGCCTGACGGCACGGTCCCGGTGCCGCCGGGGCACGTCACGTCCACGACGTACATCGCGTACGCCGGGGGCGGGGCGATCCGCCGCGTGACACTGCCGGGCAACCTGGTCGGCAAGCTGTCGCCCTCGGGGCGGCTGCTGGCCACGGTGCCACGCGAGGTGACTCCCGACGAGGTGATCACACCGGGCGTGCTACTCGTGGACACCGCCACCGGCAGGTCCATCCGCACGATCCCCGGGCCCGTCCAGGACGTCGTCCGATGGGAGAGCGAGAGCGCCCTGATCGTGCGGGAGAACGGCTACCAGGTCCTCGACGTCGACACCGGCGCTCGGCGTCCGCTCGGGATCGACGGTGACGACGTCGTGGTCGGCGCGGTCGGCTAGTGGGAGCCCAGGGCGAGGGCACCGCCTTGTCGCCTAGTAGGTCAGCGACCTGGCTTTGTACACCGTCCGCAGGTACGGGTTCTTGAACTTCGGGTAGGCCACGGTCTGCGGATCGCCGTCGCTGGTGTACCGCATGTCCGGGTTGCGATTGAGCCAGTCCAGCCACGCCGTCGAGCAGAACTGCGCGCAGTCGCCCTTCTTGTCCATCGCCCTGATCCGCGGGATGCCCAGCGGGTCGAAGGTCTTGGCGAACGGCGCCGGCGCCGGCGTGTAGCCGGCCAGGAACACCCCCAAGTGGTGGTAGGTGTCGCCGCCGAACTTGCCCTTGATCGCCCACTCCTTCTTGCGGGGCTGGTTCCCGTACGGCAGGGCCACCGTGATCGGCTTCACGTTGGTCAGGGAGATGATCTGCTTCTGGATGGCGCCGATCTGCTCCTCGACATCCTTCTGCGAACGGGAGTGCAGATTGATGTGGTCGCGGGTGTGGTTGCCGATGTCGAAGCCGTTGTCCTTCAGCCAGATCAGTACCTGGGCCTGCTCCTCCCTCGTCGTCTTGCCGAACATGTCGCGCGTGACGTAGAAGGTCGCCACCGGCCTGAAGCCGGGGTTCTTGGCCGCCACGTCACGCAGGATCGACACGGCGGTGTCGGCCTTGGGCGCGCCCAGCTCGTCCAGGTCGAGCTGGGACGGCGACGAGTCGTCGAAGGTCAGCACGACCGCGTGCTTGCCCGCCGGGATGTCGATCTTCCCGGTGACGTACTCGGCGGCGGTGATCGGCACGTAGCCGTCGTGAGCGAGCCGCTCGAGGTCGGCGCGGAGCTTCTCCGGCGTCCTGTCGTCCTCGGAGCCCGGGTGCTCGACGATGCGGTGATACATCAGCACCGGGATCTGGCCGAGCTCGTTGGCCTTGACCTTCGCGGCGGCGGCCACCTTCGCCGCGTGAGCCTGCTGGACCTTGGCGGCGGCCGCCACCTGGGCGGTCTGCGTGTTGGTGCTGGGCTGACCGCCGCCGCAGCCACCTACCACGACCACGGCCGCGACGGCCACCCCGAGTGCACCCAGACGCATCGCAACCCCCTCGACACGGAACGTCAACACGCAGGGCTCATCCCCCCCACCCCGCCATGCCACTCCGAGCCCGGCTAAAAGAGATCACCAAAGGTAGGGATCATTACAGGCCCCATCCGCCATGCTCCGCTACCACGCCACCAGCCGCCCCTTCGTGTCCCCCGACGTGACCCGCCGCCTCTCCTCCACGGCCTCGAACACCCCATCCCGTGACCACGAGGTGTAGGCGACCCCGCGCAATCCGTAACCTCGAAGAACAACCGCATGGCGACCCCCTTCCCGGTGCCCAGGGACACCGACGAAGGGCTCAGAGTGGAGAGCGGACCACGTTTCGGCTGGATGTGGTTACGGGGCGGACCTGGCACCTGTGAGAGCTGTCGCGGGCAGCCCCGGCAAGGGATATCTTGATATCAAGCAATCTCATTGACGTGGAGCGGACACCCCGGTGACTGATTCGACCATCATTTACACGTATACCGACGAGGCGCCTGCCCTGGCGACGTATTCGTTCCTGCCCGTGATCGAGGCCTACGCCTCCACGGCCGGGGTCCGGGTGGAGAGTCGTGACATCTCGCTGGCGGGGCGGATCATCGCCAGCTTCCCCGAGCGCCTCACCGAGAGCCAGCGCATCGGCGACGCCCTCGCCGAGCTCGGAGAGCTGGCCAACACCGCCGAGGCCAACATCATCAAGCTGCCGAACATCTCGGCCAGCATCCCGCAGCTGAAGGCCGCGATCGCCGAGCTGCAGGGCAAGGGCTACGCGCTCCCCGACTACCCGGAGGACCCGCGGACCGACGAGGAGCGCGAGATCCGGGCCCGCTACGACAAGGTCAAGGGCAGCGCTGTCAACCCGGTCCTGCGCGAGGGCAACTCCGACCGCCGCGCCCCCGCCTCGGTGAAGAACTACGCCAGGACGCACCCGCACCGCATGGGCGCGTGGTCGTCCGACTCCAAGACGAACGTGGCGCACATGACCGCCGACGACTTCCGCTCCTCCGAGAAGTCCGCGGTCATCGCCGAGTCCCAGAGCCTGCGCATCGAGCTGGTCGGCGACGACGGCACCACCACGGTGCTCAAGGAGTCGGTGCCGGTGCTCCAGGACGAGATCGTCGACGCGACGGTCATGCGGGTGGCCGCGCTGCGCGAGTTCCTGACGGAGCAGATCGCCCGCGCCCAGGCCGAGGGCGTGCTGTTCTCGGTGCACCTGAAGGCCACGATGATGAAGGTCTCCGACCCGATCATCTTCGGCCACGTCGTACGCGCGTTCTTCCCCAAGACGTTCGCCGAGTACGGCGAGCAGTTCAACCCGAACGACGGCCTGGGCGCGATCCTCAAGGACGCCAGTGACGAGGTGAAGGCCTCGTTCGAGGCCGAGCTGGCGGAGCGCCCGCGCCTGGCGATGGTCGACTCCGACCGGGGCATCACCAACCTGCACGTGCCCAGCGACGTCATCGTCGACGCCTCGATGCCCGCCATGATCCGCCAGTCGGGTCACATGTGGGGCCCCGACGGCGAGGAGGCCGACACGCTCGCGGTCATCCCCGACAGCAGCTACGCCGGCATCTACCAGGCCGTCCTCGACGACTGCCGGGCCCACGGCGCCTTCGACCCCGCCACGATGGGCTCGGTGCCGAACGTCGGCCTGATGGCGCAGAAGGCCGAGGAGTACGGCAGCCACGACAAGACCTTCGAGATCCCGGCCACGGGCACGGTCCGGGTCGTCGACGCCGCCGGCCAGGTGGTGCTCCAGCACGCCGTACAGCAGGGCGACATCTGGCGCATGTGCCAGACCAAGGACATCCCGGTGCGCGACTGGGTCAAGCTGGCCGTCACCCGGGCCCGCGCCACCGGTGACCCGGCGGTGTTCTGGCTCGACGCCGAGCGCGCCCACGACGCCGAGCTGATCGAGAAGGTCAACGCCTACCTGCCCGAGCACGACACCGACGGGCTCGACATCAGGATCCTGGCGCCGGTCGAGGCGATGAAGCTGTCGCTGGAGCGCATCCGCAGGGGCGAGAACACGATCTCGGTCACCGGCAACGTGCTGCGCGACTACCTGACGGACCTGTTCCCGATCATGGAGCTGGGCACCAGCGCCAAGATGCTGTCGATCGTCCCGCTGCTGAACGGCGGCGGCCTGTTCGAGACCGGCGCGGGCGGCTCGGCGCCCAAGCACGTCCAGCAGCTGCTCAAGGAGAACTACCTGCGCTGGGACAGCCTGGGCGAGTTCCTCGCGCTGGCGGCCAGCTTCGAGCACCTGGCGACCAAGACGGGCAACGCCCGGGCGAAGATCCTGGCCGACACGCTCGACCGGGCGACCGCCACGTTCCTCAACGAGAACAAGTCGCCCACCCGCCGCGTCGGCGGCATCGACAACCGCGGCAGCCACTTCTACCTGGCCATGTACTGGGCACAGGAGCTGGCCAAGCAGACCGACGACGCCGAGCTGGCCGAGGCGTTCAGCGGGCTGGCCGAGACGCTGGGCGAGCAGGAGAAGACCATCGCCGACGAGCTGATCGCGGTGCAGGGCTCGCCCGCCGACATCGGCGGCTACTACCAGCCGGACCCGGAGAAGGCCACGGCCGTGATGCGGCCGTCGCGGACGTTCAACCAGGCGCTGGCCGACCTCGGTTGATCCGTGAGGGGGATGACCTGCGGGTCATCCCCCCAGCAGGTTCAGGATCATCGCCTTGAGCGTGTCGTTGCCCAGGATGAGCGACGTCAGGACGACGGCGAAGCCGCCGAGGCCCATGACGATCATGTCTGCCCGCTTGCTGCGGACGGCGAGCTGCCCGCCGTAACCGGCGAAGCGGAGAGCGGCGGCGATCATGAGGACCGCGCCCAGCGCGAACCCGCCCCAGCGCGGATCGATCAGGAAGATCACCGCAACGCTGACGACCGCACCCGCCAGAATCAGCGGGTACGGTCCCCAGCTCTCACGCTTCGAGTCGTTCACGCGGGCTTACAGGCCTGCGTTGACATGGTTCCTCGCTCTCCCCGGCCCAGACTCACCGCTCGTCGATGGGCTTCCACTTCTGATCCCGTTCCCCGATGTACTCGCTGTCAGGGCGGATCAGGCGGTTGTCGGCGTGTTGCTCGATCACGTGGGCCGTCCAGCCGGACATGCGGCTGATAGAGAATACCGGCGTGAACAGGTCGGTCGGGATGCCGAGGTAGTGGTAGACCGAGGCCGCGTAGAAGTCGACGTTGGGATAGAGGCCCTTGGTCTCGAAGACGACCTCCTCCATCTCCTTCGACATGCGGTAGTAGGTGTCGTCGCCGGTGGACTCGGCCAGCTCGGCGGACATCCTGCGCAGGTGCGTGGCGCGCGGGTCCTCGGTCTTGTAGACGCGGTGGCCGAAGCCCATGATCTTCTCGTGCGCGTCCAGCTTCTCCCGTACGGCCTGCGCCACGTTGCCCGGTGAGATCGACTCGAGCGTCTTCATGACCTGCTCGTTGGCGCCGCCGTGCAGCGGGCCCTTGAGCGTGCCGATGGCGGCGACGATGGCCGAGTGCATGTCGGACAGCGTGGCGGCGCACACGCGGGCGGCGAAGGTCGAGGCGTTCATCGTGTGGTCGGCGTGCAGCACCAGGCAGGTGTCGAAGAGCTCCGCCTCGCGCCGGCTCGGGACGCGCCCGGTGACCTGCAGGAGGAAGTTGCCGGCGATGCTCAGCGACGGGTCCGGCTCGGGCGGCGCGTCCTTGCCCGTGCGGGCGGCGTGGTACTGGGCGACCAGCAGCGGCTGCTGTGCGGTCAGACGGGCGGCCTTGCGCAGGTTCGCGTCAGGGGCGATGGAGTCCTTGTCCGGGTCGTCCGCCCCGGCCAGGGAGACCAGCGAGCGGAGCGCCTCCATGGGTTTCTGCTTGCTCGCGATCTCCGGGATGTTGTGGGAGACGAGGGCGCCGAGCGCGCGGCCGTCGTGCAGCTCGTCGATGTAGGCGGCCAGCTCGGCGCGGGTGGGCAGCTTTCCGCGCTGCAAGAGGTGGGCGGTCTCTTCGAACGTCGTACGGCCGGCGAGATCATGGATGTCGTATCCGCGATAGAAGAGCCGGCCGGCCTTCCCGTCAATGTCGCTGAGCGCTGTGGACGCGGCTACGACATCGGCCAGGCCTTTCGTGGGCTTGTCCGCCATGAGTGTTTCCTCCGCTTATCTTCGGTGGAAGTCTACCCGTGAGCAGGCAAAACCGTCCGCAAAGGTCCAGACCAATTTCACGCCGGATTCTCCTTATGGCAAAGGCGATTCCGCATCCCCTCGTTTGGGTAAGCCGGAGCTGTAGCAATAGTTACGGCGGGCTACCCCCATGGGTGTGGCACGCCCCGGTCAGCCGTGGGAGGAACTGCCGTGCCTGTGGGAAGCGCGGCGCCGTTCAGTCATAGGCACACATAGGGCTCACATGTCATAGGCGCACATTGGGCTCACATAGGGAAAGGAACTCCCATGCCAGGTGAAGGCATGGGGGCGTCCATTCCCAGACTCAACTGAGGGAAGGAACTGCCGTGTCCGGGAGGGCACGCCGCCGTTCATTCGCAGACTCAACTGAGGGAAGGAACTGCCGTGGAGGGGCCGTTCATTCGCATCGAGGACACAGGCGAGGTTGTCCCGTTGCGCCCCGAGATCACGACGGTCGGCAGGGGACGCGGGGTGGACATCCGGCTCACTGATCCCAGCGTGTCTCGACTCCATGCCGAGTTCGTCAGGCGAGGACCCTACCTGTACGTCGTTGACCTGGGCCTGTCCCGCAACGGCACGCGGGTGAATGGCAGGCCGATCGCGCGGAGGGTGCTGGACGACGGCGACGTCGTCTCCTTCGGCGCGGCGCGCGGCCGCATCGGAGGGGTCCCGCGGGAGGACTTCACCCCGGAGGTCGAGCTGCGCAGGGCGGCCGCTCCCGAGCTGACCAGGCGCGAGGTGGACGTGCTGACGTCGCTGTGCAGACCGGCGCTGTCGGATGAGGCCTTCGTCGCCCCCGCGACGGCCCGCGAGATCGCCGACGACCTGGTGGTCACCGAGGCGGCGGTCAAGCAGCACCTGCTGCGGCTCTACCAGAAGTTCAGGATCCCCGAGGGCACCAACCGGCGCACGCGTCTGGCCAACGAGGTCGTGGCGCTGGGGCTGGTCCGCCCGACCCCGGTGGTGCCGCCGCAGCGGTCGGCGGGCACCGCGCCCGAGGCGCAGCCCTCGACGGCGGGTCGCCGCGCGTCCTGACGAGTTAGAAAGACTCACATATCGGGACGCAACTTCGGGCCTCGGCGGGGAGTCTCACACCCGTGAGATTCAACAGGATCTGGACGTTGCTGGGCGCGGGCGCCATGACCGCTGCCTTGATCACGCCTCAGCCCTCCGCCGCGGAGGCCCCGGCCGACATGCCGAAGGCCGACACAGCGCCGACCCCCGTGCCGACCACCCCTGTGCCGACAACCCCGGCGCCGACAACCCCGGCGCCGACAACCCCCGTGCCGACCACCTCAGCGCGGACCACCCCGGCGCCAGTCGCCAGCGAGCCCGTTCCGGTCGACACGGCGCCGGTGGACTGCTCGGCGGTCAAGTGCGTGGCGCTCACGTTCGACGACGGGCCGGGCATATATACCCCGAAGCTGTTGACGCTGCTGGAGCGTCAGCACGCCAGGGCCACGTTCTTCGTGGTCGGCTACAACACCCGGCGCTATCCCAAGGTGCTGCGCCGGATCGTGGGCGACGGGTTCGAGCTCGGCACGCACACGCAGTCGCACCCCGACCTGCGGTGGCTGCCGCCTTCCAGGGTCCGGGCGCAGATCAGGGGTCCCATCGACGACATCGTCGCCGCCGGCCAGCCCGCGGTCACGCTGTTGCGCCCGCCGTACGGCGCGACGAACGCCAAGGTGACCAAGGTCGCCAGGAAGCTCGGGCTGGCGCAGATCCTGTGGAGCGTGGATCCGCAGGACTGGGCCGTCCACAACTCGCGCAGGGTGGCCGGCCGGATCCTGTCGCACGTCAGCCGCGGCTCGATCATCCTGGTCCACGACATCCACCCGACGACGGTCGGCGCCATGCCCAAGGTGATCAAGACGCTCCAGAAGCGCGGCTTCCACCTGGTCACCGTCTCGCAGCTACTGGGTCCGAAGCTCGAACCTGGCCGCAAGTACTTCCGTCAGTGACGGTGACAGCTCCAGCGGACCGGCGCCGGGGGTGATCGTGCCCAGCACGCGCGCCCCCGACGCGCCGGTACAGCTGGGCACGGTGGCGGGCAGCCCGTGCGCGGTCAGCCAGCCGAACAGCGAGAACGCGATCGCCTCCTTGGCGTCCGACGGCACGCCCAGCTCGTCGCTCGGCACCACACTCGCGGTGACGCGCTCGCGCAGCATCCGCATCAGCGTCGGGTTGCGCACCCCGCCGCCGGAGACGACCAGCGTGTCGAGCCGGTGCCTGCGCACCTCGGCGGCCACGGTCTCCGCGGTGAGCGCGGTCAGCGTGGCCACCAGGTCCGCCTGCGGCAGGCCCAAGGTGACGTAGCCGGGGGTGAACAGCTCCTTGCCGGTGCTCTTGGGCGGCTCGAGCGCGTAGTACGGCTCCTGGAGCAGCTCGTTCAGCAGGCCCTCGTCGACCTTCCCCGCCGCCCCCAGCTCCCCGTCCCTGTCGTACGGCGGGGCCGCCGCGTCGATGAGCGCGCACGCGGGCCCGGTGTCGTAGGCGATGGCCGGTTCCCGCACGGTGAGGTTGGCGATGC
Source organism: Nonomuraea sp. NPDC050536 (assembly GCF_044457685.1). Lineage (NCBI taxonomy): Bacteria > Bacillati > Actinomycetota > Actinomycetes > Streptosporangiales > Streptosporangiaceae > Nonomuraea > Nonomuraea sp. NPDC050536. The sequence goes on from NZ_JBITHD010000002.1 coordinate 468,910, forward strand.
CGCCGAGGTTGAGGGCCCCCGAGCGGCCCTCGACCCCGGCCAGCAGCAGCAGGTCCAGGTAGGACACGAGCGGGGCGCCCTGCCCGCCCGCGGCCACGTCCCTGGCCCGCAGATCGGAGACGACGGGCAGCCCGGTCCGCTCGGCGATCCAGGCGGGCTGGCCGAGCTGGAGGGTGCCGCGCACGACGCCGTCCTCGACCCAGTGGTAGAGCGTCTGTCCGTGCGAGCACACCAGGTCGGCCTCCACGCCGGCCGCCACGTCGGCGAAGGCCTGGCCGATGAGCGTGTCCAGCGCGCACACCTCGGCCATGTCGACCTTCGCCGGGGGCAGGGCGTTCTTGATGCGGGTCCGCAGTTCCGGTGGATAGGGCCGCTCGCCGGCGTGCGTGATGACGCCGGTGAGCACGCCGTCCCCGTCGAGCGACCAGTCCACGACCGCGCTGTCGATGCCGTCGTGGGACGTGCCGGAGATCAGCCCGAGGACCCGCACAGGCTCACACCACCCTGAATCCGTGGGAGGGCCTGCTCGTGCGGCCCACCCTGTCCACCGCCACCGTGTAGTAGCGGTCTCCCCGCTTGCCGTCCGGGTCGGTCCAGCGGGCCTGGCGGCCACCGGGTACGACCGCGACCAGGTTGCGGGCGTCGTCGAATGACACGTTCCCATCCGAGGAACGGAAGATCGCGAACTGGAACGGCTCGTCGCGTCCCGTGGCCACCGTACGGACCTCGACCCTGTTGGCGCGGCGCAGCGCGTAGGCCACCACCGGGCGGCTCGGCGGCTCCCCGCCGGCCAGCCTGGGCAGCACGGGCGGCAGCGCAGGGTGCTGGTAATGGTCCTTGACCGCCGTCGTGATCGAGCCGATCCGGTCGTCGCGCACGTCGCCCGCGCTGAACCAGATGTCGCCGCTGACCTGTGGGTGGTCGCGGTTGAGCGTGAGGTGCTTGGACAGCTCGGCCGGATCCTGCCACTGCGGGGCGGTCTGGGCCGGGTCGCCCGCCTTGTAGGCGGCCTGGCCGATCCACAGCAGCGTGTTCGTGCCGTCGGCCACGTCCGACCACCAGGGGATGAGCTTGCTGTAGTCGGCCGGCGGCTGGCCGATGTACCAGTAGATCTGCGGCGCGATGTAGTCCAGCCAGCCCTTCTTGACCCAGCCGCGGGTGTCGGCGTGCAGGTTGTCGTAGGACTGGCCGCCGGCGGTGTCGGAGCCCAGCGGGTCGCTGGACTTGTTGCGCCAGATCCCGGACGGGCTGATGCCCCACGAGACCTCGGGCTTGGCCTGCCGTACGCGCTGCTGCATCTCCGAGACCATCAGGTCGACGTTGTTGCGGCGCCAGGTGGCCAGGTCGGGGAAGCCGGCGCCGTACTTGGCGAAGGCGGCGCTGTCGTCGAAGGCGGTGGTGTTGGTCGGGTAGAAGTAGTCGTCGAAGTGCAGGCCGTCGATGTCGTAGCGGGTGATCGCGTCGAGCATCGCGTCCTGGCAGAACTTGCGCACCTCCGGCATGCCGGGGTTGTAGTACAGCTTCCCGCCGAACGGGAGGATCCAGTCGGGGTGCTGGCGCCCGGGATGCGAGGGGTGCAGCTTGGCCGGGTCTGACTGCATGGAGACCCGGTAGGGGTTGAACCAGGCGTGGAAGGTCAGGCCGCGCTTGTGCGTCTCCTCGACGAGGAAGGCCAGCGGGTCGTAGCCGGGGTCCTGACCCTGGGTGCCGGTCAGCCACTGCGACCACGGCTCGAAGGACGAGGGCCAGAAGGCGTCGGCGGTCGGCCTGATCTGGACGAAGACCGAGTTCAGCTTGCGCTGGATGGCTAAGTCGAGCCAGGCGAGGTATTCGGCCTTCTGCTCCTCGACGCTCAGACCGGGCTTGGACGGCCAGTTGATGTTGACCACGGACGCGATCCACATGCCGCGCATCTGGCGCAGCGGCGGGATGTAGCCGGTATCGGCGAACGCGGGTAACGGTACTGCGGAGGCGGCGACGGCGAGGGCGAGACCCTTCAGGACTGTCCTTCTGCTGGGCATGTGGGGGGTGCCTCCCGGGAAGCGGTTGTGTCGAGGGCGACGATGACAGAAAATTACCTTCAGATCAATAAATGTGAAGGAAAATGCCGCATGCCTGATGACCTGTACCGACTCGCTCTGACAGTGCTCCAGCCCGGCTACGAGGAGACGTCCGTTCCCGACTGGCTGCGCAGGCTGCTGGGCGAGGGCCTGGGCGGCACGGTCCTGTTCGCGCGCAACGATCCGAGCAGGCAGGTCGTCGACCAGTTGCGCGCCGAGAACCCCGGCGTGGTCGTCGCGATCGACGAGGAGGGCGGTGCGGTCACCCGCCTCGAGGTCTTCACCGGCAGCTCCTTCCCCGGCAACCGGGCGCTGGGCGTCGTCGACGACGTGGCGCTGACCGAGCGCGTGGGACGCCAGATCGGCCGGATGCTCGCCGAGGCGGACATCACGCTCAACTACGCGCCCTCCGCCGACGTCAACTCCAATCCCGCCAACCCGGTCATCGGGGTGCGCTCCTTCGGTCCGACCGTCGACCTGGCCTCCCGGCACACGGTCGCCTACGTCAACGGTGTGCAGGGCGCCGGCGTCGCGGCCTGCGCCAAGCACTTCCCCGGCCACGGCGACACGATCACCGACTCGCACCTGAGCCTGCCCACCGTGCACGCCGCCCGCGAGGTGCTCTTCCAGCGCGACCTGCCGCCGTTCCGCGCCGCCGTCCGGGCGGGGGTGCGCGCGGTCATGACGGGTCACCTGCTGGTGCCGGCGCTGGATCCCGAGGTGCCCGCGACGCTCAGCCGTACCGTGCTGACCGAGCTGCTCAGGGGCGAGCTCGGATTCGACGGGATGCTCGTCACGGACGCGATCGAGATGCGGGCGGTGGCCGCGCTGTTCTCCCCCGGCGAGATCGCCGTCCGGGCGCTGGCCGCCGGGGTCGACGCGATCTGCATGGGCAGCGCCTCCGAGCGGCTCGTGCGCGAGGTGTGCGAGGCGATCGTCGCCGCGGTCCGCGCCGGCACGCTGCCGGAGGAGCGCCTGGCCGAGGCGGCCGCGCGCGTTCTGTCCCTGTCGGAGTGGTACGGCAAGCAGTCCGACCTGCGCGAGCAGGCGGTCGCCGACCTCGACGCCGAGGCCGGGCTGGAGGCGGCGGCCAGGGCGCTGACCGTGACAGGCGCGGGCAGGCTCGAGCGGGCGCCGCTGGTGATCGAGGTCAACACGCGCTTCAACCGGGCGGTCGACCCGGCCACGCCCACCGGCATCACCTCCGCGCTCACCGCGGTGCTGCCCGGCACGGCTCGCGTCCAGCTCACAGCCGGCGACGAGCTGCCGCCCTTCGACGAGCGGCCCGTGGTGCTCGTCGTGCATGACGCAGCGCGGCACGACTGGGTGCGGGAAAGGGTGGCCCAGGCCGTCGCCGCCCGCCCGGACGTGATCGTGGTCGACACCGGCATCCCGGACGAGCCGGCGGGCGGGATCCACATCGCCACGCACGGCATCTCCCGGGTGGCCGCGCGGGCGGCGGCCGAATGGCTGACCCGATGACGAACGAACCGGCGAACCCGGTCGCCGCGGTGCGTGCCGTACTGCCGTCACTCACGCCCGCGGCGCAGGCCATCGCACGGATCATCCTGGACGACCCCAGGCTGGTCGTGCGGAGCACGATCACCGAGTTCAGCGCGGTGTCGGGCACGAGCGAGGCGACGATCGTGCGCACGGCCAGGGCGCTGGGCTTCGGCGGCTACTCGCAGATGCGCTTCGCGCTGGCTGCGGCGGTGGCCAAGGAGCCGGAGCGGCTCGTACCCGGCGACCTCGGGCCTGACGACCCGCTCACCGACGTGATCGCCAAGGTGGCGCGCGCCGAGTCGGACGCGCTCGCCGACACCTCCGCCCAGCTCGACCCCGTGCAACTGGGCGAGGTGGTCTCCGCCATCGCCGAGGCCCGCAGGGTCGACGTGTACGGCGTGGCCGCCTCGGGACTGGTGGCCGCCGACATGTCGCAGAAGCTGCTGCGCATCGGGCTGTCCAGCCACCCCTTCAGCGACGCGCACCTGGCGCTGACCAGCGCGGCCCTGCTGCAGTCAGGCGACGTAGTGGTGGCGATCAGCACCAGCGGCGAGACGCCCGACGTGCTGGTACCCGCCCGCACCGCGAAGGAGGCGGGCGCGATGCTGATGGCGATCACCAACAACCCGCGCTCGTCGCTGGCCGAGCTGGCCCACCACACGCTGGTCTCCGCCGGGCGCGAGACGGCCTTCCGCCCGGGGGCGCTGGCCAGCCGGATCAGCCAGCTGCTGATCGTGGACTGCATTTTCGTCGGCCTGGCCCAGCGCACCTACGACACGGCCGAGGCCGCCATCCGCGCCACCCGCGCGGCCACCGACCGCTACCGCGGACGCTGATCGGCCTCCGCACTTGACAGTGAATATGAAGACCGGTCTATTATTCATGCATGGGACAGAAGGGGCAGGAGACCCGGGCACGGCTGCTCGACGCGACGCAGGACCTGATCGAGTCGGGCGGCTACTTCGCCGCCGGGCTCAACCAGATCATCGCAGCCAGCGGCGCGCCACGCGGCTCGGTCTACTTCCACTTCCGCGGCGGCAAGGACGAGATGGTCGTGGAGTCCCTGACCCGCGCCGCCGACGCGATCACCGCCGCCATCAAGGAGCTGGACGCCGAGACCCCGCGCGAGCTGGTGCAGCGGACGCTGGGGCTGCTAGGCGACCGGCTGGAGCAGTCGGATTGGCAGAAGGGCTGCCCGATCGCCACGGTCGCCCTCGATGTGTCGGGCAACAACGACGAGGTACGGCAGGCCTGCTCGGCCGCCTATACCGCGTGGGAGCGAGCCCTGCGTGACCGCATCGGCTCCGACGACCTGGCCACCGCCGTGCTCGCGTTGATCGAGGGGGCGATCCTGCTGGCCAGGACCCACCGCAGCAGGGAGCCGCTCGAGCGCGCGGGGCGGGTGATCGCCACCCTCCTCTAGCTTTTTCACGTCCACAAAATATGTAGACCGGTCCATTATTAAGGAGCCCGTCATGAAGGTCCATCACCTCAACTTCGGCACCATGCGCGAGATCGACCCCGAGCACGACGGCCTCGCCCCCGCGTCCGCCCTCAACCACTGCCTGCTCGTCGAGACGGACTCCGACGGGCTCGTGCTCGTCGAGACCGGGTTCGGCACCGTGGACGTGGAGCGGCCCGTGGAGGCGCTCGGGCAGACGTTCCTCGACAGGACCCAGGCCGTGCTCGATCCCGCCGAGACCGGCGTGCGGCAGCTGGCCAGGCTCGGCTTCGCGGCCGAGGACGTGCGCCACATCGTGCTGACCCACCTGGACCTCGACCACTCCGGCGGCCTGCCCGACTTCCCCGAGGCCAAGGTCCACCTGCACGACGCCGAATACCGGGCCGCGATGGCCGCCACCAGCACGCACCCGGAGCACGCGCTGCGCTACCGGCCCGCGCACTGGGAACACCGGCCGCACTGGGTCACCTACGAGACGCGCAAGGGCCTGTCGTGGTTCGGCTTCGACGCCCTGGAGCTGGAAGGACTGCCCTCGGACATCCTGCTCGTCCCGCTGCCCGGGCACACCGAGGGGCACTGCGCGGTGGCCGTGAAGGACGGCGAGAAGTGGCTACTCCACGCCGGCGACGCCTTCTACTACCACGGCCAGATCGACCCGGAGGCACGCTGGGAGATCCCGCTGTGGAACGCTCTCGAGGAGATCGCCACGATCCACCGGCCCCTGAACATGGGCCAGCAGGCCCGCCTGCGCGAGCTACTGCGCGAGCACGGGGACGAGGTCGAGGTGTTCTCGGCACACGACCCCTGGGCGTTCCAGCGCTACGTCTAGAGGCGCTTCTCGGCGGCCTCGACCACGTTGGCCAGTAGCAGGGCCCGGGTCATCGGGCCGACGCCGCCGGGGTTCGGCGTGAGGAAGCCGGCCACCTCGGCCACGTCGAGGGCCACGTCACCGGCGATCTTGCCGTCCACGCGGGAGACGCCCACGTCGAGCACCGCGGCACCGGGCTTGACCATGTCCTTGGTGATGAGCCCGGGCACGCCCGCCGCCGCGACCACGATGTCGGCGTGGCGCACGTGGGCGGCCAGGTCCTGGGTGCCGGTGTGGCAGAGGGTGACCGTGGCGTTCTCCGACCGGCGGGTCAGCAGCAGGCCGAGCGAGCGGCCGACCGTGATGCCGCGGCCGACCACGGCCACCTCGGCGCCCTTGATCTGCACGCCGTACTCCTGCAGGAGCAGCACGATGCCGTGCGGCGTGCAGGGCAGCGGCGCGTCGACCATGTGCACCAGGCGACCCAGGTTGACCGGGTGGAGGCCGTCGGCGTCCTTGGCCGGGTCGATCTTCTCCAGCAGCGCCATCGTGTCCAGGTGCTTGGGCAGCGGGAGCTGGACGATGTAGCCGGTGCACTCGGGCGAGGCGTTGAGCTCGTCGAGCGCGGCCTCGACCTCGGCCTGGGTGGCGGTCTCCGGCAGGTCGACGCGGATCGAGGCGATGCCCACCTCGGCGCAGTCGCGGTGCTTGCCCGCCACGTAGATCTGGCTGCCCGGGTCGTCACCGACGAGAACGGTGCCCAGGCCGGGGGTGATGCCGCGCGCCTTGAGCGCGGCGACGCGGGCAGTGAGGTCGGCCTTGATCTTGGCGGCGGTGGCCTTGCCGTCCAGCTTCGCAGCGGTCATGGGACCCAATACTTCCACGAGATCAACGACGCCCGGCACCGGCCTCCCACCTATGGCGGCCATCGATTGACATCGTTGTCATAGGACGGTTCGCCGACATAGGGTGACGCTCGCCAGCAACGCGACATTTCGAGGAGTTCCCTTGCCTGCTCGCCTGTTGTCAGCGGAGTCGACCGACCTGTTCGTGGGCACGGAAGCTCGGCCGTACCAGGTACTGAAAGTGACGGTCGCCGCGGGCGAGGAGCTTCCCCTCCAGGTCAGAGGGGTACGGCAGGCCGCACCGGTCACCGCCGCCGAGGGGGTCGTCGAGGTCCCGCTGGACATCGACGCGCCGCCGGGCACCGTGATCCCCTGTGTGGTCGTGCTGGGCGAGGAGGAACTGGCCGTCGAGGTCACGGCCGAGGAGCCGGGCTGGACGATGCACATGGTCTCCCACTTCCACTACGACCCGGTCTGGTGGAACACCCAGGCGGCCTACACCAGCCCGTGGGAGTTCCTCTCCAGCGACTCCACGACCAGGCCGCTGTGGGAGCGCAACGCGTTCGCCCTCGTGGAGGCGCACCTGGAGCTGGCGCTGCGCGACCCCGACTACCGGTTCGTGCTGGCCGAGATCGACTACCTCAAGCCGTTCTTCGACACCCACCCCGAGCGCCGCGCGGACCTGCGCCGCCTGCTGGCGGAGGGCAGGGTGGAACTGATCGGCGGCACCTACAACGAACCGAACACGAACCTGACCGGCGCCGAGACCACGATCCGCAACATCGTCTACGGCATCGGCTACCAGCGCGACATCCTCGGCGGCGACCCGCGCACCGCCTGGCAGCTGGACGTCTTCGGGCACGACCCGCAGTTCCCCGGCTACCTGGCGGCGGCCGGGCTGACCGGCAGCGCCTGGGCCCGCGGGCCGTTCCACCAGTGGGGCCCGATCAACAAGAACTTCAAGGAGGCCAAGAACGACGCCTCCCTCATGCAGTTCCCCAGCGAGTTCGAGTGGATCTCGCCGTCGGGGCTGGGCGTGCTCACGCACTACATGCCCGCGCACTACTCGGCCGGGTGGTGGATGGACTCCTCGCCCACGCTGGAGGAGGCCTCGCAGGCGGTCTACGACCTGTACCGGTCGCTGAAGCCGGTGGCGGCCTCGAAGAACATCCTGCTGCCCGTCGGCACCGACTACACGCCGCCCAACAAGTGGGTCACCGACCTCCACCGGACGTGGGCCGCCCGCTACGTCTGGCCCCGGTTCGTGTGTGCCACGACCAGGGACTTCCTCGATGCCGTCAGGTCCGAGGTCTCGGACTTCAGCCCGCAGTCGCGGGACATGAACCCCATCTACACCGGCAAGGACGTCTCCTACATCGACACCAAGCAGGCACAGCGCGCCGCCGAGGTCGCCGCGCTGGACGCCGAGCGGCTGTCGACGTTCGCCCAGCTCCTGGGCCTGGGCCGGTATCCGCACACCGCGCTGGACAAGGTCTGGCGGCAGCTGGCCTACGGCGCGCACCACGACGCGATCACCGGCTCGGAGTCCGACCAGGTCTACCTCGACCTGCTGACCGGCTGGCGCGAGGCCCACGACCTGGCCGCCGACGCCCGCGACCGCGCGCTCGACGCGCTGACCGGCCAGGTGGCGGTGAACGGCCGCAGCGTGGTGGTCACCAACACGCTCCCCTTCGACCGCGACGGCCTGGTCCGGGTACGGCTGGCGCCCGGGCAGCGGGTCGCCGATCCGGCGGGCGTGGAGATCCCGGCCGTGGACGAGGACGGGACGCTGGTGTTCGTGGCCCGCGACGTGCCCTCGCTGGGCTGGCGCACCTACCGGGTGGTCGAGGGAGCGGCGCCCTCGTGGTCCGCGTTGGACGGGACACGGATCGAGAACGAGCGCTGGCGCGTGACCGCCGATCCCACCCGGGGCGGCGCCCTGGAGTCCGTCCACGACCTGGCCTCCGGCACGGAGGTGCTCACCGGGCTCGGCAACGAGCTGCGCCTCTACGCGGAGTACCCGGCGCATCCGGACATGGGCGAGGGGCCGTGGCATCTCATGCCTACCGGCGAGACCGTCGGCTCGGGTGACGTGGCGGCGGTAGCCGTACGGGCCTATGAGAGCCCTGTCGGGCAGCGGCTGGTGATCAGCGGGTCGGTGGGCGAGCTCGACTACGAGCAGATCATCACGCTGTGGGCGGGGTCGGACCGGGTGGACTTCACCACCCGGGTGGTCGACTACACGGGTCAGGACCGGCTGCTGCGGGTGCGGTTCCCCGCCCGGGTGGCCGGGGCGCTGCCGGTGTCGGACGTGGCGGGCGCCGTCGTCGGGCGCGGGTTCGCGCTGCCGGACACCGACTCCGCCGAGCACCCGTGGACGCTGGACAACCCGGCCAACACCTGGTTCGGGCTGTCGGCCACGGCGCGGGTGGACCTGGGCGAGGCGGGCGCGCGGGCGCTGGGCGTGGCCGAGATCGTCGTCCCTTCCTCCCAGGACGCGGCCGGCGCCCGCAACCTGGTGGTGGCACTGGCCAGGGCGGGCGTGACGGCGACCACCTCGACGGCCGCCGGCTCGCGGTACGGCTGGCTGGACGTCGACTCGAACCTGCCTGACGTGCGGATCATCCTGGGCGGCCCCGACGTGAACCCGCTGGCCGCTGAGGTGCTCTCGCGCAGCGAGCCCGCCTACCTGGACGCGCTGAAGTCGGGCGCGGCCCGGGTCTGGGTGCCCGCCGACCGGCCGCTGGCCGAGGTGTGGCAGCCGAGCGCGGACCTGCGCGACGTGCGGACGCTGCCCGCCCTGATCGTCGCGGGGCCCGTCTCCGAGCTGGTCGAGGACCTGGCCGACGCGGTGATCTCGGCGGTGTGCCCGGTGGGCTCCGAGTCGCTGGAGGATCGGACCGTGGCGCTGCTGGCCTACGGGCTGCCCGGCTTCGCGGTCGATCCGTCGGGGGCGCTGCACCTGTCGCTGATGCGGTCGTGCACCGGCTGGCCATCGGGGGTCTGGCTGGATCCGCCGAAGCGCACCACGCCCGACGGGTCGGGGTTCCAGCTGCAGCACTGGACGCACGAGTTCTCCTACGCGCTGGCCGGCGGGCAGGGCGACTGGCGGGCGGTGCGGCTGCCCGCGGCCGGGCAGGAGTTCACCACGCCGCTGCTGCCCAGGACCGTGGATGGGCGCGGCGGGTCGTTGCCGCGGACGCACTCGCTGCTGCGCCTGGAACCGGCCCGCGACGTGCTGCTCGGCACGCTCAAGGCGGCGGGCAACCCGCTGGCGCACGGTGCTTCCGAGCCCGGCGACGGCGTCACTGTCCGGCTCGTGGAGTCGACCGGGCTCGGGTCCCGGGCGGCGCTGGAGTCCGCGCTGCTGGCAGTCGACGGCCTGCGCCACGCCGACCTGCTCGAGGTGCCCGGCGAGCCGGTCGTCTCGCTGGATCTGGCCGGGTCGGAGGTGGCCACGTTCGTCGCCCCCGCCGCGACCCCCTCGGGTCCCGAGCTCGGGGCCACCGCCGAGATCGCGCAGCCCGTCTACAGCCGCTACTGGCTGCACAACAAGGGCCCGGCGCCGCTCGGCTACCTGCCGGTGTCGGTGGCCATCACGCCGGGGCTGGTCGTGGACGGTCCCGCCGAGTTCGAGGTCGTGGTCACCTCTGTCCAGGACTTCGAGGGCGTGGTGGACCTGCGGGTCCCCGGCGGGTGGACGGCCACGCCGGGAAATCGCGCCTTCCGCGTCGAGGCGGGCGGCCACCTGCGCTTCCCTGTCACCGTGACGCCCGCTCCAGGTCAGGGCCTGCACTTCGTGTCGGCCTCGGTCCGGGTGGGCGACCAGGTCGTCGAGGACGTGGCGACCGTCCCCCTGGGCGAGGCGCCCGAGCTGCCCGTGCCCGGCCGCCCCGAGGACGAGGGCTACAACGGCACCACCGCCACCGAGGGACGGCCCACGGGCCTCACGGTGTCCGCGGTCTCGGACTCGCTGTCCCTGCGTCCCGGTGACCGTTCCGCGGTCGTGGTACGGCTGGCCAACACCACCGCCGACGAGATCCGCGGCGAGGCCCAGCTGGCCTCTCCCTGGGGAACGTGGGAGCTGCTCCCCGAGGTCATCCGGGGCTTCACCCTGGCTCCCGGGGAGACGGCCGACGTGGAGTTCCCCGTCGAGGTGCCACCGGACGCCACCCCAGGTCACGCGTGGGCGCTGGCGAAGGTGATGTGGTTCGGCCGCTGCCAGTACTCCCCCGCGGTACGCCTGGAGGTGGCGCGATGATCGGGCTCGTGGGCGGTCGCCCGGTGTCCAGGGAACTGCTCGACCGCCGCGTCCGCGAGCTGCGGGACGGGCCGCTGCGGGCCGCGCTCCCCGCGCCGGGCAGCTCGGAGGATCGGCAGATGCATCGATGGATGACCCAGGTCATCCTGACCGAGGAGCTGTGCGCCGCCGAGGCGGTGGCGCTGGGGCTGGCGCCCGTGGAGGGAAGGCCGCTCGACCGGGTCGCCGCGGTCGAGCTGGGCTCCATCAACGCCGCGGCCTACAACGGGAGTCCCTGGGTGCGGGCCGTGTACGAGCACGTCACGGCCTCCGTCGAGGTCCCGTCCGGATGGCGGCCCGCTCCCCCGCCTCCGGCGGCTACCCGATTCCTCGTCCGGCACCGGATGTTCGCCGACTCGGCGGCTGCCGGGCGGGCGACCGTACGGGATCTCGAACCCCTGGGCGCGATCGAGCTCGGCTCGCTGCCCTCCGCGATCGCCGGCGAGCTGCGCCGCCAGCCGTACGGCGAGCTCGCCGGGCCTGTGCAGGACGCCCTCGGCTGGCACGTCGCGACCGCCGAGCCCGCGCCCGCCCCGCGACCCGAGGCGCCCGACCTGGTCGGGCCCGCGCGCAGGCGGGCCTTCGCACAGTGGCTGGACCGGCTGCGCGCCGAGAAGCTGGAGCTCGTGCCCGGGCTTGAGCATCCCGGTGACCCCCGCCAACCCGACAACCACCACAAACACTGATGAACTGCGTACTTGCCATCGACATCGGAGGGACCAAGCTGGCCGCCGCGCTGGTGGACGGCTCGGGTTCCGTACTGCGCTCGGGCACGCGGCCCACTCCCCCGCAGGACGTCATCGACATCCTGGCCGGGCTGATCGCCGAGGTGACCGCCGACGGCCCTGCGCCCGTGGCCGTGGGGATCGGCTGCGCCGGGCCCCTGGACCTGGCGCTCGGCACGGTCAGCCCGGTGAACATGCCGAGCTGGCGCGGCTTCCCGCTGCGTGACCGGGTGCGCGAGCTGACCGGGCTGCCGACCGTGCTGGCCGGCGACGCCCAGGTCTTCGCGCTGGGCGAGCACTGGCTGGGCGCGGGGCGCGGCAGCGCGGCGCTGCTCGGAATCGTGGTCTCCACCGGCATCGGCGGCGGCCTGGTGTTCGACGGGGTGCCGCTGCTCGGCCCCAACGGCAACGCGGGCCACGTCGGCCACATGTGCGTGGACCCGTACGGCGAGACGTGCGAGTGCGGCGGCCGGGGCTGCGTCGAGCGCTACGCCAGCGGCCCGAACCTGGCCCGCTGGGCGCTGGAGAACGGCTGGCGGCCCGCAGGCACCCCCGACGCCAGGACCCTGGCCGAGGACGCCGAGGCGGGGCACGAGGTCGCGGTGGCCGCGTTCGAGCGCGGCACCAGGGCGCTGGCCGCGATGATCGCCTCCACGGCGGCGGCCACCGAGGTGACGGACGTGGTCATCGGCGGTGGCGTGTCAGCGGCGGGGCCCGTGCTCTTCGACCCGCTGGCCAAGGCGCTCGACGAGATCGGCGGGCTGGCGTTCGTGCGGGCGGTGCGGGTGCACCGGAGCACGCTGGGCGTGCAGGCCAGCCTGGCCGGTGCGGCCAAGCTGGCCTGGGATCACTCCTGAGCCTCGCGGCGCTCGATGATCCTGCGCGTGAACGGGATCTTCTCGACCGCCTTGGCGCCCATGAAGGCGCCGAGCAGGGCCAGCACCACCAGCATCACCGGCTGCATGGCCAGGCCGTTCACGGTCAGGAAAGCGCGCAGGATCAGGTCGAGCAAGACGATCTCCTAGTGGAAGAAATGACGCGTCCCCGTAAAGTACAGGGTCACGCCGGCCTTCTCGGCCGCCTCGATCGTCTCCTGGTCGCGGATCGAGCCGCCCGGCTCCACGATGGCCTTCACTCCCGCCTCGATGAGGACCTGCGGCCCGTCGGCGAACGGGAAGAACGCATCGGACGCCGCCACTGAGCCCGCGGCCCGCTCTCCCGCCCGTGTGACCGCGAGGCGGCAGGAGTCGACCCGGTTGACCTGGCCCATCCCGACGCCCACGGTCGCGCCGTCGCTGGCCAGCAGGATCGCGTTGGACTTCACCGACCTGGACGCCCGCCAGGCGAACTCCAGGTCCGCCAGCAGCTCCGGCGAGGCGGCGGGCCCGGCCTTGAGCTCCCAGCCGGCGGGCGCGTCGCCGGGCGCGTCGACGCGGTCGACCTGCTGCACCAGCAGCCCGCCGTCGATGCGGCGGAACTCGGACGGGTCGCGCGGCGGCGTCGGGCACACCAGCAGACGCAGGTTCTTCTTGGCCGTCAGCTTCTCGAGCGCTCCCTCGCTGTAGGAGGGGGCGATGACGACCTCGGTGAACACTTCGGCGATCTGGGCGGCCAGCTCCGGCGTCACCTCGGCGTTGACCGCGATCACCCCGCCGTAGGCGGAGACCGGGTCGCAGGCGTGCGCCTTGCGGTGGGCCTCGGCCACGTCGGCGCCCACCGCGATGCCGCACGGGTTCTGGTGCTTGATGATCGCCACGCACGGCTGCTCGAAGTCCCACGCGGCCCGCCAGGCCGCGTCGGAGTCGAGGTAGTTGTTGTAGGACATCTCCTTGCCGTGCAGCTGCTCGGCCTCGGCCAGGCCGCCCCTGCCGTCGGTGTACAGCGCGGCGCTCTGGTGCGGGTTCTCGCCGTAGCGCAGGACGGCCTTGCGGGTGCGGGCGGCGCCCAGGAACGACTCGTCCCCGGTGTACTTCTCGGAGAACCAGTTGGCCACCGCCACGTCGTAGGCCGCGGTGTGCGCGTAGGCGACGCCCGCCAGGTGCTTGCGGTCCTCCAGCGTGAAGCCGCCCTCGGCGACCGCGTCCAGCACGTCGCCGTAGCGACCCGGATCGACCACCACCGCGCAGGTGCTGTGGTTCTTGGCCGCGCCGCGGATCATCGCCGGGCCGCCGATGTCGATCTGCTCGACGCACTCGGCGTCGGACGCCCCCGAGGCCACCGTCTCCTGGAACGGGTAGAGGTTGACCACCACCAGCTGGAACGGGTCGATCTCCAGCTCATCCAGCTGGGCCACGTGCGACGGCTTGGTCAGGTCGGCCAGCAGGCCCGCGTGCACGCGCGGGTGCAGCGTCTTGACCCGGCCGTCCAGGCACTCGGGGAAGCCCGTGAGCTGCTCGACCTTGGTCACAGGGATCCCGAAGGACGAGATGGCGGCAGCCGTACCGCCGGTCGACACGATCTCGACGCCCGCCGCCTCGAGTCCACGGGCCAGCTGCTCCAGGCCCGACTTGTCGTACACCGCGATCAGCGCGCGCCGGATGGCGATGCGAGTCACTTGGATTCCCCTTCTGGTTGGTTGCCGATGCGGACCGTGCGTCCGCTGACCGACCAGCCCTCGCGGGCCATCCGGCCGACGATCTCGACGAGCAGGCTGCGCTCGACGGTCTTGATGCGCTCGTGCAGGGTCGCCTCGTCGTCATCCGGCAGTACGGCTACCGCCTCCTGCGCGACGATGGGCCCGGTGTCGATGCCCGCGTCGGCCAGCATCACCGTGCAACCGGTGACCTTGACCCCGTGGGCCAGCGCGTCGCGCACGCCGTGCGCGCCGGGGAACGACGGCAGCAGCGCGGGATGGGTGTTGAGTACCGCGAACCGCTCCAGCGTGGGCTGGCCGAGGATCTTCATGAACCCGGCGGAGACCACCAGATCGGGTTCATAGTCCGCGATTTTCGCCGCTATCGCGGCATCCCAGGCTTGGCGCGAGGGATGGTCGCCGAGCTTTTCGACAAATGTCGGGACACCGGCCTTCGTCGCTCGGGTCAGCCCCTCGATGCCGTCCCTGTCGGCGCCCACCGCCACCACGCTCGCCCCGAACTTCGGATCGGCGGAAGCATCGAGCAGGGCCTGTAGGTTGGTTCCAGAGCCGGAGACGAGGACGACGAGCCGCCCAGCCTTAGACACGCATACTCCAATTCGGAAGCCGGGGTGGGTAGCCAGGTTATCTGTTCCTCGCGCGGCCACGCAGAGGAGGTCAGGTGTCGACACCGGTGCACGCGCCGACCGGCCCGCAGCCGGCGGATTCCGCGGGCCGCCGTGCCATCTGGCTGTCGGTGGCGGCGCTGGCCATGACGTTCATGCTGCCGCTCGCCGGGCTGGTCATGGCGCTCTTCGCCCTGGTCGCCGGGGTCCGCGCCGTCCCCCTGTTGCGTTCCGCGGGCCGTACCACCGGCATGGCGGTCGGCGGGATCGTCATCGCGGCCCTCGCGCTCACCCTGTCGGGCCTGGCCACCGGCCTCCAGCTCTACCTCATGGACGAGTACTCGGCCTACCAGGAGTGCATGAAGGGCGCGGGCACGGTGACGGCCCAGGGCGAATGCTTCACCCAGTTCCGCGCCGCCGCCGAACGCAAACTCCCCCACGACGTCCTCCAGCTCCTGGGCGCCGTCCAACCCTGATCTTCGGGTCGGGGTTTCACGCCGGGCGGGCGAGGCGGGCGAAGGACAGCACGACGACGGTCGACAGGATCCAGCCCAGCAGGCCGGCCACGTTGAGCAGGATGGCGACGACCTGTCCCGCGGTGGTCTCCGTCTCGGGAAACCAGGTCTCGCGCTGGCCGAGCGAGATGAGCGGCACGACCGTGTCCACGGTGTAGAACACGGGATCGAAGCAGCGCACCTGCCCGTCCCCGCACGGCCCGGGGTGCGGACCACGCCGCGCCGCGGTCGCGGTGGCGTCCGTCGGGGAGGTCACGGCGTCGACGGTGACCAGCCGGCCGTCCACGGCGTAGACGTTGCCGCGCGGATCGGTGGCCCGCAGCGTGTGCTGAACCGCCGGGATGAACATCAACACGCCGACCAGGGCGAGCAACGAGCTCAGCAGCCACAGCGTGCGCCCGGGCCGGTAGCCGTACCCGACAGTGACCCCGTAGAACAGGTCGCGAGCGTTGCGTAGGCGGCGGCGTGACGACGGCTCTTCCGTGCTCGCGCGCCTGGCCTGGTGGCGTTGGTCCATGAGAAGCCGCTCGGCCTCCACGGGCCGCCCGTGCTGGCGGTACACCCGGGCCGCCTGCTCGTAGGCGCTGGCGTCGTACGGCCGCATCGAGCGTAACCACGCGCGCCTGGCCCGCCAGTCCCAGACGCCGTCGAAGCGATCGTACGCGAATCCCGCGATAGCCGTCCTCCCCGGCCAGGCCTGCGGGTCGTCGTCGAGAACCGTGGTGGCCGCGCCGGTCAGATCGACCGACGTGGGAGGCTTGGCCCAGCGCAGGCGCATGCCGCCTCGCGCCGTGGCGGAGACGGCCTCGATCGCGTCCTCGAACGTGCCGCCTTCGCAGTCGAGCCGCCCGTCGACGGTACAGCGGCTCAGCACCACCCGGCCCTGGGCCCGGAATCCATGGGTGAGGGACAGTGATCCCCGCACCGTGGCCCGGTGCAGGGAGATGGCTTCGCCGTCGGGGTTGCGCAGGATGGCTTGGCGGGCGTCCAGGATGCCGCCGATCGTGGCCGAGCGGAATCTCAGGGTGCCGCCGGTGGCCTCGATCCCCCGCAGATTCACCTGGCCGTCGACAGTGAGGGATGGCGCGGAGATCAGCGCGGTGCCTTCCGGGTCGCTCCAGCGGGTGCCCCGGAGGGAGAGATCGCCCCTGATGTGGGCTCCCGCCAGCCTCAGCGTTCCCGCGCTGACGACCCCCTCCTCGATGAAGAGGCTGGAGCGGAGCTCGGCGTTCGTCAGATCGAGGGCGCGCCCGCCACTCACCGCGAACTCGGATCCGCGGTGGATCACGATGGTGCTGAACGAGCCCATCGCCAGATCCACGCCTCCGCCGATCCTGCACTCTCCCTCCACGCTGATGTCCCCGCCGACGAACAGGCCCGGGGCGCTGATGGCCGTTCCCCCGGCCCGCCTGCTCGCGTACAGGGCGGCCTTGACCGCTTCCGTGGGCTCGAACGTGGTGTTTCGTATCAGGAACTGTCCGGAGATGCGGGCGTTGCCCAGGTCGATGCGGCCACGGATCAGCGGGCGGCGTCCCGTCTGGTCGTCGATCAGGAACATGCTGCCCCCGATCTTCGCGTCGCCCAGGTCCATGGCCTGACCCCGATCCGGGCGGCACAGCCGGGCTCCTGTCAGGTCGAGCGAGCCCGCGACGTCCACACCCAGCAGCCGCACCCCACCGTGCGCCTCGAACCCGTGCAGCAGCCGGATCGTGCCGCCCACCCGCATCCGGTCGGCCTGCATGGCCCGCCCGGAGGACTCCAGGATCGTGTCGACGCACAGCAGCCGCCCGCCGATCTCCGACTCGCACAGCCACACCGCGGCGGGGCAGGAGGTGCTGGCAGAGGTCCACAGGTCACCGGTGATACGCGATCCGGACAGGTCCAGATCTCGCCTGACCCGCAGGCCGTTGGCCATGACGCCGGGCACCGTGCAGCCGGTCAGCACGAGGCGGTGCAGGTCCGCACCGTCCATGACGACCTCGTGGTCGAACACGCACCGGGTGAACTGGAGGGGGAAGGCGACCTCCATGCCGCTGAGATCGAGTACGCCGCTGATCCTCGCGCCCTCGATCACCAGTCCGCGTGGGTCGACCTTGCCGGCGCCGTGCCGGCACAGGTCGCGCACGAGGTGGGCCTCGACCACGAGGTGGTCACCGCTGCGGCTGCGGATGGCGTGCCCCGCCTCGCAGGCCTGCGCCAGTGCGGCCGCGTCTAGCTGCTCCACCGGCGGGCTATGACCGCGCGGGAAACCGGGCGGCCGTCCTGGCCCGCCGTCGTCGTCGCGCGTGCAGGATGGCCCCGATCGCCGCGGCCGCGACGACGGCTGCCTTGCCGAGTGGTGTCCACCGCATGCGGTCAACGCTAGCGGCCACGACGATCATCCGTCACGGGCGAGATCGAAGCCTGGGTGGTTGTCCACGATCATGCCGTGCCTGTTCGCCCGTTCGGGTGATGCGGTCAGCGGCCTGCGCCTGGCCCGCCGTACCCGCTGAACGACGGGGAGATGCGGCTAGGGGCGGGCGTCGATGATGTGTTCGGCCAGGGCGCGGGCCGACTGGGCGGGGGTGGCGCCCGGGCGGGTGGCGGCTGTGGCCAGGAGGCCTTCGATGAGGAGGTGTAGCTGGTCCGCCGCCTGGGCGGGGGTGGGGTGGCCCAGGTGGACGAGCTCGGCCTCCAGGAGGTCGTGGATGTCGGCGCGGTACTGGCGGGTGATGGCGTGGGCGGGGTGGTCGGGGTCCGCCAGGGCGAGGTCGGCGGCGAGGTAGCGGCAGCCGCGGAAGTCCGATCGGGACACGACATCCGTCAGGTGGTCGAAGATGGCGAGCAGGCGCGCCCGTGGATCGTCGCCGGCGGCGGCCATCGTGCGATGGTAGGACTTCTCGTCCTCGGCGGTGGTGCGCCGCAGCACCTCGGCCAGCAGCCCGTCCTTGCCCCCGAAGTGCTCGTAGAGCGAGCGTCTCGCCACGCTGGCGGTCTTCAGCAGCGCGTCGACGCCGACGCCCATGCCGTGGGTGTAGGTCAGGTCGCGGGCCGCCTCCAGGAGGCGTTCCCTGGGTCCGGGTGTGCTCATGGTCGCCAGCATGCCACCCGTTGACAGGTAGATCAATCGGTCGATATGGTCTTAATAGACCGAACGTTCTATCTAGGAGCAATCCCGTGCGTAGTTACCATCTCGACAGCGGTGCCGGCATCGAAGGCCTGACGATCAGGGAGCACCCCGACCCCGTTCCCGGCCCCGGGCAGGTGCTGGTCGCGGTGAAGGCCACCTCGCTGAGCTTCCGCGAGCTGCTGGTGGCCCGCGGCACCTACGTCCTGCCGGTCAAGCCCGACGTTGTCCCCGTCTCGGACGGCGCGGGCGAGGTCGTCGCCGTGGGGCCCGGCGTGACCTCGGCCAAGGTGGGCGACCGGGTCACCGCGACGCTCTTCCCCAGTTGGCAGGACGGCCCGTTCGGCGTCGAACACCTGGCGCAGCGGGGTGGCTCGCTGGACGGCATGCTGACCGAACTCGCGCTGGTCGAGGAGGAGGCGATCGTGCCGATCCCCGACCACCTGAGCTACGAGGAGGCGGCCACGCTGCCCTGCGTCGCCGTCACGGCCTGGAACGCCCTGGAGGGCCTGCGTCCCGGTGAGACCGTGGTGACGCAGGGCTCGGGTGGGGTGTCGCTGTTCGCGCTGCAGTTCGCCAAGGCCCGCGGCGCCCGGGTGATCGCCACCACCAGCGGTCCCGCCAAGGCGGAGCGTCTGCTCAAGCTGGGTGCCGACGAGGTCGTCGACTACCGGGCCACCCCCGACTGGGCGGCCGAGGTACGGCGGCTGACGGGTGGCCTCGGCGCCCACCGGGTGGTGGACGTGGCCGGCCAGGTGGACCAGTCGCTCAAGGCCATGCGGCCCGCCGGGCAGGTCGCCCTCGTCGGCTTCGTCTCCGAGACCGCCGCCCCGATCGACGCTCGCTTGCTGTTCGCCTCCGGAGCGACCGTGCGGGCTATCGCCGTCGGGAGCCGGGCACAGTTCCTCGAGATGAACCAGACCATCGCCGCCAACCTCCTGCGCCCCGTCATCGACCGCGTCTTCCCCTTCGACGAGGCCCCGGACGCCTACCGCTACTACGCCTCCGGCCAGCCCTTCGGCAAGGTCGTCATCTCCCACGCCTAGCACCCCCACTCCGCCAGGCCTCGATCACCGCCCCAGGGGAGATCTACTCGCGGTCCCAGGCGTATGGGTCGAGGTAGATGACGTGGCCGCCGCGGTCGTCGGATTCGTCGACGATGTCCTTGCGGGGGGTGCGGGGTTCGGGACGGGTCTCGGGGTCGGTGTCGGTGTCAACGGAAGCGGCCGAGGCGTGCTCGTCCTGCCAGTCGTCGCGGATGACCGGGATGGGCTGGGTGTCGGCTTCGGTGACGTCCATCCAGTGGCCGGGCAGCGGCTTGGCATCCGACTCGGCCAGGCCCACCTTGCTGGCGGCCCGCGCGATCGCCGCCCCGGCGGCGCGGACCGGCGCGGCGGCCTTGTCCAGCGGGGCGCGGGCGCGGCGGTTGAGCAGCAGCAGGTTCGTGACCCCGGCGGAGATGCCCGCGGCGACGCCCACCTCGAGCGCCACCGACACGGCCACCTCCCAGGGCGACGGGCCGATGGCGGCCAGGCGCCCGGCGCCGATTGGGCCGCCGGACAGCGCGGCGAGCACCCCGCCGGCCAATCCGGTGGTCACCCCGGTGACCAGGCCCCACAGCGGCGCCGCCTCGTAGGACGGCGACGGCGCGATCCGGGCCACCATGACGCCCGCCACGGCTCCGGCCAGGAACGGCAGCGCGATGACGGCCATCACCCAGCCGGGCACGGAACCGCTGTCAGGCAGCGCCCCCAGTATCGGCAGGCTCGGCACGGTGCCCAGCTGCACCCCCGTGGGCGCGACCAGCGTCCCGGAGCCGACGGCGAACCCGGGCCCCGCGATGTAGGCCGATCCCCAGACCACCGCGTTGAGCAGGTAGAGCGCCTGGACCAGCAGGAGCAGCAACCCGCCGACGAACCCGGGCGACAGCACGTTCGTCAAGTCCCTGACCTGGCCGAAGTTCACCACGAGCGCCGCCAGCACCAGCAGCAGCCCCGCGGCCAGCAGGATCGCGGTCGCCGCCGCGGTGCCGACCGTCACGGCGCGGACCCGCTCGGGCAGCAGGCGCAGCATCGCCCCCCACGGCCCGATCGTCCGCGCGGTCGCCAGCGCCCCCGCCAGGAACGCCAGCACGAAGTGGCTCAGCAGCGCCTCGCCGATGAACGGCTGGGTGATCTCGTTGCGCGCCACGAGCGCGATCAGGCCGGCGAGCAGCGCGTACGGCGCGGCCAGCGACACCCCCGCCTGCACCACGAGCACCAGCTGGGCGCGCCGCCTGGCGCTGGCCTTCTCTCGCGGGCTGTTCTTGGGCAGCCTGGCGGGCAGCCGCAACCGCAGGTCGGCGTCGCGCGCCATCCAGCGGCCCGCGCGGTAGAGCAGGACGGCGGGCAACACGGTCAGCCCGAGCGGCAGCAAACCTACGCGCCCGCCGGGGATCGCGAAGCCCGCGTGGTGGGCGGCCAGCCACACCTGCGCCGCCGTCCTGAACACCCCCGGCAGCCCGGAACCCAGCGTGCCCTTCGGCGCGGCGATCCATCCGACCAGGGTGAGCGTGGTCAGCGCGGCCAGCCCGACGCCCAGCGTCGCCGCCGCGGCGAGCATGCCGGACACCGGGAGCGGACGCCTGGACTCGTCGTCGTCTCCTGTGACCCCGGGGATCTTGCTGAGGACCGACTTGGGGGCTGTCCGCAGCTGGTCGAGAAGCGCCGTCACGGGTTCGATTTTCTCAAGTTTTCCTTCTCTTGAAGCCCTGCCGCGCCGCGCACAACGATTTCTCTGCTTTTTCGAGAGGTTTCTTGCCGTTGTACGGCGGGCCGCCGCCACCGGCCGCCCGCCGTACTCCCTGTTACGGGATCTTGTAGACCACCCGGGCGGCTTCCGTGCGGCGTAACGGCGCCCAGCCCCGCATCGCCGGAGGAGCGTCTCCCTGGACAGGGCCCGGCCGAAGTGCGGCGGGTGGCGGTGGGGCGGCTTGCCGTACAGGACGTGCAAAGGGAAGGCCCCGCGCGGCGAGGAGTCGCCGGGCGGGGCCTTCAAAGTGATGCGGATTTCTAGCGGGACTGCATGATCTCGCGCATGAGGCGGGCCGTCTCGGAGGGGGTCTTGCCGACGCGGACGCCGACCTTCTCCAGGGCCTCCTTCTTGGCCTGCGCGGTGCCGGCCGAGCCGGAGACGATGGCGCCGGCGTGGCCCATCGTCTTGCCCTCGGGGGCGGTGAAGCCGGCGACGTAGGCGACGACCGGCTTGGTGACGTGCTGCTCGATGTAGGCGGCCGCGCGCTCCTCGGCGTCGCCGCCGATCTCGCCGATCATGACGATCGCGTCCGTGCCGGGGTCCTCCTGGAAGGCCTGCAGGGCGTCGATGTGCGTGGTGCCGATGACCGGGTCGCCGCCGATGCCGACGCAGGTGGAGAAGCCGACGTCACGCAGCTCGTACATGAGCTGGTAGGTCAGCGTGCCGGACTTGGACACCAGGCCGATGCGGCCCGCGGTGGTGATGTCGGCGGGGATGATGCCGGCGTTGGAGGCGCCGGGAGAGGCGATGCCGGGGCAGTTCGGGCCGATGATGCGGGTCTTGTTGCCCTTGGCCACGGCGTAGGCCCAGAACTCGGTCGAGTCGTGGACCGGCACGCCCTCGGTGATCACGACGCAGAGCGGGATCTCGGCGTCGATGGCCTCCTTGACCGCGTCCTTGGTGAAGGCCGGGGGCACGAAGACGACCGACACGTCGGCGCCGGTCTGCTCCATGGCCTCCTTGACCGTGCCGAACACGGGCAGGTCGAGGTGGGTGGTGCCGGCCTTGCGGGCGTTGACGCCGCCGACGACCCTGGCGCCGGAGGCGAGCATGCGCTTGGCGTGCTTGGTGCCCTCGCTGCCGGTCATGCCCTGGACGATGATCTTGCTGTTCTCTGTGAGCCAGATAGCCATGTCGTTCACACCCCAGCCGCGAGCTCGGCGGCGCGCTTGGCCGCGTCGTCCATCGTGTCAACCAGCTCAACGCGAGGGAGCTTGGCGTCCTGCAGGATCTGCCGCCCGAGAAGAGCGTTGTTGCCGTCGAGGCGGACCACCAGCGGGTGGGTCACCGCCTCCCCGCGGCTCTGCAGCAGTTCGAAGGCGGAGACGATGCCGTTGGCCACCGCGTCGCAGGAGGTGATGCCGCCGAAGACGTTCACGAAGATCGACTTCACCGCGGGGTCGGAGAGGATGATCTCCAGCCCGGCGGCCATGACCTCGGCGCTGGCGCCGCCGCCGATGTCCAGGAAGTTGGCGGGGGACGGCTTGCCGGGGAAGGCCTCGCCGGCGTAGGCGACCACGTCGAGGGTCGACATGACCAGGCCGGCGCCGTTGCCGATGATGCCGACGTCGCCGTCGAGCTTGACGTAGTTGAGGTGCTTCTCCTTGGCCTTGGCCTCGAGCGGGTCCTCGGCCGCCTTGTCCTCGAACTTGCCGTGGTCGCTCTGGCGGAAGGAGGCGTTGTCGTCGAGCGTGACCTTGCCGTCGAGCGCCTTCACCTGGCCGTCGGCCGACAGGATCATCGGGTTGACCTCGACCAGCGTGGCGTCCTCGTCGACGAAGCAGTGCCACAGCTTCTCGATGAGGTCGGCGGCGCCGTCGAGCGCCTTCTCCGGCAGGCCGCCGGCCTGCGCGATCTCGCGGGCCTTGGCGTGGTCGACACCCGTCAGCGCCGAGACCGGCACCTTGGCGACCTTCTCGGGGGCGCTGTGGGCGACTTCCTCGATGTCCATGCCGCCCGCGGCGGAGCAGATCGCGAGGAAGGTGCGGTTCGCGCGGTCGAGCAGGAAGGAGAAGTAGTACTCCTCCGCGATCGCGCTGGCCTCCTCCACGAGCACCTTGTGGACCGTGTGGCCCTTGATGTCCATCCCCAGGATCGCGGTGGCCTTCTCCACGGCGTCGGCGGCGTCGTCAGCCACCTTCACGCCTCCGGCCTTGCCACGGCCACCGGTCTTCACCTGAGCCTTGACGACGACACGGCCGGTCAGCTGCCCGGCTGCCGCTCGTACCCCCTCCACGGTGTCGGCGACGATGCCGCGTGGCACCGGGATGCCGTAGTCCGCGAAGAGCTCCTTCGCCTGATGTTCGAACAGGTCCACGAGGGTCCGTCCTTGTTTCGTTCGACTGATGTTCGACGGCCCGGGCCACCATCCCGTGCGTGCCGGGCGTTTCCGCCAGTGAAGCCTAGCCCCATGCACGACCTGCCCAGGTCACCGGGTCGCAGATGTGCCGTGATGTGACGGTGATCTCACTAGTGCACCATGTCGCGAGACGTCATAAAGAAGGGCATTCACACAAATGAGGCGATGGATCGCCGCCGGTGTGGCGGCCTCCGCGATGGCGGCCGCCCTGGCCGCTCCCGCGATGGCCGAAGCCAAGCCGGCGAACCCGGTCGACATGCTGAAGAAGCAGTTCGTCGCCGGGCACGGGGTGAAGATCAGCGAGAAGACGCGGACCTGGATCGGGCGGCAGGAGTACGTGGGGGCCGTCCGCGAGGGTCGTATCGGATTCGACGCCAAGGGCGTCGCCGCGGTGGAGAACACCCGGACTCCGGTGCTGACTGCCGCGCTGCTCAAGGACCTGAAGAAGGTCTCCAAGACCAACGAGGAGACGGCCGACGCGGTCGACCTGCTCACCGAGCGGCTGTACATGATCGGCGCGGGCGGCAAGCTCTACATCAACGGCGGCCTGTTCTCCACGCTGCTGCCTGACGACAAGACCTGGGCCAGCTTGCCGGGCAGTCCCTACTCCGCGGCGTACGGGGACCAGCTGATCGACGTCTTCGAGCCCGCCACGCTGAAGACGCTGCTCGCGACCGCCAAGCACAAGGGCGACCAGTACCGCGGCTCGATCACGTTCGGGGACCTGTACAAGGTGTCTCCGATGTTCCGCAGCCAGACGCTGAGGAAGCCGAAGGGCGCGGTGGCCAAGGTCGTCATCTCCTGGCGCATCACGCTGGACGCCGGCAAGCTCGTCAAGCGGGTGGCCTCGTCGTGGTCGCTGCCCGTGAGCAAGAAGGTGACGATGACCGCCACCTCCGAGACGCGCTACACCGACTGGGGCACGGACGTCTCGATCGCGGCGCCCGACGCGAGCGAGGTCATGGACCTCAACGCCCTGACCAAGAAGGGCTACCAGCCGCCGACCGTCGACCGCAACATCGTGATCGTCCCGCCGGACGACGACGGCAACGTCGACCAGTAACACCCAGGTGGGGCCCGCATTCTTTTCCCACGGGCCCCACCTGCACAAAATATTCACACTTACCGCGATAAATGCTTCTCTACTCGAGACGCCATCGTGATCTTCGATTGGCAAGATCCCCTCGCTCGCATACAAATCGAGGGAATCTCACATGAAGAAGATGCTCGCCGGCCTGGCGTTAGCCACGGCCGCAACCGCCATCGCCGCCGCTCCCGCACAGGCGGCGCCCAAGGAGCCTGTTGCCGCGGTGAAGCAACAGTTCGTCCCGGGCAAGGGCGTCAAGTTCACCGACCGGGCCTCCCTGGTCGAAGGTGCTCGCCGGGCCATTCTGATGCGCCGGAACGGAACCTTCGAGTTCGGCAAGTCCGGAGTGACCGCGTCCGACATCACCAGCAAGCTCAACATCCCGGCCAGCATGCTCGATGACGAGGACAAGGCTCTCGCCAAGCCCGAGCACGTGGTCACCGTGGGGCGCAAGACCTACGTGTCCGGCTCGTTCTGGAGCCAGGACCTTCCCGCGGAGCAGCCCTGGTACAAGCTCCCCATCTCGCTGCCCAGCGGCGTCTTCGGTCCCACCGGCCAGCTGGTGAACATCACGGAGCCCGCTACCCTCAAGACCCTGCTCAAGGGGGCCAAGGCCGGCGGCTCGGGCTACTCGGGCACGATCACCTTCGGCGACCTCAAGAAGGTCTCGCCGTGGGCCTCCTCCTCGCTGCTGCTGAACAAGCAGTCCGGCAAGCAGCTCAAGAGCGTGATCACCTGGAAGCTCACGGTGGACGCCAAGGGCCTGCCGACCCGCCTCGTCACCTCGTTCCCCTCCAGCGCCCTGGCCAAGGGCGACGCCAAGGGGCTGACGATCAGCGTCGACTCCCGCTACAGCGGCTGGGGCAGCACCGTCAAGGTCGAGGCACCGCCCGCCGACCAGATCGCCACCGATGTCAAGGACGACTCGGGCGCGCCGGAGGCTCCGCAGATCCTGGGCGACGTCGGGAAGCTGTTCGGCTAGGACGTCTTCCTCACGGGTCGGACAGTTCAACCGACCAGCCCGTGAAGACCTCGAACGGTTCGCCGCCGAGTTCGGCGGCGGCCGTTCGGGCGTCGGGAACCCGGCGCCGCCGTAGAACTCCTTGAGAAAACGAGAAATCCGCATGAAGCGTATGCTCGCCGGCCTGGCGCTGGCCACGGCCGCGACCGCCATCGTCGCCGCGCCCGCGCAGGCGGCCCCGAAGGACCCTGTTGCCGCGGTGAAGCAACAGATCCGGCCGGGCAAGGGCGTCAAGTTCGCCGAAAGCACCGTGGTGGTCTCGCATTCACGACGCGAGGTTCTGGTCCGGCGCAACGGCACGTTGCAGTTCGGCAAGTCCGGGGTCACGGCCTCGGACGTCACCGGCAATCTCAACTGGCCCAAGCAGGACGACGACAACGAGGCGGCCAAGGCCTTCGCCTCGCCGGAGCACATGCTCACGGTCGGCGGCAAGTCCTACGTCCAGGGCGGCCCCTGGAGCGGCCAGATCCCCGAGGACAAGAGCTGGCTGAAACTGCCGTCCGACAAGCCGAACGGTCTCTACACCACCATGGGCCAGGTCGTGGACGTGACCGAGCTCGCCACGCTCAAGGCCCTGCTCAAGAACGCGAAGGCGAGCGGCTCCGGCTACGCGGGCAAGATCACGTTCGGCGAGCTGAAGAAGGTCTCGCCTTCCTTCCGCATCATCGTCGAGCCCAAGAACAAGCAGCTCAAGACCGTGATCACCTGGAAGCTTTCGCTGAACGCCAAGGGGCTGCCGACCCGCCTCGTCACCTCTTATTCGGCCAAGGCCGTGGGCGGCGGAGGAGACGACCCGAAGGCGCTGTTCGACACCGACACCCGCTATACCGGCTGGGGCAGCACCGTGAAGATCCAAGCACCTCCCGCGAGCCAGGTCGCCACCGGCACCACCCCCGAGTAGCCGTCGCCGACCGGCTAGGATTTCCTGGCCAGGTCTGGGCGCTTGGTGTAGTCGGTCAGGCCGATGATGTTCCCCCACGGGTCGGCGAGTTCGACCGTCCAGCCCGTGAAGACCTCGAACGGTTCGCCGCCGAGTCCGGCGGCGGCCGTTCGGGCGTCGGGGACCTCCAGCCACACGCGTGTCGTGCCCGGCTGGACGTCCTGGACGCGGACGAGGAGCCCGGGCGTCTCGTCCCCGATGGCGTAGAGGGCCAGCTCCCCCGTCGAGAACTTCTCCGGGAGCCCGAGCAGCCCGCCATAGAACTCCTTGGCCCGCGCGAGATCCCCGACGCCGATCAGCACGTTGTCGATCCCGAGGATCCTCACAGCGCCAGCTTCGGGTGGTCGCGCCAGGCGGGCATCCCGCGCATGTAGGCCCGCGTCGCCTCCTCGGCCTCGCCCCGCGGCTGGCCTGTGCGCTGGGTCTGCCACTGGACCATGCGCTCGAAGCGCTCGTCGAAGTCCTGCAGCGAGCCGTCGGGCTTGCTGCACAGGCGGCACCAGGTGCTGTCGGGATGGCCGGGCAGGTGGTCCTCGGCCGTGTCCATGGGCATTCCGCAGCTCTCGCAGTTCACCGCTACTCCTCCCTGAGCAGGGCCCACGGCCCCATTCCTGCCTGTGCAGGCCCGCGCGGCCCTATTCCTCCCTGAGCAGGGCGCGCAGCCCGGCGATGAGCCCCTCGCGCTCCTGTGGCGTCATCCGCTGTACGGCCAGCACCAGCAGATCCCCCTCGAGCACCCGGGGCGATGCCGCGGCGGCAGCCGTACTCCCCTCTTCCGTGACCCAGACGAACACGCGCCGCCGGTCACGCTCATCCCTGATCCTGGCCACGAGGCCGCGCTCCTCGACGCGGTTGACCAGCTCCGTCGTGGCGGCCTTGGACAGCTGCAGGTGCTCGGCCAGCTCGCCGAGCGTCAGCGGGCCGGCGGCCCGCAGGTGGCTGAGGACGGCGTACATGCGGGCGGTCAGGCCGGAGCCGCCGGGCACCGGGCGCTTGGTCGCCTTGAAACGCCGGTAGACCGCCGGGTAGAGCCGCCCCACCGCCTCTGCTGCCTCAGTCGCGTCCATGATTCTCTTCGTATACGAACATTTCGCATACGAACCATACTCCGAGCCCACTCACGCCACAACCTCCTCCACCCGCGCCACGTAGTCGGTGAGCCGCCCCGACCCCGTCGAGACAGGCACGGCCGCCTTTTCGCTACGTGAGGCGGGAGTCCCTGATCGAGGCCCACTCCAGCGAGTGCCGGATGCCCTGCTCGACCGTGAAGCCCGCCTCCCAGCCCAGCAGGCGCTTGGCCCGGTCGCTGCGGGTGTAGGCGCCCGCCACGTCGCCAGGCCTGCGCTCGGTCTCCACGACCTCGATCGGCCGGTCGGAAACCCGGCTGAAGGCGTCGACCAGCTCCCGCACGGTGGTCCCCTCGCCGGTGCCGAGGTTGATCACCGCGGTACCGCCCAGGTCGTCGAAGCGTTCCAGGGCCGCCACGTGCGCCAGGGCCAGGTCCCAGACGTGGATGTAGTCGCGGATCCCCGACCCGTCGCGGGTGGGGTAGTCGGTCCCCGTGACCTGGAACGGCGTGCCGTACTCGTAGGCCTCGATCATCTTGCCCAGTGCGTGGCTGGGGCGGCGCACCTGGAGCCCGGTGCGCATCTGAGGGTCGGCGCCGATCGGGTTGAAGTAGCGCAGCGACAGGATCTTGATCGGCTGGGTGGCCGAGATGTCCGCGAACATGCCCTCGCAGACCGCCTTGGTCCTGGCGTAGGGGCTCTGCGGGTCGAGCGGGGAGTCCTCGTTGACGGTGAAGTCGTCGCCGGTCTGGTAGATCGAGGCCGACGAGCTGAAGATCATCCGCTGGCAGCCGTTGCGGAGGAGGTGGTCGGTGAACTCCAGGCTCTTGGTGACGTTGGCCCGGTAGTAGCCGACGGGGTCGGCCACAGAATCGGGGACCACGATCAGTGCGGCGCAGTGCACAACAGCCCCGATATCCGGATTTTCCCGGAAGATCGTGTCGACCAGGGTGCCGTCGGCGATGTCGCCCCGGTAGAACCGCCTTCCCTCGGCGAACTCCTCACGCCCCGTCACCAGGCTGTCCAGGATCACGGGCTCGATGCCCGCGTCCAGGCACGCCGACGCAACCGTGCTTCCGATATAACCCGCCCCACCCGAGATCAGCACACGCATTCCGCCAGCCTATAAGCCTCGCTTAACGGTGGTTGCGCGATACCTCGTTGTTCCGGGTCCGCGCGCGCTGGAACCTCGTAGCCATGGACGTCAATCAGCATCTGCTCGACCGCGTGGAGATCATCGACGCGCTCTACCGTTTCGGCCTCGGTCAGGATCTGCGCGACAGGGACCTGTTCGCCTCCGCCTTCGCCGACGACGCCGAGCTGGACTTCGGTCCCGCCTCCGCCAAGTGGGGCGCGCCGAGCCCTGTCATGGTCGGCCGCGACACGATCGTGGACACGATCCTCACGCTGTTCGAGGGCCGGATCAACACGACGCACCAGGTCACGAACCCGCGTGTGCGCATCGACGGCGACACCGCCACGCTCACCGCGCTCGTCGAGGCGCAGCACCTGCTCAGCGCCGACCACGGCACGTTCGCGCTGCTGAAGAACTTCTACGACGTGGACCTGGTCAGGGACGCAGACCACTGGGTGATCCGGCGCGTGCGCATCGACAACGCCTGGTACACCGGCGATCCCAAGGCGATCTTCGGCGGGTAGTTGCGAGATCGTTACTCGGCGGCTTCGACGGTTGGCGCGTTCCCGTTGTCTGTATTAGGGAAGCGTGACCCATAAGCCCCAGGAGTACCCCTTGATCCCCCTCCCCCGGACGCTGGCCGGGGTGGCCTTGGCCATGGCCACCCTCGCCGCCTGCTCTCCCGCGGCGCCCACGGCCCCCGTGCGGATCGCCCAGGTCGCCGCGGTCCACCGCGCCGCCGCCGACCCCACGCAGGAACCCACGCCGACGCCCACGGCCGTCGCGTCGGGCAAGCCCAAGCTCGACATCGCCGACATCACCCCCATGGGGGCGGACAAGGAGAAGGTCGGGATCGGCTTCCCGATCATCGTCACGTTCGACCGTGACGTGAAGGACAGGGCCGCCGCCGTCACCGCGCTCGAGGTCGTGCCGGAGAAGGCGGTGGAGGGCGCCTGGCGCTGGATCACCGCGCGCAAGGTCGTCTACCGGACCAAGACGTACTGGCGTCCGCACCAGAAGGTGCGCTTCACCGCCCACCTCAGCCAGATCCCGGGCAACGGCGCCGTCAAGGACCAGAGCCGCACGTTCGCCGTCGGCACGGCCAACATCGTCAACGTCAACACCCACACCCACCTGGCCAAGGCCTACCGCGACGGCAAGCTCGCCAAGACCATCCCGATCAGCGCCGGCCGCGGCGGCATGATCAGGAACGGCGTGGACGTCTACCTCACCACCTCCGGCGTCCACCTGGCCATGGGCAAGAAGCGGGTGGAGACCATGAGCTCGGCGTGGATGGGCGTCACGGACCCCAAGGACCCCCGGTACTACAAGGAAGAGATCCCCTGGGCGGTCCGCATCTCCGACAGCGGCGAGTACTTCCACCAGAGCGCCGGCTACTACCAGTACCTCGGCCACTCCAACCAGAGCCACGGCTGCGTCCGCGCCACCCCCGCCGGGGCCGAGTGGTTCTACGGCATCGCCCAGCGCGGCGACGTCGTCAAGATCACCGGCACGAAGCGCAAGCTCGACTGGCGCAACGGCTGGGGCTTCTGGCAGCTCTCCTGGTCCCAGTGGAAGAACAACTGACGGCGTTTCTTTCAGTACAGGCGTTCTGAGGACAGGCCTGCTGTGAGTACGGCGGGCCGCCGCCACCCCCACCCGCCGCACTCCGGCCGGCCTCTGTCCAGGGAGACGCTCCTCAGGTGATGCGGGGTTGCACGCCGTCACGCCGTCGTGGAACCCACATCCCCCGGCCCTTGGTCCCCCACCGCACAGGGCGCCGCCCACCACCGCCCCACATCCCACCGCTACGGCGCCTGAACCCCCGGGAACCCGGCTCACGGCACCCCCAAGGCGTACAGCGGTAATCCCGGACGCCGGTACGGCCAGGATGCCTAGAGCTTCTCGAGGGGTGCGTAGGCGAGTAGGAGTGTCTTCTCGCCGCCTGAGCCGAAGTCGATCTTGACCTTGGTCTTGTCGCCGACACCGTCCACCGTGACGACCGTGCCGAGGCCGAAGGCGTCGTGGGTGACACGGTCGCCGGGGGCGAGCGTGGGCACCGTGCGGCCGCCCTTCTTGGGGGCGGGAGCCCGCGTCGGCTCCCGACGGGTGGCGGCCGACCAGGCGGACTTCTCCGGGTCCGTACGCCAGTCGATCAGCTTGGCCGGCACCTCGCTCACGAAGCGGGAGGCCGGGTTGAACGAGGGCGACCCCCACGAGCTGCGCACCGCCGCCCGCGTGATGTACAGGCGCTTCTGCGCGCGGGTGATGCCCACGTAGGCCAGGCGGCGCTCCTCCTCCAACTCCTTCGGCTCGCCCAGCGACCTGATGTGCGGGAAGACCCCGTCCTCCATCGCCGTCAGGAACACCACCGGGAACTCCAGCCCCTTGGCCGTGTGCAGCGTCATCAGCGTGACCACGCCCTGCCCGCCGTCGGCGTCGGGGATCTGGTCGGCGTCGGCCACCAGGGAGACCTGCTCGAGGAACTCCACCAGAGTCCCCTCCGGGTTGGCCTCCTCGAACTCGGCGGCCACCGAGATCAGCTCGTTGAGGTTCTCCAGCCTGGACTCGTCCTGCGGATCCTCCGAGGCCTCCAGCTCGGCCCGGTAGCCGGTGGCGACCAGGATCTCCTCGGCCAGCGCGGACGGCGGCATGCCCTCCGCCTTGGCGATCAGCTCCTCGATCAGCGCCACGAACTCCCGCACCGCGTTGAGCGAGCGGGTGGCCATGCCGTACGCCTCGTCGGCCCGGCGCAGCGCGTCCCAGTAGGAGATCCGCTCGCGCGAGGACAGCGCCTCGATCATCGCCTCGGCGCGGTCGCCGATGCCGCGCTTGGGCACGTTGAGTATCCGCCGCAGCGACACCACGTCGGCCGGGTTGGCCAGCACCCGCAGGTAGGCCAGCAGGTCCTTGACCTCCTTGCGCTCGTAGAAGCGCACGCCCCCGACC
Source organism: Nonomuraea sp. NPDC050536 (assembly GCF_044457685.1). Classification (NCBI taxonomy): domain Bacteria; kingdom Bacillati; phylum Actinomycetota; class Actinomycetes; order Streptosporangiales; family Streptosporangiaceae; genus Nonomuraea; species Nonomuraea sp. NPDC050536. The sequence goes on from NZ_JBITHD010000002.1 coordinate 500,783, forward strand.
ACCTTGTACGGCAGGCCGGTGCGGATGAAGATCTCCTCGAAGACCCGGGAGGCGGCGTTGGTCCGGTAGAAGACGGCCACGTCGCTGGGCCTGACATCCTCCTCGTCGCTGAGCCTGTCGACCTCCTGGGCGACGAAGACCGCCTCGTCGTGCTCGTTGTCGGCCACGTAGCCCACGATCTTGGGGCCCTCGCCCTGGTCGGACCAGAGGTTCTTGGGCTTGCGACCCTCGTTGCGGGAGATGACGGCGTTGGCCGCGTTGAGGATGTTCTGCGTCGAGCGGTAGTTCTGCTCGAGCAGGATCGTGCGGGCGTCCGGGTAGTCGCGCTCGAACTCCAGGATGTTGCGGATCGTCGCGCCGCGGAAGGCGTAGATCGACTGGTCGGCGTCACCCACGACGCACAGTTCCGACATGTCCGACCCGGAGCGGACCAGCTCGCCGTCGACGGTGCGCAGCTCCGGATGCCCCACCAGCTCCCTGATCAGGATGTACTGCGCGTGGTTGGTGTCCTGGTACTCGTCGACGAGCACGTGGCGGAAGCGCATCCGGTAGTGCTCGGCCACCTCGGGGAAGAGCTGGAAGAGCACCACCGTGTTCATGATGATGTCGTCGAAGTCCATCGCGCCGGCCTCGGTCAGCTTCAGCTGGTAGGCCTTGTACGCCTGGGCGAGCACCTTCTCCAGGTGGGAGCCCGCCCTGTCGAGCGCGGTCTCGTAGTCGACCAGCTCGTTCTTGAAGTTGCTGACCTGGGCGGAGAACGACCTGGGCGGATAACGCTTGGGATCGAGGTCCATCTCCCGGCAGACCATCGCCATCAGGCGCTGCGAGTCGGCCTGATCGTAGATCGAGAAGCTGGACGGGAAGCCGAGCCGCTTGGCCTCCCTGCGCAGGATGCGCATGCAGGCGCTGTGGAACGTCATCACCCACATCGCCTTCGACCGCGGCCCGACCAGGCGGTCGATGCGCTCCTTCATCTCCTTGGCGGCCTTGTTGGTGAAGGTGATCGCCAGGATCTCGCCCGGATGGACCTTCCGCTCGGCCAGCAGGTAGGCGATGCGATGGGTGAGCACCCGCGTCTTCCCTGAACCCGCCCCCGCCACGATCAGCAGCGGGCTGCCGTGATGGATCACGGCCTCGCGCTGCTGCGGGTTGAGGCCGTCGAGCAAGGGGTGGTCAATCGAGACTTGGGTCGGCACGCACCTAGGTTAAGCCGCCTCACCGACAATCGCGCCCGTCTCTCCCCGGCTGATGCCCTTTCTCACCCACGACTTCTCACGGCTCTCACACGGCGAGCACTCCTTCCACCCCTCGCTGCCGTACGGCGGGCCGCCGCAACCGCCAGTCGCCGCACTTCGGCGGGCCTCTGTCCAGGGAGACGCTCCTCCGGTGATGCGGGGTCGCCCGCCGATACGCCGTTGCGAAACCCACGCCCCCCGGCCCTTGGTTTCCCACCGCACATGGCCGATGTGCGGCGGGCGGCCGGTGGCGGGGGCTTGCCGTACAAGATCAAGAAACAAGATCGCAGAAAGGGCGCATCTGCTGGAATGGGATACCCTGCGCGCCGGTTCTCCCAGGAGAGAAGGACTGAAGGAGAAAGCATGCTGGCCGACAACGAGATCAACAGGGTGCTCGCCGTGACAGCCCACCCGGACGACGTGGACTTCGGGGCCGCGGGATCGGTGGCGCTGTTCGTCGACAGGGGGGTGGAGGTCACCTACCTGGTGGTCACGGACGGCGACGCGGGTGGCAACGATCGCGCCCTGGACAACACGGGCATGGCCGAGCTGCGCCGCGTCGAGCAGACCGCGGCGGCCAAGGCCGTGGGCGTGACGGACCTCCGCTTCCTCGGTTACCCCGACGGGCGCGTGGAGACCACGCTGGACCTGCGGCGCGACATCGCCCGCGTGATCCGCCAGGTACGCCCCGACCTGGTCATCACCCACCACCCCGACCGCAACTACCAGTTCGTCGCCCCCAGCCACCCCGACCACCGCGCGGTCGGCGGCGCGGCCCTGGACGCCGTCTACCCCGACGCCAGGAACCCCTACGCCTTCCCCGAACTCCTCAAGGACGAGGGTCTGGAGGCCTGGACCGTGCGCGAGGTCTGGCTGACGGGCGGCATGTCACCCAACCACTGGGTCGACGTCACCGACGTCATCGAGCGCAAGCTCGCCGCCCTGCAGTCGCACGTCAGCCAGGTGGCCCACGTGGAGGGCTTCACCGAGTTCGTCAAAAGCCGCTTCGCCTCCTGGGCCGAGCGCGCCGGCTTCCCCGAGGGCCACTACGCCGAGGGCTTCCAGGTCGTCCCCACGGCGTAACCCTTCTTGATCCTGTACGGCGGGCCGCCGCCACCGGCCGCCCGCCGTACTTCGGCTGAGGACCCGCGCCCGGCGCTTCCGGCGAGTCGATGACGCTCACCCACCGCCACGGCGCTTCGTCATCCAGGCACCACGGTCCCCCTGGCCCGCCGGACGACCTAGGGCACGGATCCCGGAGGGACCACCCACAGCGATGGCTGCCCCGTGACCTCGGAGATGACGTCGAAGTCCCGGTCGTAGTGCAGCACCGTGGCCCCGTGCACCTCGGCACACGCCGCGATCATCAGATCCGCCGCACAGACGCCCCGATGATGCGACTTACGGACAAGCATCGCCTGAACGTCCAAGGCCCGAGCCTCCACCTCCGGGTCGAGGGGTAGATAGCGGAAGTCCTCGCGCAAGTGGTACGCATCGCGCTCGTAGCCCTTCAGGTCGCGCGCGCTATAGAGGACCTCCAGATTCGTGACGACGCAGGTGGCGAGAACCTTGTCGAGCATGAGCGGCTCCAGCGCACGACCCACCGCGGGATGCGGCATCCGCGCCAGAGCGCTCTTGTCGATCAGGTAGATGACCCCCGTTGCTACCACGCTCGCTTCATGAGCTCCGGATCCAGCAGGTCCGTATTGTCCCGCGAGGTCCAGTACTCGAACGCTTCTCGACGCTTCGCCCTTTCGGCTACCTCCTGCAGGGCCTGGTTGACGGTCTCCTTCATCGTCGAGGTCCCCAACTCCTGCTGGGCCGTATCCAACAGCCCCTTGTCGATGTCGATCACTGTGCGCATGGCACACCACCTCCGTACCTCCAGAGTATATCAACTTTTGTGATCTTGATATACGCCTATAGAAGCGCAGACGAGAACGTAGAACCGACGTCAAGGGCGCCGCATGGCACGTTCACGGCCGAGGTGGAGGATCGTCACTCCGGGTTGGAGGATCTTCACGACAAGAAGTACTCACGGGGTTCGCCCCGCGACGGCGTCGGCCCTAATCCTTGGGCGGGGCGGCCAGGCGGGCGTAGAGGTAGCCGAGGGAGTTGGTCGAGATGTGGAGGAGGGTGGGGGCGAGCAGCCCGGCCCGGCGGCGGAGCTCGCAGAACAGGACGCCGGCGGCGGCCGTGGAGACGACGCTGCCCGCCACGACGCGGGCCGTGTCGAGGTGGCTGGGGGATTCACCGGCCGTGAGGGCGCCGAGGGCGGGGTTGGCCCGGGCCATGTCGATGGCGGGCAGGATGTGCCAGAGCCCGAAGAGGGCCGAGGAGACGGCGGTGGCGGCGGCCGTGCCACGGGTGCGGCGGAGCATGCCGTACAGCGCTCCGCGGAAGCCCACCTCCTCCAGCAGGACCGTGCCGACGGGCACCTGCAACAGGGCCTCCTCCAGGGCGCGGGCGCGTGACAGGGACAGCGCGCGCTCGTCGTGGAAGAGCGGGCGGGTGCGCGGGATGGCGATGCCCGCGGTGTAGCCGGCGGCCACGGCGGCGGCCAGCGCTCCCCCGGCGGCGGCGCCGCGGCGGCCGTGCTCGAAGCCCAGCTCCTGCCACGACACTCCGGTACGGCGTGCCATCGCCACCAGCGCGGCCGTCGCCACGGCGGAGGTCAGCGGCGCCAGCCGAGGGGCGACCCGGTTGTTCATGACGTTGGCCGCGACCAGCACGGCGAGCGAGCGCAGGAACACCCCTGCAGGCTATGCGGTCGCCTGGGTGCGCCACCCTGTGGGGAAGCGGGTGCGGCGGCGTTCCTCGGGGGTGAGGCCGCCCCAGATGCCTTCCGACTCCCCCGCCCGCAGCGCGTAGGAGCGGCATTCCTCGAGCACCTGGCAGGAGGCGCAGATCGCCTTGGCCCGCTCCTCCTGCGCCGGAGTGGGCGCGAGCGGGAAGAACAGTTCGGGATCGCTGGACCTGCAGGCGCCCTGCCGCAACCAGCGGATCTCTCCCAGTGGCATGAACCACACGCTAGACGCGGGACGGCAGGCCGCGCATCATCCTCTCGGCTGACATGTCAGTTGTCCCAGGTATGTACGGGCTCGTTGGAGTGCATCCGCTCGATGTAGTCCAGCGTCATCGCGCGCAGCGCCTCGTGCCGGTCTCCACCATGCGCGTGCACGCGGTCCGCCTGCCAGGTCGCCCCGGTTCGTCCGGTGAGGCAGCGGCCCTCGATGACGCCGAGCAGCCGGTCGGCGACGGCTCTGTCAACGCCCCACGAGCTGAGTCCCTCGGCGGCGAGGGGCAGCAGGCGGCGCAGTACGAGCTCGGCCGCGGGCACCTCGCCCACGCCCGGCCAGTAGAGGCGGGCGTCGAGGCCGTGCCTGGCGGCGTTGTTGAGGTTCTCCTCGGCGGCCGCGAACGACATCCGGCTCCAGAGGGGCCGCTCGGCGTTGGGCAGCACGCGCATCAGCCCGTAGTAGAAGGCGGCGTTGGCCGAGATATCGAGCACGGACGGCCCGGCGGGCAGCACCCGGTTCTCCACGCGCAGGTGCGGCTTGCCGTCCACGACCGCGTACACGGGCCGGTTCCAGCGGTAGACGGTGCCGTTGTGCAGGGTCAGCTCGTGCAGTTCGGGGATGCGGCCCCCGTCCAGTACGGCGCGCGGGTCCTCGTCCTCGGTGAGCGGCAGCAGCGCGGGGAAGTAGCGGACGTTCTCCTCGAAGAGGTCGAAGACGCTGGTGATCCAGCGTTCACCGAACCATACGCGCGGCCGGACGCCCTGTTCCTTGAGCTCCTGCGGCCGCGTGTCGGTGGCCTGCTCGAAGAGCGAGATCCTGGTCTCGCGGTGCAGTTCCTTGCCGAACAGGTACGGCGAGTTGGCCGCCAGCGCCACCTGCGGCCCCGCGATGGCCTGGGCGGCGTTCCAGTGCGAGGCGAACGCCTCGGGGCTGATCTGCAGGTGCAGTTGGACGCTGGTGCAGGCGGCCTCGGGGGTGATGCTGTCGGCGTGCGTGTCGAGGCGTTCGACGCCCTCGATGCACAGGTGCAGGTCCTCTCCCCTGGCGGCGAAGATCTGCTCGTTGAGCAGGCGGTAGCGCGGGTTGGCCGAGAGCGTGCCCTCGCCGATGTCGTCCTCGCGCAGCGTCGGCAGGATGCCGATGAGCACCAGGTGGCCGCCCTGGGAGCGGGCGCGCGACTCGGCGTGGTTGAGCCGGGCGCGCACGTCGTTCTCCAGCCTGAGGGCGCCGTCACCGCGCAGGTCCTGGGGCTGGACGTTGATCTCGATGTTGAACTGGCCCAGCTCGGTCGCCCAGTCGGGCTGCGCGATCGCGGCGAGCACCTCGGCGTTGCGCATGGCGGCCTCGCCGCGCTCGTCGACGATGTTGAGCTCGATCTCCAGCCCGGCGCGCGGCGTGTCGAACTCGAAGCGGGACTCGCGAAGCATCTGGGCGAAGACGTCCAGACATCGCCGCACCTTCTCGCGGTACTTGCGGCGATCTTCCCTGCTGAACACGACGGCTGGCACGTCCCTGCCCATACCTCGAAATGTCGCACGACATGGCGACCAAGGACAGCCCTTGACGCAGGCGTATACCTGATCCCAAAATCGGCGCGATGTTCGTATTACTGTAAACGTTTACGGGAGTGCCATATGCGGTCATGGACAGGCGTGCTCGCCGTACTCTTCCTGCTGCTCCTCGCCCTGCCCGGCCAGGCGACGGTCACCAGGAAGGGCACGCTCAGCACCGCACAGGCCCCCTCGCAGGCGCTCGGCGAGCCGATCCGCTACAACCTCTACCTCCCGTACGGCTACGCCGACGGCGACGCCCGTTACCCGGTCCTCTACCTGCTCCACGGCCGTGGCGACTCGATGGAGGCGTGGACCAGGATCAAGGACTCGCTGGACGGGATGATCGCGACCAAGCAGATCCCGCCGCTGATCGCGGTCATGCCGGACGCCCCGTGGAGCGAGCGCGGCAGCTGGTACGTGGATTCCGCCTACACGACGGGCCGCCCGGTCGAGACCGCCCTCACCCGCGACCTCGTCCAGCACGTGGACGCCACCTACCGCACCGCGCCGATCAGGAACGCCCGGCTGGTGGGCGGCTACTCGATGGGCGGCGCCGGAGCGCTGCGGTACGCGCTGGCGCACCAGGACCTGTTCTCCGCCGCGATCGTGCTCAGCCCGGCGGTCTACACGCCGCTGCCGCCCGCCGACTCCTCCACCCGCGACTACGGCGCCTTCGGACAGGGCGACAGCAGGTTCTCCGACGAGGTCTACCAGCGCCTGAACTACCCGAACCTGCTCAAGCAGATCAACCCCGACCTCCCGGTGAGCCTGTTCGTGGCCGTGGGTGACGACGAGTACGCCAACCCCGACCCCGCCGACGCCCACCACGACCTGGACTTCGAGTCCGCCACGCTCTACAACGCGGCCAGGCGCGTGCCGGGCGTCGCGGCGCAGCTGCGGATCCTGGACGGCGGGCACGACTGGTCGGTGTGGAGCCCGGCGTTCGAGCAGGCGATGACCGCGCTCGGCCCGACGCTCAGCACCGTCCCGCCCACCGGGCTCGGCGGCACGAAGTACGCGGCGACCTGGGCGGGCGGCGTGACCGCCACGGGCGCGGCCGGCATGGCCGCGAGCGGGTCCGTCAACGGCCAGCCGTACAAGGGGAAGCTGGACGCGGTCGTGGTCGCCCAGAACTGGACCGCCCAGCTCGGCACCGCGTCGGACGAGCGGCTGTACGGCGTGGCCGCGCTGCCCGACGGCGGCGTGCTGGCCGCCGGGTACACCAAGGGCGACCTGGACGGCAAGCACCCGGGCAACACCACGGACGACGCGTTCGTGGCGAACCTGGACGCGAACGGCAGGACCCGCTGGATCACCCAGTTCGGGACCCAGGGCACGGCCGACCGCGGCTACGCCCTGGCGGCGGCCGCGGACGGCGGCGCCTACGTGGCCGGCTACACCAAGGGCGGCCTCGACGGGACGAACGCCGGCGACAAGGACGCCATCCTGGCCAGGCTGGATCCCGCGGGGAACGTGCTGTGGACCCGCCAGCTCGGCGGCACGGGCGAGGACAAGGCGTACGGCGTGGCGGCCGACGACACCGGCGTGTACGTGACCGGCACCGCGTCGGCGGCGCTACCGGGCACCACGGCGCTGGGCGGGCTCGACGGCTGGGTCGCGGCCTACGACCAGAACGGCGAAAGGCGCTGGGTGACCCCGGTGGGCGGCGACGCGGACGACCGGCTGAACGGCGTCGCGGTCACCTCCGCGGGCCAGGTGGTCGTCACCGGCGCGAGCGGCGGCGACCTGATCGCCAGGGCCTTCACCGCGCAGGGCCGGCAGGCCTGGACCGCCACGGTCGCCACCCCGGCCGCCGACGAGGGCGTGGCGGTGGCGCCGCTGCCCGGCGGCGAGGTGGAGATCGTCGGCTACACGCGCGGCCGGATCGGCGTGGCGGCGGGCGGGGCCGACATCCTGACGGTGCGGCTCGACCGCCGCGGCAGGCAGCTGAGCGTGGCACAGCTCGGCTCGGCCCGCGACGACGGCGTGGACCCGTTCGGCGAGCCGAACCTCTACGCGGCCGCGGACCCGGCGGGGAAGGTCACGATCTCCGGCATCACCGACGGCGGGGTGTTCGTGACGACCCCGTGATCACACCAGGCGGCGGGCGGTGGCCCAGCGGGACAGCTCGTGCCTGTTGGACAGCTGCAGCTTGCGCAGCACCGAGGACACGTGCGTCTCGACCGTCTTGACCGAGATGAACAGCTCCTTGGCGATCTCCTTGTAGGCGTAGCCGCGGGCGATCAGCCGCAGCACCTCCCGCTCGCGCTGCGTCAGCGAGTCGAGCTCGGGGTCGATCGACGGCGCCTCGGAGGAGGCGAAGGCGTCCAGCACGAACCCGGCCAGCCGCGGCGAGAAGACGGCGTCGCCGTCGGCGACCCGCCGGATCGCGTCCGTCAGCTCCTTGCCGCTGATGTTCTTGGTGACGTAGCCGCGGGCGCCGCCCCGGATCACGCCGATCACGTCCTCGGCGGCGTCGGAGACCGACAGCGCGAGGAAGCGCACCTGGGAGCCGCTGCCCAGGACGCGGCGCAGCACCTCCTGGCCGCCGCCGCCCGGCATGTGCACGTCGAGCAGGACCACGTCGGGCTGCAGCTCCGCGATCGCCTTCACCGCGGACTCGACGTCCTCGGCCTCCCCGATGACCTGGATCGACTCGCCCAGCTCGGCGCGCACCCCGGAGCGGAACAGCCGGTGATCGTCGACGATCAGAACCCGCGTCATTGCTTCTCCACCTTCATCGTCAACATCACCTCCGTGCCCTCACCGGGCTCGGTGCGCACCCTGGCCGTGCCGCCGTGTCGTTCCATCCTTCCGATGATGGACTCTCTGATGCCCATCCTGTCCAGCGGCACCGCTTCCAGATCGAAGCCCTTGCCCCGGTCCTTCACGAAGATAGTGGCCTCCTGGCCCTCCACCTCCGCGTAGACGGAGATGGACGGACTTCCAGAGTATTTGGCGGCGTTGACCATGGCCTGCCGGGCGGCCTTGAGCATGGCGCCCAGCTTGCCCTGCGGGTCGAGCTCCAGGTCGCCCACGCAGACGACCTCGATGGGCACGCTGTGCGCGTCCTCCTCCTCGGCGGCGATCCTGCGTACGGCTGCCGCGAGCGTGGCGTCGGCGTCCTGGGCGGGCTGGTAGAGCCAGTTGCGCAGGTCGCGCTCCTGGGCGCGGGCCAGCCTGGTGACCTCGCGCGAGTCGTGCGCGACGCGCTGGATCAGGGTGAGCGTGTGCAGCACCGAGTCGTGCACCATCGCCGCGACCTCGGCGCGCTCCTCCTGCCTGATGCGCTCGCGCCGCTCGAACTGCAGCTCCTTCCACAGCCCCGCCAGCCACGGCGTGGCGATCACGGCCAGTCCGCCGACCACCACCACGGTGAACAGCAGGCCGGGGCGGGCCTTCAGCAGCTCGCCCTGCGTGGCCAGGAAGCCGACGGCGCCGATCACCACGAGCAGCACACCGGCCATGGTCCTGATGCGGTTCTTGCGGATGCTCTTGGTGGCCCCGCTCACCCAGCTCTTGCGCCGTTCCGGGTCGGCCTGTTGCCATAGGATCAGCGCGCCGATCCCGCCCACGGCGAACGGCAGCATGCCGATCCCGCCCTGTGAGGCGCCGGTCAGCCAGCCGAAGGCGGCCAGCGCCACGCCGATCGCGCTGAAGGCCGCCAGCTGGCTCCAGTCGCGTCCTGGCGGTTGGTTTCCTTCGTACGGCTGCCGCGGCGTGATCATCCAGAGCACCGCGTAGGCCACGATGCCGACCCCGTCCACGACGCTGAGCAGCACGAACGTCAGCCGGACCACGACGGGGTCCAGCTTGAGCTGCGCCGCGAGCCCCTGGGCCACGCCGCCGAGCAGGCGGCCCTCCATGGGGCGCATCATGCGGCGGTAGGGCGCGTCGGCGCCGGGCTCTGCGAGTGTGTTCTGGTCAGCCATAGCACTCACATCGTCACATGTCCCCGATGACCTGGGCATCAGGGAACAACCCCCGGGTCGGGTCAGGGGTCTCCCGGATGCGACCTCCCGCAGGGTGGGACACGATGGTGTCATGACCGAAGCACCACCGAAACAACCCAGCACGCTGTGCCGCAGCAGCGAGGGCAGGTTCCTCATGGGAGTCTGCGCCGGACTGGGCAGGCACACGGGCATCGACCCCGTGGTGTTCCGCGTGGGCTTCGCGATCCTGCTCTTCGGATCGGGCATCGGCCTGTTCCTCTACATAGCCGCGTTCCTGCTGATGAAGGAGCCCCGAGGCGGGCCCGGCATCGTCGAGCAGTGGACGCGGCGCGACTTCGACGCCGACACCGTGATGGCGCTGCTGACCGCGGTGCTGGCGTTCGGGCTCGTGATCAACCTGGCCACCGTGTGGCTGGGCACGGGCACGCTGGTGGTGGGGCTGCTCCTGGTGGTCTCACTGCTGGCCGCGCACACCCACGGGGTCGACCTGCTGGCGCTGGCCCGGTCGATGCCGGAGCGGCTGAGCCGCCGGCAGTCCGCCGAGCCCGCGTCGGCGCCGCCCGCGCCGCCGACGCCCTCGTTCACCGCGCCGACGGGACCCGTCATGGGCGCGCCCGACGAGCGGATGTCGGACGCCGTCAGGGCCCAGCGCCTGGCACAGGCCGCCGAGGCGATCGAACGGGCCAAGGCCGCCAGGGCCGCCGAGGTCGAGCGCACCCTGCGCGGCGAATCCCCGCAGGTACCCACCGAGCAACCACCCACCCACCAGCCCTCCGCCGAGCAGGAGCCGGTCACGGCCCATGCCGCGGAGGCGTGGCCCGCGGAGACCGTGCCCGTCACGGAGCAGATCCCCGTCGAGCCCGCGAAAGCCGCCGAGCGCGCCGAAGACGTGCAGCACGCGGAAGGCTGGGAGGCCGGGAGGGACGTGCCCGTGGAGGACGTGTCGCGGACGCGGGTGGACGAGCCGCTGCCGAAGACGCGGGTCAACCAGACCCCGCCGCCGCTCTACGCCGCGGAGGCACCGCCGTCCGGCAGGAGCGCGGGACTCCCCTACGGCGAGCCCTTCTCGCCACACGGCCCCTATCAGCCGCTCGACCCGCGCAGGCGGGCCGGCTACACCTCGCCCTACGACCCGGCCCTGTACGGCAGGCCCGTCCCGCCGCCCAAGCCGCGGCGCGCCAGGTCGTTCATCGGGGCGATCACATTCTTGTTGGCCCTCATCGTGGGAGGGATCGTCGTGGCGGTCCAAGCCAAATCGGCCTCGGGCGTTCAGCCGACCCTCGTCGGCGGCGCGGTGCTCATCACCATCGGCGCCGGACTCCTGGTCGCCGCCTGGTGGGGCAGGGGCGCGGGCCTGGTCGCCACGGGCACCACGGTCGCGCTGGTCATCGGGATCGGCCTGATGTTCGGCGGGTTGCCGCGGACGGTGGGCGACTCGATGTGGACGCCGCGGAGCATGGCGGAGACGAGCCGGCTCTTCGACGTGGGGGTGGGCGACGGCAGGCTCGACCTGACGGAGCTCGCGGTCGGTCCAGGGGCGTTGGCCACCGTCAACGCGTCGGTGTCGATCGGCGAGCTCACCGTGATCGTCCCGCCCGACATGCGGGTGGAGGTGCACGCCTCCAACCGGGTCGGCGACATCAAGGTGGACCAGTCGCTGCGCGGCGGCGTGAAGGTGAAGTTCGACAAGACGCTCGAGCCCGAGACGACGCCGAAGGGCGCGGTCTCCACGATCGTGCTGAACCTCAAGGGCGGCGTCGGAGACATGGAGGTGCGCCGTGGCGCGTGAGGTCGACAGGCCGCGCCGGCTTCACCGCACCGACTGGATGGCGTTGCTGAGCGGAACTCTCTTCGTCGTGCTCGGGATCCTGATCGTGACGCGTTCGATCACGGATCCGCTGGTCCTGGTCTCGTTGGTGGTGGTCGGGCTGGGATTCTCTGGGCTGGTCGCGATCGTGGCGAGGGCGATTCGGGGTAAGTAGCCCTTGACCGGGCTAAACACCGGCGTAGCTTGGCACTTGTCCGCATTTCCCCCTGCTCTGAGGGAGGACGTATGCCCCGGATCGCCGTCACCGTCGACGGAGTCAAGTACGAGGAGGATGTTGAGCCGCGGCTTCTCCTCGTTCACCTGCTGAGAGAGCGCCTGGGTAAGACCGGCACTCCCGTCGGCTGCGACACCAGCAACTGCGGCGCCTGCACTGTGATGCTCGACGGCAAGAGTGTCAAGAGCTGCTCGGTGCTGGCCGTACAGGCTGACGGCTGCGACGTCGTCACCATCGAGGGCCTGGGCGTCAACGGGTCGATGCACCCGATGCAGCGGGCCTTCCACGAGGAACACGCCCTGCAGTGCGGATACTGCACGCCGGGCATGGTCATGGCCTCGATCGACCTGCTCCGCGAGAACCCCGACCCCTCCGAGGAGGACATCAGGGAGGGTCTGGAGGGCAATCTCTGCAGGTGCACCGGCTACTGCAACATCGTTCGCGCGGTACGGCGGGGCGCGCAGGAAATGAACCAGGCGGTGAGCTCGTCATGACCACCGACGTCGGGCCCGAGGTCGGCCGGGCCAGAAAGCGCAAGGAGGACGCCAGGCTCCTCACCGGACGTACGCAGTGGACGGACAACCTGCAGCAGCCGGGGATGCTGCAGGTCATGTTCCTGCGCAGCCCGATGGCGCACGCCAGGATCACCAGGGTCGACGTGTCCGGCGCGCGCGAGCAGCCCGGGGTGGTGGCCGCCTTCAGCGGCCAGGACTTCGCCGGAGAGCAGGGCAGCCTGCCGTGCGCCTGGCCCGTGAGCGAGGACGTGGTCATCCCCGAGCACCCGCCGATGGCGGTCTCGGAGGTGCGCTACGTCGGCGAGGCCGTGGCCTGCGTGGTGGCCACCGACCGTTACCGCGCGGCGGACGCGCTGGAGGCCATCGAGGTCGACTACGAGCCGCTGCCGCCGGTCCTGGACATGAACGACGCGCTCACCGAGAGCAGCCCGAAGGTCCACGAGGCGGGCAACCAGGCGTTCACCACCAAGATCACCTCTGGTGACATCGAGGCCGCCTTCAGGGACGCGCCGGTGGTCGTCGACAGGACCTTCATCCAGCAGCGTCTCATCCCGACCGCGATGGAGCCGCGGGCGATCGTCGCCTCGACCGACGGCGACTCCTTCACGGTCTGGTCGTCGACGCAGATCCCGCACGTGCTGCGGGTCATGCTGGCGGTCGTGACCGGCATCCCCGAGCACAAGATCCGCGTCATCGCTCCCGACGTCGGGGGCGGCTTCGGCTCGAAGCTGCAGGTCACCGCGGAGGAGGTGCTCTGCCTGCTGCTGACCAGGAGGCTGGGCAAGCCGGTCAAGTGGACGGAGTCGCGCTCCGAGGGCAACCTGACCGTGCACCACGGCCGCGACCAGATCCAGCACGTCAGGCTGGCCGCCGAGGCCGACGGGCGCATCCGCGGCCTGCAGGTGGACCTGCTGGCCGACATGGGCGCCTACCTGATGCTGGTCACGCCGGGCGTGCCGCTGCTCGGCGCGCAGATGTTCAACGCCATCTACAAGATGGACGCCTACGAGTTCGCCTGCACGGGCGTGTTCACCACGAAGATGCCGACCGACGCCTACCGGGGCGCGGGCAGGCCGGAGGCCACGTTCGCCATCGAGCGGATCATGGACGAGCTGGCCGCCGAGCTCAAGCTCGACCCGCTGGAGGTCAGGCGGCGTAACTGGATCAAGCACGAGGAGTTCCCGTACACCACGATCTCCGGTCTCACCTACGACTCGGGCAACTACGAGGCGGCCACGGACCGGGCGATGGCGCTGTTCGGCTACGACAAGCTGCGGGCCGAGCAGGCCGACCGGCGCGACAGGGGCGACCCCGTCCAGCTGGGCATCGGCGTCAGCACCTTCACCGAGATGTGCGGGCTGGCCCCGTCCAGGTGGCTGGGCATGGCCAACTACGGCGCCGGCGGCTGGGAGCACGGCTCGGTGCGCATGCTGCCCACCGGCAAGGTCGAGGTCATCACCGGCACCTCGCCGCACGGGCAGGGCCACGTGACGTCCTGGAGCCAGATCGTGGCCGACGCGCTCGGCGTGCCGTTCGACGACATCACCGTGCTGCACGGCGACACCGCGATCGCGCACAAGGGCATGGACACCTACGGCTCGCGCTCGCTGGTCATCGGCGGCATCGCCGTGCTCAAGGCCTGCGACAAGGTCAAGGACAAGGCGCGCAAGCTGGCCGCGCACATGCTCGAGTGCTCGCCCGACGACCTGGAGTTCGAGGCGGGCGCGTTCAAGGTGCGGGGCACCGACTCGCAGAAGACCATCCAGGAGCTGGCCTACGCGGCCTTCACCGCGCACGACCTGCCCGACGGGGCGGAGGCGCGGCTGGACTCCGAGGCCACGTTCGACCCGGAGAACTACTCCTTCCCGCACGGGACGCACCTGTGCGCGATCGAGGTGGACACCGAGACGGGCATGACCAAGATCCGCTCGTACGTGGCGGTCGACGACATCGGCAAGGTGGTCAACCCGCTGATCGTCGAGGGCCAGGTGCACGGCGGCATCGCGCAGGGCATCGCGCAGGCGCTGTTCGAGGAGGCCGTCTACGACGTGGAGGGCAACCTGCTCACCACGACGATGGCCGACTACCTGGTGCCGTCGGCGGCGGACCTGCCGACCTTCACCACCGACAGGACGGAGACGCCCGCCACCAGCAACCCGCTGGGCGTCAAGGGCGTCGGCGAGGCGGGCACGATCGCCTCGACTCCGGCCGTCGTCAACGCCGTCGTGGACGCGCTGCGCCCGCGCGGCATCCACGACATCCAGATGCCCTGCACGCCTGAGAGGATCTGGAGGGCTCTCCAATGATTCCCGCACAGTTCGAGTACCTGCGCGCCGGCTCCCTCGGCGAGGCCTGCCAGGCGCTGGCCGCCGACGAGGACGCCAAGGTCCTGGCGGGCGGGCAGTCGCTGCTGCCGCTGCTGCGCCTGCGGCTGGCCTACCCCACGACGCTGGTCGACGTGGGCCGCCTGCCCGATCTGTCGGGCGTGCACGACCGCGGCGACCACGTCTTCATCGGGGCGATGGCCACCCACGACGAGGTGGTGCACTCCGGCGTGGTCAACGCCGACTGCCCGCTGGTGTCGCTGGCCGCCGCGACGGTCGCCGACCCGGCTGTACGGCACCGCGGCACGTTCGGCGGCTCCCTGGCCCACGCGGACCCGGCGGGCGACCTGCCCGCGGTGGTCCTGGCGCTGGACGGGGTGTTCGTGGCCCGGTCGGCGGAGGGCGAGCGGGAGATCCCGGCGGCCGACTTCTTCGTCGACTACCTGGAGTCCTCGCTGCGGCCCGGCGAGGTCCTGGTCGGGGTGAAGATCCCCAAGCTCGGCCCGGGCTGGGGATACCACTACGAGAAGTTCCACAGGACCGCGCAGTCCTGGGCCATCGTCGGAGTGGCCGCGGCCGTCAAGCGCTCCAACGGCGCCATCCAGGAGGCCAGGATCGGCCTGACCAACATGGGCCCGGCTCCGGTGCGCGCCCGCGCGGTGGAGACGGCCCTGCAGGGTGTGGAGCTGGGTGACCAGATCCGGCAGGCATGCGAGGAGGCGGACGCCGACACCTCGCCGCCGTCCGACCTGCACGCGCAGCCCGACTACCGCAGGCACCTGGCCAAGGTGCTGACGCATCGCGCGATCCGCACCGCCGCCGGGACGCCCTGACGGTCCCAGGGGGCACCCCTTCCGGGGTGCCCCCGAGCGACGTAGTGTCGCAATCAGCGCGGGAGAAGGAGCGGATCGATGGCGATGCGGTTCGAGCATGAGTTCACGGTTCCCGTCCCGATCGAGCAGGCCTGGGCGGTGCTGCTCGACGTCGAACGGGTGGCGCCGTGCCTGCCGGGGGCGACGCTCGACACCTTCGAGGGCGAAGAGTTCACCGGCAGGATGAAGGTCAAGGTCGGTCCGATCACGGTGACCTACCGTGGTACGGCCACCTTCGAGGACGTCGACAAGGACGCCCACACACTCACGATCAAGGCGTCCGGCAAGGAGGCCCGCGGCTCCGGCACCGCCGCCGCCACGGTCAAGGCCACGCTGACGCCGGCCGCGGACTCGACGACCGCGGTCAAGGTCGAAACGGAGTTCAACGTCACGGGTAGACCCGCGCAGTTCGGCCGTGGGGTGATGGCCGAGGTGGGCTCGAAGCTGATCGACAGGTTCGCGGCCAACCTCGCGGAGCTGTTCACCGAGCCGGCCGCCGAGCTGCAGGCCGTACCCGAAGGGCGGGAGGAAACTGTCGAGGAGCGGCATCTGACCGCGGTGCCCGACGAGGACGCGCGGCCGTCGGGTACGCTGCGGACTTCGCGCACGCCCGACGAGGAGGCGCTCGACCTGCTGGAGATCGCCGGTGCGCCGTTGCTGAAGCGGGTGGCGCCGATCGTCGGAGCGGTCGCGGTGGTCCTTCTCATAGCGTGGTTGATTCGTCGCATTCTGCGGTGATTTTCAGCAAAAAGACCATCAAGTCCGGACACATCACCCCAACCAGGGGGAATGCCTCATCCCGAGTCGGTTCGACTTCTCGGGGGAGATGGCATGCCGGACTGCACCGTTGTCGTGATCACCTACAACGACGCCGAACGCCTTCCCAGGGCCGTGAAATCGGTGCTGAACCAGTCGCTGCGTGACCTCGAGGTGGTCATCGCCGACGACTCCAGCACCGACGACACCCCGCGCGTGGCCGCCGAGCTGGTGCGTTCCGACCTCCGGGTGCGGTACCTGCGGCGCAGGTCCAACTCCGGGGGGTGCGGAGCGCCGCGCAACGACGGGCTGGACGCGGCGGTCTCGCCGTACATCATGTTCCTCGACAGCGACGACCAGCTGCCCACGCATGCCTGCAAGAGCCTGGTGGACGAGATCAGGCGGACCGGGGCGGACTTCGTGTCGGGGCAGATCTCGCGGCTGTACGAGGCCACTGGGCGGCAGGAGCGCTACTACCCGTCGCTGTTCGCGCGGCGGCGGGTCGTGGAAGGGATCAGGCACGAGCCGGAGCTGTTCCTGGACAGCTTCAGCACCAACAAGCTCTACGACGTGCGCTTCCTGCGCGAGCACGTGCTGCGGTTCCCTGAGAACCTGCACTACGAGGACCACGTCTTCGCCGCCGAGCTGTACGCGGTCGCGCGCCGCTTCGCGATCGTGCCGTGGGTGATCTACCTCTGGCACCGCGCCGCCGAGGAGTCCTCGATCTCGCTGAGCATCGACCAGATGGAAAACGTCCGGCACCGCGTGCTGGCGGCCCGGCTGAGCGACAAGATCCTCCTCGACCACGGTATGGCCGACCTGGTGCCCGCGCGCCAGGGACGTTTCCTGCGCCAGGACCTGCGCGTGTACCTCAACCCGCTGCCCCGCCGCAACCGGGTGTGGGTCAAGGAGTTCGCCTCGGTCGTCGGGCCCTATCTGAAGGAGATCCCGCAGGAGATCTACGACCGGATCGATCCGATGATGCGCGTGTGCTGCCGGCTGATCATCGAGGACCGCGTCGACGACCTGATGGTGGCCGCCCGCTCGCTGTGCGGCACCAAGGCCCCGCCACGCGCCGCGCTGCGGCAGGACGGGCGTACCTACTGGGGCACCACGCTGGAACCCGCCATGGACATCACCGCGCTGCGCCTGGCCGAGCTGCCCTTCAGCGCGACCAGGCTGCGGCACGAGGTCGGCGAGATCACCTCCGACGGCGCCGAGGTGACGATGACCGTGCACACCTACGACCCGTTCGGGGTGCTGCCGCTGGATCGGCAGGCGTTCCTGGAGCTGGGCGACCAGCGGATCCCGATCGAGCCGCAGCCGTCGGGCGAGGGCGGGTACGTCAGCGAGATCACCTTCGCCCCGGCGGCCATGGGCGCCCCGCGCATCGGCTTCACCCGGGAGCGCGACGGGCACACCACCGCCGACCCGCTGCTGGTGGACCCGAACATGAAACCCGTCGAGCTGCCCGGCTGCACGTTGACGGCCGAGGGGAACGCGGCGTACCTGCGGGTGCACGGGGCCGCGGTCACGCCCCGCCTGGCGCAGCGGGTCAAGCGGGCCGTGCTGCGCAGGGTCAGCACGCCGGCGACGAAGCTGCGGGTCTACAAACTGCTGATCAAGCTGGTCCCGCCGCGCAAGGACCTGGCGCTGTTCGAGTCCGACTGCGGCAAGGGGTACACCGGCAGCCCGCGCGCCATCTACGAGGAGCTGCGCCGCCAGGACCTGCCCATTGAAGCGGTCTGGTCGGTGGCCAAGCACCGCGCCAACTTCCCCGGCGACGTCCCACTGGTGCGGCGCGGCAGCTGGCGCTACATCTGGACGATGGCCAGGGCCGGGTTCTGGGTCGACAGCCACGGCTTCCCGCTGGACTACCCCAAGCCGCGGGGCACCCGCTACCTGCAGACCTGGCACGGGCAGGGCATCAAGTCGATCGGCTTCGACGCCCCGGACCTGCGGGCCGACTTCGACCAGCCGCGCGAGCAGTGGCGGGCCGCCGTCGCCCGCTGGGACGCGCTCGTGTCGCCCAGCGCCGAGTTCTCCCGCGTGTTCGTGCCGAACCTGGGCCACACCGGCGCCGTCATCAGGTACGGCACGCCCCGGTGCGACGCGCTGATCAGGGGCACACTGCCCGACGGCGTCCGGGAGCGGCTGGAGATCCCGCCCGGCCGCAAGGTCCTGCTCTACGCCCCCACATACCGCGATAGGGCGAAAAATACTGGTAAATCAGTACGGGTGAACCTGGACCTGCTGGCCGAGGAACTGGCCGACGAGTGGGTGCTGATCCTGCGCACGCACCCGGTCGAGCGCTTCCGCGTCCCGGAGCGGGTCCGCCACTTCGTCCGCCCGGCGGGCTCGTATCCGGAGATCAACGATCTCATCCTGGTGTCCGACGCGCTGCTGACGGACTACTCCTCCGTGATGTGCGACTACGCGGTCACCGGCAAGCCGATGCTGTTCTTCGTCGACGACTGGGACGACTACCGGCTCGGCGAACGCGGCGTCTACCACGACCTGCCCTCCATCGCCCCCGGTCCCTGCCTGACCAGAACCGAGGACCTGGTCGCCTGCCTGCGCGACCTGCCCGCCGTCCATCGAAGGTACGCCGGCAGGTACGCCGCCTTCCGCCAGTTGTGGTGCGCCGACGAGCGCGGCAACGCCTCGGCGCGGATCGTGCGGGAGTTCTTCGCCCTGCCGGCGACCATGCCCGCCCCCGACCGCTCGGTCCTGTGGGGTGCCCGATGAACGCTCCCGTGAGCGTGGTCTTCGCGTGCATGGACGCCGACACCCTCGGCGGCATCCAGCAGGTCACCCACACACTGGCGCAGGGACTGGCTGGCCGCGGGCACGACGTGCACGTGGTCGGCCTGCACCGGGCGACCGCCCCGTTCCGCTACGTCCAGGAGCCGCGCTACCGGCACCACGTGATCAGCAGGTCACCGATGGGCGCGCAGGGCACGGTGGCCCGCCGGCTCGCCGACCGGCGGCTGGCCAGGCTGTTCGGCTCGATGAAGTCCGGGTTCGCGGTGCTGACCTCGCCGGGCGTGGTGACCAGGCTGAGGCCGGTGCTGCCGGGGTCGTTGCGGCCGATCGGGCAGTACCACGGCTCCTACGAGCACGCCCGCGGCTGCTGGCACCTCGGCTCGATCAGGACGCACTACCCGGACCTGGAGCAGGCCGTCTTCCTCAGCGACGACGACGCCTGGCAGTTCTCCGAGCACGCGCTGCTGCCCAACACCCGGGCGCTGCCGAACCCGCTGGCCGTCTGGCCCGAGCAGGTGTCGCCGCTGTCCACGCCGCGGGTCCTGGGCGTCGGCCGGCTGCACGGCGTCAAGCGGTTCGACCGGCTGATCAGCGCCTTCGCCAGGACCGGGGCGCCCCCTCCGTGGCAGCTGCACCTGATCGGCGACGGGCCCGAGCTGGAACGGCTGCGCGAGCACGCGATCCGCGAGGGCGTGGGCGACCGGGTGGTCTTCCGCGGCCGCGTTCCGGCAGCCGAGATGCCGGCCGAGTACCTGAGCGCGGCGGTACTGGCGATCAGCAGCGAGCACGAGGGGCTGCCCATCGTGCTGCTCGAGGCGGCCGCGCACGGGGTGCCCGCGGTGGCCTTCGACGTCTCGGGCGGGCTCCGCTCGGTCGGCCCGCAACTGGTCCCGCCGGGCGACGTGGACGCCTTCGCGCTGGAGCTGGCGCTGCTGATGGACTCCATGCGGGAGCGGCGGCGCCTCGGCGCCGCCGCCCGGGAAACAGCCGAGGCCTTCCGCCTCGAACTCGTGCTGGACCGCTGGGAGTCCCTGTTCGCTCACGTCATGCGCTGAGCTTGGGCACTGCCGCGGCCCTGTCGGCTCACGTCATGCGCTGAGTCGCTCCAGGGGGGCGGTGCGCTGCCGTGGCACGCCCGCCAGCGCCTGCTGGCCGGCGGTGATCCGGGCGGCCACCGGGCCCGTCTCTCGCAGCCGCTCGAGGCGGTCGCGCATGGCCCTGCGTATCCGGCCGGCCCTGCGCTTGTGCGCGGTGCGCTGGTAGGCGGCCAGGTGGTCCATGCGGGCCTTCGGGGCGCCGGTGAGCTCGTAGCCCAGCGACTGGAGCCGGTCGCCCAGTACCTGCTCACAGAGCGCGATCTCCCACGCCTCCAGCCGGGACGACCAGCTGCCCACGCGCGAGCGGGTGACGTCGCCGTGGGTGTTGCTGTGCCAGACCTTGCGCGCCGGCACCGCCATGCCGGCCGCCTGGCGCGGCGAGACCATGGCCGGCTCGAAGTCCTCCTCCAGGAAGTGGCAGAGCCTGGCCAACTCGCTCGCCGGGTCGGCCGTCAGCTCCTCATAGCGCAGCTCGTAGTAGGTGCCGGCCGGCATGGAACCGCGCAGCCTGTCCCCGGCGTCGATCGACTCGGCCCAGGTGGCGACCGCGTGGTAGGAGTCCAGTGTGTACCAGGGCATCTCCTTCAGCGAGGCCACGCAGTCGCGTCCGTCCCTGATCAGGTGGACGAACTGGGCGTCGGGGAAGAGCCGGAGCAGGATGTCGACCTGCTTGACGTAGCTGGGTCGCTTGTCGCCCCAGCGCGGCGCGCAGAACCGGTCCGCGTACATGCGGAACGCGGTGCCGATCACCGAGCCCAGGGAGCCCGGGCCCTGGACGGCCTGCCGTACGAACTCATGCTCGTCGATCTTGAGCTCGTGGAACTTCGTGCTCCAGTCGGTGGCGATCCAGCGGGCCAGCGCCCCGCGCGCGGCAGGCTCGCGCAGGTCGCCGAAGGAGCGGCGGCCCTCGTAGGCGGGCACCACGAACCGAGTCTCCGGCGGCACCGCCAGGCGCGGGTGGGAGTGCAGCATGAGCTGCAGCATCGTGGTCCCCGAACGCGGGCAGCCGACGACGAACACGGGCCGGTCAGACATTCCATCCCCCGAATCAGACGAGAACGTGCTCGCGGCTCTGCTGGGTGACCGCACTGTGCCTGCGCGTGAAGAGCCAGAGCCGGTAGATCAGGAAGAGCTCGTTGGCCAGCAGCAGCACGCTGGCCACGGCCGAGACCGGCACCAGCGCCGGCACGCCGATCAGCGGCGCCACCACGAACACCGACGCGTGGAACTCGATCCCGCTGAACACGTGCGACCGCACCCGGCGCCGGGCCAGGAACCTGTTGACCCGCTTCATGAAGCTCGGTGGCCTCCCCGGCGAGCGCGGCGCCGGCACCATGTCTGCCCTGGCGTCTGCCCTGGCCTGCTTGGCCTCCCTGACCACCTCGCGCACGCGCTTCATCTGCGGCGCGTTCACGTAGCGGAAGAGGTCGAGTACGGCTACCGCCGCGCCGACCACGATGTAGGTGACGTCGCCGGTGGCCGCGTACTGACCGTAGGCCAGACCGGCGGCGCAGAACACCACCCGCACCCGGTCGCCCACGTAGTCCAGCCAGAGACCGAAGGGCGTCCCCGTGCCCTTCAGCCGAGCGATCTTCCCGTCCACACAGTCGATCATGAAGCTCAGGTAGAACAGGAGCGCCCCCGCGGCAAGCTCCTGTGCTGCCAGGCAGGCCGCGCTCCCCAGTCCGAGCGCCAGCGAGATCACCGTGAGCGCGTTGGGGGTCAACCGGGTCCGGTTGGCCACCACCAGCGCCACGGGACAGGCGATCGGATCGACGAGATAGACCGTCCACCACGAGTCGCGCGATTTCCGCGTCTCGTGCACATCTGCCATCGAGTACCTGGTCACCTCAGCCCACCCAGACCTCGGCGGACTTCCCGCGCAGCGGCGCCAGCCCGGCGGCGGCCCGCTGGCCGTCGGTCAGGAGGGCGGGCACGGGACCCGGCTCGCGCAGCCGGTTCCACCGGTCGTTCATGACCTTGCTGCGGCGGTTCTTGGAGCGCTTGCGAAGCGTGGCGCGGAAGGCGGCCAGGTGCTGCGCGGCCGCCTGCGGCGCGTCGCTGAGCTCGTAGCCGCGCGCCCTGAGCCGGTCGCCGAGCGCGCTCTCGCACAGCGCGATCTCCCAAGGCTGCAGCCTGGTGGTCCAGGTACCGACGCGGGACCGGGTGACCTCGCCGTGCGTGTTGGTGTGCCACACCTTGTGCTTCGGTACCGCGACCTTCGCCGCCTGTTCCGGCGAGACCGAAGCCGGGTCGAACTCCTCGCCGAGGAAGTGACACAGCTTCTTCATCTCGGTCACCGGGTCGTCGGTCAGGTCCTCGTAGTGCAGCTCGTAGTAGGTGTCGTCGGGCAGCGACCTGCGCAGTTCCGCACCGGCGTCCATGGCCTCGGCCCAGGCCGAGACGGCGTGGAAGGTGTCCAGGTTGTACCAGGGCATCTCCTTCAGCGAGGCCACGCAGTCGCGGCCGTCCCTGATCAGGTGGACGAACTGGGCGTCGGGAAAGAGCCGGCGCAGCAGCGGCGTCTTACGTACGTAGCTGGGCCGCTTGTCGCCCCAGCGGCTCTTGCCGAAGCGGTCGGCGTACATCCGGAACGCGGTCCCGATCACGGACCCGAGAGAGCCCGGGCTCAGCGCCGCCTGCCGGATGAACTCGGCGCGGTCGAGGCCCAGCTCCCTGAACTTGGTGGTCTTGTCATCGGCAATCCACTCGGCGAGCGCCTCGCGGTTGCGCGGATCGCGCATGTCCCCGAACCTGCGGCGCTTGTAGTAGGCCGGCTCGACGAA
Organism: Nonomuraea sp. NPDC050536; assembly: GCF_044457685.1. Classification (NCBI taxonomy): domain Bacteria; kingdom Bacillati; phylum Actinomycetota; class Actinomycetes; order Streptosporangiales; family Streptosporangiaceae; genus Nonomuraea; species Nonomuraea sp. NPDC050536. The sequence continues at coordinate 523,702 of NZ_JBITHD010000002.1, forward strand.
CCTGGTCTCCGGCGCCACCGCGATCCGCGGGTGGGAGTGCAGCATGAGCTGCAGCATCGTGGTACCGGAACGCGGACAGCCGATGACGAACACGGGCCGATCGTTCATGTGGTTCTACCCCCCCGTGGGCTGGTGCCTAGAAATTAAGAATGGCCACCTTGGGTACGTCAGCGACTACTGTCTGCTACACCTAGAGCATGTCCATGCCGCTTCTTGACCCAGCTGTGTGTTAGAAAGCGCGTCGCATGAGGTCCGTGAGTTCCTCGGTGGTGAACCGGACCGGATTGTTGCTCATGCGCTGCGCGTTGGCCGCCGAGGCGAGCCGCCTCAGCTGGTCGGGTGTATCGACGCCGATCTCGGCCAGCCGCATCGGCAGCCCGAGCCGGTCGCCCAACTCCGTCCACCGCCGTCCGGCCTGGCCGTGGCTGGTGGCCCCGAGCGAGTCGACGATCGTGGACAGTGCCGCGGTGTGCGCGCCGATCGTCACTCCAGGCTGCAGGCGCCCCTCGTCCGCCTCGCCGTGGGCGCCGATGAACGCGCCGAGCGTGAGGGCCACCGCGTGCCCGTGGCTCACGCCGTATCTCTTGGTGATTCCGTAGGACAGGGCATGGGCCGCCGTGGTCCTGGAGATGTCGATGGCCCGCCCCGCCAGGTGACTGCCGATCGCCATGGCCCGTGCCGCTCCTGCGGAGGGCGCGCGGACGAAGTCCTCGATGGCGGGCATGAGGACCCGCAGCGCCCGCCGGGCGTAGCGGCGGCTGTCGTCGGTGGCTCCTGACGCCCACAGACTCTCGATGGCCTGCGCGACCGCGTCGAGGCCGGAGGCGGCCCGCTGGTAGGCGGTGCCGCTCACCGTGAGGTCCGGGTCGAGCAGCACGGCGTCGGGGCGCATGGCCTCGCCGCCCACCGAGTACTTCTCCGAGCCGATGTAGACGACCGCGAAGTGGGTGGCCTCGCTGCCGGAGCCGCTGGTGGTGGGCGCGAGCACGAGCCGACGGTCTCTGACGGGCGCCGGCCGGCCCTCGCGGATGGCGTGGGCGAGCTTGTCGGCGTCCGTGACGCCGGGGAAGGCGCACAGCAGCTTGGCCATGTCCAGCGTGGACCCGCCCCCGACGCCCACGATGACGTCGGGATCCAGGTCGGCCGCGATGGCCAGGCCCTCGATCAGGTCCGCCGCGTCGGGATTGGGGCTGAACCCGCTCCACCGGCGTACCTGGGCGACCTGGGTGAGCGGGGCGAGCACGCGGTCGGCGCCGGACGCCTCGAAGGAGTGTCCGCCGCACACCAGCAGCACCCGCCGCGCCCCCCACGACCGCACGAGCTCCGGGAGCCGCTGGATGGCCCCGGAACCGTAGCGGACGGCGCCGCTCACCCCTGCCCACCTCGCAGGGCCGCCATGAACGCCTGCTTGTTCTGCTCCGGCGTCCTGGTCGGCCTGCCGAGGTCGGGGCGGTTGCCCGGGCGGACCCGCAGCTCGAGCAGCGCGGGCCCCCCTGACTCGCGCAGGCCGGAGACCAGGTCCGGGATCTCGGCCACGTCGTCGGTCGACACGGCCTGCCGGTATCCCAGCGCCATGGCCGCGGCCACCACGTCGACCCTGCCGATCGAGGTCGGCTGCCCGCCGACGCTGTCGTGGACCCCATTGTTGAACACCACGTGGAAGTAGCGGCCCGGCGCCTGGTCGGCGATCACCGCGAGGCTGCCCAGGTGCATCAGCAGGGCCCCGTCCCCGTCGAAGCACCACACCTCGCGCTCTGGGTCGCTCAGGGCCACGCCCAGGGCGATCGAGGAGGCGTGCCCCATGCCGCCGACGGTCAGGAAGTCCTGGCCGTGGCCGCCCTGCCGCTCCCGGTACTCGAACAGCTCCCGGCTGAGCATCCCGGTGGTGGACACGACGGCCGCCGTGGGGCCTACCGCCGCCGCCAGGGCCGTCAGCGCCTCCTCGCGGGAGGCCTGCGCGCCGCGGTCCTGGGCGGCCGGCCGTACGGCCTTGGCGAAGGTGTCCTTCTCCACCAGCAGCACGTACGGGCCGTCGCAGGCCAGCGCCTCCTTCAGCGACTGGGCGGCCTCGGCGGCGTCCTTGGGCAGCACGGCCCACGGCACCTGGATGGAGTCCAGCAGGTCGGCCATCACCCTGCCCTGCTTGACGTGCTGCGGCTCGTCCTTGACGCCTGGCCGGCCGCGCCAGCCGACCAGGACGACCATGGGGATGCGGTAGACGTCGGGATCGGCCAGCGACAGCAGCGGGTTGACCAGGTTGCCGAAGCCGGAGTTCTGCAGGTACACCAGCGCCGGGCTCGCCGTGCGCAGGTGGTGCCCGATCGCGATGCCCACCGCGGCGCCCTCGTTGGCGGCGATCACGTGCTCGCCGCGGCCCACGGTGGTGTCGAGCGTCGTGCACAGCTCCTTGAGCAGGCTGTCGGGCACGCCGGTGAACAGGGAGATGCCCTGCTCACGGCAGGTCTGGACGAACCAGGAGGGATCGAGCATCGTCAGTTCTCCGGAATGATCGACAGGGTTTCCTTGACCGAGGCGAGCAGCGGTTCGGCCTCCAGCGCCCTGCCGTGCTCCAGGATGGTGTGGGCGACCTTGGTCATCTGCGGGTAGGCGCCGCGGAGCAGGTGGTTGGCGTAGATGACCATGTTGACGCCGTGGTCGACCAGCTCGGCCTCGGTGACCTGCGGGTAGCTGGTCGGCACCACGACGAGCGGCACCCGCGTGGGCAGCTTGTCGAAGTAGCGGCAGAACTCGAAGATCTCGTCCGGCTTGCTGTTACGGCTGTGGATCATGATGCCGTCGGCGCCGGCGTCGATGTAGGTCTCCGCCCGCCTCACCGCGTCGTCCATGCCCTTGTCGAGGATGAGGCTCTCGATGCGGGCGATCACCATGAAGTCGTCGGTGATCTGCGCCTGCTTGCCGATCTTGATCCGCTGGGCGAAGTCGGCCGGCTCGGACTGCGTCTGTGCCACGTCGGTGCCGAAGAGCGAGTTGCGCTTCAGCCCCTCCTTGTCCTCGATGATGACCGCGGAGACGCCGAGCCGCTCCAGCGAGCGGACGGTGAAGCCGAAGTGCTCCGGCTTGCCGCCGGTGTCGCCGTCGAAGACCAGCGGCTTGGTGGTCACCTCGAACAGCTCGTTGACGGTCTGCAGCCGGGAGGAGATGTCCACCGCCTCGATGTCCGGCTTGCCGCGGAACGTGGAGTCGGTCAGCGAGGAGGACCACATGCCGTCGAACTCGCGCGGGCCGCCGTCGGCCACCACGCTCGCGTGCTCGACGATCAGCCCGCTGAGCCCGCTGTGCACCTCCAGGACGCGCACCAGGTCCTTGCTGTCCAGCAGCCTGCGCAGCCGCGACAGCCGCACGTCGGGGGTGGTGCCGATCTGCTTGATCGATCCGTGCAGCTGGGTGGAGGAGATGCCCTGGGTGTAGGGCACCTCGATCAGCCGGCCGCCCCAGCTCGCCAGCGCGTCGATGACCCGCTGGCGGGTCTCCTTCTGTACGCCGCTGCGCCAGTCGTCGCCGTGGACGACGAAGTCGGGCCTGAGCGCCTGGAGGTTGGGCACGTAGTCGAGCGTCTCCTGGGCCACCACGCGGGCCACGCCCTTGAGGTTCTCGACGACGGCGCGACGCTGGTCGTAGGTCATGTGCGGCAGGCGCTTGTAGCCGGCGATCGCCGCGTCGGTGAGCAGGCCGACGGTGACGTCGCCGAGCTCGGCCGCCTTCTGCAGGATGTTGATGTGTCCCGGATGGATGAGGTCCGCGCTCATCCCGACGTATACCGTCGTTTCTTGCTCCATATTTCCCCCCAGATTAATGGTCAGTCGTTGATGAAGCCGGTTTCCGCGGGCTGTTGAATTCCCACGAAACGGCCGGCTCCGGGGAATTCCCGGGCCACCGCCTCGGCCTCTCGCGCGAATTCGGCCAGTTCCGCCGGACGTAGCCAGGAACGGCGCATGTACTTCACGTCCTCCGGCTTTCTGTAGTAGCGGAATCCGGGCTGCGGGGTGCGCCACGTCTCCCCGTAGTTCTCCACCAGGAACGCCTCCACGTCGTTCGGCACGTAAACCTGGTGACCCAGGAATTCCGTTTGCCGTACCGGCTCGAAATCCGCCCGTGTCAGCCGGTGCCTGATGAAGCCCCAGGCCGCCCCGTCGCGGAACCAGATCGGGTTCACGTCGAGCCAGATGCCGTGCATCCGGACCTTGAAGAGCCGGCCGCCCGCAGCGGCGCCGATGTCGCAGCCGGCGCGCAGCAGCGTGAGGGCGTCCCGCCGCAGCTCGGCCTTGAGCCGCGCCGGGTTCCTGGAGTTGGCCAGGTAGGCGACGTCGAAGTCGTCGTCGCCCGCGATGAACGCGCCGTCGCGATGGCAGCCGAGCAGCGTGCCGTACAGCAGGAAGAGCTGCTTGCCGAGCAGATCCTCCAGCAGGTCGCGCATCTCGCCGTAGGCCTTGACGTAGACCAGCTGGCGGTCGTTGAGCTCGGCTTCAGGAAGGGCGAGCGTGCCCTTCTTGCTCAGGGTCCTGCCCTCGGCCAGCAGCCCGTCGAGCCGTCCCACGCCACCGGGGTTGGTCAGGACGAGCGCGCGGGCGCCGCCCCCGGCCACCAGATGGCGACCTCCGGCGAGCATGGTCAGCGAGGCCGACTCCGGGAAGTCCGCCAGCGCCGAGTGCGTGATCTCGTAGGAGAAGCCCGGCCGCCAGTTGCGTGTGTTGACCTCGATCTTCCTGACCCGCGTGCCGTCGACGTGGAGTTCCACCTCGTCGCCGGTGTCGGGGAGCAGGAAGCCGTGCAGGCGCAGCCCGGTGCCGGTGACGAGGGCCTCGAAGTAGCCGGCAGGTGCGGCCTGGGTGGTCTCGTCCCCGGGCGTGACCGAGCGCAACAGTCTCGGATCGTCGCCGGCCTCGGAAACGTATCGTTCCCTGAAGCGCCAGTCGGACTCGACGGTGTTGCGCCAGGCCCGCTTCACGGTAGCCAGCTCGTCCAGTGCCTGCCGGTAGGCGCGGGCCGCCTCCCCGTTCTGGCCGAAGCGTTCGTACAGGCGGCCGAGCCGGTAGGAGATGCGCGGGCTGCCCACCTTCTCCTGCGCCGCCGCCTCGAGCGCGGCGACCGCCTCCGCGAACAGGCCCGGATCGGCCTGCGTGGCTACCGTCTCGACCCCCAGCCCCGACCCGGGCCGCGCTTGGGCGGCGATCGCCTCCACGTGCAGGCCCTGGTCGGGCCGGGTGACGGCCGCGGGCGAGGTGACGCAGCGGAACGGCACGCGGTACCGCAGAACCAGGGAGCGGGCCAGCTGGAGGAGGACCTCGCTGTCCGGGTCCTGGATCCGGCGCAGTGTCTCGGCCGCCGACTGCCAGTCGCCCACCTTGTCGTAGGCGTCGGCCAGCCGGCGCACCAGCCTGGGGTCGTCCCCGAAGGCCGCCTGCCCGCGCAGGTAGACGGCTATCGCGGCGAACGGGTCGTCGCCGGACTCGAGCACCTGCCCCAGCGCCAGATGCAGCCGCGGGCTGGTGGGCTTGAGCGAGATGAGCGCCTCGTAGCACTCGACGGCCTCGGCCCACTTGGCCTGCCGTACCCGCAGTTTGGCCAGCCTGGTCAGCCACGGATAGCTGTCCGGCCGCAGGGCGACGGCCGCCGCGTAGGCGGACTCCGCCTCGGGCACCCGTCCCTGACGCAGCAGGATCCGGCCGAGCCTGAGGTGGCACGCGGCGTCCTCGGGCCGCAGGAGTGTCGCCCTGCGGTAGAAGAACTCCGCCTCCCGGTAGCGCCCGCGCTGTTCGGCCAGGCGGCCGAGCCGCATGCGCAGCGCGGCCTCGTCGGCTCCGAATCCCGCCCGCACACGGCATATCCACCCGTACCCATGCCGCCGGACGAGAGGGCCGAGGCCCCGTCCGATATCGCGGCGAATCCGGCCGATGCGAAATCGCGGCAACGCGTCCCCCTCCCGATCGATTGCCACGCAAACGTAGGAGTGGTCGACTCGACCGGCCATTGACTCGACCGGAGCTTTACCAATGATCACCCGCCAGTTGTCTGGGCGATATCCACCCATACGCTGACTAGCCGGCTATTTTCCCTTCGTTCTTGACGGCAATAATCGCGGCAAATCCAAGAGCCCACCAAAGGATGTGGTTAGTGTTTGCCCAAGTCAGAACTGCCGAATCCGAGGGTGAACCTAGTGAAAGTCCTCAATCCCAAAGCGCTTGTCGACACCATTTCCAAACGCGGCCGGCGAACGCGCCGCGCGCTGACCGCACGGCGACGCGCGATGGAGGTCAGGCGCAACCCCGAGGACGCACGGCGATGGGCCAAACTCGGGCGGGCGCTCGAACGGAGGAAGGACTGGCAGGCCGCCGGTGACGCCTACTCGGCCGCGCTGCGGCTCCGTCCCGACTCGGCCATCTACCACGGCAAGTTGGCGCGGGTCGCCAAAGTCCAGGGCGCCTGGCAGGACGTCATCGCCCACCTCCGCCGCGCCCTGGAGCTCCAACCGGGCAAGTACGTGTGGGTACGCGCCCTGGGCCGCTGCCTCGCACAGGGCGGCGAACTGGCCGAGGCGATCGACATCCGCGACCTCGACCGGCTCGAGGTCTCCCTGGCACGGGCCAAGGATCGGACGCGCGTACTCAAGGTGATCGCCAAGGTGGCCGAGTCACTGGGCCAGTGGCAGCGTGCCTCCGAGGCGCTCCAGGAGATGATCGACAGGGCACCGCACGAGCACGAATGGCGCTACCGGCTGGCGCACAGCCTCGAAAGGCTCTACTCGGTACCGTTCACCTTCGGCGCCGACGGAGTGGCGAGCAACAGCCACGCGCCCGAGGACGCCTTCGACCAGGCTGTCAGGCACTTCTCTTACCTGGTCGAGCACCACCCTCGGCGAGTGCACGCCGTACACCGGCTGGGCGGGCTGCATGAGGCGCACGGCGACCTGGAGGCGGCGGCGGAGGTCTATCGGCTGGCCGTGCAACGCCTTGAGGAGATCGACGCCACCTGGACCCACATGGCGCTGCAGAACTGGCGCTTCCGCCTCGCCTACGTGACCCGCCAGTCCGACGACGTCCGGATCGGGCGAACGGTCACTCCCGACCTGGATACGGTCGCCCCGCTCACGACGACGTGCGCCGGCTTCTTCGAGGCCCACATCACCGCCACGGGCCTGCGCATCTCTGGTTACCTGGCCCCGGGGACCAAGGAGAGCGTCGCCATCCACGTCGGCGGTCGCGTGCTCAAGCGGATCACCGTCGACGCCGGGCCCTGGCTGCCCACCTTCTCCTACGAGCTCACCCATGAGGTGATGGGCCAGTTCGACGAGCGGACCGAGCTGGAGCTGACCGTGGAGGGGCGGCACCTTGTCACCACCGCCAACGCCACCACCGTGCGGGTTCATGTGCCGGGCGGCAACGGCAAGCTGCCCGAACTCCTGGCGGAGGGGCGGGTGCCGACCAAGTGGGGCGGCTGGCCGCCCAGCGAGAGCGAGCAGGTGGCGCGCCTGCTCGTCTACGTCCGCGCCAAGGAGATCCTTGAGCGACACTTCGGCAAGCACCTGTTCCTGTTCTACGGCACGCTGCTCGGCCACCACCGCGACCAGGGCTTCATCCCCGGGGACGACGACTTCGACTGCGCCTACCTCGCCGACTCGACCCACCCGAAGGATCTGAAGGTCGAGTTGCAGGAGACCTCGCTGCGGCTGATGGAGCTCGGGCTCGACATCTGCTTCGCCGGCAACGGCCGCATGATCAAGGTGGGGCTCAACGGGATGTGGATCGATGTCATTCCCGTGTGGTTCCACCGCGGCAGGGCCTGGTCATTCGACGCCCACGAGCTGCAGAAAGAGGCCTTCGAGCCCGTGGTGCCCGCGACCTTCATGGACCGCGAGGTCTACGTGCCCCGCGACACGGAGGCGTTCCTGGTGGACAACTACGGACCGGGCTGGCGGACACCCAGGTCAGACTTCCGCTACTACCAGGACAAGAACGACAGGAAGGTGCTGGCCACGACCTGGCTGACACCGAGCGAGGTGAGGGAGTTCGCCGAGCGGGCCGAGCGGGTGCGTGCGGGCAGCCCGTCCGCGGGCCGGTTCGCGGGTCTGGAGATCCCTGGCGGCGAGCCGGGATTCCGCTAGACACACGACTTCGGCCTGTCCGCCGACGTGACGGACAGGCCTGGAAGTCACTTGGCGAAAAGGCGGGCCGCGAGCCTCGCGGTGGCCTGGCCGTCGTCCTTTCGGAACGCGGCGTAGCGGGCGCTGTACTCGAGCTTGACCGCGTCGAGGTCCGAAAGCGCGTCGACGATCTCTTCCGTGGTCCGCAGCACGGGACCTGGCGGGTCGAAGTCGCGCTCCTCATCGAGGTCGTAGGCGTAGAACAGCACCGGGCGCGCGGTGTTGAGGAAGGTCGCGGCGACCGAGGAGTAGTCGGTGACGAGCACGTCCGCCGCGGCGAGCAGCCGGTTGACGTCCGGGTAGTTCGCGACGTCGACGACGAAGTCATCGTTCATCCCGAGCAGGTCGTCGATGGCCTCAGGATGCCGCCGCACCAGGAGCACGTACTCCTCGCGCAGGGTGTCGGTGAACTTGGCGGGTTCCAGACGCAGGGCGAACCTGTACCGACCCGAGCCGTAATGCTCGAAGGGCCTGCGGGTCGGCGCGTAGAGCAGGATGTGCTTGCCTGCGGGGATGTTCAGCTCCCGCCGGACGGCCGCGGCGATCTCCGCCAGGTCCCCGTTGACCAGCAGGTCGCTTTCTGGGCGGCCGATCGTGGGGTCGTCCCCGGTGTGCGTCACCGTCTGGCCCTTGCGACAGACGAACCAGTCCGGCAGATCGACGTCGGTCACGATGTGGCGGCTCGTGGCCAGGGCTTCGTACCACCCGCGGCTCATCAGCTCGACGCTGCGGACCCCCTCGGGCAGGGGGGCCTGCCCGTCGCTGGTCACCCAGACGTGCTCGACCGCGTGCTCGCCCGCCGAGAGCAGCTCGTACAGCGCCCGTGGCGCGCCGGAGTACTTCTTCCCGCCGAAGCTGCTGTAGAGAATCGCCTCGCGCAGCGGCCGATCCCGAAGGCGGGGATAGCGAACCTCTCGCAGGGTGCGCTGGTTGAACGCGCCCCGCTCGTCGTCGCCGAGGCGGGGCAGGACCTGAAGCACCAACCGGTCCAGGCTCAGGGCGGCGACGTGGAAGCCGTCCCTCGAGCCCAGCTCGGCCAGGGCCTGGCCGGCATGGGGGAAGTCCACATCGCCGCAGTCTCGGGTCCGCAGGATGAAGCGCCACGTCCCCGGCCGGAGCGGGAGCACGGTCCCGGCCACCGGAACACGCGTCGGATCGAGCCGAGCGCTCCAGGTGCCGTCGGGCCCGGCCTCGATCGGCACGAGCCGCTCTTCCCGTCGCCTGTTGTGCCGGACCACCATCCCGTACGGTTGCCCGCCCGAACCCGAGATCTCCAGGGTCCCGCCGGCTCCCCAGCGGACGCGCTCCATCGTCGGCAGAGCCGGGCGAAGCGTGGCCGTCGCCTTTCCGCTGTGATCGACGGCGATGTCCAACCGCTGACCGTCAGCGAACAGGCTGACAGTTCCCATCCCAAAGTCCGCCGGGAGGCTACGGTCCGCCTGACCGGGGAGGACGAGGTTGAAGTACAGGCGATTCTGAGGGGCGGACACCGGAGCCGCCGTCGCGGGCCCCACCTCTGCCAGCACCTGGGACATCGGCAGCCGAGCCGTGAAGGTAGCGAAGCCCTTGGGACCGCGCGCGGTCGCCAGCGGCACAGACACCTCGGCCACCTGGGATATCCTGCGCAACTGCAGCCGAGCGCCCTCGGTCGGCTTTCCGCGCACGAGTCCGGACAGGACCACGTCTTCGCCATCGGCCCGGCAGCCGGTCAACATCGCCTCGGTCTTCTTGACCCGCAGTATGAGGGCGCCGTCCTCGATGATCGGAATGATCCGGGCGTCGGCGTCCACGTCGATGGGACGCAGGTCACGCGCGATCAGGATCGAACCGGCAGCGAGCAGGCCCTTGCACAGCCCGCGTGGGGTCATCGCCGTCATGGTCAACCGCCAGACGCCGTAGAGCCAGCGACCTTCTTTCTTCAGCATCCCGAGGTCGAGCCGGGCGTCGTATCCGGCGTAGCCGGCACTCCACTCCGCATGCTCGGGCTGCGACGCCGCAGCCTGCGGGCTGGGGGTGGCCTGGAAAGGCACGCGGTGCTTCGTGCCAGACTTGTCATGGGTCGCCCAGATGGCGCGGTTCGCGGCCGTGAGCCGGCCTTCGGCGGGCAGTCCGGCCAGGTGGCCGAACCCGATGATCCGCACCTGGTCGCCGTCGAGCTCCACACTGCTCACGGCGCCGTGCACGTCGCCCTGCTCGCCTGGAGGCCGGAAATGTGCGCGCAGAATCGACGGCCTGCCCCTGTCCGGAGCGGGGGGTGCCACCGCCTGAAGGTCTTCCATCAGCCCTGACAGATCACCCCGCTTGGTGAGCAGGATCCGCTGACGCAGATCCGGCGGAAGGCCGTCGATCACCTCCTCAGGAGCACGCTCCAGGTAGTCGGCGGCCTTGTCCATGAACTGTCCACGCACCTCCGGCGAGGTTGCGGCCAGATACCTGTACATGATGACGAACTTGTGGCCGATGTCCTCGGCGTAGAAAAGGCCGAGCAGGTCCGGCCGTTCCCGGCTCAGGAAGTCGATCGAGAGGAGTGAGGTCTCGATCCGGTCGGTGAAGAAATGCGCCTCCGTGTTCTGCTGACTGATGGACCGCCCGGTACCTACCTCGCGCATCCGCCAGTAACAGGTCGGAATCCTGACCACGTCCACGGAATGGGCGAGCGCATGCGCCCGGACGCTTACCGGACCGTCTTCGAACGTGAGCCCTTCCGGAAACTCCAGACCTGCCGCGTCCCAGAAGCGGCGCCGATAGAATTTGTTCCCCGCGAGAAAGTCGCGCATGAGCGCAGGGGTTTTCTCCACTGTTGTGCTGAGGATGCTCTTCGCGTGTGAGTCGCTCTGCATGGGCACGTCGAAAGTGCCCCTGCTGTCGAGTCGGACGACCCGGCCCGACAGGAAATCCGAGCCGGTCTGCTCCAGCGTCCGAATCACGGATGTGAATGCGTAGTGCGGGCTGATGTCATCGGAGTCGAAAAACGTCAGGTAGTCGCCCGTCGCGTGACGGATCCCGACGTTGCGCGCCTTGCTCAGGCCACCGTTCTCCTGGCTTATCAGGAGAAAACGCTCATCCCTGGCGGCGAACTCCTTCGCGATCAGGGCGCTGCCGTCTGTCGACCCGTCGTTGACCATGACCACTTCGATATTGGTGTGGGTCTGCGCGGCCAGGGACTCGAGCGCCACCCGCAAATAGCGCTCAACATTGTAAATCGGAACAATTGCCGACACTAGCGGCATACGCTTGTCCGTGACTTCCATAGAGAAGCATGTTAGCCAGCTTGATGACTCCATGACTAAGCAACACTCGATGCGTTTACCTTGGCCTGGACAATCACACACCTTCCCACCATCCGTGGCCTACGTAAGAATACCGACAAAGCTTTGCGATACCTGGAGAACGGAGTAACCAGACTTGCTGCCCACCCCGCCGTACTGTGACCAGTGTGTTGATAAAGAACTTGCTAGCGATTTCGCTGGCGATGAGCACACAAGTCGCATTCGCGGCCGTCCCCGCCCCGGCCTCGGCTGCCGTCAACTGCCGCCACATCAAGTGCCTGGCGCTCACCTTCGACGACGGGCCCGGGCCTTACACCAGCAAGCTGCTCGACATCCTCAAGAAGCGGGACGTAAAAGCCACCTTCTTTCTCGAGGGCCAGCATGTCGTGACATATGCGGATGTCGCCCGTCGGGAGTACTCCGAGGGGCACGCGATCGGGAACCACTCCTACACGCACCCCCACCTACCGACCCTGTCCGACGCGAAGATCATCGAAGAGCTGGTGACAACGCAGGACGCCATCGAGAAGGCCATCGGGATACGCCCGAAGCTCTACCGCCCGCCGTACGGGGACACCGACAAGCGGGTGCTGGGCCTGGCCGGTCAGCAAGGCCTGGCGGAGATCCTGTGGTCACGCTCCTCGCAGGACTGGAGGACGCGCGACGCCATGAAGATCATCCGCGAGGTGATGCGGGACGCCAAGCGCAACGGCGTGATCCTGATGCACGACGTGTATCCGGAGACGATCGAGGCCATGCCGTACATCCTCAGGATGCTCAAGCGGCGCGGCTTCCACCTGGTCACGCTGCCGACCCTGTTCGGCGACAGGCAGCCACAGGCCGGCACGAGCTACCCGTAGGTCGGGTAGCGTGTCCCGAGCCGTCTAGGCCGGGATTTGGGAGCCATGGACAACGAACCCACGGAAAGTGCCAGTAAAACTCCAAAGATCGCGACATTCGTGGCGATTCAGGTTGTGTTACTGCTGTGGTGGGCGGCTCTCTATCCCGGACTGTTCAGCCGTGATTCCGTTCTCTACCTGAGCCACACCGTGGCCGGCCCGTGGATCAGCGACCACTCCGTGCTCTACGACTCGTTGCTCTGGCTCAGCTTCAAGATCACGGGCGATATCGGGCTGGTCACGCTGGTGCAGACCACGGCCATGGCCGCGGCCATCACGGTGCTCGCCGAGGCGCTGAAAGCGATGGGGGCTCCCAAGCGCTGGACGACCGGGCTCGCCGTGCTGCTGCCCGTCCTGCCTCCCGTGGGCGCCTTCTCGGTCGCGCTCTGGAAGGACGTGCCGTTCTCCATCTGCGCCCTGCTCATCGCCGCGGTCTGCGCGCGGATCGCCGCCGACGGGAGTGTGACCCGCTGGCGGCTGGTCGCGCTCGGGCTGCTGTTCACCGCGCTTGGCCTGTTCAGGGCCAACGGGTTCCTGGTCGTGGCGCTCGCGGTGATCGTCCTGCTCGTGGTGCTCAGGGAGCAGCGGGTACGGCTGGCGGTGGTCGGCGTGGCCGCGGCAGCGATCCCGCTGGTGCTCAACAACGTGGTCTTCCCGCACGTCGGGATCGCCGCTCCGACGAAGACGTACGTCTACCACACCGCCTTCGGCGACATCGCCGTGGCCTTCGCCGAGCACCCGGAGCTGTTCGACGACCGGGACACGGCGCTGATGGCCAGCGTGGCGCCGCTGAACAGGTGGACCAAAGGTGGCACCTGCTACACGATCAACCCGCTGATCTGGCGTGCGAACTTCAGCTGGCAGCAGGCGGACGCGCACGCGAACGAGCTGCTCGACCTGTGGCGGCGGCTGCTGATCAAGGACCCGGGCGAGGTCATCAAGGCCAGGCTCTGCCGCGGCGCCATCGCCTGGAAACTGTTCGAGGACGACTCGGCCATGGGCGGCGACACCTACCGCTTCTCCCTCCAGCCGAACGCCGACAACTACGTCGGCCCCGGCAAGGTCACCGACTTCCCCGGCCGCGCCGTCGTCTACGCGCTGCGGCCGCTGTCCAGCGGCCTGCACCAGGTGGTCTCCGGCTGGCTCGCCCTGTCGCTGGCCAAGAGCGTCGACTGGCTGGCCTGGCGGGGCGCGCTGTGGTGCTATCTGACCTACCTCGCCGTGGCGCTGGCGGCGTGGTCCCTGCGCAACCGGTACGCGGTTGGGGTGGCGGCGATCGTCGCGGGGCAGCAGCTGGCGATCCTGGCCAACATCTCCGCCCAGGACTTCCGCTACATGGCCTCGCCGATCTTCATCGGCTTCCTGCTGCTGCCGCTGCTGGCCGCCAGTGCCCGGCGGCTCGGTACGGCGGGCCGTACCGAATCCTAGACGGCGGCCTCCTGGCGGGCGTCATAGCGCCGGCGTGACGTGGCCACACAGGCACTGTGCTTGCGCGACCAGTTGGTCAGCGTCAGCATCGCCTCGTAGAGCTCCAGGGCCATGGGCGTGGCCTGGTATTCCACCTTGGGCGGCACCGTCGGATAGACCGTGCGCTCCAGCAGTCCGTCACGCTCCAGATTGCGCAGCGTCAGCGTGAGCATGCGGCGGCTGACGCCCTCGATGGTCCGCTCCAGCTCAGTGAAACGGACCGGCCGCCGGGCGGTGATCAGGATGATCTGGATCGCCCACTTGCCCGCGATCCTGTCGAGGATCTCCCGCGTGGCCGCCGTCACGGTCGCCGCCACCTCGGCCGCCTCCCCCGCCGAATCGGGGCTGGCTTCGGGTCTGTTCAACGTCACGCAGCAGGTCGGCATCTCGATCGGCATTGCCGCCCAGATCGCCCTGGCCACCTCAGTGGCCGGCGGGACCTCCCCCGAGGCCCTGGTCTCCGGCTACCACGTCTCCTACCTGGTGGCGATCGGCCTCATCGGCCTGGCCCTGGTCACCGCCCTCGCCCTGCTCCCCCGCCGGACCCCGGCCGCCGTCGCGGCCGAGGAGGCGCAAGCGGCCTGAGGAACGCGAAGGCGCGCCCCGAACCCGGGGCGCGCCTTCGCGTTTTCCGCTACTCCCACTCGATGGTGCCGGGAGGCTTGCTGGTGACGTCGAGCACCACGCGGTTGACCTCGCGGACCTCGTTGGTGATGCGCGTCGAGATGCGCGACAGCACGTCGTACGGCACGCGGGCCCAGTCGGCCGTCATCGCGTCCTCCGAGGTGACCGGGCGCAGCACCACCGGGTGACCGTAGGTGCGCCCGTCGCCCTGGACGCCCACCGAGCGGACATCGGCCAGCAGCACCACCGGGCACTGCCAGATGTCGCGGTCGAGGCCGGCCCTGGACAGCTCCTCGCGGGCGATGGCGTCGGCCTCGCGCAGCAGGTCCAGCCGCTCTCTGGTGACCGAGCCGACGATGCGGATGCCCAGGCCGGGGCCGGGGAACGGCTGGCGCCAGACCATGGCCGGCGGCAGGCCGAGCTCCTCTCCCGCGCGCCGCACCTCGTCCTTGAACAGCGTGCGCAGCGGCTCCACGAGGGAGAACTGCAGGTCGTCAGGCAGGCCGCCGACGTTGTGGTGCGACTTGATGTTGGCCGTGCCCGTGCCGCCGCCCGACTCCACCACGTCGGGGTAGAGCGTGCCCTGGACCAGGAAGTCGACCGGCCCGTCGGCCAGGATGGCGCGCTGCTCGTCCTCGAAGACGCGGATGAACTCGCGGCCGATGATCTTCCGCTTCTCCTCGGGGTCGGTCACGCCGTCCAGCGCCTTCAGGAAGCGGTCGGCGGCGTCCACCACGCGCAGCTTGACGCCGGTGGCGGCGACGAAGTCGCGCTCGACCTGCTCGGGCTCGCCCTTGCGCAGCAGCCCGTGGTCGACGAAGACACAGGTCAGCCGGTCACCGATGGCGCGCTGCACGATCGCGGCGGCCACCGCGGAGTCGACGCCGCCCGACAGCGCGCAGATGGCGCGGCCGTCGCCGACCTGGCGGCGCACCGCCTCCACCGAGTCCTCGACGATGTTGAGCATCGTCCAGGTCGGGCGGCAGCCCGCGGCGTCGAGGAAGTGCTTGAGCACCGTCTGGCCGTGCTCGGAGTGCAGCACCTCGGGATGGAACTGCACGCCGTACAGCCCGCGGCCGGGGTGCTCGAAGGCGGCGACCGGTGTCTCGGACGTCGAGGCGGTCACCGTGAAGCCCTCGGGCGCTCCGGAGACGCTGTCGCCGTGGGACATCCAGACCCGTTGCGTGGCGGGCAGCCCGGAGAACAGCACGCCCTCGCGGCTGACGTCGAGCGTGGTGCCGCCGTACTCGGCGACGCCGGTGCGCGAGACGCGGCCGCCCAGCGACTGGGCCATGGCCTGGAAGCCGTAACAGATGCCGAACGTTGGCACGCCGGTCTCGAACAGCCCGGCGGGCACGGCGGGAGCCCCTTCGGCGTAGACCGAAGAGGGACCACCGGAAAGGATGATGGCCTTGGGCTTCTTGGCGACGATCTCCTCGACCGGCATCGTCGAGGGGACGATCTCGGAATAGACGTGGCACTCGCGCACCCGCCTGGCGATGAGCTGCGCGTACTGCGCGCCGAAGTCGACCACAAGGACCGTGTCGAACTCTGACACCGAGAGAACCCCCAAAGGTGAATGCGGTGTTCTCAGTGTATCGGGCCTGCGGTTATTCGTACTCGGGCAGTGGCGGTAGTCCGCCGGAGAGCAGGGCCTCGACCTGATGCCGCAGCCCACCGGCGTATCCGGGGTGCGTCAGCACCAGGAACCGCTCCTCGTGGACGGCCTGGACGACCAGGTCGGCCACGTGCGCCGGGTCGATGCCCTTGGTCAGCACGGCGTCGATGATGTCCTGCGCATCCAGGTCGTCCCGGGTGCGGGCGATGGCCAGGTCGGCCGGCCGTACACGCTCGGAGCGGTTGATGCGGGTGCGCACCCCGCCGGGACACAGCGCGGTGACGCGCAGCTTCGAACCGGTGAGCGCCAGATCCTGGGCCAGCGAGAGCGACGCGGCGAAGGCCGCGAACTTGCTGACCGTGTAGCCGGCCATATACGGCGCCGCGAACAGGCCTGCCACCGACACCGTGTTGACGATGTGTCCCTCGGTGTCCTGCTCGATCATGCGGGGCACGAAGTGGTGGATGCCGTGCAGCACACCCCACAGGTTGACGCCGAGCGTCCAGGCGAAGTCCTCGGGGGTGCGGGTCCACATGTGGCCGCCCTGGAAGACGCCGGCGTTGTTGCACAGCACGTGCACGGCGCCGAGTTCGCCGAACGCCCGGTTGGCCAGGTGCTGGACCGCCGTGCCGTCCGAGACGTCGGTGATCTGGGTGAGCACCTTCGGGCCCGCCATGGACGCCGTCTCGGCGAGCCCGCCGGGATCGACGTCCGCGAGCATCAGCGCCATGCCTTCCTGGGCGAAGCGGAGGGCGAGCGCCCGGCCGATGCCGCTCGCCGCTCCCGTGACAACCGCGACCTTGCCGGAGAGTTCCCGCACCGTCGACCTCCCTAGCGCTCGCTCGGCAGGAGCCCTACGGACGACGCTACAGGACGTTGCCCAACAGGCCCAGAGGCGGCGAGCCGAGATCGAACATGGCCTTGTGGAAGCGCTGCAGGGTGAACTCCGCGCCCCACGCGGCCTTGGCCTTGTCGCGCAGGTCGAGGATGACCAGCTTGCCCCAGGTGTAGCGGCCGTAGGTGGGGTCGAAGGTGGCGCGGCGCGCCTCGGACAGCGCAGCGGGACCTGCCAGGTGCGTGTCGGCCTCGAAGCGCCTGGCGCCGTCGGCCACCGTCATCTGGCCGGTGTGCACGCCGATGGCGCAGGCCAGCCGGGTCACCCTGATGAGCGCCTCCACCCACACGCCGATCTCGAAGCGCGGGTTGTCAGCCTTGAAGCCCTCCTCCACGCACAGCTCCTCGGCGTAGTGCGCCCAGCCCTCGACGAAGGCCAGCGACTGCAGCAGCCTGCGCACATCGGTGGGCGCCTGGCGCAGCGCCAGGCCGTGGGAGAAGTGGCCGGGGGCCACCTCGTGCACGTTGATCGCCGGGAGCGTGGTGTCGCTGAAGACCTCCAGCCACTCCTCCTGCTCGTGCGGCGGCCAGGAAGCGTCGGGCGGGGTGATGTGGTACCAGGAGGGACCGACGGGCTCGCCGGGGGCGTTCCAGCTCATCATCGCCATCGCCCAGCGGCGCGACTCAGGTGCCAGGCCCACCAGGCACTCGCCGTCGTGGTAGGGGACCAGGTCCTTCTCGCGGGTGAAGGCGATGGCCTCGGCGGTGCCGCGCCTGGCGGCCTCGATCACGCCGTCGGCGTCGGGGTGCTGCTTGACCAGGTCACGGACCACGTCGAGCGGCGGGCGGTCCTTCTCGCCCAGTTTCGCGCAGGCCTCGGCGAGCAGGGCGGTCAGCCGGTCGCGCTCGGCGTCGGCGCGCTCGGCCAGCCTGCCCAGATCGACCTCGGCGCCCTCGGTGGTGCTCATCAGCCGGGCCAGGGCATCGCCGCCCAGCGCGGCGTCGGGGTCGCCGACCGCGGCCGCCCGCTCCACGTGCGCGACCAGCAGGCCGTGCGCCTCCAGCGCCGCCTCGTCGGTGACGCCCGCGGCCAGGCCTCTGACCGCGCCGATCAGCGCCTCGGCCACCGGGGCGCTGACCTGGTCGAGCGAGGCGATCGCGCCCCTGACGGCCTCCGGCCAGAGCGCGGTGTGCGCGGCCTTGGCGGCAGCGCGCTCCTGCTCGGGACCGTAGTCGCGGTCGTAGCAGGCCAGGTCGAGGTTGGACAGGTGGGCCAGCGGGTTCTTGCGGTGCAGCTCGAGCTCGCCGTACTGGGTGCGCAGCCCCTGCTCGAAGACCTCGAGGTGGGCCGCGTCGTGGGGGTCGGCCGGCGGTGCGCCCTCGCCCAGTCGTGCCAGGCCGGAGCGCACCCCCTCGGGCGACAGGTCCTGGATCTTTCCGTCGTACTCGTGCCTGCCGCCCGTCTCCCGCGCATCCGCCACGGTCAGGTCCGTGATCGCGCGCAGTCTGGGGTCGAGTTCCGTCATGGGGCCGACGCTAGCGCACGCCCTTGATCTTGAGCACTCCCGTCGCGCCGATCAGGCAGACCACGATCCCCACCACGAACAGCGCCGGGTAGCCGCCCACCGTGACCACGAAGGCGGCGATCGTCGGCGCGAGGATCTGCGGACCGGCGTTGGCGATGTTGATCACGCCCATGTCCTTGCCAACGTCCGCGGCGTCGGGCAGCACCTTGGTCACCAGCGCCATGTCGACCGCCAGGTAGATCCCGAAGGCGATGCCGTGCAGCACGTTGTAGAGGATCATGCCTTCGAAGGTCGGCATGACCAGCGGGATGCCCAGGAACAGCGCCGACAGGAGCCCGGCGATCAGGGCGAAGAACCGGAACCTGCCGATCCGGTCTGACAGCGGCCCGACCACCAGCACGGCTACCAGTGTGACCACCTGCCCGATGAGCATGAGCAGGCCCATCTTGGGGATGACCTCGGACTTGGGGATCTTGATGTAGTCCTCGAGCAGGAAGAGGTTGAAGGTGAAGATGATGAAATATCCCAGCATCACGCCGAAGCGGGACACGAACGCCCACCGGAAGTCGCCGTTCCGCAGCGGCCGGACGAAGCCCCCCAGGAACTCCCCCATCCGGAAAGGCTGAACGACCTGCTCGACCGACGACCGGTCGGGGCTGGCGAAGACGATCAGCGCCGCCGCCACCAGCAGCACCGCGATCACCACGAAGTACGCGCCGCCGTTGGCCAGCCCGGGGAACGCGATGAACATCAGCGAGGCCGCGATCGTCGCCACCGGCGTGCCGAGCCCGCTCAGCGCCGAGAACGTGCCGTAGCGCTCCGGCGGGACCCGGTCGGGCAGGATCGCGGTGGTGGCGGCCTGGTATCCGTTCATGATGGTCTGCACGCCCGCCCAGCTGATCCCCAGCATGAGCACGGATCCGGCGCCGGCCTGGGCGAGCAGCGCCAGCGCCCCGATCAGCGCGCAGCCGAGGATCCACGGCGCGCGGCGGCCGAAGCGCGAGCGGGTCCTGTCGGAGAGCTGGCCGAAGATCGGGTTGGCGATCGTGGCCATGAGCGGGCCGATGGAGTTGGCCAGCCCGAGGGCGGTGACGTCGTTCACGCCGGTGATCCGTTGCACGTGGACGGGGAGGACGAACGCGCCCACCCCCATCCACAGGAACATGACCGCCACGTTGGCGAGGGGAAGCGTCAGGTACAGCGGCCTCAGCCGATACCCGCCGGCGACCTGAACTTGGGTCATAGAACGGACCTTTCCAGAGCGTGGTGATACGTATCACCGACGATTGCTCTGGACTGTAGGTCGCACGGAAGTCACTGACAAGGGACCGCGTCCAAGTTGTTACGCGCTGTCCCTGACCACCAGCCGGGGGTTCATCAAGGTCATGACCGACCCGGGCACCGACTCGCGCTCGCCCTTGACCATCTCGTCGATGATCGCCACCATCTCGGCGGGCGAGGCGGACGCGTCGAAGTGGACGGTCGTCAGCCGCGGGCGCATCAGCCTGGCCAGCGGCAGGTCATCGGCGCCGACCACCGCCACGTCCTCGGGAACGCGGACCCCGGCGTCCTGCAGCGCGCTGATCAGCAGCATCGCGTACTCGTCGTTGTAGGCGAAGATCCCGTCGGGCAGGTCGGGCCCCGCGGCGATCCTGCCCGCCTCCTCCTCGGAGAAGGCCAGGTCGATGCGCCGGGCGGCGGGGAAGATCGCTCGCACGCCGCTCAGCCGGCGCTCGCCCATCCGGTCGAGGCCCGCCTCTCTCGGCACGATCGCGGCCAGCCGGGTGCGCCCGCGGTCCACCAGGTGGCGGGCCGCCCAGACGCCGGTCGCCTCGTGCGGCATCACCACCGCGGGCGCGAACGGAGAGGCCTCGTCGGAGAAGGCGATCACGGTCTTGGTGCCGGAGGAGCGCAGCAGGTCCACCGACTTGCGGGTGAGCCTGCCTGCGTCGACGATGACCGCGGCCGGGCGCAGCGTCAGCCAGGACCTGGCCGCGGCCACGCCGGTCAGGCGGCGCTCGCCGTACTGGACGAGGGTGTAGCCGCGGGCGCGGAACTCCTCCTCCATGTCGTCGAGCAGGGCCTGGACGAGCGGGCCTATCCTGGCCTCGGCCAGCGGGAGCAGCACGATGCCGCTGCGGCCGGTGCGCAGCGTGCGGGCGCTGGCGTCCGGCACGTAGCCCAGGCGGGCGGCGGCGTCGCGGACGCGCTGCCGGGTCTCCTCGCTGACGCGGGCGTGCGGGTTGTCGTTGAGCACGTAGGAGACCGTCGCCTGTGACACGCCCGCGGCCCTGGCGACGTCGACGCTGGTCACCGGTCTGCTACTTGTCTCGCTCATCGGCTGGATGCTATCAACTGCTTATACGTATAAGGAGATCCAGATGAAGCTGCACACCCGCGAGTGGGGTGACGGGGACCGGCTGGCGGTGCTCATCCATGGCATCATCGCCGACTCCCGGTGCTGGTGGCGGGTCGGTCCCGCGCTGGCCACCCTCGGGTACCGGGTCATCGCCGTCGACCTTCCCGGTCACGGGGAGAGCCCTCGGGCGGAGACGTACACGCCCGAGTTGCTCGCCTCGTCGGTCGTGGAATCCGTACCGGCCAGTCCCGAGCTGGCGATCGGGCACTCGCTGGGCGGGCTCACGCTGGGGCTCGCGGTTGAGCGGCTCAGGCCGGCGCGGGCGATCTACTCCGATCCCGCCTTCCGGTTGCCGCTGCTGCCCGACGGTACGGCGGTGACGGAGCAGATGGCCGCTGCCAAGGATCTGACGGCGGAGCAGATCGCGGCCGTCCAGCCCGGGTTCTCGCCGGAGGAGGTGGCGCTGGAGGTCGAGATGACCAAGCTCTGGGATCCTGCCACGGCACTCTCGCTGAGCTCGGTCTCGGGCAAGGACTTCACGCCGCCGCTCGCGGTGCCGTCGCTGGTGCAGGTGGCGGATCCCAGCTTCCTGGTCCCGCCCGAATACCAGCAGGAGCTGCGCGGCATGGGTTTCGAGGTCCGCGTCGTCGCGGGCGCGGGCCACACGATCCACCGCCACCTCTTCGACCCCTTCATAACCGGCCTCGACGGCTGGCTCTGACGGATTGGGGTTGTACGGCAGGCCGGGTTGGCGCCGCCCGCCGTACTTCGGCTGAGGGCCCGCGGGCGGCGAGTCGGTGACGGTGGCGCGCCGTTACGACTGCGCTGTGGGCGTGGCGATCCGCTCGATCTCGTCCAGGAGCGCCACCAGGGTGTCGTCGTCGGTGTTGGGTGACATCACGGTGACCCGCAGATGGCGTACGCCGTTGAACTCCGTCGAGGTCAGGTGGAAGGTGCCGTCGGCCATCATGCGCTCGCGGAGAGCGGCCTGGTCGGCCTGGCCGTACCGGAAGCACACGATGTTGCTCTCGGGCTCGTAGGGCAGCTCGAAGCCCGGGCGCTGCCGTGCCAGCTGCCAGAAGCGGTGCGCGGTGGCGTAGCGGGTGGCGACGTGCTCGCCGAGGCCGTGCTCGCCGCGCCAGGCCAGGTTCATGAAGATCTTCAGGCCCAGCTCGGCCTTGGTGCACTCGACCGTGCGGCCGATCAGGTCGAAGCCCTGGTCGCCGTAGAAGAGGTAGCTGGCGTCCTGCTGGAAGGCGGCGTCGATGTCGGCCTCGCGGCGCACCAGCACGGCGGCGGCCAGCGCGGAGGTACGCAGCATCTTGTGCGCGTCCCAGATCACGGAGTCGGCCAGCTCGATGCCGTCGAGCAGGTGCCGGTGCTCGGGGCTGAGCAGCGCGGAGGCGCCGTGCGCGCCGTCGACGTGGAACCAGACGCCGTTCGCGCGGCACCACTCGCCGATCCCCCGCAGATCGTCGTAGAGACCGGTCCCGGTGGCGCAGGCCCCGGCCACCAGGCACATCACCCGCCGCCCGGCACCCAGCTCGCCATCGGAGATGCTGGGGAGTCTGGCCACATCGATGCGCCCGAGGTCGTCGGTGGGCAGGGCGACCATGGCCCGCCGGCCGAGGCCGAGGATCGCGGCGGCGCGTGACACCGAGTAGTGCGCCGACGGAGGCGCCAGGATCACCAGGTCGTCCGGCACGCCGTCCTCCCATGCCTCAGGGGCGACGCGGGCGCGGGCGGCCAGCAGCGCCGTGAGGTTGGCCAGCGAACCGCCGTGGGTGAGAACGCCGCCACCTTCGGGGAACCCGACCTTCTCCAGCATCCACCGCAGCACCTCGAACTCCACCGTCGCCGAGGCCGCACCCATCTCGTAGACGGCCATCGGGTTGTTGATGGCGCCGTGGATGAAATCGGCGAGGGCGGCGGGGAAGTCCGGTACCGCGCTCTGGTGTGCCAGGTAGGCGGGATGGTGCAGCCTGGTCCCCTCGTCGAGGAAGGTCCGCAGGAACTCGCGGTACGTCTCGGGCGTCATCCCGCCCTTCCTGATCAGCTCGCCGAGTCCCAGCTTCTCGGCCAGCTCGCGCGGCGGCGTGCGCCGGATGACCCGCGCGGTGCCCCGCTGGCTCTCCTCCACGTACGCCGCCAGTTCGTCAACGGTTGCCCCTGCCGCCTCGGCAAACTCCGCAATGTCCCACATGGCTTGAAATATGCGGCCGTAGCTCGATGTATGGCTAGATGCACCGAATAATAGGAAGATGATCGCGCATAACGCCGAACTGGATTCGATCGATCTCGCGATTCTGGCCGAGCTGCAGCACGACGCCCGCCTGCCCAACAAGGATCTCGCCGACCGGCTCGGCGTCGCGCCCTCCACTGCCCTGGAACGCGTGCGCTCGCTGCGCCGCCGCGGCATCATCACCGGCTTCCGCGCCGGGGTCGACACGGCCAAGCTGGGCCGCCCGCTCCAGGCGCTGCTCGCGCTGCGGGTGCGGCCGCACACCAGCCAGTTGGTGGACCCGCTGCGGGCCTTCGTGCTCGGGCTACCCGAGACGATCACGCTGTTCCACGTGGCGGGCACCGAGGACTTCCTGGTACACGTGGCCGTGGCCGACGCCGATCACCTGCACCGGCTGGCGCTGGAGAAGTTCCTGATCCGGCCGGAGATCGTGCACCTGCAGACGACGTTGATCTTCAAGACGGAGCATCAGCCCATCCAGCGGCCATCCGAAATGTGACAATGATCCACATGGCCCTCCGGATCACTTCGCTTGCTGAGCGTCCAGAATTCGCCGCCACGTTATGGGACATGCCGCACGCCTGGCCGCCGTTCATGTTCCAGGACCCGATGGCGGACCTCTTCTATCCGGTCGCCGCGACCGAGTACGCCGACTACGTGCTCGTGGCCGACGACTCCGACGAGCCGGGGCGGCTGGCGGCGCGAGGCTGCATGATCCCCTACGCGGTGCGCGGGGACGAACTGCCCGACGGGGGCTGGGACGAGATCATCCGCAACGGCCACCTGGCGCGGGCCTCCGGCGACACGCTTGACGGCATCTCGGCGTTGGAGATCACGATCAGGGAGGACCTGCTCGGCACCGGGATCTCCCACCGGATGATCGCCGCCATGCGGGACCAGGCGGTGCGGCTCGGCTTCCGCGAGCTGGTGGCGCCGGTCCGGCCCAACCAGAAGCACCTGGAACCGCACGTGCCGATGGCGGACTACGCCTTCCGCACCCGGGATGACGGCCTGCCGTACGATGCCTGGCTCCGCGCCCACGTCCGGGCGGGCGCCGAGATCACGAAGGTGGCGCCGCGGTCGATGGTCATCGCGGGGACCTTGGCGGAATGGCGCGACTGGACCAGCCTCCCCTTCGACACGCCCGGCCCCATCGACGTCCCACGCGCCCTCACCCCCGTCCACTGCACCCCGTCCCACGACCACGCCGTCTACGTCGAACCCAACATCTGGGTCACCCACCGCCTCTAACTTCCCCCAGAGAGCTCCCCTGCCCGCACGGCTCTGCTTGAACGGCTTTCCCCCACCGTGGCCCCGGTCGCGGGCTGATGCGGACGCGCCGGCCGGGAATGGATCTCGGTCGGCGCGTCGCGGACTACAGACGGGTATCAGCGCAGGTGCCGGGTGAAGAACCGCAGGGCGCTGTCCGTCTCGAAGCGCGGCAGGTCTCCGTGGTTGCCGGGGTTGGCATGCAGCGTCTTCTCGGCTGAACCGAAGGCGTCGTACAACGCCAGGCTCTGCGCCCGCGGCACCAGCTGATCGTCCCACTGGACCAGGAACCGCACCGGCACGGTGATCCGCGCGGCGGTCTCGGCCAGCGCGGTCGCCCCGAGCAGGCCCAGCACCGCGGCGCGGACGCGGGGTTCCGCGGCGATGAACGGGACACCGAGCCCGCAGCCCATCGACATACCCCAATAACCCACCGGACCGTCGCCGACGTGGTCGAGCTGCTGGACCGCGGTCAGGACCGCCTGCCATTCCGCGACGGCCCGCCCGGCCAGGTGATTGTGCATGGCGGCGACCAGCGCAGCCGGATCCTCGCCGGCGGCCATACCGGCCCGCATCTCGGTCGCGATCCTGCCGAACTCCTCATCCTCCGGCCGCTCGCCGTGGTTGGGCGCGTCGATCGCGGCGACCGCGAAACCGCCCTCGGCGGCGAAGCGGCGCGCGCCGTCCAGGACGCCGGGGGCCTGCTTGTGCTGCCGTCCGCCGTGTCCCATCAGGATCAGGGGACGAGTGCCGAGGGCGTCTTCCGGCGTCCACAACACACCGGGGATCTCGCCGAGGGTGAAGAGCTGTTCGGTGACGCCGTCCGACGACGTCTGGGAGGTGAAGCGCATAGCGTTTCGGGCCTTTCGGGATGCCTTCTGCGGGCGCTCCCTAGACCATGCGAGGGAGGGAGCCCCGACCTGTCACAGCGTTGATCGGTCTCACCTCCTCGAGTGCGCAGCGATGCACGGCGCCGCCGAACGTATCACAAAGGCGCCAGGCCGCAGTCGCGGTACATCCGGATCAAGCACGGCACCGACCTGAGCGGGCTCGCCCGCCTGACCTGGTCAGTGGCCGCCGTGCGGGCGCGAGGCCATGCGCCGGCCAGTCCGGCTCAGTGCTGCGGTTTGCGCCAGGTGATGCTGTAGCGCAGCAGGAGGTGGCGGCGGTACTGGGAGCCGGGCAGGATCTCGGCGGCCAACGCTCGCATCTGCGGGTACGTCACCGGCGGCGGCCACACGATGGGGGACGGATGCTCCCAGCGGCCCTTCATCGCGCGGTGGAAGGTACTGACGGCGACGCCGGCGAGATCGCGCGGCAGGTCGTTGGGCATGGTGCTGCGGGCGAGGCCGACGATGGCCAGGACGCCGCCGGGCCGCAGCAGGTCGCGCATGCGGGCCAACCCCTTGGCGGCGTCCACGTGGTGCAGGGTGGCCACGGATCCGATGACGTCGAACGAGGCGGGCTCGAAGGGGTGGGTGAGGAAGTCGCCGAGGATGTAGTCGACGTCGTCCGGGTGCTCGCGGGCCTGGTCGATGCTGAGCGCGTCGAGGTCGATGCCGGTGACGCGCGGCACGGTCCGCCGGAGTTCGCGGGCCAGCATGCCCTCGCCGCAGCCGACGTCGAGGGCACGCTGGGCGCCATCAGGGATCGCGCGCAGGATCCGGGGGTGGTAATGGATGTTGTGATTCCATCGCCTGCCGTTCTTCACTGTCATGTGATCATCCTGCTGGACGCCCGGCTCGTCCGTCGGCCCAAGCGTGCGCCCTCAGGTAAGAGAGCGAGGCCGCGAGATGGGCGGCTACGGGAGGGTGAGCGGCTTGCCGGGGATCGGGAAGTGGATCTCGGCGGGCAGGGAGGTCAGGGCAGGTTCGAGGGTGTCGCGGCCCTGGGTGAAGTGGGCCCAGTGCTCGAAGTGGAGGGGCACCACGTGGCGGGCGCCCAGGATGGCGGCGGCCTCGGCGGCGTCCGCGCTGGTGAGCGTGAGCGGCGCGTCCGGGATGAGGGGCGTCCGGGCGGCCCCGGCGAAGAGCAGGGCGACGTCCACCGACGGGAAGCGGGCCGCGATGGACTTGACCACGTCCAGGGAGGCGTTGTCGCCGCTGACGTAGACCGTCGGAAGGTCGGGCCCCTGGATGACGAACCCGGTCACCTCGCCCGTGAGGTGCTCCGTCCCGTCGGGCCCGTGCTGGGCCGGCACGCCGGTGATCGTAAGAGGGCCGAGCGGGTGGGACGTCCAGTTCGGCAGCGCCTGGACGGGCGGCCCGATGCGGTCGGCGGCCGACCGGGTCGACAGCGCCAGGGAAACCGTGGCCAGGAAGGCACGCCCCGCCGTGTCCAGGTTGTCGGGATGCTGGTCGTGCGACAGCAGCACGGCGTCCACGGGACCCACCTCGGAAGGACCGAAGGCGGGCCCGGCCGTCTTGCGCAGCGCCCTGGAACCGATCGGGTACTCACCCGGCGCGTCGAACGTGGGGTCGAGCAGCAGCCGCACCCCGCCCATCTCCACCAGCGCCGTCGGTCCACCCACGTAGCGAATCTCCATGACCGGTATGGACACCGGGCGGGGTGAAAACATTCCGGCTACTTGAGCCGCAGCCGCCGCATCGTCTTCAGAGTCGTGGCCAGCACGCCGGCCCATGCCTCGTTGGACATCCCGAACGGCGCCTCGAACCCGAGCCACGACGCCTGCGTGGCCACGGTCTGCACCTCCGTGTACCGCAGCAGCCCTTCGGGGCCGTGGCGCCGCCCCAGGCCGGAGGCCTTCATGCCGCCCATCGGGGCGTCGTAGGAGGCGTAGGCCGAGCCGTACCCCTCGTTGATGTTGACCGTGCCGGCCTTGAGCCGGCCGGCGAAGGCGCGCCCGCGCGGCGGCGAGGAGGTCCAGACGGAGGCGTTGAGCCCGTAGATCGTGTCGTTGGCCAGCGCGAGCGCCTCCTCCTCCGAGGAGTACGGGTAGAGGGCCACGACGGGGCCGAACGTCTCGTTGCGGCAGAGCGTCATGTCCTCCGTGACGCCGGTGAGCACGGTCGGCTCGTAGAAGAGCGGGCCGAGGTCGGGCCGGGGCTTGCCGCCGGTGAGGACCGTGGCGCCGCGGCTGACCGCGTCGTCCACGTGCGCCGTGACGGTGTCGAGCTGGCGCTGGGAGGTCAGCGAGCCCATCTGGACGGACCAGTCGCGGCCCGCACCCAGCTTGAGGTTCCGGACTTGCCTCACGAACCGCTCAGAGAAGGCATCGAATAGCGCGACAGGAACGTAGAGCCGTTCGATCGACAGGCACAGCTGCCCCGCGTTGGTGAAGCACGCCCGGATCGCGCCCTGCACGGCCAGGTCCAGGTCGGCGTCGTCCAGCACCACCATCGGGTTCTTGCCGCCCAGCTCCAGCGAGCAGCCGATGAGCCTCTTGGCCGCCTCCTCGGCGATCTTCCTGCCGCCCCGCGTCGAGCCGGTGAAGGCCACGTAGTCGGCCCCGTCCAGCAGCGCGTCACCGATGTCGGCGGGCTCGCCCAGCACGACCTGCCAGATCTCGCGCGGCATGCCCAGCTCGGCCAGCAGGTCGATGGTCCACAGCGTGGACATGGCCGTCTGCGTGTCCGGCTTGTGCACCAGCGCGTTGCCGGCCAGCAGGGCGGGCACGGCGTCGGTCACGCCGAGCGAGAGCGGGTAGTTCCACGGCGAGATCAGCGCCACCACGCCCTTGGGCTGGCGCAGCTCGCTGACGCGGGTGGCCAGCGGGAAGATGCCGCTGCGGCCGTGCGGTGCGAGCAGGCCGGGGGCGCGGCGGGCGTAGTACAGGCTGCAGCCGGCGACGTCGAGCACCTCCTCGAAGGCGTGCTTGCGTGCCTTGCCCGTCTCGTCCTGGAGGATGTCGAGGATCTCGTCGCGCCGGTCCAGGATCGCGTCGTGCAGCCGCAGGAACGGCCGCGCCCGTTCGGCCGCCGGTCGCGCCGCCCATTCGGCCTGTGCCGCCCTGGCCTTGACGTAGGCCTCGCGCACGTCGTCGGCGGCGGAGATGGGCAGCTCGGCGATGCGGTCACCGGTGAAGGGAGCGGTGATCTCCTGCGTCTTGACGGGCATGACGGAATGATATTCCGCCTAGCTACCCACGGGTAGTTTTTGTGGATGTCCTAGCTAAGCGCCACAATTCCCCTCATGCCAACCTTTGCCCCGCTGAGGCCAGGAGACCCCGAGACGCTCGGAGGCCACGTGCTCCTGGGCCGCCTCGGCGAGGGCGGACAGGGCGTGGTCTTCCTCGCCAGGGACCCGTCGGGCACCCACGTGGCGGTGAAGTTACTGCAGGCCGACGACCAGGTCAGCATCGGGCGCTTCCTGCGCGAGGCGCAGGTGGCGGAGCAGGTGGCGCCGTTCTGTACGGCGGCGGTGCTCGGCACGGGTGTGGAGGCCGACCGCCCGTTCATCGTCAGCGAGTACATCGAGGGCTCCTCGCTGCACCGCGTCGTGCAGGAGCAGGGACCGCGCTCCGGCTCGACGCTGCACCGCCTGGCGATCGGGACGGCGACCGCGCTGGCCGCGATCCACCAGGCGGGGATCGTGCACCGCGACTTCAAGCCCGCCAACGTGATCATCGGCGCGGACGGGCCGCGGGTCATCGACTTCGGCATCGCGCGCTCGCTGAACGCCACCTCCACGCTCAGCAACATGCCGGTCGGCACGCCCTCCTACATGGCCCCCGAGCAGGTGCTCGGCCATCAGGTCGGCCCCGCGGCCGACCTGTTCTCCTGGGCCAGCACGATGGTCTATTCGGCCTCGGGCCGCGCGCCGTTCGGCAGCGACACGATGCCCGCGGTGATCAACCGGGTCCTCAACCACCCGCCCGACCTGGGCGTGCTGGACGGCCCGCTGCGCGACGTGGTGGCCTCCTGCCTGAGCAAGGACCCGGCCCAGCGCCCGACGGCCGAGCAGGTGATCATGCGCCTGCTGCAGCACCCCATCTCCAGCTCCGGCTCCGGCATGCTCGCCCAGGGCGCCGCGGCGGCCCAGATGGCCCCGCCACCCAGCCGCCCCCAGGCCGGCCACCCCTACGCGGCCGCCCCGGCCATGCCCCCGCACACCCAGCCGCCGCACCAGGGCTGGCCGCAGCCGCATCCCCAGTACGGCCAGCCGACCACCCACCCGGTCCGCCCCAAGAGCCGGGCCCCGATCATCATCGGCATCACCGTGGCCGTGGCCCTCGCCCTGGTGGCCGGGGTGGCCCTGGCGGTCCCGTGGAAGCGGATCACGGCGGCCGGCCGTACCACCGCGAGCCCGTCGCCCACCGTCGAGAAGCGGGTGGCGGAGCCGCGCCCGACCGGGGTTCCCACCGACGGCATCAAGCGGGTACCGCTGGCGGGCGGCCCGATCACGCTGTACGAGCACCCGGCCGACCCGATCACGCTGACGTCGTACGAGATCTACAGCAAGAAGGCCGACGACTGGATCGACTATGCCCGCGGGTCGCTGCGCGGGACCTTCCAGAAGTACGCCGGCAACTGGGAGTCCCTCGTCTCCCCCGACGGCCGCTACCTGGCCGGCCGGGGCAGGAACTACACCTCCGACAACTACGACTCGATCATCATCACCGACCGCCGGTCCGGCGGCCGTACCACGATCAAGACCGTGAAGAGCCCGCTGATCAGCAGCATCCGCTCCTGGTCGAAGGACGGCTCGCGGATCCTGCTCAACATCGAGAAGGAGGACCACAACAACTGGACCTACCTGGGCTTCGTCATCGTGGACACCAAGGCGGGCACGGCCAAGGTGATCAAGGTGGCCGACGACTCGATCCGCGACACGGCCTTCGGCTGGGACGGCCGCGAGCAGGGCGCGGTCAACGTGGTCGGCAAGGACAAGGGCCTGCGCTTCTTCGACGGATCGGGCAGGGCCACCCGCACGGCGACGGGCGTGGGCGAGCTGTCCTCGGGCACCGACGGCATCTTCTCCCCCTCCGGCAAGGTGTTCGTCACCAACTGCCCGGGCGGCGGCGACGGCGACCACTGCCTGTGGGACGCCGAGACGGGTGAGCGGGTGCGCAGGTTCTCCTCCGACTGCGACAAGGTGCTCGGCTGGTACGACGAGACGCACCTGTTCTGCTGGGAGCAGGACAACGGGTCCGACGACGAGATCCAGGTCGTGGACTTCCAGGGCAGGCTGGTACGCAAGCTGCTCGATCTTCCCGACAAGTTCGACTTCAGCCCGGTTTTCACGACGAACACTGAACCGCACGGCTGAGTGATCCGTGGTGAGGGCATGAAGCCGTTGATCCGTAAGGCCCTGACCGTCGCCGCCCTGGCGACGGCCACCGCCGCCTGCACCTCTGCTCCGAGCGGCACCCCGGCCAAGCTCGATCTGAGCAAGAACGTGCGCCTGGTGTCCTACAGCAGCTGCGACGACATGCTCGCCGGGCTGCGTGAGCACGCCGCGGACAACGTGGGCCCCTGGGGCTTCGGCGGGCCGATCATGCCGTACATGGCGCGCGAGGACACCGCGGCGGTCCCGCAGGCCAAGACCGCCGACGCCCCCGACCACTCCACCACCAACGTGCACGAGGCGGGCGTGGACGAGCCCGACCTGGTCAAGACCGATGGCAACCGGGTCATCACCGTCACCGACGGCACGCTGCGCGTCATCGACACGGCCACCAAGAAGGTCACCGCCACGCTCAAGCTGACCGAGAAGGGCCAGCCCGTCTACCAGCCCGCCAACCTGCTCGTTTCTGGCGACCGCGCCCTGGTGCTGTTCGAGGGCGGCAACATCATGTACAAGACGTTCGCCCCGGTCGGCGACACACGCTACGTGCTGGTCGACCTGTCGGGCGAGCCGAAGGTGCTGGGCACGATCAAGCCCAAGGGCGGGCAGTTCATCGACGCCCGCATGGTCGGCTCGACGGTCCGGCTGGTGACGCGCAGCCAGCCCGACATCACCTTCCCCACGCCCAAGGACAACGCCACCGACGACGAGCGCACGAAGCAGAACCAGGACGTGGTACGGCGGGCGCCCCTGGACGCGTGGCTCCCCAAGGTCGAGATCACCGACGCCTCCGGCGCGGTCAGGAAGGACGCGGTCAAGTGCGAGCGGGTCAGCCACCCGGCCGACTACACCGGCACCTCGCTGCTGACCGTGCACACCATCGACCTGGCGCAGGGCATCACGGCCGCGGGTACCGACCCGATCAGCCTGGCCGCCGACGGCGACACGGTGTACGGCACCCCCAACAGCCTCTACGTGGCCAGCAACCCGCGCTGGTGGGGCCGCATCGTCGAACCGATGGCCGTCGACGACTCCTCGACCTCGGCGCCCGCCGCCGAGCCCACCCCCACGGAACCCTCGGTCACCGCCACCGCTCCTGAGGCCACGGCGACCCTCACGGCCACGCCGGAGCCGTCGACGCCGAAGGCGCCCCCGGAGGAGACCGAGGTCCACAGGTTCGACATCACCCAGCCGGGCGCCCCCTCCTACGTGGCCTCCGGCAAGGTGCCGGGCCGGCTGCTGAACCAGTACTCCCTGTCGGAGTTCGACGGCAACCTGCGCATCGCCACCACCCAGTCCCAGGACCAGAAGAACAGCTCGAGCGCCGTCTACGTCCTCAAGTCGGACAGCATGGCCAAGATCGGCGAGGTCGGCGGCCTGGGCGAGGGCGAGCGGATCTACTCGGTGCGCTTCATCGGCCCGGTCGGCTACTGCGTCACCTTCAAGCAGATGGACCCGCTCTACACCCTGGACCTGCGTGACCCGGCCGCGCCCAAGGTCACGGGCGAGCTGAAGATCACCGGATACTCGGCCTACCTGCACCCGGCCGGCGACGGGCGGCTGATCGGCATCGGCCAGGAGGCCAGCGACAAGGGCAGGCCGCTGGGCACGCAGGTCTCGCTCTTCGACGTGAGCGACCCGGCCGGCCCCAAGCGGCTGTCGCAGATGTTCCAGAAGGAATCGGGCTCGGGCGCCGAATGGGACCCGCACGCGTTCCTGTACTGGCCCAAGACCGGTCTGGCGGTCATCCCGCTCAGCACGTACAGCGAGCAGCAGCAACAGGACGGCGCCGTGGCGTTGAAGATCGACGACTCCGGGATCTCCAAGCTGGGTATGATCACCCACCCGGTCCACAAGCAGGACGGCTACAGCTACCAGCCGGGCATCCAGCGTTCCATGGTCATCGGTGACTCGGTGTGGACGGTCTCCTACGACGGAGTCCAGGTGAACGACATCAACAACCTCGCCACGCAGGCCTGGATCCCGCTCCACTGAACCGCTTCTCCCCCCAGGAAGGGCGTCGACCGCTGAGGGTGTCGGCGCCCTTCCCCTTTATTGACGCGTATCGACAAACCCCGACAATTAGTGAAAAATCCACTGACATCTTGAAGTCGGGCCGGGCGGTGCGGCATGCCTTTCGTGGGACGGGAACGCGAACTCCGGCAGCTGGCGGGCACGCTCAACCATCCGCCGGTCGTCGTCCTCGTCGAGGGTGAGGCCGGAGTCGGCAAGACCCGGCTCCTGCACGAGCTGACCGGACCCCCGCTGATGATCGGCAGCTGCCATCCGATGCGCTTCCCCTACGGCCCGATTGTCGAGGCCTTGCGCGATGCGAACCCGCCGGGCGGCCTCAATCCCGTCACCGGTGCGTTACGCCCGCTCCTGCCCGAGTACGCCCATCTGCTGCCGCCCGCCCCGGATCCGCTCCAGGATCCGCTGGCCGAGCGGCATCGTCTGTTCAGGGCCGTGCTGTCGCTGCTCGAGGCGCTGCGGCCGATCACGCTCGTGGTCGAGGACCTGCACTGGATCGACGCCGACACCCGGTTGCTGCTGCCGTTCCTGGCCCGTTGCCTGCCCGAGGCGGTCAACCTGGTGCTCACCTACCGCCCCGAGGACGTCTGCTTCCCCGTCGCGGCGCTGCTGGCCCAGCTCCCGCCGCACGTCAACCACGCCGAGCTGGCGCTGCCACCGCTGGACGCCGAGGAGACCGCGCTGCTGGCCAAGCACCTGCTCCGTGATCCGGCCGACCTGTGGCCGATGACCAGGGGCGTGCCGTTCGCGATCGTCGAGCTGGCCAGGATGCTCGCCGCGGGCAAGGCGGCGGGCACGCCGCCCGCGCTCCGCGACGCCGTACTGCTCAAGCTGGACGAGCTGCCCGTCGCCGCGCGGCGGCTGGTGCAGGCCGCGGCCGTGATCGAGGAGCCGGCGTGCGAGCGGTCGCTGGCCGCGGTCGCGGGCGTGCCCGCCGAGCAGGCCGAGCGCGGGCTGGCCGAGGCGGTCCGCCGCGGGCTGCTGACCCGGTGCCCGGACGGGCTGTACGGCCTGCGGCAGCCGCTGGCCAGGGAGGCGGTCTACGACTCGATCACCCCCACGGTACGGCGCAGGCTGCACCGCAGGATCGACACTCCGGCGCAGCCGCAGGGCACGCTGTCGCCGCGGGAGGAGCAGGTGCGCAGGCTGGCGGCGACCGGGCTGACGAACAGGGAGATCGCCGAGAGCCTGTTCCTGTCGCCGCGGACGGTCGAGGTGCACGTGGCCAACGCGCTGCGCAAGCTGGGGCTGACCTCGCGACGGCAGCTGAGAGGGACTACGTAGTCGCAATACGTGGCGTCTACGTATGGCCCGGACCCTGATGATGGCTCATGTTTCAGGTGTTCCCATCCGCCACCCATGGAAGGGCTCACGCTGCCATGCGACGACGCACCCCCATGCTCGCGTTACTCGTCAGCGCTCTGGCGTTACTCACGACGCCACTCACAGCCCCAGCGTCCGCGGCCTTCGCCCAGGCCGAAACCCAGACCTACATCGTCCAGCTCAAGCCGATCCTCAGGGAGACGCCCAGGTCGATCGCCGGCGACCAGGTCTCCCGGTCGGGCGGGCAGCTGGTCGGCGTCTACGAGCACGCCTTCAAGGGCTACACGGCCGAGCTGACCCCGCAGGCGGCCGAGGCGCTCAAGTCGGACCCGAACGTGCTCACCGTCGAGGCCGACGCCGAGGTGACCGCGTTCGACCAGACCGTCGGCACCGGAGTCCGACGGGCGTTCGCGCCGGACAACCCGAACCTGGACATCGACGGCACCGACGACGTGCGCATCGACACCGACGTCGCGGTGATCGACACCGGTGTCGACTACACGCACCCTGACCTCAACGTGGTCGAGCGGACCGACTGCCAGACAGGTTCCTGCGCGGACAATTCCGGCACTGACGACAACGGTCACGGCTCCCACGTCGCGGGCATCATCGGCGCGCTCGACAACAGCATCGGCGCCGTCGGCATCGCGCCCGGCGCCCGCATCCACGCGGTCAAGGTGCTCAACTCGGCCGGATCCGGCACGCTGTCGGCGATCGCCGCCGGGATCGACTGGGTGGTGGCCCACGCCTCCTCGATCAGGGTCATCAACATGAGCCTCGGCTGCGACGGCTGCACCAGCAGCGCGATCAGCACCGCGATCACCAACGCCACGAACAAGGGCGTCGTGGTCGTCGTGGCGGCCGGCAACAGCTCCAAGGACGCGGCCACGTTCTTCCCGGCCAACCACCCCGACGTGGTGACCGTGTCGGCGCTGACCGACATCGACGGCAAGGCGGGCGGCCTGGGCGGCAGCACGCTGCCGTGCCGCAGCGAGACCGACCAGGACGACACGCTGGCCTTCTACTCCAACTTCGGCAGCACGGTCGAGATCGCCGCGCCGGGCACCTGCATCTACTCGACGTGGATGAACGGCGGCTACAACACCATCAGCGGCACCTCGATGGCCAGCCCGCACGTCGCCGGGGCCGCGGGGATCCTCACCTCCGGGACCAACAAGCCTTCCGACAGGGCCGGGGCGCTGGCCGTACGGTCCAAGCTGATCGCGACGGGCAACTCCAACTGGACCGACGACAGCGGCGACGGCGTCAAGGAACCGCTGCTCGACGTGCACGACGCCACCCAGTACCCGCCGGGCTCCGGGCCGGGCAACAAGCCGCCGGTGGCCGCGTTCACCAACTCGTGCACCCTGCTGGCCTGCTCCTTCGACGCCTCAGGCTCCTCCGACCCCGACGGGACGATCGCGTCCTACGCGTGGGACTTCGGTGACGGCTCGACCGGATCCGGCAAGACCGTGTCGCACACCTACGGCGCGGCCGGCACCTACACGGTCAAGCTGACCGTGACCGACAACCAGGGCGCAAGCGCGTCGACCGCGAAGACCATCACCGTGGGCACGCCGACGAACCAGCCGCCGAAGGCCGCCTTCACGCAGACCTGCCAGGTGTTCTTCATCTGGCACTACTGCAGCTTCAACGGCTCGTCCTCCTCGGACCCCGATGGCACGATCACGGCCTACGCGTGGAACTTCGGTGACGGCTCGACCGGGACCGGGGCCACGGTGACCCACTTCTACAGCTCGGCGGGCAACAAGACCGTCAAGCTCACCGTCACCGACAACCAGGGCGCGACGGGCTCGGTCACCAAGACGGTGGCCGTACCCTAATCCGCGGCTCAGGAGTGCTCAGGACCTGCGACCGGGACGATCTCGGGGGCGCCCAGCCTGATGGCGTCGGCTTCATGGTCGGAGTCCTGCTCCTGGGACAGCCTCTCGGCCTCCACCCGCTTGCAGAAGTACTCGACCTCCCGCTTGACCTGCTCGCCGTCCCAGCCGAGGGGTACGGCGAGCAGCTCCGCGGCCTCCTGGGCCACCGCGAGGCCGCGGTGGAAGGTCTCCATCGAGATGTGCGTGCGCCGGGTCAGCACGTCGTTCAGGTGCCTGGCGCCCTCATGCGTGGCGGCGTAGACGATCTCGGCGCGCAGGTAGTCGTCCGCGCCGTTGAGGGGCCTGGCCAGCGACCTGTCGGACTCGATCAGCTCGAGCACCTCGTCGATGAGCGAGCCGTAGCGCTGCAGCAGGTGCTCGATCCTGGCCACGTGCAGCCCGCTGGTGTGCGCCAGGCGGTGCCGGGAGTTCCACAGCGCCTGGTAGCCCTCGGCGCCCACCAGCGGGATCCGGTCCGTGCACGACTGCGGCACCCGCTGGTCCAGCCCGTGCGCGACGGCGTCGACAGCGTCCTTGGCCATCACCCGGTAGGTGGTGTACTTCCCGCCCGCGATCATCACCAGGCCCGGCACGGGATGGGCGACGACGTGCTCGCGTGACAGCTTCGAGGTCTCGTCCGACTCCCCCGACAGCAGCGGGCGCAGCCCCGCATAGACACCTTCCACGTCGTCCCTGGTCAGCGGCACCGACAGGACGGCGTTGACGTGGTCGAGCAGGTAGCCGATGTCGACGCTCGAGGCCGCCGGGTGCACCTTGTCCAGCGTCCACTCGGTGTCGGTGGTGCCGATGATCCAGTGCCTGCCCCACGGGATCACGAAGAGCACGGACTTCTCGGTGCGCAGGATGATCCCGGTGAGCGAGTGGATGCGATCGCGCGGCACGAGCAGGTGGACGCCCTTGGAGGCGCGCACGTGGATCTGGCCGCGCCCGCCGACCAGCTCCTGGATGTCGTCGGTCCACACGCCGGTGGCGTTGACCACCTGCTGGGCCCGCACGTCCAGCTCGGCGCCGCTCTCCAGGTCGCGCGCCCGCACGCCGGTGACCCGGTCGCCCTCCCGCAGGAACCCGACCACCTGGGCCCTGGGCGCGACCTGCGCGCCGTAGGTGGCCGCCGTGCGCAGCATGGTCATCACGTAGCGGGCGTCGTCCACCTGGGCGTCCCAGTACTGGACGGCGCCGGTGAACGCGGCCTTCTTCAGCGCCGGAGCCAGGCGCAGCGCCCGGCTCCTGGACAGGTGGCGGTGCCCCGGCACGCCCCTGGTCATCCCGGCCGCGTAGCCGAGCGTGTCGTACAGCGCCACGCCCGCGCCCACGTAGGGCCGCTCCCAGCCGAAGTGCGTCATCGGGAACAGGAAGGGCACCGGGCGCACCAGGTGCGGGGCGATGCGCTGCAGCAGCAGCCCGCGCTCCTGCAGCGCCTCCCTGACCAGGTCGAAGTTGAGCTGCTCCAGATAGCGCAGGCCGCCGTGGATCAGCTTCGACGAGCGCGAGGAGGTGCCTGAGGCGAAGTCGCGCGCCTCGACCAGGCCCACGCTGAGTCCGCGGGTGGCGGCGTCGAGCGCGATGCCCGCGCCGACCACTCCGCCTCCCACCACGACCACGTCGAGCTCCTGCGCGGCCATCGTGGCCAGCGCCGATGCCCGCTCGACGGGCCCGAGCCGGGCCACCCGCCTTCCCGCCGTCATAGCTCCCCCTGGGATACGGCCGTCGTCCTGCCCTGACATTCCTACCCGCACTGAGCTTATGGCAGCAGTCCGAGCCGCCGGGGGTGGGGCGGCCTGCCGTACAGGAGAAAGGTCAGGCCCTGATGACCTTGACGCCGGCCTCGGAGAGCGCGGCGGCCAGGGCGTCGGAGAGCTGGCTGTCGGTGACGAGCGTGTCGATCTGGGTGATCGGGCAGATCCGGGAGAAGGCGCGCTTGCCGATCTTGGAGGAGTCGGCCACCACCACGACCTGCGCGGCGCGGCTGATCAGCAGGTGGTTGACGCTGGCCTCGCCCTCGTGGTGCGCCGAGGCGCCCAGCTCGACGTCGAGCGCGTCCACGCCGAGGAAGGCCACGTCCAGCGTCACCTGCTCCAGCACGCCGGAGGCCAGCGGCCCGATGAGCTCGTAGGACTGCTGGCGCGCCACGCCGCCGGTGACCACGATCTTGACGTGCTGGCGGACCGTGAGCTCCGAGGCGATGTTGAGCGCGTTGGTGACGATCGTGAACCCGGACTCGAGCGTGGAGCGGGTGGCCAGCGTGCGGGCCAGCTCGGAGGTGGTGGTGCCGCCGTTCATCCCGACGACCGCGCCGGGGGCGACCAGGTCGGCGGCCGCAGAGGCGATGCGGTGCTTCTCGTCGGCGTGCCTGGCCGTCTTGTAGCGCAGCGGGAGGTCGTAGCTCACGCTCTGCGCGACCGCGCCGCCGCGGGTGCGCATGAGCATCTGCTGCTGGGCCAGCTGGTCGAAGTCGCGGCGGATCGTGGCGGTGGAGACGTCGAGCGACTGCGCCGCCTCCTCGACGGTGAGCCGGCCCTCCTGCGCGAGCAGCTCCAGAATCGCGTTCCACCGGTCGTATCGGGACACGAATTCCCTCCCTTGGCGATCCGTCAGGAGCAAGCGTGGCACATCACGAGAGGTCAGAGCCACCAGTGCAGAAATATGCGCTGTTCTGATATAAAAAGAGCAGAAACAAACATCGATCGGGAGGTAAGTGGTGACCACCCACACCGAAGCCGAGATCGCATCCCAGCCGGAGTGCTGGCGCCGCGCCGTCGAGAACGTCCTAGCGGGCGCGCTGCCGCAACCGGGCGAGCGGGTCGCCGTCGTCGGCTGCGGGACGTCGTGGTTCATCGCGATGGCCTATGCGACGCTGCGCGAGCAGGCCGGGCTCGGCGAGACCGACGCGTTCGCCGCCTCCGAGGCGCCCGCGGGCCGGCGCTACGACCGCGTGCTCGCGCTGACCCGATCCGGCACCACGACCGAGGTGCTGGAGCTGCTGGCCAAGACCGACCTGCCGACCACGGCCATCACCGCCGACCCGGACACCCCGGTCATGACGGCCGCCGACCAGGTCGTCGTGCTCGACTACGCCGACGAGAAGTCGGTCGTGCAGACCCGCTTCGCCACCACCCAGCTCGCGATGCTGCGCGCCAGCCTCGGCGAGGACCTCACCCAGGCGATCGCCGACGCCTCGGTGGCCCTGGCCGAGCCGCTGCCCGCCGAGCTGGTCGAGGCCGAGCAGTTCAGCTTCCTCGGCACCGGCTGGTCGGTCGGGCTGGCCCAGGAGGCCGCGCTGAAGATGCGCGAGGCGTCCAGGTCGTGGACCGAGGCGTACCCGGCGATGGAGTACCGCCACGGCCCGATCAGCATCGCCGGCCCCGGCCGCGTCACCTGGATGCTCGGCGCCGCCCCCGAGGGCCTGCGCGAGCAGGTGGAGGTCACCGGCGGCACGTTCTTCCAGAGCGACCTGGACCCGATGGCCGAACTGGTCAGGGCCCAGCGTGTCGCGGTCGCCCGGGCCTTCGCCCGCGGGCTCAACCCCGACGAGCCCCTGCACCTCACGCGATCTGTGATTCTTTCTCCATGAGCCTTACTCTCTCCGACGCCCGGATCGTGACGCCCGAAGGGGTGCACGAGGGGTGGTTGACCATCGAAGACGGCCGGATCACGCACGTCGGCCGGGGATCCGCCCCCCGCGCGGGCCACAGCCTGGGCGGGCGGCACGTCGTGCCCGGTTTCGTCGACATCCACAACCACGGCGGAGCGGGCGGGTCCTTCCCGACGGGCGAGCAGGACAAGGCGCGGGAGGCGGTCGCGCTGCACCTGCGCCACGGCACCACCACGATGGTGGCCAGCCTGGTGACGGACACGCCGGAGAACCTGGCCTCGGCCGCGGCGTCGCTGGCCGAGCTGTGCGAGGACGGCCTGCTGGCCGGGATCCACTTCGAGGGGCCCTACATCTCCAAGGCGCGTTGCGGCGCGCACAATCCCTCGCTGCTGCGCGAGCCGACGCCGGCCGAGTTCGCCGGGCTGCTCAAGGCAGGCCGCGGCCACGTGCGCATGCTGACGATCGCCACCGAGCTGCCCGGCGCGCTCGACACGATCCGTACGGCCGCCGCCGAGGGCGTGATCGTGGCGCTGGGCCACAGCGACGCCGACTACGACCAGACGCTGGAGGGCATCGAGGCGGGCGGCACGGTCGCCACCCACCTCTACAACGCCATGCCGCCGCTGGGCCACCGCGCGCCGGGGCCGATCGCCGCGCTGCTGGAGGACGAGCGGGTCACGGTCGAGCTCATCAACGACGGCGTGCACGTCCACTCCGCGATGCTCCGCCTGGCCTTCGACGTGGCCGGGCCGTCCAGGACCATGCTGATCACCGACGCGATGGCCGCCACCGGGATGGGCGACGGCACCTACGTGCTCGGCAGCATGCAGGTCGACGTGGCCGACGGCGTCGCCAGGCTGGTGGAGGGCGGCTCGATCGCCGGGTCCACGCTGACGATGGACGTGGCCTTCCGGCGCGCCGTCCAGGAGGTCGGCCTGTCGCTGCCGGAGGCGGTCCAGGTGACCTCGCTCACCCCGGCGCGGGTGCTCGGGCTCGACTCCAAGGTCGGCTCGATCGCCGCGGGGAAGGTGGCGGACCTCGTGGTCCTGTCCGACTCCCTGGAGGTCGACGGCGTCATGCAGCGCGGAGCCTGGACCACGACGGAGCCCTGATGATCCTCACCGTGACGCTCAACGCCGCCCTCGACGTCACCTACCAGGTGCCCGCCGTCGACTGGGACGGCGTCAACCGGGTTCGGGCCGTGCACAGGCGCGCCGGCGGCAAGGGTGTCAACGTGGCCCGCGTGCTGGCGGCGCTCGGCCAGGAGGTCCTGGTCACCGGCCTGGCGGGCGGGCCCACGGGTGAGGCCATCGCGGCCGACCTGCGCGCGTCGGGGCTGACCGACGCGCTCGTCCCTGTCTCCGGCGACTCCCGCACCACGCTGGTCGTCTCCGAACCCGGGCGGACCGCGTTGTTCAACGAGCCCGGCCCCACGGTGACGCCCGACGAGATCGGCGACTTCCTGAACAGGTACGGCGAGCTGCTGCGTGAGGCGGGCGCGGTGGTCATCTCCGGCAGCCTGCCGCAGGGCGTGCCCGCCGACTTCTACGCCACGCTCGCCCATCTGGCGCACGACCGGGGTGTCCCCGCGATCGTCGACGCCGACGGCGAGCCGCTGCGCCATGCGCCCAAGGGCCGCCCGGCCGTCGTCAAGCCCAACGCCGAGGAGCTCGCCAGGGCCGTGCCCGGTGGCACCGCGCTGGAGGGCGCCGCCGAGCTCAGGTCACAGGGGGCCGAGGCGGTGGTCGTCTCCATGGGCGCCGACGGGCTGCTCGCGGTCACCCCGGAGGGCGCCTTCCGCGCCGGCATGCCGTACCGGGTGGAGGGCAATCCCACGGGGGCGGGCGACTCGCTGGTCGCGGGGCTGGCGCTCGGGCTGGTCGAGGGGACGCCGTGGCCCGCGCGGCTGGCCAGGGCGGCCGCGCTCGGCGCGGCGGCGGTGGCCGCGCCGGTGGCGGGCGACTTCGACCGCGACGTCTACGCCGACATCCACCCCAAGATCGTCATCAGCTAAGGAGTCCGCCATGCCCCTCGCCTCCATCGGCGACATCGTCCGCGACGCGCCGCTCGGCGTGGGCTCGTTCAACGTGATCCAGCTCGAGCACGCCACCGCCATCGTGGCGGGGGCCGAGGCGGTGGACCTGCCCGTCGTGCTGCAGATCAGCGAGAACTGCGTGAAGTACCACGGCGCGCTGGCGCCCATCGCGCTCGCCTCGCTGGCCGTGGCGCGGGCCGCCCGCGTCCCCGTGGCGGTGCACCTCGACCACGCCACCGACCGCGCGCTCGTCGAGGAGGCCGTCGAGCTGGGGCTCGGCTCGGTGATGTTCGACGCCTCGGCGCTGCCGGACGAGGAGAACGTGGCCGCGACCGCCTCGGTGGCCGCCTGGTGCCACGAGCGGGGCGTGTGGGTGGAGGCCGAGCTGGGCGAGGTCGGCGGCAAGGACGGCGTGCACGCGCCCGGGGTCCGCACCAAGCCGCACGAGGCGGTCGACTACGTGGCCCGCACCGGCGTCGACGCGCTGGCCGTGGCGGTCGGCAGCTCGCACGCGATGACCACCAAGGACGCGGTGCTCGACCTGGACCTCATCACCGAGCTGCACGCCGCGGTGCCGGTGCCGCTGGTGCTGCACGGATCCTCGGGCGTGCCGGACGACACCCTGCGCGAGGCGGTACGGCACGGCATGAAGAAGATCAACATCGCCACGCACCTGAACAAGGCGTTCACTGGCGCGGTCAGGGAGTACCTGGCGGTGGACCCGAAGGTGGTGGACTCCCGCAAGTACCTCAGGGCGGGCCGCGACGCCGTGGCCCGCGAGGTGACGCACCTGCTGGGCGTGCTGGCTAGCTGAGCTCCTTCCGCATCTCCACGGCCTGCCGCCCCTCGACCCCCTTGAACCCGACCTCCTGGTAGCCGAGCCGGGCGTACAGGGCGCGGTTGGACAGCATCTTCACGTTGGTGATCAGGCGGGTCGCGGGCAGGCCCAGCCTCCTCGCCTCGTCCTCGGCGAAGGCCAGCAGCTTCCTGCCGACCCCTTTGCCGTGCAGGTCAGGACGGACGGCGACGTTGTCGATGTACAGCGCGCCGTCCTCCGGGATCAGCACGATCAGCCCGTCGATCTCCCCGGTCAGGTGGACCCGCCGCTCGGCGATCAGCGT
Source organism: Nonomuraea sp. NPDC050536 (assembly GCF_044457685.1). Lineage (NCBI taxonomy): Bacteria > Bacillati > Actinomycetota > Actinomycetes > Streptosporangiales > Streptosporangiaceae > Nonomuraea > Nonomuraea sp. NPDC050536. Next base: position 566,219 of record NZ_JBITHD010000002.1, read on the forward strand.
CCGGTAGTCGGCCTCCATCGGCAGCGGCCGCATCCCCACGACCTCGACCCACGGCTCGTACGCCGCGAACACGATCTCCTCGACCGCCTTCAGGTCACTCTCCCGCGCCAGCCTCATGCTTCCAACCTCTCCAGCACTCTGCGCACCTGCCGCGCGAACGTCCCCGGCGGGTTGCGCGGTCCCTCGCCCGACAGCAGGAACAGCCACGTGAGCGCCTGCAACCTCCGGCACTCCCGCAGCCTCCGCTCCTCGGTTTCCGACAGTTCGCAATACGGCAGGATATTCACCTCTCCATCGACCCATGACGCGACGTGCTCGGAAACCTCCGCCAGTTCGAAGACGCGGTCGCTGCGGCCCGAGTCCTCGAAGTCGAGGATGCGCACCCGCTCTCCGTCCCACAGGAAGTTCGCCAGGTTCCCGTCACCCGCGCCGAACGCGGGCGGGGCGGGCTCGCGGGGCCGCCAGGACTCCAGCCACCGGGCGCCCTCCGCGACGGCCAGGTCGGCCAGCGGGTCCCGGGGGTGCCATGCCGTACACCACTCGAGGACCTGGGCCTTCAGCTGCTCGGCGTGCCACGGCCGCACCGGCAGGTCAGCGGGCGGCACCACGGCGTGCAGCGCCGAGAGCGCCTTGGCCAGCTCCTCGGCGGGCCTGGTCGCCATGCCACGGACGGGGACGCCGTCGAGGCGGCTCATCGTGATCGCCTCGCCGTCGAAGCCGAGCGGGACCGGAGCCAGGCCCGGGGCGTGCTCGGCCAGGAGGTTCAGCGCCCGCCACTCGCGGGCGGCGGCACCGGCGTCGGCGTCGGCGTAGCGCTTGGTGACCACGTCGCCGTGGATCTCGATGGCGTGGGTGCTCTGGAGGTCGGGCATCAGGGGAGGCTCCGTTCCACGGCGGCGGCGATGAGGTTCTGGACTTCGTCGTCGGTGAGCAGGTCCGGGAGTGTGAGCTGTTCGACGATGAGCCAGTTCATCGACAGGTAGAGGAGTTTGACCGTCGTCTCGTCGCCCGGCAGGCCTGATTCGAGGTGATAGCGGACGTTGGCCTCGGCGTCCTCCCTGATGCGCTCGGTGAGGACGGCGCGCAACTCCGGGCGGCGGGTGGCTTCCAGGCGGAGCTCCAGGAGCGCCAGCCAGCCGGTTCTGAAGGCGGTGATGCGGCCGACGATGTCACGCATGAGCTCCACGATGCGCTCCTTGGTGCGCGGGCCCGCGAGGGACTCGGCCGTGGTGCGCTCGTCGGGTTGCAGGCGCTCGTAGATCCGCCCGCCCGCCTGCGTCAGCAGGTCGTCGCGGTTGTCGAAGTAGTTGGAGGCCGTCCCGACCGGGACCTCCGCCTGCGCGTCCACGGCCCGGAACGTCAGCCCGCGCGCCCCGTCGCGCGCCAGCACCTCGATCGCGGCGTCCACCAGCGCCGCCCGCCGGGCCAGGTTCTGCCTCACCATTGACACCACTCCATATGTAGTACTACGGTCAAACCACTTCAATCAGAGTACTACAGGAGAAGTTTTGCGAAAGCTCGTGTACTTCGTGGGGATGTCGATCGACGGCTACATCGCCGGCCCGGGCGGTGAGATCGACTTCTATCCGCTGCCCGACGACATGCTCGAATGGATCAAGTCCGACTACCCGGAGACGCTGCCGACGCACGCCCGCCCCTACCTCGGCCTGGCCGTGGACGCGCCCAACCAGGCCTTCGACACGCTGGTGATGGGCCGCGGCACCTACGAGCCGGCGCTGGCCATCAACGTGACCAACCCGTACGCGCACCTGCGGGAGTACGTCGTGTCGAAGACCATGGGCCTGGTCGAGGATCCCGTGCGGCTGGTGCGCGAGCTCAAGCAGGAAGACACCGGCAAGGACATCTGGCTCGCCGGCGGCGGCAAGCTGGCGGCCGGCCTGCTGCCCGAGATCGACGAGCTGGTCGTGAAGAGCTACCCGGTCGTGGCGGGGACGGGCATCCCCGGCTTCGCGGGAGAGTTCCGCCCGGCCCTGTTCACGCCGACCGCGCGCCGGGAGTTCAGCAACGGCGCCACGGCCACCTGGTTCACCCGGTGATCACCACGGCACGGGCCGGCCGTGGCGGAAGAATCCGCCGGTCGGCCCGTTGTCGGGCAGGTTCACCGCCCACAGCACGCTCGCCGCGCCCTCGGCGACAGGCGCCCCGCCCGGCCCGCCCATGTCCGTGGCCACCCAGCCCGGGCACACGGAGTTGACCAGGATGCGGTCGCCGCGCAGCTCGGCGGCGAGCATCCGGGTGAGCGCGTTCAGCGCCGCCTTCGACATCGCGTAGGCGGGCGTGCCCGCGCCCATGCTTGCCAGCGATCCCGCCTCGCTGGAGACGTTCACCACGCGGCCGTGCCCCGAGGCGCGCAGCAGCGGCAGCACCGCCAGGGTGACCTGCCAGGCGCCGAGCACGTTGGTCTCCAGCGCCTCCCGCACCACGCCCAGGTCCGCCTCGGCCGCCAGCTGCCAGGTGTCGTAGTGGATGGCCGCGTTGTTGACCAGCACGTCCAGCCGGTCAAGCGAGAGCCTGGCCACGGACTCCGCGTCGGACACGTCCAGCCGCACCGGCACCACGTCGCCCCGGATGCCGGCCACTGCCTTCTCCGCCTTGCGCAGGTCGCGCGCCGTCAGGATCACGGTGTCACCGGCCGCCGCCAGCTCCCGCGCCACCTCCAGCCCGATCCCCCGGTTCGCCCCCGTGACCAGGCAGGTGCGGCTCACGCCTGGTCGCCTTCGAGCTTGGCGAACGCCGCCGCCCAGTCGGCCACGGGATCGCCCGGCACGCCGTACACCTCGAAGGTCTTGCCCCGCGCGGCGGGCGCGCGCAGCGCCTGCACGCAGATCTCGGCGATGTCCTCGCGGCTGACCTGGCCGTCGCCGTTGTCGCCCTGGTCGAGCAGCAGCGCGCTCCGCCCGCCCGGCCGGCCGGTCAGCCAGCTGGGCCTGACGATCGTGTACGGCAGGCCGCTGCGCCGCACCGCCTCCTCGCCGGCGAACCGGGCGCCGAGGATGTAGCCCATCTCGGGATGCTCGTCCGCCCTGGTCAGATAGATCTGCGTGACGAGCACGACCTGCGTGCCGGGCGCGGCGGCCTCGACGACGTTGCGGACCCCCTGCTCGTGCACCGCGCTGGCGCTCGCGGCCGAGGCGCCGGACTCGACCGCGATCACCACGCCGGCGACCCCCTCGACCGCCCGGCGAACCGCGGCCGGATCCTCGATCGAACCCTGGACCGCGTCGGGCCCCGACGCGGTCCGTCCCAGCACCCGCACGCTCTCGCCGGCCTCGGCCAGCTTGCGCACCACATGGCCGCCGACGCGCCCTGTCCCACCAATGACAAGAATGCTCACTTTCGCGAGCCTAGCCCCGCCCGGGGTGGTCGCCGGATATCGCCCCGAAGTGGCCGTGTCGGTGTGCCGCGACCGCTTCTACGGTGGATCGCGTGATCGAGATCGGCAAGCTCCAGCCCGCGGACCGGCCCGTCTGGGAAGCGCTCTTCCGTGGATACATCGACTTCTACCAGCGCGTGGAACCGGATGAGATGTACCAGCGCGCCTGGGAGGAGTTCCAGGCCGACACCCGGCTGCACGCCCTGGGCGCCAGGGTGGACGGCGACCTGGTCGGCATCACCCACTTCCTCACACACGCCAGCACCTCCAAGCCCGACACTGACGTCTGCTACCTGCAGGACCTGTTCACCGCGCAGGCCGCGCGCGGCAAGGGTGTCGGCCGCGCGCTGATCGCCGCGGTGACGGACTGGGCCCGCGAGCGCGGCTGCGACCGCGTCTACTGGAACACCCACGAGACCAACACGACCGCCCGGACCCTGTACGACAAGGTCGCCTCCTACCGCGGCTTCATCCGCTACCAGATCGATCTGAAGTGAGGAAGGCGCGCACGGCCCGGTCGTAGCGGGCGCGATCGACGTTCCACGCCTCGGTGTGCCCGCCCTGGGCGAACTCCTCGAAGGTGATGTCCCAGTTCAGCCGCCTGCCCGCGGCGACCAGGCCGCGGGCCTCCTCGATCGGGTGCTGGTCGTCGGGGAGGGTGTGGATCAGCAGCATCGGCGGCCTGGCCGCGGGCGGGTGGCGGATCAGGCTGAGCCCGTCCACGTCGACCCCGGTACGCCACCTGATGACCTGGCTCGACAGCGCCGCGAAGAGGCCCGGCAGGTGGAGGTTCCTGGTCCCCTGCTCGGCGGTCATCCGCACGTCGATCATGGGCGCGTCCAGCACCACCCGGTCCACCTGGTTCGCCAGTCCCGACCTGGCCAGGAACTGCCCGATGATCTGCCCGCCCATCGACGTCCCGTACAGGATGAACCGTTTGGCCCCCATGCCCTGGGCCTTGCGGATCGCCGCCTCCAGGTCCCGCCACTCCGAGTCGCCCAGGTGCAGCAGCCCGTCCGGCGAGGCGGGCGCGCCCTCGTCGTTGCGGTAGCTGATGTCCAGGTACGGCAGGCCGAGCTCGTGCACCACCGGGAGCACCTTCAGCTCCGCCTTGCGCCGCCCGTTCTGCCCGTGCACCGCCACCACCCAGGTGGAGCCGCGCCCCGGCACGTACCAGGCGGGGGCGGGCCCCAGCTCGGTGGGCACCATGATCTCGGAGTAGCCGATCCCCCAGGCGACCTTCGGGTCCCCCGGCGGCACGTTCCCGAACCACCCCGGCGTACCGACGGACGGCGCGAGCCCCCGCAGCACCTTCCTCGTGATGCGCCCGGGCGCCCGCGCCACGACGTCGCCCAGCATCGCGAACGAGCCCGTCCACTCCAGCCAGTAAATGCCCGGCTTGCCCGTCTCCGCCGTCTCGGTCAGCGTGACCAGGTCGTTCTGTACGGCGAGCACCGAGGTGTTCCCACCTCCGTAGTGCTCGACCTTGATGCCCTGGTCGCTGCCGAACCAGGCGCCGTATCCCACCGCGCCCACCAGGACGACCACGACGACGATCAGTGTCTTCCTAAGCGCGGATGCCATCGAGGAGCCTCCTCGCGTTCCGCTCGCACAGCTGCCTGAACCCGGCCTCGTCCAGCCCGATGCGCCCGCCGAGATACAGCTGGACCAGGCCCTGGGTGGACGAGCTCAGCACCAGCGCCACCTCCAGCGGCTGGTCCTCGCGCAGCAGCCCGGCCGCCATCCCCTCCTCGATGAGCGCCACCACCGGCGCGAAGGCCGGGGACCCGCCCCCCTCGAAGTCCTCGGGGAACCGCCTGGCCAGCTCCCGCCGATCAGTCATCAGGAACGTGTACAGATGCGGGCTCCCCAGGGCGAAGTCCAGGAAGTCCTGCATCAACCCCAGCGCCCTGCTCTCCCAGTCGCCACCCGGCGTCCGTGTCCCCCACCTCTCGGCCAGGTCCTGGAACGCCCGGTCGGCCACGGCTCGGAGCAGCGCCTGGCGGCTGGGGTAGTGCTTGTAGATGGCCATCGCGGTGACGCCGACGACCTCGGCGACCCGGCGCATGCTCACGGCTTCGACGCCCTCGCGTACGAGGATCTCCTGCGCGGCATCCGTGATCTTCTCCGCAGTGCCCATGTATACACCGTACACCTGTCGGTATACGACGTATACCCCGGCGGGCCCCGGATGGGCCCAGAGGCGCGCATCCGGGGCGGGCGCCGTCAGGCGGGGGGCGAGCCGAAGTCGGCCGCGCGCTGGGCGACCCATTGTGCGTAGGTGAAGGCCGGCCGCCCGGTGACTTCCTGGACCGTCGGGACTGGCTGCTCGGGCTTGCCGTCCCTCGCGGCGAGCCCCTCGATGAGCTCGTCGATCGCCGGCGCGGGCATTCCGTGGTGCAGCATCTGCTGCCGGAATTGGTCTCGGGGCTGCTCCTCGAACCGTAGCGGCCGCCCGATCGTCTCCGCGATGATCCGCACGCGGTCGATCTGGGTCAGCGACTCGGGTCCGGTAAGGACGTATGCCTCGCCGACACGCCGATCGAGAAGGGCGCGTGCGGCGACCGCGGCGATGTCGCGCGGGTCGACCGGAGCCAGTGCGGCATTGCCGTGCACCCCGCGGACGACCCCGCCGTTGACGATCTGGGGTGCCCAGACCAGGTCGTTGGTCATGAACCAGTCGGGCCGTACGAAGGTCCACGGCAACCCGGACGCTTCGACGGCCTGTTCCAGCAGCAGATGCTGTTCGCCGATCCACCCAGGCGTGGCGAACGTGACGGTCGATGAGGACAGCAGCACGACATGCCGCAGCTCGGCTTCCCGCGCCGCTTCGAGGAATCCGTCGACGCCGTTGAAGACGGGGAACAGGAAGGCCCGGTCGACGCCGGACAGCGCCGCCGGCAGGGTTTCCGGCCGGGTCAGGTCGCCGGGCACGACCTCGACTCCGTCCGGAAGGGAATGGTCGGTGGGGTTGCGGGTCATGACGCGAACCTTCTCGCCCGCATCGAGCAGTTCGCGGACGATGTTGGCGCCGACGTTTCCGGTGCCACCGGTTACCAGGATCACGGTTGAGATCTCCTTCTTTTTCTTCTTCTTCCGCCGGTCATCGACGCGTGGGCCTTGTTCGGCCCACGACGAGGAATCCGGCTGTCGATGGGTACGGCCGTGGGCGGCCTGCAGAAGGTCGGCATGCCTCGAGTAAGCGGGCTGTGGCCGCGGCGGCCGCCAGTGCTGAGCCGCGCGGGAGCTTCAGGACACCAGGTCAGGGAGCGCCGGTGGTCAGTTCGTGGAGCGGCGGGCCTGCTGCGCCTCGCGGACGACCGCCCAGGCATCGGCCACCGGGCCCACGTGCTCGAGCTTGTCGGGGTTGAGCACCGTGCGGATCGTCTGGATCTGTCCGTCGAGGATGTCTAGCGTCCAGGTGTTGAGGACCTTGCCGTCCCGGTCGCGGAAGATCGCGCCCGGTTGGCCGTTCACCTCGTGCGGCTCCACCACGCCGCCGATCTGGGCGAACGGCGAGACGAGGGCGGCGAGCGCCCGGGCCACGTTCTGGGCGCCGAAGACGCCCCTGCCCCATTGCGGGGCCTTGCCACCGCTGTCGCTGACCAGGTGAACGTCGGTGGCGAGCAGGTCCAGCAGCCCGCCGACGTCGCCTTCCCTGAAGGCGTCGAAGAATCGCCCGGCGAGTTCCTCGCGCTCTTTGCGGTCGGCCTCGAACCGGGGCCTGCCCTCGTCCATGTGGCGGCGCGCCCGCGCCGCGAGCTGGCGGCACGCCGCCTGTGAACGCCCCACCGCCGTCGCGACCTCGCCGAATTCGAACCCGAACACCTCGCGCAGCACGAAGACCGCGCGTTCGAGCGGGCTGAGTCGTTCGAGCAGGAGCAGGGCCGTCATCGACAGCGAGTCGGCCAGCTCCGCCGACCGCTCCGGGTCCTGGTAGGGGTCGGTCATCAGCGGCTCGGGGAACCACGGCCCGACGTACTCCTCGCGCCGGACGCGGGCCGAGCGCAGCACGTCGATGGAGATCCGGGTGACCACGGCCGAGAGGAATGCCTTCGCCGAGGCGGGCTGGGTCGGGGTGGCCTGGTAGCGCAGCCAGGTCTCCTGGACCGCGTCCTCGGCCTCGCTCACGCTGGCGAGGATCCGGTAGGCGATCGAGAACAGCAGCGGCCGCAGGTCCTCGAACTCCTCGGCGCGGGTCATGCCAGCTCCTCCTTGAAGCCCTGCCGCCACGACGGGTAGCGCAGCTCCCAGCCGAGCTCCCGCTTGGCCTTGGCGTTGGAGAAACCGCGCCCCTCGGTCATCATCATCACCGCCACGTCCCCGGCCAGCGGCCGGGCCAGCCAGGCGGGGACCCGCATCGGCCGCTTCGCTCCCGCGCACGCGGCCAGGTAGGGCAGCCACTGGTCGGCCGGGGCCGGTTCGTCGTCGACGATGTTGAACACACCCCTCGCCCGCTGCTCCACAGCCAGGACCGTAGCGCTCGCCGCGTCGTCCAGATGCACCCAGGAGCAGTAGCCTGCGCCGCCCCCGACCACCGGGAACTGCCGCTTGCGCACGGGCTCGACCAGGTCGTCGTTGGCGCCCGGCCCATAGAACCAGCCGTACCGCAGGACCGCGCCGCCGGCCCTGACGACCACGTCCTCGACGTGGCCGACAGCCGTCATCCCAGGCTCCGCCGGCGTCCCCGTCATCGGGTCCACCGGGTCCTGCTCGGTCTTCACCCAGCCGCCCTCACGGATGCCGTTCCAAGCGCCGTAGCCCTGCGCGACGAAGTTGGTCACGCCGGTCGCCTCCGCGGCGGCCAGCAGGTGGTCCGTCCCCTCGGTGCGCAGCCGGTTGGTGCCGGCGAACCACTGATCCATGTGCTTCATGTCGGGCTTGCCGGCATGCGCCACGGAAATCGCGGTCATCTGGTGCACGATCACCTCCGGCCGGGCCTTGGCCACCGCCTCACCGACCGACATCGCATCCAGCCCGTCCATCACGACCGCCTCGGCGCCCAGCTGCTCCACCAATCCCAACTTGGCCGAGCTCGTCGTCGTGGCCGTCACCTGGTGACCCCGGGCCACCAGCTGCGGCACCAGCCGCCGTCCCAAAACCCCGGTCCCACCAGCCACGAACACCCGCATGACCATCACCTTCCCGATCCCAGAACCTGCTTTCGGAACCCGAGACGAGACAGCCCGGACATCTGTGACATGCGGCCAGAAAGTAGCTCGGGTGCGTTGGCGGGCTCAGCGGTGCAGGGCGGTCTCCCGCTCTATGTACGACAGCTTCTCGGGATTGCGCACGGCGTAGAGCCCGGCGATGAGACCGTCGGCGATGCGCACCGCCAGGACGGTGTCGATCTCGCCGTCGAGCCGGGCGATCAGCGCCGGGTAGCCGTTGACCTGTGCCGGCTGCAGCGACGCCACGGCCTCGACCCTGCTCAGTACCTGGGCCACCAGGTCGGCCCCCACGACGGGCGCCAGCGCCGCCTGCTTGATTCCGCCACCGTCAGTCAGCAGGACGACGTCCGGCGCGAGGATGTCGAGCAGGTTCTGCAGGTCGCCCGTTTCGATCGCCCGTTGGAACGCCTGGAGCGCGTCCCGGGTCTCGGCCGGGGAGACGACCTCGCGCGGCCGGCGTGCGGCGACGTGTGCCCGCGCCCGGTGGGCGATCTGGCGGACCGCGGCCGGGCTCTTGTCCACGGCTTCGGCGATCTCGTCGTAGTCCAGGTCGAACACCTCGCGCAGCACGAACACCGCCCGCTCGGTCGGTGTGAGCGTCTCCAGTACCAGCAGCATCGCCATCGAGACGCTGTCGGCCAGCTCGACGTCCTCGGCCACGTCGGGCGCGGTCAGCAGCGGCTCGGGCAGCCAGGGGCCGATGTAGGACTCCTTGCGCCGGCCGAGCGTGCGCAACCGGCCCAGCGCCTGCCGGGTGGTGATCCGGACCAGGTACGCGCGCTGGTCCCGCACGGTCTCGAGATCGACTCCCGCCCACCGCAGCCACGTCTCCTGCAGGACGTCCTCGGCGTCGGCGGCCGAGCCGAGCATCTCGTAGGCGACGGTGAACAGCAGGTTGCGGTGGGTGAGGAACGCCTCAGTCGGGGAGTCCGGGCTCATGTCCCCGCCGCGATCCTCGGGCGCGCTCTGCGACGTGCCGGCCATGGTTGGCTCCTGTTCGCTCTCGACAGTCTCACCCACCAGACGTCGCGGCCTGCGGTTTTGTGACATCGGACGGTAGCCCGTCCGCCGTGCCGAGTGCGAAATCACGTGACGCCGGGGCGGCGCCGTACCCGATGCGGCCACCTGAGTGTGGCGCACGTCACCAGACCTCGCTGTCACAAGAACCGGGTGGTCGGCATCTTGTGTTCGTTCAGCCAACCGCCTGGGCGTCATCCCCCGGCTGCCCGGTGGCGACTACCAGCCCGGCCAGTTCGCATAACGAAAGGAAGGTCATGAGTTCAGCGCTTGAAACCCTTCGCCGTGACTTCGGCGGCGACATCATCGAACCGGGCGCAGCGGAGTACGAATCGGCCAGTCGCTCGGTACTGACCACGGGCACTCCGGCCTATGTCCTGCGGCCCAAGAGCGTCGAGGACGTGCAGGCGGGTCTGAGATTCGCCGCCGATGCAGCGCTTGTGCTGTCCGTGCGAGGCGGCGGCCACGGCTTTCCCGGCTTCGGCACCAACGACGGCGGCATCGTGATCGACCTCGGCAGGCTCGCCACCGTGGAGATCATCGACAAGGAGCGCCACCTCGTGCGGATCGGCGGCGGCGCCACCTGGGGTCAGGTCGCGGCCGCCCTGGCCCCGCATGGCCTGGCGATCTCCTCGGGCGACACCAGGAGCGTCGGTGTCGGTGGGCTGACGTTGGCCGGCGGCATCGGCTGGAAGGTCAGGAAGTACGGCCTGGCCATGGACAACGTGGTCGCCACAGAGGTGGTCACGGCCGGCGGAGAGGTCGTGCGGGCGAGCGCCGAGGAGAACGCGGAGCTGTTCTGGGCGCTTCGCGGTGGCGGCGGCAATTTCGGGATCGTGACCGCCTTCGAGTTCGCGGCACACCCCACGACGGACGTCTTCTACGGCAAGATCGCCTTCCCGGCACCTGAGGCGGCCACCGTGCTCCAGGGCTGGGCGGACTACCTCCGCACCGCCCCCGAAGAGCTCACCTCCATCGCGAACTTCGCCAACCCCTTCGCCGGCGGACCCGAGGCGCCGGTCGAGATCTACGTCACCTTCGACGGCGATGACCCGGAGCTCGCGGCCCAGGCGATCGGCCCGATCCGCCGGCTCGGCACGGTGATCGACGACGATGTCGCGCTGAAGCCCTATGCCGACACGCTCGTGGACGGTATGACCCCGCCTCCCGGCATCCAGCTCGTCACCCGGAGCGGGTTCGCCGACAAGGAGTCGGCGGCCGCGGCCCTCCGGATCCTCGCCGAGGTCGGGGCATCGGAACGCTCGCCGCTCATCGCCGTACGCAGCGTCGGCGGCGCGGTGTCCCGGATCCCCGACGACGCCACCGCCTACGCGCATCGCCAGGCGGAGCTGATGATCGTGACCAGCATCGCGGGCCCGGGTCCGGTCATCGAGGCCGCCCTGCCCGCCCTGGAGGCGGTCTGGGGAAGACTCGCCCCTCACGTCAACGGCGCCTACGCGAACTTCCTCTCCTCCGCCACCGAAGAGGACGTCGCCGCGATCTATCCGACGGCGACCTATGAGCGCCTCACGGCGGTCAAGCGCCAGTACGACCCCGGCAACCTGTTCGCCCACAACTACAACATCCAGCCTCAGTAGAAACGGATAGACATATGAGCAAGGTCTGGTTCGTCACCGGTTCGTCCCGCGGTCTCGGCCGCAGCTTCGTCGAGGCCGCCCTGTCACGCGGCGACAAGGTGGCCGCGACCGCCCGCAAGCCCCTTGACGAGCTGGTCGCCGCCTACGGCGACGCGGTGCTTCCCCTTGCGCTGGACGTGACCGACAAGTCCGCTGTTTTCGAGAGCGTACGGCGGGCCAAGGAGCACTTCGGCCGCCTCGACGTCATCGTGAACAACGCGGGCTACGGCCTGTTCGGCGCCGTCGAGGAGCTGTCCGAGCAGGAACTGCGCGACCAGCTGGAAACCAACCTGTTCGGCCCGCTGTGGGTCGTCCAGGCCGCGCTGCCCCACCTGCGCGAGCAGGGCGGCGGGCACATCATCCAGATCTCCTCCAGCGGCGGTCTCTTCGCGATGCCGCTCGGCGGCGGATACCACGCCTCCAAGTGGGCTCTGGAAGGCCTGAGCGAATCCCTCGCCCAGGAGGTCGCCGGCTTCGGCATCAAGGTGACCCTGGTGGAGCCCAGCCTCTACGCCACCGAGGCGGCCGCCGGCGCCGTGAACGCCGAGGCCGACCCGCGCTACGACGGTTTCCGCGAGAGCTTCGCCGAGTTCGCGAAGACGCTCGACGTCGGCGACCCGGCCGCCGCGGGGCGGGCACTCCTCAAGCTCGCCGACTCCGACGACCCGCCCCTGCGGGTCTTCTTCGGCACCCAGGGCAACCAGATCGTCCAGCAGGTCTACGCCGACCGGCTCAAGACCTGGGCCGACTGGCAGGACCTCGCAGTGGAGGCCCACGGCCCCACCCCCGCGACCCCAGCGGCCTGACCCGCCGACCGCCCCCGCCCGCGCCGTTGAACCTCGGCGGGGGCGGCCATCGGCAGGGACTAATCGACCGATTTGGTCAGTTCGATCGACAGGTTTGTAGGGACAGGACGAAAGGGAGTCGTCATGCGAGACGCAAGCGGTGGCCGCCGTGCGCTGGTGGTCGGGCTCGGGATCACGGGGATCGCCACCGCGATACGGCTACGGCAGGTGGGCTGGGAGCCGGTGCTGGTCGAGCGGGCGCCCGCGCGCCGCTCGGGGGGATACTTCGTCATGCTGTTCGGCACCGGCGTCGCCTCCGCCCGGCGCCTGGGCGTGCTTGATGCCATCGGAGACCGCAGCAGCCCCCTGCTCACCTCCTACGAGGTGAACCGGGCCGGACGCCGTACCCCGGGGATGCACCCGGGGAACCTGCCAGGCAAACCCCGGCAACTGCTGCGCGGCGACGTGGAGCAGGGGCTGTTCTCCGCGCTGCCGGACGATGTGGAGATCCGCTACTCCACCGTGCCCACGCGCATCACCCAGGACGACTCCGCCGCCGAGGTCACCCTGCACGACACCGCCTCGGGCGCCATCGTCACCGAGCGCTTCGATCTGGTGGTGGGCGCCGACGGTCTACGCTCCACCGTACGCAAGCTGGTCTTCGGCCCGCAGGAGTACCTGCACCCGCTGAACTACATGATCGCCGCCACCGTGCTCGACGCGCCGATCGAGGGCTTCGGCCTGCACGATGGCCTGATCCTGGCCGAGCCGGGACGCTCGGCGTGGACCTTCCCCTTCCACAACCACCCGCCGAGTCTGCTGTTCTCCTACCGCACCGGCGACATCGACGCCGAGTTCGCCCGCCCTCCGATGGAGTCGATCCGCGCCGCCTTCGGACCGCAGCCCGCAGGACCCTTGCTGGAGAGCTTGTTCACGCGATTCGAGCAGAGCCCGGAGTTTCTGTTCGACTCCGTGCACCAGGTCAAGATGCCGCACTGGCATCGGGGCAGGGTCGTCCTGGTCGGCGACGCCGCCTGGTGCGTGACCTTGTACGCGGGCATGGGCGCCTCCAGCGGCATCGCCGGAGGCGAACTGCTGGGCACCATGCTGCAACGCCACCCCGGCGACCTGCCCGGCGCGCTGCGGGCGTGGGAGGCCCGGATGCGGCCGTTCATCCACACCGAACAAGACTCCGCACTGATCATGCGCAGGATCTTCACACCTCACGACCGCAGGGAGAAGATCATGCGCACCGCGATGCTGCGCCTCATGCGCGCGCCGGTCATCGGGCCGACCATGGGCAAGATGATGAACGGTGCCGACATGATGCACAAACAGCTCGACGTCGCCGCCGTGTGACCCGGGTCCAGTGCGAAAGAACAGGACAGCCCAGGTGAGCCCGCTGATCGAGCACCGCTCGCGCAAAGCCGCCCGCATCCTGGACAGCGCACGTGAACTGGTGCTCGACCACGGCGTGCGCAAGGTCACCGTCAGCGAGATCGCCCAGTGCGCGGGCGTCGGCAAGGGCACCGTCTACCTGTACTGGTCCGCCAAGGAGGACCTCATCCTCGGGCTGTTCGCCCGCGAACTGGTGACCTTCCTGGATGAGATCCTCGCCCGCATCACCGCCGACCCCGCCACCGTGCTGCCGCGCCGCCTGGCCCCGCTGCTGATCCGTACCGGGCTGAATCTGCCCCTCGCACGGCGCCTGCAGAGCGGCGACCCCGGCCTGCTACGGCTCCTCACCCAGCAGGCCGGCGACCGCGAGCTGTTCGCCCGCGTCACGCCCAGCGCCGTGTGTGAGACGGGTATCCCCATCCTGCACCGGCACGGCCTGATCCGTCATGACCGTCCCCTGCCCGAGCAGGCCTACGCACTGAACGCGGTGCTCATCGGATTCAGCACCGCGATGTCCGGCCCGGCCACCGCCCCCTTGGGCGTCGACGCTGACGAGGTCCTCGCCGACGCCGTGAACCAGTTGCTCGAACCCCCCGTCGCCCCCAGCGGGCGGGCCATCGCCGCAGCCGCCGAGGAGACCGCCGTCGTGATGCGCCAGATCCGGGAGGCATTGCTGGCCCTCATCGAGCGCAGCCAGACACCCCAACAGTGAGCAGGCTGGTCGCCCAGGCTGGGAGACCACAGGCCAGGGTGATGTCCGACCGTGGGGAGGCCCATGCGGTGGGCCTCCCTGGACGGCGGGTCAGCGCTGGACGGGGGCGACGACGACCTCGACGCGCTGGAATTCCTTGATGTCGGAGTAGCCCGTGGAGGCCATGGTGCGCTTGAGCGCGCCCATGAGGTTCATCGAGCCGTCCGCCACGCTGGAGGGACCGTGGAGGATCTGCTCCAGCGTCCCGACCGTGCCGAACTCGACGCGGCGCCCGCGCGGCAGGTCCGGGTGGTGGGCCTCGGAACCCCAGTGGAAGCCGTGCCCGGGCGCCTCGGCGGCACGCGCCAGGGGCGAGCCGACCATGACGGCGTCCGCGCCGCACGCGATGGCCTTGGCGATGTCGCCCGAGGTGCCCATGCCGCCGTCGGCGATGACGTGGACGTAGCGGCCGCCGGACTCGTCCATGTAGTCGCGGCGCGCCGCGGCCACGTCGGAGATGGCGGTGGCCATGGGCACGGCGACGCCGAGGACGTTGCGGGTGGTGTGGGAGGCGCCCCCGCCGAAGCCGACGAGGACGCCGGCGGCCCCGGTCCGCATCAGGTGGAGCGCCGCCGTGTAGGTGGCGCAGCCGCCGACGATGACGGGCACGTCGAGCTCGTAGATGAACTGCTTGAGATTGAGCGGCTCGGCCCGCCCGGAGACGTGCTCGGCGGAGACCGTGGTGCCCCGGATGACGAAGATGTCGACCCCGGCGTCGATGACCGCCTTGTGGTACTGCACGGTCCGCTGCGGAGACAGCCGTACGGCCGCCGTGACGCCCGCGGCGCGGATCTCCTCGATGCGGCGGCCGATCAGCTCCTCCTTGATCGGAGCCGCGTAGATCTCCTGCAGACGCTTGGTCGCGGCGGCGGAGTCGAGCGAGGCGCACTCCTCGAGCAGCGGCGACGGGTCCTCGTACCGCGTCCACAGACCCTCGAGGTCGAGTGGCGCGAGGCCGCCGAGGCGGCCGATGGCGATGGCGGTGGCCGGGGACACGACGCTGTCCATGGGAGCCACCACGACGGGCAGCTCGAACCGGTAAGCGTCGATCTGCCAGGCGATCGAGACCTCTTCTGGGTCCCGGGTGCGCCGGGAGGGGACGAGGCCGATCTCGTCGAGCGCGTAGGCCCGGCGACCGGTCTTGCCCCGGCCGATCTCCACCTGCTGAGTCATCTCTTACCTTCTGTGATAGTTGGGAGCTTCCACGGTCATCTGGATGTCGTGGGGATGGCTCTCCTTGAGGCCCGCCGCCGTGATCGGCATGAGCTCGCAGTCGGTGTGCATCTGCGCGATCGTGCGGCAGCCCGCGTACCACATGCCCTGGCGCAGGCCGCCGACGAGCTGGTGGGCGACGGCTGCGGCCGGGCCGCGGTAGGGCACCTGACCCTCGATGCCCTCGGGGATGTACTTGTCGTCGCCGCCGATGTCCGCCTGGGCGTAGCGGTCCTTGGAGAAGGACATGCCGCCACGCTCGCGGTTGCGGACGGCGCCGAGCGAGCCCATGCCGCGGTAGGACTTGAACTGCTTGCCGTTGATGAAGATCAGCTCGCCTGGCGACTCCTCGCAGCCGGCCAGCAGGGAGCCGAGCATGACCGTGTCGGCACCCGCGGCGATGGCCTTGACGATGTCGCCCGAGTACTGCAGGCCGCCGTCGCCGATGACCGGCACCCCGGCGGGCCCGCACGCGAGCGAGGCCTCGTAGATGGCCGTGACCTGGGGTGCGCCGACCCCGGCCACGACGCGGGTGGTGCAGATGGAGCCGGGGCCGACCCCGACCTTGACCCCGTCGGCGCCCGCCTCGACGAGCATCTGGGCTCCCGCCCTGGTGGCGATGTTGCCGCCGATCACGTCGACCCGGCTGTTGGCCTTGATCTTGCCGACCATGTCGGCCAGGCCCTTGGAGTGGCCGTGCGCCACGTCGACGACGATCGTGTCGACGCCCGCCTCGATCAGCGCCTTGGCCCGCTCCTCGGCGTCGCCGCCGACGCCGATGGCGGCGCCGACGACCAAGCGGCCGTCGGCGTCCTTGGTGGCGAGCGGGTACTGCTCGCTCTTGGTGAAGTCCTTGACCGTGATCAGCCCGCGCAGCTTGCCCGCCGGGTCGACCAGCGGCAGCTTCTCGATCTTGTTGGCCCGCAGCAGCGCGAACGCCTCGTCACGCGAGACGCCCACGGGCGCGGTGACCAGCGGCATCGCGGTCATGACCGCCCGGACAGGACGCGTCTGGTCGGTCTCGAAGCGCATGTCGCGGTTGGTCACGATGCCGACGAGTACGCCGGAGGAGTCGGTGACCGGGACTCCCGAGATCCGGTACGTGGCGCACAGCCGCTCCACGTCGGCCAGGGTGTCGTCCGGCGAGCAGGTGACCGGGTTGGTGACCATCCCGGCCTCGGAACGTTTGACCAGGTCGACCTGCTGGGCCTGCTCCTCCACGGACAGGTTGCGGTGCAGGATCCCGATGCCGCCCTGGCGGGCCATCGCCACCGCCATGCGCGCCTCGGTGACCGTGTCCATGGCCGCGGAGACCAGCGGGATGGCAAGCGTGATGTTGCGTGACAGGCGTGAACTGGTGTCGGCCTCGCCTGGTTGCAGGTCTGAGTACGCGGGCACCAGCAGCACGTCGTCGAAGGTCAGACCTGTCTCGGTGAACTTGGACATGCTGCGGCCCCCTCTGCCGTTTTGCTTTGCAGCCAAGTCTAGGGCCTGCGTCCAAAACGCACTGATGCCGGGGAGACGATGACCCCCACGATCCGTCGTACCCCCGGCACCAAAAAGAGCCGGGGGATGGGGCGGTCGGTGATCCGCCCCATCCTCCGGCCACCGGCACCGGGCCGGGCGCGCGTTCTCGCCACCGAACCCCCCTCCGCGTCCTGATGGCCGCGCTACCTGCCGGGTGGTGCCGACGCTGGGTTAAGCCTGCGTTACTCATCGGCACACCGCAATGTGAAAACTTGCAATTGCACGAAGTTGCACACCGGGCCGAAGAGTCGGCGCAAGGCGCGGACACGGGCGTATTGCCGGGTTATTCTCGCGGACACGCCCGTCCCCCCTACGGAGCACTCCACATGCGCAACGACTCCCGCACAGCGCCGGATCCGCTCGAGGCGCTGGGCCTGGCCCCGGCGCAAACCGCCCTGTACACGGCGGTGCTCCGCCTCCACAGGGCCACTGTCACCGAGCTCGCGGAGGCCATGGACGGCCCGGTGGACAAGGTGAGCTCGGAGCTCGAGACCCTCGTCCGGCTGGGCGTGGTCGACGAGCAGTCGGGCGAGTATCTGGCCAGGCATCCGGCGGCCGCGCTGGGCCGGCTCATCGCCGAGCGGCTGGACCGGCTGGCCGAGGAGAGCAGGCGCATCGACAGCGCGCTCGGCTCGATCCGCGGGCTGATCCGCGACTACGACGCGGGCCGCGACTACCAGAGCGGCCCGTTCCCCGTCGAGGCGGTCAGCGGCGCGGACGTGCTCTACGAGTCGGTGGTCGGCATGGCGGTCCAGTCGCCTCCGATGGAGCTGCTCACCGCCATCCCGGACGAACGCACCATGACGGATTTTGTCCGGAAATTTGCTGATCCCTGGATCGATGCGCAGGGGCGGCAGCTGCTGAGCGTCCGCGCGGTGATCCCGGTCGACACGCTGTCGCTGCCCGGTGTTCGCGAGCAGCTGACACGACTGGTCGAAACCGGGGGCAAGGTGCGCACGCTCGACCGGGTGCCCAGCTGGTTCATGACCGCGGGACCCGAGGCCGCCGGGCTGCCCGCGCTGTGGGGCGGCAACCTGCCCGACCACGCCTACAACTTCTATCTGGTGCGGGCCCCGATCGTGGTCGGCGTGCTCCGCTCGCTCTTCGAGGAGCTGTGGAGCCGCGCCGTACCCCTGCCGTGGGGCAGGCGGGGCGACGGGATGGTGCAGGTGCTGCGGCTGGCCGCGCAGGGGCAGTGCGACGACTCGATCGCGCGGCAGCTGGGCGTGTCTGTGCGCACCGTGCGCGCCAGGTTCGCCGACGCGATGGCCGAGTTGGGGGCCCAGTCGCGCTTCCACGCCGGCGTGGAAGCGGCCCGGCGCGGATGGCTCACCTAATACGAGTCACACGGACCGCATCGGTCATATGGTGGTGAGGTGCTGGAAGACGTCCCCCGCGACCCGTTCGCGGACGACCCGAACGACCCGTCGTCGGAGATGGGGCAGCTCGACGACGCCGAGCCGCTGACCGCAGCCGAGCGCGACGAGGCCATCACCGACCTGGCCGACGTGGAGGTCTTTCGATCCCTGCTGGAACCGCAGGGGGTGCTGGGCCTGGTGCTCGACTGTCCGGAATGCGGTGAACAGCACTTCTTCGACTGGGAGCTGCTGCGCGGCAACCTGCGCCAGATGATCGAGCGGGGCCAGCCGCAGGTGCACGAGCCGGCCTTCCACCCCGACCCGACCGACTACGTGAGCTGGGAGTACGCCAGAGGCTACGTGGACGGCGTCATCGACACGGAAGAGCGCCACTGAGCCACGTCGGCGCGCAGCGCCGCGAGCAGCCGCACGGCGGGATCGGAGAGGTCGGGCTGCTCTCCCCGGGCGAGCGCGTCGAGCAGAGCCTCGGTCCGCTCCTCCGGCGTCAAGCCGACTCCAGCTCGGCCATCTGCCTCAACCTGGCCAGCGCCCGATGCTGGGCGACCCGCACTGCCCCTGGTGACATACCGAGTACATTACCGGTCTCCTCGGCTGACAGGCCTGACACGACCCGCAGCAGGAGCAGCTCCCGCTGGTTCTCCGGCAGCCGCGCGAGCAGCCTGCGGGCGTGCTCGACCTCGATGTAGCGCACCACGGTCTCCTCCGGCCCCGGCCCGTCGTCGGGCCCGTCGGGCAGGTCCTGCGTGGGCACGGCGGAGCGGACGGAACTGCGCAGCGCGTCGGCCACCTTGTGCGAGGCGATTCCGAAGACGAACGAGGCGAACGGCCGGCCCATGTCCCGATATCGCGGCAGCGCGGACAGCACTGCGATGCACACCTCCTGGGCCACGTCATCGGCAATGTGATATTGCCCGGAAACCCGGCCCAGCCTGGCCCGGCAATAGCGCACCACCATCGGGCGCAACTCACCGAGAAGGGATTCGATCGCGCGGCGATCCCCCTGAACGGCCAGGCTCGTCAGTTCCCTTAGGTCGGAGTCATCCGCACGTGCCGGAAGTCTCGACGCGAGCCTTACCCCAATTTTGGCGTCGGCGACGCTTCCCTCGCTCACGTTAGGCATGATGCCCGCACCGATCCTGCCTGTCGTCATAGCGAACGGCTACGGATTGGTCACATTGAAGAGACGATAACCGCCCGTAATCGTATGGCCACACTAAGCCTTTCGGTTGGCGAAATATTTCACGATATAACCCGAAATGCGGGGCAATTGTCAGACGCCTAGACGCTTTGCCGGCGTTGCCGGTTTACCGCAATAAACCAACTTTCTCTAGAGAGCTCTCCCTCTACGAGGAGATCGCTCCAGAGCGCCTGTCTGCTACATCCCAATTCATGCCGGATCTTGTACGGCAGTGCCGCCCCCAACCGGATTCCGCACGAAAACACGCACTCGTACGGCTTCCCAGGCCCACCGCAGGCGGGTCCCGTGCTTGCCGTACAAGCAGAAAGGCCCGCACCGGAAAGCGGTGCGGGCCTTCTTGCGAGAGGTCAGTGGCCGTGACCGTGGCCGTGACCGGCGCCGGCGGCCGGCGCCTCCTCCTCGGGCTTCTCCACCACGAGGGCCTCGGTCGTGAGCAGCATGCCGGCGATGGACGCGGCGTTCTGCACGGCCGAGCGGGTGACCTTGACGGGGTCGATGACACCCTGCGCGATCAGGTCGCCGTACTCACCGGTGGCGGCGTTGAGGCCGTGGCCGGCGGACAGCTCGGAGATCTTGTGGGTGACCACGTAGCCCTCGAGCCCGGCGTTCTCGGCGATCCAGCGGGCGGGCTCGACCAGCGAGCGGCGCACGATGCCGACACCGGTCGCCTCGTCGCCGTCCAGGCCCAGGTTGTCCAGCTCCTTGGAGACGTGGATCAGGGCCGCGCCACCGCCGGCGACGATGCCCTCCTCGATCGCGGCGCGCGTCGCGGAGATCGCGTCCTCGAGGCGGTGCTTCTTCTCCTTGAGCTCGACCTCGGTGGCGGCGCCGACACGCAGCACGCACACACCGCCGGCGAGCTTGGCCAGGCGCTCCTGCAGCTTCTCGCGGTCCCAGTCGGAGTCGGACTGCTCGATGGCGAGCTTGATCTCCTTGACCCGGTCCTCGATCGCCTGCTGGTCGCCGGCGCCGTCGACGACGGTCGTGGCGTCCTTGGTGATCACGATGCGGCGGGCCTGGCCCAGCACCTCGAGACCGACGTTCTCCAGCTTGAGGCCGACCTCCTCGGCGACGACCTGGCCGCCGGTGAGAATGGCCATGTCCTGCAGCATCGCCTTGCGGCGGTCGCCGAAGCCGGGCGCCTTGACCGCGACCGAGGTGAACGTGCCGCGGATCTTGTTGGTGACGAGTACGGCCAGCGCCTCGCCCTCCACGTCCTCGGCCACCACGAGCAGCGGCTTCTTGGTCTGCGCGACCTGCTCCAGCAGCGGCAGGAAGTCCGCGATGGAGGAGATCTTGCCCTGGGTGAGCAGCACATAGGCGTCCTCGAGGACCGCCTCCATGCGCTCGGGGTCGGTCACCATGTAGGCCGACAGGTAGCCCTTGTCGAACTGGAGGCCCTCGGTGAACTCGAGCTCCATGCCCATGGCGTTGGATTCTTCGACGGTGAGGACACCGTCCTTGCCGACCTTGTCGAACGCCTCGGCGATCAGGTCACCGATCTTGGCGTCCTGCGCGGAGATCGTCGCGACGTTCGCGATCTCCTTCTTGTCCTCGACCGGGCGTGCAACCGCGAGCAGCTTGTCGCTGACCGCCTTGGCGGCCTTGTCGATGCCGCGCTTGAGCGACAGCGGCGAGGCGCCGGCCGCCACGTTGCGCAGGCCCTCGCGGACCATCGCCTGGGCCAGGACCGTCGCGGTGGTGGTGCCGTCGCCCGCGATGTCGTTGGTCTTGGTGGCTACTTCCTTGGCGAGCTGAGCGCCGAGGTTCTCGTAGCGGTCTTCCAGCTCGATCTCACGAGCGATGGTGACACCGTCGTTCGTGATCGTCGGAGCACCGAACTTCTTGTCGATGACGACGTTGCGGCCACGCGGGCCGAGGGTTACCTTGACGGCGTCCGCGAGGGCGTTCACGCCGCGCTCGAGCGCGCGGCGGGCGTCCTCGTCGAACTCCAGGATCTTCGCCATTGGTTTGAAAGTCCTCTCCTAGCGTCGAAAGCCCCGGCGCCCTATAGAGCGTCCGGGGCCCGACACATCCGGCTTACTTCTCGATGATCGCGAGAACATCGCGAGCGGAGAGCACCAGGTACTCCTCGCCGCCGTACTTGACCTCGGTGCCGCCGTACTTGCTGTAGAGGACGATGTCGCCCTCGGCGACGTCGAGCGGAATCCGCTTCTCGCCCTCGTCGTCCCAGTTGCCCGGGCCCACCGCGAGGACCTTGCCCTCCTGCGGCTTCTCCTTGGCGGTGTCAGGGATGACCAGGCCGGAAGCGGTCGTCTGCTCAGCCTCAAGCGGCTGAACCACGATGCGGTCGCCGAGCGGCTTAACGGGAACCTTGGTGGCGGTCGTCACGATCGGACCTCCCCTTCAGATTTGAATGATCTAGAAGAGGCGACCAGCGGGGCCTGCCGTCGCGGGTGTCAGACCTGCCTCGTCGCACGTTGGCACTCTCAAGGGGAGAGTGCCAACAGGAAACATATGCAAGAGGGGCTTGACAGTCAACACGAACGCGTCCGCTCAGAGCGATCCTTGGTACGAGCCTTCCACCAGGTCGGCCACGATGCCGGGCCTGCTGGGGTTCCAGCCGAGCGCGGCGCGGGTGCGGTCGGATCCGACACGCTGGCTCAGCGCGAGCGCCTCCGCGAACCCCTGGCCGAGCAGCTGAGCGGCCTCTTCCAGCGGCCACGGGTGCGCGCTCCTGGCCACGCCGGCCGACTCGGCAGCCGCCTGCGCGACCTCGGTGAGCGGCACGCCCTCCTCGGTGATCCCGTGGTAGAGCGCGCCCTTCTCGCCTTTCTCGACGACCGCCACGATCAGCTCGGCCAGGTCGTCGACGTGGACGAACGCCCAGGTGGGCACCGTGCCGTCCGAGACGTACACGCCCTGGCCGCGCTCGGCCGCCTGGCCGCGCAGCAGCGCGGCGATGCCGGCGCCGCGCCCGTGCACCACACCGGGCCGCACCACGGTGCCGCCGGCGTCGCGGACCAGGCGCTCCACCTTGGGCCGGTAGCCGACCAGCGGGATCGGGTCGGTCGGGCTCTCCTCGTGGCCGCCGTCGACCGGACCGAGCACCCAGACGCCGCTCACGTAGACCAGCGGCTTGACCGTCAGCTTCCCGATGGCCTCGAGGTCGACGGCCTCGTCGCCGGTCAGCTGCGCGGCGTGCACCACGGCGTCGATGTCAGGGGTCACCTCGATCGTGGCCGGGTCGGACAGATCGCCGTTGCGCACGTCGGTCACGCCGGGAACCTGCCGTTCCCCTCGCACCACGACCACCACGTCGTGGCCGCGCTCCTGCAGCTTCTCCACGACCGCGCCGCCGATGTACCCCGTCGCGCCCAGGACCAGGACCTTCATGAACTCCACCTCAAACACTTCGACATTGAACTCTTCAACGCACTCCGCAAGCTAGCGCATCGTGTCGAACATTTCAACCTCAAAGTTTTTGATGTACGGTGGCCATCATGGACGACGCAGTGGACGCGATCACCGCCCAGTGGGCGCGAGCCCGGCCCGACCTCGACGTCTCCCCCATGGGTGTGATCGGCCGCCTGTCCCGGGCATCCCGGCTGGTGGAGCGCGAGGTGAAGGACTTCTTCCAGGCACGCGGCCTGGAGGCGTGGGAGTTCGACATGCTGGCCACGCTGCTGCGCGCCAACGCCGAGCACACGATGTGCATGAAGGACCTCGCGGGCTCGGCCCTGGTCAGCCCCGGCGCCCTCACCAACCGCATGGACCGCCTGGTGGACCGCGGCCTGGTCAGGCGCTGGCCCGCCCCCGACAACCGGCGCATGGTCCTGGTCGCGCTCACGGAGGAGGGCGAACGCCTGGCCAACGAGTTGCTCGAGGGCCACATGGCCAACGAACTCCGCATCCTGTCGGCCTTCACCCCCGACGACCAGGAGGCCCTGGCGGCCCTCCTCCGCCGCCTCCTGGTCTCCCTGGGCGACACCGAACTCTGACCGGGGGACGGTAACGTCGGGTGGTGTGGAGCTGGACGCCTTTCTCGAGTTGCTGACCCCGCGGGGACAGAAGGCGCTCGGCGAGGCGGCCGAGCTGGCCGGAGGCGATCCGGTGAAGGCCGCCACCACGCTGCGCAAGACCTACGACGCGACGCTGACCTCCGCGGCGCTGACGCAGGCGGGGCTCCGCGAGCGGGCGAAGGCCAAGTTCGGCGACGACGCCGGACGGATGTACTTCACGCCGCACGGGCTCGAGCAGTCCACCCGGGCCGCGGTGGCCGCGCACCGGTCACGGAGGCTGTCGGACCTGGTGCCCCCGGCGGGGGCCCGCGTGGTGGACGCCTGCTGCGGCATCGGCGGCGACGCCCTGGCGCTGGCGCTGGCCGGGTACACGGTCGAGGCCGTGGACGCGGATCCCCTGACCGCCGCCGTCGCCGCGGCCAACGCCGACGCGCTCGGGCTGTCGGGGAGGATCTCCGTCCGTACGGCTGACGCGGCCGAGGTCACGCCGGAGGACCACGACGCGCTGTTCGCCGATCCGGCCCGCCGTACCGGGAAGGGCAGGACGTTCGATCCCCTGGCGTACTCGCCGCCGTGGCCGGTCGTGCTCGAGCTGGCCGCCAGGGCTCCGGTGGCGTGCCTGAAGGTGGCGCCAGGGATCCCGTACGAGTTCATCCCCGAGAGCGCCGAGACGGAGTGGGTGTCCTACAGGGGCGAGGTCAAGGAGGCCGCGATCTGGCTCGGCGGCACGCGCCCCGGGCGCCGGGCCACGCTGCTGCCCGGCGGCGACACCATGGCCTCGGGCGGCGACGCCGCGGTGGCGCCTGCCGGGCCGCTGGGGCGTTACGTCTACGAGCCCGACGGGGCCGCGATCCGGGCGCACCTGGTCGCCGAGGTGGCCAGGATGGTGGACGGCAGGCTGGCCGACCCGATGATCGCCTACATCACCGGGGACGAACCCGTGGACACTCCCTGGGCCTCCAGGTTTCTGGTCGAGGAGGCGCTGCCGTTCTCGCTGAAGCGGCTGCGCGCCGTACTCCGAGCCCGCGAAATAGGAAATGTCACCATCAAAAAGCGCGGCTCCGCGGTGGACATCGACCGGTTGAGACAGGATTTGCGACTTTCGGGCGATAAATCCGCGGTCATCATTCTTACCCGGGTGATGAATGACCCGTACGCCCTGCTCTGCCACCCGTCCCCACCTGCGTAAATGACAAACCGGGGCGTTAGCCGGGTAACCCTGATCTTTTCCAACGCCGCTGACGTTCCTTGATCCACTGGCTAAGGTGGGCGTCCGGAAGTTCACCCCCCATCGCGGTTATCGCAACCCTCCTTCTTTCATCTCCAACCCGGACCAATCCCACCGCTGCGCGGCAGACCGTCGGCGAGCGAAGGAGCTTTCGGTGGATCATTCCAACCACACCACCCTTCTCCATGCGGGCGGCCAGACCGCCATCTCCGACAGGATGCGGGAGCTGCTGGCGCGCGCCGCCCAGGACCACGTGTACGAGCAGCGCACCCAGGGCGCCGTCCTCGACGAGATCCGCCAGCGCCTGGAAGGCATGGAGTGGCTGCTGCGCGAGGTGCGCGAACGCGAGCTCGGCGGGCTGAGCGGCACGCTGGAGACGGTCAGCGGGCGCATCGACGACTTCACCGCCAAGCCGCCGCTGTGGGCCGAGGGCCTGGCCCAGCACGTCGAGGCTGTGCGCGACCACGTGGACGCCGTGGGCGAGCAGGTGGGCACGGTCGACGCCAGGGTCGACTCGGTCAGCCAGCGCGTCGCCCCCGTGGTCGAGCTGCCCAGCCTCTGGGCCGACCTCGGCACCGTCGGCGAGAGCGTGGACGAGGCGCTGAAGCGGCTGCAGGCGGTGCTCGACACCACTGATGGCATCACCAAGCGGATGGGCGAGTTCGCCAACAGGCTCGGCCAGCTCAACTCCAGCATGGAGGCCGCCGCCAACCGCTTCACCCGCCTCGACAAGTCGCTGGCCGACCTGACCACGCGCACCGACCGCGTCGAGGGCGGCGTGCTCGACCTCAACGAGCGGGTCCAGGAGGGCCTCGCCCAGGTCGGCACCCGCCTGGAGACCGTGCAGCAGGGCCTGACGAGCCGCCTCGACGCCGCGCAGCAGACGCTCGGCAGCTACGTCGAGGCCGCCAGGGAGTCCCTCACGAGCGACGTGGAGGCCGCCAAGCAGGCCATGGCCGGCCGCGTGGACGAGGCGGAGCAGCAGATCGTGGGCAGGCTCGACGGGGTCGACAGCAGGGTCGACCGGGTCGAGGGGCGGCTGATCGCGGTCGACTCCCGGCTCAACAGCGTCGACGGCCGCATCGAGACCGCCGACGAGTGCCTGGCCGACATCGACACCCGCCTCGACGGCGTCGCCGGCCGGCTGGGCGGGCTCGACACCAGGATCACCGGCGTCGACTCCCGCGTGGGCGGCCTCGACAGGCGCCTGGGCGCCATGGACGGCCAGGTCGACCAGCGCCTCGGCGCGATCGACGGCCACCTGGCCGCCGCAGCGCAGCAGCTGGCCGCCATCGACGACCAGCTGGCGCACACCGGCGACCACCTCGGCGCCGTGACCGACCACCTGGCCCGCCACGACGACCGCTTCGACGAGCTCGGCGGGCGGGTCGACAGCCGCTTCACCACCCTGGACGAGCGCCTGGCCGGCACCGACCAGCGCCTCACCGACACGGCCACGCGCCACGAGGGCCGCTTCAACAACCTGGACAACGGCCTGGAGTCCCTGGACGAGCGCCTCGGCGAAGTCGAGGAGCACGTCACCAACCGCTTCGACACCGTCGACACCCACCTCACCGGCCTGGTCTCGCACGCCACCAAGGCCAACGAGCACCTCGAGGCCGTCGACGACCGCGTCGAGGCGGTCAACCAGCGCGTCGGCCAGCTGCCCGCCACGCTCGGCATCAGCGAGCGAGTCGGCGAGCTGCTGGAGTCCCAGACGGCCGACCAGACCGAGCGCCTCACGGCCGCCGCGGCCACCCTCACGGAGCTCATCCAGGCCCGCCCGGACCGCGACGAACTCACCCAGTCCGTCACCGAGATCGTCGAGCCCGCCTCGACCGACCTCACCAAGCGCCTCGGCGCCCTCGAGGAGACCATGCTCGCCCTGGCCGAAGCCCTCCTGCGCCCCACCCGCACCAAGGACTGACGCGCTCTCACCGCAGGCTCTGGGCCCCGCTCGGGCTCAGGGCCGCTCACGTCCGTCCGGCTCTCGATGAGGTACGGCAAGCCGACGACCCGCCGCACGACGCCGCGGCCGGTTATACGTGGACGGTGGTGATCGGGAGGGAGGAGTCGGCGGGGATGTCGAGGAGGGACGGGGTGATACCGGCCGTGACCAGGTCCGAGCCGAGAGCCGCGACCATCGCGCCGTTGTCCGTGCACAGGCCGGGCCGCGGCACCCGCAGCCGGACCCCGGCCGCGTCGCAACGCTCCTGGGCCAGCGACCGCAGCCGCGAGTTGGCCGCGACGCCACCGCCGACGAGCAGGTCGTGCACGTCGTACTTCTTGCACGCCTGCAGCGCCTTGCGGGTCAGCACGTCGACCACGGCCTCCTGGAAGGATGCGGCCACGTCGGGCACGTGGATGGACGGCTGGGCCTCCACCCAGCGCGCGACGGCCGTCTTCAGCCCCGAGAAGGAGAAGTCGAGCGTGCCGTCGTCCACCTTGCCGCGCGGGAACGCGATCGCGTCGGCCGAGCCGTCGCGGGCCACCCTGTCGATGTGCGGCCCGCCGGGGAACGGCAGCCCGAGCACCCTGGCCACCTTGTCGAACGCCTCGCCGGCCGCGTCGTCCACGGTGGAGCCCAGCGAGATCACGTCGGAAGCCACGTCGGGCACCAGCAGCAGCGAGGAGTGGCCGCCGGAGACCAGCATCGCGATGCACGGCTTGGGCAGCGGCCCGTGCTCGAGCTGGTCGACGGCGACGTGCGCGGCCAGGTGGTTGACGCCGTACAGCGGCACCCCGAGCCCGGCGGAGTAGGCCTTGGCCGCGGCCACGCCGACCAGCAGCGCCCCGGCGAGCCCGGGACCGGCCGTCACGGCGATCGCGTCGATGTCGGAGAACTTCAGCCCGGCCTGGACCAGCGCGGACTCCACGGTGGGCGTCATCGCCTCCAGGTGGGCGCGCGAGGCGACCTCGGGCACCACGCCGCCGAAGCGGGCGTGCTCGTCCATGCTGGAGGCGATCGTGTTGGCCAGCAGCGTGTGACCTCTGACGATTCCCACGCCGGTCTCGTCGCAGGACGTCTCGATGCCCAGGACCAGCGGTAGCTCAGCCATCCAGCTTCCTTCTCATCATGATCGCGTCGGTGCCGTCGTCGTAGTAACGGCGGCGCAGCCCGATCTCCTCGAACCCGAAGTGCTCGTACACGCCCTGCGCCCGCGGGTTGTCGGAGCGCACCTCGAGGAAGATCTCCCGCGCGCCCCGCCTGCCGGCCTCGGCCAGCAGCTCGGTCAGCAGGGCCCCGCCGATGCCGGTGCCCTGGTGCGCCTCGAGCACGGCGATGGTCTGCACGTCCGCCTGGTCGGCCGCGGCGGCCAGCCCGGCATAGCCGATGATCTGTCTGTCGGCCTCCGCCACCACGTAGTGCCGGGTGCGCGGCTGGTCGGCCAGTTCGCCGCGCATCATCGCCTCGCTCCACGCGTCCAGCGGGAACGTGGCCCGTTCGATCGCCATGACCGCCGGCAGATCCGCCTCGGTCATCTGCCGCAGTCTCACGCCGCGCCCAGTGGTCGAGTCCGCCGCACCTTGCACCCCGGGGCCGTTGTCACCGCTCATCGTGTCTCCGTCACCCTCTTGGGCGCGCCGGGCACCACCGCGTCGGGCCTGCGCAGGTAGATCGGGCGCGGCGGCTCGAGCTCCTGCCCCGCCGCCAGCCGCTCGGCCGCCAGCGCGGCCATGAACCGCGCATAGGGGTACGGCGGAGCCACCGCCTCGCCCAGCGTCTCGGGATAGATCGTGGGACCCGCACCGGCGACCGGCAGCCCCTGCACGGGCACGTCGGCGGGCTTGTCGACGTGGGGGCCCTCCAGCCGCGTGCGGAAGTCCGCATAGCGTGCCCAGAAGACCTCCTTGCGCCGCGCGTCGGTGGCCACCAGGAACTCGGTGGACAGCCCACTGCCGTAGGCCACGGCGTCGAGCGTGCAGACGCCGTGCGCGGGCACGCCCAGCGCCGTGGCGAGCGCCTGCGCCGTCATGAGCCCGACCCGCAGCCCCGTGTAGGGCCCGGGGCCCATGCCCGCCACGATCACCGTGACGTCGCGCAGCACGGCACCCGCCTCGGCCAGCACGCCCTCGATCGTGGGCATCAGCAGCTCGCCGTGGCGCCGGGCATCGATAGTCGTGGACTCGGCGAGCACCCGCTCCCCGTCGTGGAGGGCTGCGGTGACGGCGGGCGTCGCGGTGTCAAAGGCCAGGACCAGCACGAAGGTCAAGCCTACCCGCGTGAGAGCTCAGACCCAGCCGGTACGCAGCTTCAGCCACTCAAGCGCGACCTCGCCCTGCGCCGCCTGGAACTGCCTGAGCGTGGGGAGCCCGGGTGGCGGGGGCTGGCGGCTCTGCCGTACGAAATAGCCCGTCAGGGCGGCCAGCACGGTGGTCATGTCCGGGTCGGGGTCGGCCAGCAGCTCCTGCGGCGCGGGACCGCCCTGCATGGCGACGGACGGCAGCATGCAGAGCAGGTCGAACCAGGCGGCGCCGACGCAGGCCCACGGCCAGTCGACGACGTAGACGTGCTCGTCGGTGAGCAGCACGTT
Organism: Nonomuraea sp. NPDC050536; assembly: GCF_044457685.1. Classification (NCBI taxonomy): domain Bacteria; kingdom Bacillati; phylum Actinomycetota; class Actinomycetes; order Streptosporangiales; family Streptosporangiaceae; genus Nonomuraea; species Nonomuraea sp. NPDC050536. The sequence goes on from NZ_JBITHD010000002.1 coordinate 595,434, forward strand.
GTCGGCCCGCAGGTCGGCGTGGAGCAGCGTGTCACCCGCGGCGGCCGTCTCCCAGCCGGACTCCAGCTCCGCCAGCGCGTCCAGGTTGCGCCGTGCCCACAGGTCGAGCCCGGCCAGGTCCTCCTTACGGAGGTTGCGCCAGCCGTGGAAGCTGTCGCGGTGCAGCTCGGCGATGGGTGGCGCGTCGATGGGTGTCGGCGTCAGCGCGGCGGCCATCTCGCGGGTCGCGGCCAGCACGCGGTCGAGCTCGTCGCGCCGCCACGGCATCTCAGGGTGACGGCCCTCGACGTCCTCGAAGACCAGCACCACCCAGCCGTCCAGCTCGAAGCTGGTCAGCAGCCGCGGCGCCGGCGCCGAGGCGGGCAGCGCGGCCGCGATCCTGGCCTCCGCTTGGTAGATCTCGACGGACTTCGCGTTCGGCTCGGGCCCGACCGCCTTGACGAAGGCCCGCCTGTCATTGGCGGCGCGCAGCCGTACGGCTGCCGCCGGCGAGAACCCGCCAAACTGGGTGACGGCCTCGACCACGGGCGCGCCGAGGAAGGCCTCGACCTCGGCGCGAGCGGCGGGCAGCACCTCGGACCAGGGGACGCGCGACGGGTTGCCGTTCATGACGTCCATTGTGCTGAGGCCCGCAAGCAGTTTTCAGACCGGCGAGGCGTAGACGATGATGTTGTCCAGATACTCGCCCTTGGCGTAGTCGAACTGGCCGCCGCAGGTCACCAGCTTGAGCCCGTTCTCGACGTAGACCCGTTTGGCGGGAAACGCGGTCTTGGGTATCTGCTCGATGGAGTCCACCTTGTACTCGGCGGTCTTGCCGTCGCTGCGCTCCACCTTGATGAGCGCGCCCTTGCGGATCTGCCTGAGCTTGAAGAACACCGCGGGGGCCGTCTTGGTGTCGACGTGGCCGACGATGACCGAGGCGCCCTTGTCACCGGGGACCGCGCTGCCGGTGTACCAGCCGGCCACCTTGGGCTTCTCGAACGGCGGCAGCTCCAGGTCGCCGTTCTTCTCCAGCTTGAGCTTCATCAGCGGCGCGTCGACGTCGATGGAGGGGATGTCGATGTTCTCGGGGAAGACCGCGGCGCCTGCCGGTTTGGGCGCGACGAAGCTCTTGCCGAAGGCGACCAGCAGCAGGCCGGTGGCGGCGCCCGCGAGAACCACTCGCCCCTTGCGGGCCATGGTCAGGCCCGGCTGCGCCGCAGCATGAAGACGGCGCCACCGATCAGGAGCACCGCCACGACGATGCCGGCGGGACCGATCGGCAGGCCGGAGCTGTCGTCCGCGTCCTTGCCGAACATGCCGCCGCCACCCGCGTGCGGCGCCTTGGTCGGCACGCCGGTCGGGTTGGCGTCGGCCTTGACGACCCGGAGCGTGGCCTTGCCGGTGTCGTTGGTGCCCTCACACTTGACGTCGACCGTGTAGGTGCCGCGCTTGACCGTGCCCGACACCTCTCCCTCACCGCGCACCCACGGTCCCGGCGTGGCCGTGCCGGTGGGCGTCGGCACGCTCACCGCGGGCGAGGCGGTGGTGGCGACAGGGTTGAGCGGGACGCCCGACAGGAACGCCTTGGAGGTGGCCGTGCCCGTGTGGGCCGGGCCGCCCGTGGGGACGGGGCAGTTGGCCAGCACGAACACCTTCGAGCTCTCGCCCGCGGTGACCTTGTCGGGGTTGAGCTGGACCAGGATGTTCTGCCGTGACACCGAGGGGCTCGGCGTCACGGCGGAGATGCTGGCCGAGGGTGTCCCTGAGGCTGTTGGTGTTGGTGTCGGTGTGCTGCCTTCGGCCGCCGAGCAGCCGACCAGCCCGATCATGACGATGGCTCCCGCGTACGCGACCCGTCTGACCCTGGACACCGCCGCACCCCACTTTGCCGTCTTTGCACCCAGCATCCACCCAAACGGCGAATGTCACCTCACCTGATACCCAGAAAATCTAGGCAAATCCATGACCAATGATCATGATTTACGCCAACGGCGAGGTACGTCAAGGGTGACAGCATTGCTGAAAGTTGGCCCGGGTTTTACTCTTCTGCCGGATCAGACGGCGTGTCGGCCCATCGCGATCCGATTCCGCGCAGGGTCAGGATGCGCGCGTCGCCGCCCGCCTCCCGGTCGAGGTGGACTTCGAGCCGGTCCTCCGACAGGCCCTCGACCAGCCCCTCGCCCCATTCGACGACGGTGATCGACTCCTCCAGAGAGGCGTCCAGGTCGAGATCGTCCACCTCCAGGTCGCCGCCGAGGCGGTAGGCGTCGACGTGGACCAGCGGCGGCCCCTGGCGCAGCGACGGGTGGACCCGGGCGATGACGAAGGTGGGCGAGGTGATCGGCCCGCGCACCTTCAACCCCTCGGCGATGCCCTGGACCAGCGTGGTCTTGCCGGCGCCGAGCGGTCCCGACAGGACCAGGAAGTCGCCGGCGCGCAGCCGGGTTGCCAGCCGCGTGCCGTACGCGCGCATGTCTTCAGCCGTGGCCAGGAGCACCACTCAGACCTCCACCTGCTTGATCAGGTCACAGAGGGCGTCGTTCACCACGCCGGGGCGTTCCAGCTGGATCAGGTGGGAGGTGTCGGGCACCTCGGTGAACTGCGCCCGGGGAAGGGCGGCCGCGATGGCGCGGCTGTGGTCGGGCGGGGTCAGCCAGTCCTTGTCGCCGACCAGGATCGCGGTCGGCACCGGGTCGAGGACGTGCAGCGCCGACAGCTTGTCGTGGTTCATCAGCGCCGGGTAGAAGTCGGCGAACACCTCGGTCGGCGTCTGCCTGATCATCGACTCGGCGAAGTCGACGAGGGTGGGGCTGACGTTCCCGGAGTCGCCGAAGCCGACGTAGCGGGTGATGAGGAAGGCGATGTCGCTGCCGGCGTGGCGGGTCTTGTCGATCAGCGCGCCGCGGCGGCCGAGCATCGAGATCGTGGACGGCGCGATCTTGTGCACCGCCTTGGACAGCATCGCCGGCAGCCCGAGCGTGATCTCGGCCAGCTTGCCCGCCGAGGTGGCGATCAGGGCGACGCCGCGGATCTTCTCGCCGAAGAGCTCGGGGTGACGGTCGGCGAGCGCCATGATCGTCATGCCGCCCATGGAGTGGCCGACCAGCACGCACGGGCCGGGCACGAACTCCGCGATGAGCTCGGCCAGGTCGTCGCCCAGCCGGTCGATCGTGCTGTCCTCCGCCTCGGCGCGCTGGGAGCGGCCGTGCGAGCGCTGATCCCACAGCACCAGTCGGTGGTTCTCACGCAGGTCGCGGCGCTGGTAGTGCCACGACTCCAGGTTGAGGCAGTAGCCATGGCAGAACACGATCGTCAGCGGCGCGTCGTGCTCATGGTCGCGACCGCTTCGGGGCTCGTTGGCATCGCTGCTCTCGCTCTCTCCCCCCGAGCTCCTTCGCTCCTCCGGCCCGTCGATCTCCACATGCAGCGCGACGCCATCGGAAGTGGTGAGCGTGGCCTGCGTGCCGCCGAGCTCGCCGAACGGCTCGCTGGCCTCGGGGTCGGGACGCAGCCGTATCCGGCCCACCGCGTAGCGCTTGGCCAGCGCCGCGGCGGCGACGCCCGCAGAGGCGGCGCCCACGATGGCGCCGGCGATCCCGACCTTCCGCCGTGTTGTCGTCGTCATGTCCCCGATCCCTCTGCGCTCATGGTCGCAGCCGCTCCGGGGTTCGCCGGCATCATTCCTCGCTCTCTCACCCCGAGCTCCTCTGCTCATAGACCCTCGGCACGCGCGCGCCGATTCTCGTCACGATTTCATGGGTAATCGTGCCGAGGTTATCCGCCCACTCCTGCAGCGTGCTTTCGCCCCTCTTGCCCGGTCCGAACAGCACGACCTCGTCGCCCGCCTCCAGCGGGTCGTCGCCGACGTCGATCATGAACTGGTCCATGCACACCCGGCCCGCGATGGCGCGGCGCTTCCCGCCCGCGAGCACCTCCACCTTGCCCGTGGCGTGCCGCAGGATGCCGTCGGCGTAGCCGAGCGGGACCAGCCCGAGCGTGGTCTCGCCGCCGCAGTGGTACAGGTGCCCGTACGACACGCCGGAGCCCTCGGGCACCCGCTTGGCCAGCGCGATCCGCGCCACCAGCGTCATCGCCTGGTGCAGCCCGAAGTCGCCCAGCTCGGGGATCGGGCTCAGCCCGTACATGGCGATGCCTGGGCGGACCAGGTCGTAGCGGGCGCGCGGCAGCGTCACGATCGCCGCGGAGTTGGCCATGTGCCTGATGACGTGGGATCCGGCGGCGCCCGCCTGCTCGGCCAGCTTCAGCGCCTGGTCGAACGCGTCGAGCTGGGCGTCGATCGACGGATGGCCCGGGATGTCGGCGCAGGCGAAGTGGGACCAGAGCCCGACGATCTCGACGACCCCCTCGGCCCGCAGCTCCAGCGCCCTGGACAGCAGCCCGGGCCAGGCGGCCAGCGGGGACCCGCCCCTGCTCATGCCGGTGTCGGCCTCCAGGTGCATCCTGGCCGTGCGGCCTGTGCGCCGCGCGGCCGCGGCGATCTCGTCGAGCAGCCCCGCGTCGGAGGCCGACAGCTCCAGATCGGCCTCGAGCGCCTCGTCCAGCGGATCGCCGGGGGTGACGATCCACGACAGCACGGGCGCGGTGATCCCCGCGGCGCGCAGCGCCAGGCCCTCGCGGATGAAGGCGGTGCCGAGCCGGCTCGCGCCGCCCTCCAGCACGGCCCTGGACGAGGGCACCAGCCCGTGGCCGTAGGCGTCTGCCTTGACCGCGCCCATCAGCTCGGCGCCTGCCGCCTGCTCCTTGAGCAGCGCCACGTTGTGCCTGATCGCGTCCAGGTCGATCCGCGCCTGCGAAGGCCCAAGAATGGGCACCGCCATCGGGGAGTTCATCTCACCAGTTTGTCAGCTCGCCCAGGTGGTCGAGCGTGATTCGCCTCTCAGCGACCTGATCGCGGCGGGCACCATGTCCGCCACGTCCGCCGAGGTGAGCGGCGCGCCGTCGGCGGCCAGCCGCCCGGCCAGCCCGTGCAGGTACGCGCCGCACGACCCGGCGTCGTAACAGGTCAGTCCCTGGGCCAGCAGCGCGCCCGCGATCCCCGACAGCACGTCCCCCGTCCCGCCGGTGGCCAGCCACGAGGTGCCCGTCCTGTTCACCCTGACCGGCCGGTCCTCCTCGGCGATGACCGTCGTCGACCCCTTGAGCAGCACGGTCACGCCCAGCTCCGCCGCCCCCCTGCGGGCGTACTCCAGCCTGCGCTCCTCGATCCGGTCCCGGTCGGCGCGCAGCAGCCGCGCCAGCTCCCCGGCGTGCGGGGTGATGAGCACCGGGGCGGTACGGCGCAGCAGCGACCGATCCCTGGCCACCAGGGTCAGCCCGTCGGCGTCGACCAGCACGGGAACGTCACTGGCCAGCACCCGGGCCGCCACCTCGTGCGCCCAGTCGCCGGTGCCGAGCCCGGGCCCGAGCACCCACGCCTGCACCCGGCCCACCCCGTCCAGCGACGGGCTGTCGAGCTCGGTGATGACGGCCTCCGGCCAGCGCGCGCGCACCTGCGCGACCGGGGCGGACGGGCCAACGTAGCGCACCATGCCGGCGCCCGCGCGCAGCGCGCCGCCCACGGCCAGCACGGCCGCGCCGGTGTAGGCGTCGCTGCCGGCGGCCACGCCGAGCACGCCCCTGCGGTACTTGTCGGACTCCTCGGCCGGGCGCGGCAGCAGGTCTTCCACGTCCGTGCTGGTCAGCGCGGCCACGTCCGGGTCGGGCAGGTACGGCCCGAGCCCGATGTCGACCACCTCGAGCAGGCCCACCTGGGCCGCGCCCGGGTCGACGAGCAGCCCCGTCTTGCAGGCGCCCATCGTCACCGTGACCTGGGCCCTGACGGCCGTGCCCGGTACCCGGCCGCTGCCGGCGTCCACGCCGCTTGGCACGTCGACCGCGACGATCAGCGCGCCCGAGGCGTTCGCCTCGGCCACCAGCCCGGCGTACGGCTCGCGCAGCGCGCCCGCCACGCCGATCCCGACCAGCCCGTCGACGATCAGGTCGGCCGGCTCCAGCGTGTCGGCCACCCTGCCGCCGGCCTGAAGGAACGCCTCCAGGCCCGGCTGGTGCGTCTTGGATCCCGCCAGGATCGCCGAGACCCGGGCGCCGCGCCGCGCCAGCCGTACGCCGGTGTAGAGGGCGTCGCCGCCGTTGTCGCCGCTGCCGACCAGCAGCAGGACGCGGGAGCCGTACACCCTGCCGAGCAGGTCGGCGCAGACGGCGGCCAGCCCGGCGGCGGCGCGTTGCATCAGCGTGCCGTCGGGGACCTGGGCCATCAGCACCTGCTCGGCGGCCCTGATCTGGTCGGCGGTGTAGGCGGTGCGCATGATCAGAAGCTATCCCTCCGCGATCACGTAGGCCATGGCGATGCCCGCGTCGTGGCTGAGCGAGACGTGCCAGCGTTTGACGCCGAGCCCGTAGGCCACCTCGGCGGCCTTGCCCGTGAGGTGGAGGTCCGGTTTGCCGTTCTCGTCGCAGCGCACCTCGGCCTCCAGATGGCCGAGCCCGCGCGGCGCGCCGAGCGCCTTGGCGACGGCCTCCTTGGCCGCGAACCTGGCGGCCAGCGACTGCGGCGCCAGCGGCCGCTCCACGTCGGTGAACAGCCGTTCGCGCAGCCCGGGAGTGCGCTCGAGCGCGGCCTCGAACCGGGCGATGTCCACCACGTCCACCCCGATGCCCAGGATCATCTCCTCAGATTATTCGAGATTCCCCAGGGCCCCGGATACCGGGATCATGAACACGGACTCCTTTCCCGAATGTGGTCTTGGTAATCCCAGGAATTTGTCCACAGGCTGTGGACGTAGCCCAGGGGAAACCCACGAACGGCCCATGAGTAGGCTGCCTGGGTGAACAACGGCTACGTGGAACTGAGCAGGGAGCAGTGGAGCGAGCTCCGCAAGAACACGCCCTTGACTCTCACCGCAGAAGAGCTGGAAGAGCTGCGTGGCGTCGATGATCCGATCGATCTCACCGAAGTCACCGACATCTACCTCCCCCTGACCCGGCTGCTGAACCTGCATTTCACCGGGTCCAAGCAGCGCAGCAGCGTGCTGAGCGCCTTCCTGGGCCACCACGAGCAGCGCGTGCCGTACATCCTGGGCATCGCGGGCAGCGTCGCGGTCGGCAAGTCGACCACCGCGCGCCTGCTGCACACCCTGCTGGCGCGCTGGCCCGAGCATCCGCACGTGGAGCTCATCACCACCGACAGCTTCCTGTACCCCAACACGGTGCTTGAGTCCAAGGGCATCATGCACAGGAAGGGCTTCCCCGAGAGCTACGACCGTCGCGCCCTGGTCAGGTTCGTGGCCGAGGTGAAGGCGGGGGCCGCCGAGGTCCAGGCTCCGATCTACAGCCACCTCGAGTACGACATCGTCCCCGACGCCACGCAAACCGTGAAAAGTCCGGACATCTTGATCATCGAAGGGCTGAACGTGCTCCAGCCCGCTCCCCCCACGGCCCTGGCGGTCAACGACTACTTCGACTTCTCGATCTACGTCGACGCCAAGGTGGAGGACATCCGCACCTGGTACGTGCACCGCTTCCACAAGCTCCGCCGTACCGCCTTCGAGGATCCCAAGTCCTACTTCCGTCACCTGGCCGAGCTCTCCTACGACGAGGCCAGCGACTTCGCGGTGAACATCTGGCGCGACATCAACGAGCGCAACCTGGTCGAGAACATCGCCCCCACCCGCGGGCGCGCCGATCTCGTCCTGCAGAAGGGCGCCGACCACGCGGTCAAGCGGGTACGGCTACGCCGGACGTGAACCCGCAGAGCTCCTCGTAGACGTAGGCGGCGAACCTGCCCGCGCAACCGAGGTCGTCGATGTCGGCGAACCAGCACTCCTCGCCGTGAACGTGGCATGTCATACGGCCAGCCTCGCGGCGAGGTGTCAACAGAACGTCAACATCGGATCGACGACAATGGCATCGTGCTCCACCTGAGAATGATCAGCCCGTCATCCCGCACCGACGAGGTGATGGCCGTGCTGGCCGACTGCCTCGGCATCACGAACATCATCGTCCTGCCCGGCGCGGGCCGCGGGCCGGTCGGCGACGTGATCCTGTGCGACCTGGCCCGCGAGTCCGCCAACGAGGTGATCGGCAGGCTCAAGTGGCTGGAGGACGAGGGCTCGATCGCGGTCGAGTCGATCGACCTGGCGCTGTCCAAGGGAGCGCGGGAGGCCGTCGAGGAGGCGCCGGGCGAGCCCGAGGACACGGTGGTCTGGGAGGAGCTGGCGCAAACGGTGGTCAGCGGCTCCCGGATGACCTGGGCGTACCTGGCCTTCCTCGCGATCGCCACGCAGTTGGCCGGCATCGGCGTGGCGCAGAACTCGCCGATCCTGATCGTGGGCGCGATGGTGCTGGGTCCGGAGTTCGGACCGATCGCGGCCATCTGCTTCGGGTTGCTGCGCGGGCGATGGCATCTGATCACCACCTCGTTGCGGACGCTGGTCGTCGGCTTCACCTTCGCGATCGCGGTGACGTTCGCCTGCGCGCTCGTCTCCTCCTGGCTGGGCTGGATCGGACCCGAGAACCTGCAGGTCAACGAGGAGGTCCGGTTCATCGTCACACCTGACAAGTGGTCGATGATCGTCGCGTTGCTCGCGGGCGGGGCGGGTGTGCTGTCGATCACCGGGGGCAAGTCGACCTCGCTGGTGGGCGTCTTCATCTCGGTGACCACGGTCCCCGCCGCCGGATACGCCGCGGTCGCCATGGCCCTCGGCGGTTGGAAGGAGGTCGCGGGCGCGGTCGCCCAGTTGGGCGTGAACATCCTCGGAATGCTCATCGCGGGCACGGTCACCCTGCTGATCCAGCGCGAACTCTGGCCTCAAGTAGGACGCCGTTCATCCGTGTGAACGAGGCCACACCGGGGTCACGGCGGGTAGTGTCCGGATCATGCACATCCTCGCGACCGAGGGGCTGACCAAACGCTTCCCGACCGTCACCGCGCTGGACCAGCTGACGGTGACGGTGGGCACCGGCGTCACCGGGCTGGTCGGAGCGAACGGCGCGGGCAAGTCGACCTTGATCAAGATCCTGCTCGGCCTGCTACCGCCGACCGCGGGCGGCGCGCGCGTGCTCGACCTGGACGTGACCACGCAGGGCCCGCAGATCCGCCGGGCCGTGGGCTACATGCCGGAGCACGACTGCCTGCCCCCCGACGTCTCCGCCACCGAGCTGGTCGTCCACCTGGCCCAGATGTCCGGGCTGCCGCGCACCGCCGCCCGCGAGCGAGCCGCCGACGTGCTGCGCCACGTGGGCCTGGCCGAAGAGCGCTACCGGGCCGTCGGCGGCTACTCCACCGGCATGAAGCAGCGGGTCAAGCTGGCCCAGGCACTGGTCCACGACCCCAAACTGATCTTCCTCGACGAGCCCACGAACGGCCTCGACCCGCGCGGCCGCGACGAGATGCTGAGCCTGATCAGGCGTATCGGCACCGAGTTCGGCATCAGCGTGCTCGTCACCTCGCACCTGCTCGGCGAGCTGGAACGCATCTGCGACCACGTGATCGTCATCGACGCGGGCCGGCTGCTGCGCTCCTCCGCGATCGCCGAGTTCACCCAGGCGACCCAGACGCTGACCGTCGAGGTCGAGGAGGGCACGCAGCCGCTGGCGACGCGCCTGACCGAGCTGGGCCAGACCGTCACGCCGCACGGCAGGCTGCTCCTGGTCAAGATGGACGGCCCCGAGACCTACGACGCGATCCGCGACGCCGTGGTCGACCTCGAGCTGTGCCTGATCCGGCTGGAGCACGGCCGCCACCGCATCGAGGACGTCTTCAGGGAAGAGGCCGCCAATGTCTAGCGAGATCTACGACATCGGCTACCGCCACTACGACGGGCCTCGCCTCGGGCGCGCCCACTCCACGCGGGCGCTGGCCGTGCACAGCCTGCGCGGCGTGTTCGGGCTCGGGCGTACGGCACGCAGCAAGATCATGCCGTTCGCGCTCGGGGTCATCATGCTGCTGCCCGCGGTGGTCTCCATCGCGATGATGGCGCTGATGAAGCAGCGCGGCATGCCGTACGGCGGGTTCGCGGTCATCATGCAGGCGGTGCTGGCGATCTTCCTGGCCTCGCAGGCGCCCACGGTGGTGGCGCCTGACCTGCGCTACCGGGTGCTGCCGCTCTACCTGTCGCGGCCGGTGTCGATCGTGGAGTACATCGGGGCCAAGGTCGTGGCCATGACCGTGGCACTGTTCCTGCTGGTGGCCGTGCCGGTGACGCTGATCTACATCGGTGAGCTGCTGATCGACCTGGAGGGGCCGCCGCAGACCAAGGAGTACCTGGCCGCGCTGCTCATGGCGCTGGTGCTGGCGCTGCTGCTGTCGTCGGTCGGGCTGGCGATCGCCTCGCTCACCCCCAGGCGCGGGCTCGGCGTGGCCTCGGTCATCGCGGTCTACCTGCTGGCCTCCGCCTCGATCCCCGTGGTGTTCGGGACGCTGTCGTCCATGGGCAAGGAGTCGCTGGCCGCGTGGTCGTGGCTGGCCAACCCGTTCTGGCTGGTGGACGCCGTGCAGTCGTGGCTGTTCGGCCTGCCGCCGCACGGCATCGAGGGCAGCTACCCGCCGGGGCCCGTGCCGGCGGTGCTCGTGGTGGTGCTCATCGCGCTGGCGATCGGCATCCTCATGCTGCGCTACCGGAAGGCGGCGGCCAAGTGAAGCTCGAACTTTCCCAGGTCTCGCGCTGGTACGGCAACGTGGTGGCGGTCAACGACGTCACGATGACGATCGGCCCGGGCGTCACCGGCCTGCTGGGACCCAACGGGGCGGGCAAGTCGACGCTGCTGCACATGATGGCCGGGTTCCTGGCCCCGTCGGGCGGCACGGTCACGATCGACAACCGACAGGTCTGGAAAAACCACCACGTCTACCGCCACATCGGGCTCGTCCCGGAGCGGGAGGGCGTGTATGGATTCCTGACCGGGTGGCAGTTCGTGCTGTCGGCGGCCAAGCTGCACGGCCTGCCCGATCCCGCGGGCGCGGCGCAGAAGGCGCTGGCCACGGTCGAGATGGAAGCGCCCAAGGACCGCCGGGTCGAGACGTACTCCAAGGGCATGCGCCAGCGCGTCAAGGTGGCCGCCGCGCTCGTCCACGACCCGCCCGTGCTGCTGCTCGACGAGCCGTTCAACGGCATGGACCCGCGCCAGCGGATGCACCTGATGGACCTGATCCGCTCGATGGGCACGGCGGGCAAGACGATCCTGTTCAGCTCGCACATCCTGGAGGAGGTCGAACGGGTCGCCCAGCACATCGAGGTGCTGGTCGCCGGCAGGCACGCGGCCTCGGGCGACTTCCGGCAGATCCGCCGGCTGATGACCGACAGGCCGCACCTGTTCAAGATCCGCTCCAGCGACGACCGCAGGCTGGCCGCCGCGCTGATCGTCGACGACTCGACGGGCGGCGTCACGCTCGGGCAGGACGGGCTGGAGGTGCAGGCCGTGGAGTTCCGGCGCTTCGCCTGGCTGCTGCCCCGGGTGGCCAAGGCCGAGGGGGTCCACCTGCACGAGGTCTCCCCCGCCGACGAGGACCTGGAGAGCGTGTTCTCCTACTTGATCACCCGGAGCTCGTCATGAACACAGTGGTCGCGGGCATCACCTATCGCGCGCTGCTCGGGCGGCGGCGCATCGTCCTGCTGCTCCTGCTGCCGCTGGCACTGATCGGACTGGCCGTGCTGCTGCGGCTGACCGGTGGCGCCGACCAGAGCTCGACGGCGTTCCTCATGCAGAAGTTCGCCATCGGCACCATGCTGCCGCTGCTCGGCCTGATCGCGGGCACCGGCGTGATCGCCCCGGAGATCGACGACGGCACGATCATCCACCTGATGTCCAAGCCGATCTCCCGCCCGGTGATCGCGCAGACGAAGTTCGTCGTGGCCGCCTCCCTGCTCGCCCTGTTCGCCGCGGTCCCCACTTACGTCGCGGCGTGGCTGCTGGTACGCAACGAGGACGGCATGGCGCCCGGGTTCGCGCTGGGCGCGCTGGTGGGCGGCATCGCCTATGCGGCGGTCTTCCTGCTGCTCGGCATCATCACGCGGCACGCGGTGACGATCGGGATCATCTACGCACTGGTGTGGGAGGGGCTGGTCGGCAGCCTCGTGCCTGGGGCGCGCAAGTTCTCCATCCAGCAGTGGGCGCAGACGATCGCGGGTCAGGTCTCCGACTCGCCGTATCTGACGCGCGACGTGACGCTCGGCTTCGCCGTACCCGCACTGATCATCGTGACCGTGGGCGCGGTCTTCTGGGCGGGGCGCAGGCTGCGGGTGTTCTCGCTCACCGGCGACGAATGAGCTCCCGCAGCGCGGCCCTGTCCAACTTGCGCCTGCTGGAGTAGGGGAACTCCGGCAGCAGCTCGATCCTGTCGGGCAGCGCGCCGGCGTCCATCACGCTCCGCAGCTCCCTGGCGTCGACCGGCCGGTCGGCGACCAGGGCCAGCACGACCTCCTCGTCACCGGTGGCCGCGTCGGCGATCCCGATCACGGCCGCGTCCGCGACGCCGGGCAGGGCCGCGATGGCCGGCTCGTACAGGCTCGGATAGATGTTGAAGCCGTCGCGCAGGATCATGTCCTTCTTCCTGCCGAGCAGCACCAGCCTGCCCTGGTCGTCCATCCTGACCAGGTCACCGGTGGCCACCTCGCTGAGCGGCGGCTCGCCCAGATAGCGGCCGGCCAGGTGCGGGCCGCTCACGACCAGCTCCTGGTCCTCGGTGAAGCGCACACCCACCCCGGGCAGCGGCGCGCCGAGCAGGTCGCCCTCGGCGTGGTCGAGCTTGTCGCGCGCGGTGGCCAGCGCGATCGGCAGCGCCTCCGTCATCGCGTAGATGCTCAGCACCTGGCTCACCGGCAGCTGGAGCGCCATCCGCAGGACGGCCGGCGGCGCGGGAGCCGAACCGAGCATGACCGTCCGCAGCGTGGCCGGGAAGGCGTCCAGCCCGGCGAACTCGACGGGCACGCAGTACAGGTGGGTGACCGGCCGCCGCGCGATGAGCCGGGCGGGCCCCATCGACCAGGTGGCGCCGCCGATCAGCGCGGGCAGTCCGATCATCAGCCCGTCGGCGTGCACCACGTCGCCGGGCCCGACGGGGAAGTGGTCGCGGAAGATCTCAAGCCCGGCGGCCAGCGACCGCTGCGTGTGCACCACGGCCCGCGGGTTCGCGGTCGTGCCCGAGGTGAAGATCACCGCCGCTGGGCCGTCCGCGTCGGCTCCGCCGTACTCCTGGGGTGCGGGTCCGTCGAGGCCTCGCAGCCGTACGGCGTGCCGGGGGACCCCGGGCAGCCACCGGCCGGTGTAGGCGTGGCGCAGGCCGGTGTGGAGATCATCGCCGGGCAGCGGGTCGCGCAGGCTGGGCAGCAGCACGCCGCGGCGGCGCACGAGCGCGCGCAGCGGCGCGAGCGACGTCAGCGCATACAGCCGCGACTCGGCCACCACCCAGCGCGGATCTGCCAGCCGCAGCCTGGCCGCCAGGATCGCGGGCGGGACTCCGGGGTCGGCCAGCACCAGCACGCCGCCGGCGGCCACCACGCCGAGCGCCACCGCGATCGCCTCGGGGGACGGCTCGACGGCGTAGAGCACGCCGTCTCCCCTGGCCAGCCCGGCCGCCGACAGCCGGTCGCGGATGCGCAGCGCCCGCTCGCGCAGCGCGCCGAACGTCATCGCCTCGCCCCGCGGTCCGACGATCGCGGTCGCCTTCGGCGTGCGTTCACATGCCTGGAGTACCTGGGCAACGAGCTCCATCACACCTCATACCGTCGCATGAGCGGCACGGCGATCCACTCCAGCAGCCGGGACAGCGCCACCCACCCTGCCCGCCGCCGCCACGGCAGGTGAGCGACGTGGACGGCACGGTACTCGATCTCCGGCACGGCCCCGCGCAGCCGCTTGAACTCCCCCGCCCCGGCGCTGTCGTTCACCACCAGCCCCCTGTCGGCCGCGACCTGGTAGACCAGCGCGCTCAGCATCCGGTAGAGCCCGAGCGGCTGCGGCAGCGCGGTGTCGTAGCCGAAGACCGGCGTGGTCAGCACGCCGTCGCGGACGAAGTAGCCGAGCACCCCGTCGATCATGCCGTCCCTGGCCAGCGCCAGGTAGGTCATCGGCAGCTCGCCGACGAAGCGCGCGGTGAACTGCGGGTTGTTGCGCGAGTACTTGTCCAGGTACAGCAGGTCGTACAGCTCGACGACCCGCTTGGGGCCGTCCGGCACGACCACCTCGTACCCGCGCCGCTCGATCAGCCGCAGGTCGCGCCGCCACCGCTTGCGAAGCCTGTAGCCCTGCTCGCCCGGCCGCGCCAGATAGATCCGCCGCCCCGGCACCATCACGCACCCCTCGATCGGCCGGTTCACCGAGCAGAACCCGATCGCGTGCCCGGGGAAGCGTTCCCTGAGGAACGCGACGACCTCGGCGAGCTGCCGATCCTTCATCGCCGGATACAGGTTCGTGGACAGCAGCCAGTTGTTGACCAGCACGACCCGGTCCATCCGCGACCACCGGAACAGCGCCCCCAGCGCGCTCAGCGCCCCGCCCAGCACGGCCCGCAGTGTGCGGCTGTCCAGCACGCGCAGCTCCTCCCTGGAATAGGTCACATAGTGCGTGTACGGCGAGCAGACCCAGGCGTTGCCGCGCTCACCGTCGTTGACCGTGATGGGCAGCACGATCTCACCGTCGACGAGCAGGACCGCGACGGTGGTGCGCGCGTTGGCGACGAACGGCTCGCTGCCCTGCTCCATGAGCGGCGTCAGGTAGTCCCTGGCGTAACGGCCGTCCTCGGTGTCGGGCCAGGGCAGGTCGGGCCCGGTGAACAGCTCGACGCTCACGGGCCGTTCCACTCGATGTCGTAGGTGGAGCACTCGACCAGCGAGCGGCCGGTCCACAGGGAACGGATCCAGTTCTGCCAGAGCACGCCGAACTGCGCCGCGAACGGCCCCCTGTCGCCGGGCATGGCGATCACGTCCTCCGCGGTGGCGAGGAATCCCGCCCACCTGCGGAGATCACGCGCGGATCGGACGTTCGCCAGGCCGAAGGAGAGCATGGCCAGGGCGATCATCGCCCTCCTGCCGGGCTCCGGCCGGACCACGGGCTGCGCGGCGCCCATGAGCGCGCCGGTCAGGTCGTCGCCCAGCAGGTGGACGCCGCTGGTGGCCCTGGGGTTGCACTCCAGCGGCAGCACCCGGTCTCCGGCCACGAAGTCGAAGGCGATCTGGCCGGTGAAGCCCAGGCGTTCCACGAAGGTCGTCACCCACTCCTCAATGGCCGGATGATCGGCGGATTCGAAGCTCACGCAGGCGCCGGAGGCCGTGAAGTCCACGGCGTAGGCGACGTGCGCGGCGATCCTGCCGTCCCTGGCCACCGAGTACGTGCAGATCTGCGGCCCGTCGAGCCGCTCCTGCGCCACCCACGTCCTCGGGATCGGCGCGTCGACACGGACATGCGTCCCGAAGCGCGAGAACTCGGGCTTGGTGACGTACGGCGTGCCGCGGTGGGGCCACGTCCCGCGGTCCGTTCTCGGCACCGGGAGGCCGTAGCTCTCGGCGAGGCGGATGAACTCCCACTTGCTGTGCAGCTTCCGGAGCGTGTCCAGCGGTGCGGCCAGGACCTCGCAGTGTTCGAGGAGGCGATCCCTGGCGCGGGCGACGTAGAAGATCTCCTCGCAGGTGGGGACGACGAGCTCGACGCCCTCCCGCTTCACGATCTTCACGAGCGCGTCCGCGAACGCCTCGGGCGCCTGCCGGGGCGGCGGAATCCGGTACGTCCTGGCCACCGCCTTCGACGCCCGGCACAGATTGCCCCGGGAGCTCTCGGCCACGACCACCCGCATGCCCGACCTCGCGAACTTCCTGGCCAGGTCCAGCGCGACAGGTGCCCGCCCACCGGTGATCAGCACGGTCATGGGACCCAGCTTGCCCGAGGCGGGTTGCGAGCCGATTGACGCGGGTCCTGTGCGCCGTTACGGCGGGCCGGCGTCCCCGACTCGCCGGCAGCGCCGGTCACGGGCCCTCAGCCGGAGTACGGCGGGCGGCCGGTGACGGCGGCTTTGCCGTACGGCACAAAAGACCCCGCGTTGCCGGACGGAACCGAAAGACCCCGCCTTGCCGGACAGAACCAGAAGACCCCGTCCAGAACAGGACGGGGTCTTCAGGGTCTTGGTCAGGCGCAGGCGACGCGGACCACCTCGGCGAGGCGGCCTGCCACCATGGTCGCCTGGTCCTCCGAGGAGGCCTCCACCATGACGCGGATCATGGGCTCGGTGCCGCTGGGGCGGATCAGGACGCGGCCCGTCTCCCCCAGCTCCGCCTCGGCCTGCGCCACGGCGGCCGTGAGCTCGGGGACCAAGGCCTTGCCCCTGTCCACGTCCTTGACGTTGATCAGGATCTGCGGCAGCGGCGTCATCACCGAGGCCAGCTCGCGCAGCGGGCGGCCCGAGCCCGCCACCACCGACAGCAGGTGCAGCGAGGTGAGCAGGCCGTCGCCCGTCGTGGCGTGGTCGAGCATGATGACGTGACCCGACTGCTCGCCGCCCAGGTTGTAGCCCTCGGACTTCATCCGCTCGAGCACGTAGCGGTCGCCGACCGCGGTCTCGATCACGTTGATGCCCGCATCGCGCATCGCCAGCTTGAAGCCCAGGTTGGACATCACGGTGGCCACCACGGTGTCCTTGGCCAGTCGGCCCTCGGCGTGCATGGCCGCGGCCAGGATCGCCATGATCTGGTCGCCGTCGATGATCGCGCCGGTGTGGTCGACCGCCAGGCAGCGGTCGGCGTCACCGTCGTAGGCCAGGCCCAGGTCGGCGCCGCGCGAGACCACCACCTGCTGGAGCCTGTCCAGATGGGTGGAGCCGTAGCCGGCGTTGATGTTGAGCCCGTCGGGGCGCGCCCCGATGGCCTCCACCCGGGCTCCCGCCCGTACCAGCGCCTCGGGGGCCACCATGTGCGCGGCCCCGTGCGCGCAGTCGACCACGATGTCCAGGCCGTCGAGACGGCCGGGCAGGGTGGTCAGCACGTGCGAGATGTAGCGGTCGGCCTCGCCGAAGGCGTCCCGCACCCGACCCACCCCGGAGCCGACGGGGCGGTTCCACTGCTCACCGAGACGGCGCTCGATCTCGTCCTCGACCACGTCGGCCAGCTTGAGCCCGCCGCGGGCCAGGAACTTCACGCCGTTGTCCGGCGCCGGATTGTGCGAAGCCGTCAGCATGACACCGAGGTCCGCACCCAGCGCGCCGGTCAGGTAGGCCACGGCCGGCGTGGGCAGCACGCCCAGGCGCAGCACGTCCACCCCGGACGACGCGAGGCCGGCGACCACCGCGGCCTCCAGGAATTCACCTGAAGCCCGGGGGTCCCGGCCCACCACCGCCACGGGACGCTTGGGTCCCGTGTCTCCGAGGACGTGCGCCGCCGCCACGGACAGTTCCATGGCGAGCTCGGCCGTGAGGTCGCGACCCGCGACCCCACGTACCCCGTCGGTGCCGAAAAGGCGCGCCAATTTAGCGCTTGCTGTACTGCGGAGCCTTACGGGCCTTCTTGAGGCCGTACTTCTTCCGCTCCGTGGCGCGGGCGTCACGGGTGAGGAAGCCGGCCTTCTTCAGCGGCGGGCGGTTGACCTCGACATCGAGGACCGCCAGCGCACGCGACAGGCCCATGCGCAGCGCACCGGCCTGGCCGGTCACGCCGCCGCCGTCGATGCGGGCGATGACGTCGAACGCCTCCTCGGCGCCGAGCACCACGAAGGGCTCATTGACGATCTGCTGGTGGACCTTGTTGGGGAAGTAGACGTCCAGGGAACGCCCGTTGATCGTCCACTTGCCGGTGCCGGGAACGATGCGCACCCGGGCGATGGCCTCCTTGCGGCGGCCGGTGCCGTACGAGTTGCCCGTGGTGACGGGCTTGCGCACAGGGGCCTCGGCGCTGGCGGCGGATTCGGTGGTGTACTCGGACGGGAAGTCCTCGCTGCTGCTGTAGTCGTCCAGCTCGGCCTCGACGGCCGTCTCGACACCAGTGGGCTCAGCCACGGTTCTCCTCTTAACTTTCCTACTGGGCGATCTGGGTGATCTCGAACGGCACAGGCTGCTGGGCCTGGTGCGGGTGCTCGGAACCCGCGTAGACCTTCAGCTTCTTGGCCATCTTCCGGCCGAGGGAGTTCTTGGGCAGCATGCCCTTGACGGCCTTCTCGACGGCCCTCTCCGGCCGCTTCTCCATGAGCTCGCCGTAGCTCACGGAACGCAGACCGCCCGGGTAACCGGAGTGGCGGTATGCCTTCTTCTGCTCGAGCTTGTTGCCGCTCAGGTGCACCTTGTCGGCGTTGATGATGATGACGAAGTCACCGGTGTCGACGTGGTTGGCGAAGATCGGCTTGTGCTTTCCGCGGAGCAGGTTCGCCACGTGGCTGGCCAGCCGGCCCAGAACGACGTCGGTCGCGTCGATGACGTACCACTGACGTTCGACGTCGGCGGGCTTCGGTGAGTACGTGCGCACGGTCGTAGCCTTCTTTATGCTCGCGTCTTCGGCGCTGTCGGATGCGACAGCCGTATTGGTCGGTCGGTGCGGGCACACGACGGCCCGGACCTTCCGTCTCCCTAGCCCGATGGACTTGATGATGGGAGATGACGCCGGACGCGCCGCGCATCGGTCACGCGGGACCTATGCACACAACGAACGATTAGGTTACCTGCCCCGGAGGGGCTGGTCAAAAGACCGGTGACCCGAACCGAGTCTATCCGACCACAGAACGGTTCTATTTCGGTTCCCGCCAGACCCTTCTTTACCAGGACCGGACATCCCTATCGTTGGCTGCGGCATGTGGCAGACCCCTCACTCCCGGCACACCCAGCAAAGCGCGCGGCGACGGAATCACCTGGGTGCGATGGTCTGCATTCTGGCGGCCCTGTTCACCGGTGTCCTGATCGGACGGCTGACCGGCGATCCGCAGACCACCGGCCGCATCTACCTGAACGAGACGGCGCCGCCCGCGGCGCTGAAGATGACCCCGGCGCCGAAGAAGACCCAGCCGCACTCGGGCCGCTCGGCGAGGGAGACCACCGCGGCTGTGCCACGTGGCCGGACCACCCCCAAGACCGCCAGGAGCACCCCCGTCAACCAGGTGCCCGGCTACACCGAATACGACCCCACCCAGGTGCTCGGCGACCAGAGCGTCCAGGTGGTGCCCGGGCTGGCCTCCCGCGTGGTCACGCTCACCAACGCCGCCCGCGTCAAGCGCGGCTGCCGCCCGCTGCGCGTCGACTCGCGGCTGACCCGCAGCGCCAGGACACACTCCATGGAGATGGCGCGCACCGGCAAGTTCACCCACGAGTCGCCCGACGGATCCTCGCCGTGGGACCGGATGGAGAGCGCCGGATACAGCAACGGGGCGGCCGAGAACATCGGCCGCGGCTACTCCTCCGCCGACGAGGCCGTGCGCGCCTGGCTCGACAGCCGCGACCGGCGGCAGAACATCCTGAATTGCGCCGTCGCGACCATCGGCGTGGGCGTCGTGTCGGGCTCCGGTGACACCTGGTGGACCCAGGATCTCGGATACCCGTGAGCCACGCACGGTAGGGTCGCCCGCATGGGTTTTCCCGAAGAGACCACCCACGAAAGCACCCCCCGCCGCGGCAGGCGCGCCGCCGAGGAACCCCCGGCGCCCCGTGGCAAGCGCGGCGCTGAGGAGCCCCCGGCGCCCCGTGGCAGGCGCGCCGCCGAGGAACCCCCAGTGCCCAGTGGTAAGGGTGCCGCTGAGGAGCCCTCGGCGCCCCGCAGCGGCATGTGGAGTCCCTATGACGAGGGCAGCAGGCGCTTCCGAGGGCCGCTGTTGTTCGCCATCGGCGGCGTCGCGGTGCTCGCCCTGCTCGGCGGTGGCCTCTTCGTGATGTGGAACATGGACAGCCCCGCCCCCGCCTCGTCCGACGCGGCCCGCCGTACGTCCGCGCCTCTCCCTTCGGGGCCGCAGGGCAAGTACGGCTATGCCGCGTCGAGAGACATGGACTCGGAGCCGCTCACGCTCAAGGAGGTCTTCCCGACCAAGAAGATCGACGTCTCCGGGCGGTCGTACGTGATGACGATCACCGCCAAGGACAAGAAGTGCAGCGATGCCGTCCTCGGCGACAAGCTGCAGAAGGCGCTCAAGAAGGGCAAGTGCACCCAGCTGCTGCGCGCCAGCTTCCGCGACAAGGACGGCAAGGTCATCGGCACGATCGGGGTCGCCAACCTCGGCTCCGGCAAGGACTCTTCCAAGGTGGCAGCCGCCGGGAGCAAGTCGGACTACGTCAAGCCGCTGCCGGGCAAGGACTCGGTGACCAAGCTGCTCGGGCAGGGCAGCGGGGGCGCGCAGGTGCGCACCCACGGGCACTACGCGGTCATGTACTGGATCCAGAAGAAGGACGGCACCAAGCCCGACAAGAAGGGCTTTAAGGCCCTTTATCAGGCTGTGGACGACATCACCCAGGCGACCGTTTTCAAGGCATTGGACGCACGGTCGCTGACCGGCAACCCGGCAGGGTGAAAACGGTCATCCATCGCCTTAGGGGTATCAATGGGATGGCCGATCCGGCCGGGAACGCCCATACCGGCATGACGATCTCCTGACTCTCGCTAGGCTCCCCCTTATGCGTGGCCAGGAACCCGGGTCTGAGCACGAGCGTAGGGACGACGACGGCTCGGCCGCACCGGCGACGCCGCCGCCGAGCTTCGGTCAGCTCGTGGAGCCCGTCATCGGCAGCGACGGGGCGTCTGCGGAGCCTCCTCATCCCATTCCCGTCTACCCGGGGCCGCCGCCGGGCCTGCCGGATCTGCCGGTGTTCCCCGGCGCCCAGTCGTGGGAGGTGACCGGCGGCGACGCCGCGCCCTACGACTGGTTCTCCGAGCCCGGCCCGGCCGACTGGCAACCCCCTCAGCCATCTCCCGGCTCCGACTCGCCCGGCGGATCCCAGGGTGCTCGGCCGTCTCCCTCCGACTCGCCCGGCGGGTCCCAGGGCGCTCGGCCGTCTCCCGGCTCCGGCTTCGGCGGGTCGCAGGTCGCTCTGCCGTCCGACGGGTCCCACGCCCGGCCGCTGGACGTTCCTCCAAGCGGCTGGGAGCCCAGTGCCGACGCCTGGCAATCCCCGGGCACGGAGGCCCCTTCCGGCTGGTCCGTGGTGCCCGGCGCCCCACCGTGGGAGCCGCCGCCCGCCTTCACGGCCGCGGCGGCGGACATGAACGTCTGGCCCGCCCCCACCCCCGACGCCGTCATGCCCCCGTGGCCCGCGGCCACCGGCGAGCTCGCCCCTGACGACACCCCGTCCCCCCACGACGCCCCGTCCTTCAACGACGACCTTTCCCCCCACGACGACCACGACATCCTCGCTCCCAACGCGCCCTCAACGCGATCGCCGGAGCCCTCGGCGCGCTCGTCGGAGCCCGTTGCCTTCGACGCGAACCGAACCCTCCCGGACGACCGCGCCGCCGAGCCCGGCGACGTCCCCGTCTGGCCGCTCCACCAGGCCCCCCAGGACCAGGACCGCATCCCCGACCTCCCCTTCGGCCCCGAGGTCTGGGCCAAGAAATCCCCCAAACCCACCCTCCCGGCCGACCCCACCACCCCTGCCCACCTCACTGCGCAGGGCGAGCCCACCACACCCGCGCAGGCCGCATCCCCGGGCGAAGCCACCACGCCTGCCCACCTCACCACGCAGGGCGAGCCCACCACGCCTTCGCACGCCGTATACCCGGGCGAAGCCACCACGCCTGCCCGCCTCGCTGCGCAGGGCGAGGCCACCACGCCCGCGCGTTTCCATGCACAGGGCGGCGAGCCCGGCGCACCTGCGCACCTCGGTGCGAACGACCAAGCGGGGACCGCCAACTCTGCCTCCCTCGCAAGCACGGCCGCCGACCCCGCGCAGGCCAACCCGGCATCCGCCCAAGCGGGCTCGACCGCTGGTCCCACGGCCCCACCCCAGGCGGCCCCCACCCAAGCCCTCTCGGCGCCCGGCTCGGACGCCCTGGCCTCCGAACAGACCACCCCGGCACCAGGCCACCCCGCGCCCGGCGCAGCCACCTCAGCTCCCGGCCAGGCCACCCCGATGCCGGCCACTCAGGCATCCGACCAGGCCGCCCCAATACCCGGCCAGGTCACTCCCCCGCCTGATCAGGCAACCCCGACGCCCAGCCAGGGCACTCCCGTGCGCGGCCAGGACACTCCGATACCCGGCCAGGGCACTCTTCCACCCGACCAGGCCACCTCGACACCCGCCCAGGGCGCTCACTCGCCGAGCCAGGCCACCCCGATCCCCGGTCGGGACGCTCCCCTGCCGGGCCAGGCCGCCCCCACGCCCAGTCAGGGCGCTTCCATGCCGAGCCAAGGCACCCCAGCGCCCGGCCAGAACGCTCCCCTGCCGGGCCAGGCCACCCCAACGCCCGGCCAGAACGCTTCCTCGCCGAGCCAAGGCACCCCAACGCCCGGCCAGAACGCCCCCTTGCCAGGCCAGGCCACCCCAACGCCCGGTCAGGACGCTCCCTTGCCAGGCCAGGGCACCTCGATGCCCGGTCACGGGCAGGCTCCTGCGCCTGGTGACGGTGCCAAGCCTGGGGAAGCCTTCGCCCGTCCGGGCGCTACGCCGGCGCTGCCCGCCGTACCGGGCCAACCTTCACCGCATGGACCGGGTCAGCCCTCGCCCGCCGTACCGGCTCAAGCCTCACAGACCGGACCCGGGCAGCCCGCCGGACCTGGGCAGAACTTGCCTGCCGTACCGGTTCAAGCTGCGGGCGGGCGGCCCTTCGCTCCCTTCGGCGGGGTGGACGGTCCGACGCCGCCGAACGGCGCGCCCGCCTACCAGCCGGACCAGGGCTTCGTGCTCCCGAAGGCGGCGGTCAAGCCGCCAGGCAAGAGCAAGAAGGCGCTGTTCGCGGTGCTGGGCGTGCTGGTGCTCACGGGCGTGGCGACCGGCGGCTTCTTCGCCTACCGCTCGATGAAGGCCGCCTCGCCCACGCGACCGACGGCCGCCAGCGCCCATCCCACCACGCAGCAACCTTCCGCGGAGCCCACCACGGCCCAGCCCACGGTGACCCCGTCCACGGACGCGGCCGGGACCATGCTCAACTCCGTGCAGACGGACCCGAAGAAGCTGTCGCTCACGGAGGCGTTCCCGCAGAAGAAGATGTCCCTGGCCGGGACCTCGTTCGCGCGCGTCAGCACGGACATGCAGAACAACTGCGACAAGGCCGCCACGGGTCCCTTCGCCGACGCCCTCAAGGCCCAGAAGTGCACCCGCGTCCTGCGAGCCACCTACGTGGACGCCAAGCGCCTCTACGCCGTGACGACCGGCATCGCCGTTCTCCCCACCAAGGACGCCGCCCTCCAGGCGGACCAGGCCAAGAACCTCTCCAAGAACCTGTGGTTCAGAGCCCTCCCTGGCGCCGCGGGCTCGGGCGCCGACCGCGTCGGCATCGCCGGCGGCTACGCTGCCGGGCTGGTCTGGGGCCGCTACATCGTCTTCAGCTACGCCACGTACGCCGACGGCCACACCCCCGCTCCCAAGGAGAAGACCCTCGGCAAGGTAAGCGGCGCCTTCCGCGACCAAACCTCCAAGGTCCTGGAACACCGCCTAACCCACCACTAACCCCGCCCAAGCACCGCCGCGGTGGGGTGTGGGGCGGTGGGAGGGGGCGGCCGGGGTGCTACGAGGACGTCGGGCGTGACGGTGGGTCAGTGGCATCGACTCGCCAGGGGCGCCGGGCACGGGTCGTCAGCCGAAGTGCAGTGGGCGGCCGGTGGCGGCGGCTTGCCGTACGAGAACAAGAAGCCGGTGGGTTGTCGTACGAGGGCGGAGTGGCGGACGGCGAGGAGGGCGGCCCGCAAAGGTGGGAGCTGGCTAGAGGGTGCGGAGGCGGCGGGTGGAGTGGGCTCGGGTGGCGAGGTGTTCGGGGGCCGGGTAGGTGACCTCCTCGAGGCAGAGGCCGTGGGCGGGGGCCACGTGGACGCCGGAGTCCCTGACCGCGCGTGACAGCACCTCGCCGGGCCACTCCACGGGGCGGCGCCCGTCGCCGGCCGCCAGGAGGCTGCCCACCAGGGCGCGCACC
The DNA here is from genome assembly GCF_044457685.1 of Nonomuraea sp. NPDC050536. NCBI lineage: Bacteria > Bacillati > Actinomycetota > Actinomycetes > Streptosporangiales > Streptosporangiaceae > Nonomuraea > Nonomuraea sp. NPDC050536. The sequence continues at coordinate 619,445 of NZ_JBITHD010000002.1, forward strand.
ATCGAGTGGCAGAACGCGTCCGCCACGACCGTGGCGACCAGGATCCCGGACGGCTCGCGGACCCAGTCGAGGCGCTGCAGTTCCCTGATCGTCGTCGCGCCCTCGCGCTTCTTGCAGAAGGCCGCGAAGTCGTGCTCCCCCAGCAGGTGTACGGCTGCCGCGTTGAGGGCGTCCAGAGCGAGCGGCCGGTTGTGCCAGATCACCTCGTGGCGCCGCAACGGGTCCACGCCACCGGGGGCGTCGCTGACCCGGTAGGCGTACCGGCGCGACAGCGCGGAGAAACGCGCGTCAAAGCCCTCAGGAGCCACGGAGACCCGATAAATCCGTACGTCTGGGCCCAGGACCCCGGCCATCCTTCGCAACAGCGCAGAAAGCCACTCATCCACGCCCAGACCCATCTCACCGGACGAGTCAGGCGAGGCGGAGGTACGGCGGGTGAGGGTGGAGAGGGCTTCGAGGGTGACGTCGACGTGGGCGACCTGCCCGCGCGCGTGCACTCCCGCGTCAGTACGCCCCGCGACCGTGAGCTCCGGCGGCTCGATCCGCAGGATCTTGCCCAGCGCCAGCTCGATCTCCCCCTGGACGGTGCGCCGCTCCGGCTGGCGGGCCCACCCGGAGAAGTCCGTGCCGTCGTATCCGAGGTCAAGGCGGAGCCGTACCACGATCACCCTCCAGCGAAATGGGGACGGGCCCGGTGCCCCCGCGAGGGAGCCCGGGCCCGTCCGGTGTGGCCTGACGAATCAGGCCTCGTCCTTCTTCTCAGCCTCGCCGGCGGCCTCAGCGGCCGGAGCCTCTTCGGCGGCAGCCTCAGCGGCGGGAGCCTCGTCAGCGACCTCGGCGGTCTCCACAACCGGAGCCTCAGCGGCCGGAGCGGGCTTGCGGGACACGGTGACCGCGTTCAGCGGCTCGCTCACCAGCTCGATGACCGCCATCGGGGCGTTGTCGCCCTTGCGGTTGCCGACCTTGGTGATGCGGGTGTAGCCACCGGGACGCTCGGCGAACGTCGACGCGATCTCGGTGAACAGGTGGTGGACAACGCCCTTGTCGCGGACCACGGTGAGCACCTGGCGACGGTTGTGGATGTCGCCCTTCTTGGCCTTGGTGATCAGCCGCTCCGCGAGGGGGCGGAGCCGCTTGGCCTTGGTCACCGTGGTGCGGAGCTTGCCGTGGCGGAACAGGTCGGTGGCGAGGTTGGCCAGGATCAGCCGCTCGTGCGCCGGGCTGCCGCCAAGACGAGCGCCCTTGGTGGGCTTGGGCATGTGAGTCTCCTTGTGGGTTAACCCGCCCCGGCCGTACCAGGTACCGGGGTCGGGCTGGGGACCGTACAGCCCCCATCAGCAAAAATCAGTACTGCTCGGTCTCGACGTACGCGCTGTCGTCGTCGTCGTAACCGGCGCCGGCCACCGCGCTCGGGTCGAACCCGGGCGGGGAGTCCTTGAGCGCCAGCGTCATCTCGTGCAGCTTCTGCTTGACCTCTTCGATCGACTTGGCGCCGAAGTTCCTTATGTCGAGCAGGTCCTGCTCGCTGCGGGCGACGAGCTCACCCACGGTGTGGATGCCCTCGCGCTTGAGGCAGTTGTAGGAGCGGACCGTGAGGTTGAGCTCCTCGATCGGCAGCGCCAGGTCGGCGGCCAGGGCGGCGTCGGTCGGCGACGGGCCGATGTCGATGCCCTCGGCCTCGACGTTGAGCTCGCGCGCCAGGCCGAACAGCTCGACCAGCGTCTTACCGGCGGAGGCCACCGCGTCGCGGGGCTTCATGGCCGGCTTGGTCTCGACGTCCAGGATCAGACGGTCGAAGTCGGTGCGCTGCTCGACACGGGTCGCCTCGACCTTGTAGGTGACCTTGAGCACCGGGGAGTAGATCGAGTCGATCGGAATACGACCGATCTCCTGGCCCGGCTGCTTGTTCTGCGCGGCGGAGACGTAGCCGCGACCGCGCTCGACGGTCAGCTCCATCTCCAGCTTGGCCTTGCCGTTGAGCGTGGCGATGCGCAGCTCGGGGTTGTGCACCTCGACACCGGCCGGAGGCGCGATGTCGGCGGCGGTGACCTCACCGGGGCCCTGCTTGCGCAGGTACATCACGACCGGCTCGTCGTGCTCGGAGGAGACGACCAGCTCCTTGAGGTTCAGGATGATGTCGGTGACATCCTCCTTGACCCCGGGAACGGTCGAGAACTCGTGCAGCACGCCCTCGATGCGGATCGATGTCACGGCCGCGCCCGGGATGGACGACAGCAGCGTGCGCCGCAGCGAGTTGCCGATGGTGTAGCCGAAGCCCGGCTCCAGCGGCTCGATGACGAAGCGGGACCGGGTCTCGTCGATCGACTCTTCGAGAAGAGTCGGACGCTGAGCGATCAGCATGGTGTGGGTTCTCCCCTTTTCGTGTGGCGACCGCTATATGACGCCACTCCGATAAACCAGTCTAGGTGCTGTACGGCATGCACCACCGGACAGCACCTAACCCCCGGCCGGAAAAGCCGGGGGTCAGAGGCGGGGCAGCTTACTTCGAGTAGTACTCGACGATGAGCTGCTCCTGGACCTGGGTGTCGATCTGCTGCCGGACGGGCAGCTGGTGCACCAGGACGCGGAGCTTCTCGGGCACGACGCCCAGCCAGGCCGGAACCGTGCGCTCGCCGGCGGTGGCGCGGGCCACCTCGTAAGGCAGCAGGTTGCGCTTGGTCTCGCGGACCTCGATGATGTCGTGCTCGCGAACGCGGTACGACGGGATGTCGACCTTCTTGCCGTTCACCGTGATGTGGCCGTGGCGCACCTGCTGGCGAGCGGCGTCACGCGACTGGGCGAACCCGGCGCGGTAGACGACGTTGTCGAGGCGGCTCTCCAGGATCTGGAGCAGCACCTCGCCCGACTTGCCGGTCTTGCCCGCGGCTTCCTCGTAGTAGTTACGGAACTGCTTCTCGAGGACGCCGTAGATCCGGCGGGTCTTCTGCTTCTCACGAAGCTGAAGCTGGTACTCGGACTCCTTGGGACGTCCGCGACCGTGCTCACCCGGCGGGTAAGGACGGATCTCGATGGGGCACTTCGCGGACTCGCACTTGCTGCCCTTGAGGAAGAGCTTGGTCTTCTCGCGACGGCAAAGCTTGCAGTCCGCACCCGTGTAACGAGCCATTTCTCAATCTCTCCTGGGTGTCAGACGCGGCGGCGCTTCGGCGGACGGCAGCCGTTGTGCGGAACCGGGGTCACGTCCTGGATGGAGCCGACCTCGAGCCCGGTCGCCTGAAGCGAACGGATCGCGGTCTCACGGCCGGAGCCGGGGCCCTTCACGAAGACGTCGACCTTGCGCATGCCGTGCTCCATGGCACGACGTGCGGCGTTCTCGGCAGCCATCTGAGCGGCGAACGGGGTGGACTTGCGGGAGCCCTTGAAACCCACGTGGCCGGCGCTGGCCCAGGAGATCACGTTCCCGCTCGGGTCGGTGATCGAAACGATCGTGTTGTTGAACGTGCTCTTGATGTGGGCGTGCCCGTGAGCGACGTTCTTCTTTTCCTTGCGGCGCACCTTCTTCGGTGCGCCCTGACGGCTCTTAGGAGGCATTGCTTGCCATTACTCCTGAGGTCTTCGGTCCAGCGGCTGCGCGGACTACTTCTTACCGGGCTTCTTCTTGCCGGCGACGGTCTTCTTCTTGCCCTTGCGGGTGCGCGCGTTGGTCTGCGTGCGCTGACCGTGCACGGGCAGGCCCTTGCGGTGCCGGATGCCCTGGTAGCAACCGATTTCGATCTTGCGACGAATGTCGGCCTGGACCTCGCGGCGCAGGTCACCCTCGATCTTGAAGTTCGCCTCGATGTAGTCACGCATCGGGACGAGCTCAGTGTCGGAGAGCTGGTGCACACGCAGGTCGCCGCTGACGCCCGTAGCCTCGAGGATTTCCTGGGCGCGGGTGCGGCCGATTCCGTAGATGTAGGTGAGAGCGATCTCCAGCCGCTTTTCGCGGGGGAGGTCGACGCCAACCAGGCGAGCCATGGTCGGGCATTCTCCTTCTCTGTGGCGGAGGTCTTACGCCGCACGACCCCTCCCCATGCCCGGGGTGAGGGCCCCGGCCTCCGACCGGGGGTCTCCTGGGTGGTCCGGCATGCCGTACGGCTGCCGCCTGCCCAGGTGTGGGCGCTTCCTGTTACAGGCTTCTCATGCGTCGAGCCCGCAACCCGATATGGTGCGGACTCGGAGAAGCCTTACGTAGCGACTAGCCCTGACGCTGCTTGTGGCGCAGGTTGTCGCAGATCACCATGACGCGACCGTGCCGGCGAATCACCTTGCACTTGTCGCAGATCTTCTTGACGCTCGGCTTTACCTTCATTGTCCTTTTGTCCTCAGACGCTTACTTGTATCGGTAGACGATCCGCCCACGACTGAGGTCGTAGGGGCTCAGCTCCACGACAACCCTGTCGTCAGGCAGGATCCGGATGTAGTGCATCCGCATCCGTCCGCTGATGTGGGCCAGGACCTTATGGCCGTTGTCGAGCTGCACCCGGAACATGGCGTTCGGGAGCGACTCGACCACAGTGCCCTCGATCTCGATGGCGCCGTCTTTCTTGGCCAAAATCCCTCGCGTTTCACTGATCGGTCGTCTGAGGTTTCGGTCCACTAAGCAGCCGCGACCTCACGCTTCGAAGAGAGCGGCGATCCGCAAGACCGCCGACGCGTGATAGTCATAGTGAGCCGACTAAGGAGTGTACGACACCTGAGCCGCAAATGCGAAACGCACGTGCCAGGTGTCCTGACACAACCACGTTAAAGGGTACCTCATGCGGGCGGTCACCGTGCCCGCCCAGCGCCATCGGCCGCCGACACGCGGCGCTGGGCGGGCACGAGCCAGTCGTCCGGGCGGGCTAGCGACGCCGCCTGCGGACCACGACAACTCCGGTACCGGCCACGATGAGCAGGACGGCCATCGCTCCAGCGAGCCACGGCATTCGCGCCGTGGCCGTCAAAGCCAGGCAGGCCAGCATCGTCCCCCCATTACGCCGGTTCCATCGTTAATGATCAGCTACCCTGCCCCATCCGCGCCAACTACCCCAGGCGGTAAAGAGTGCGTCTTTTGCCCGCGGCCCGCCGTACCAGGACAGACATCACGAAGGCCCGCCGAAGCGGGCCTTCGTTGCCGGAGCGGGGGATCAGTAGATGCGGAATGAGGCGCCGCAGTAGCTGGTGGGGCTGCCCCAGCAGGTGTAGGTGAAGATCTTCTTGATGCCGCTGCCGGACCAGGTCTCGCTGTAGGAGCCGTCCCACTTGCGGTAGAACTTGTGCCAGCTGCCGCCCGAGTAGTACTTGAACCAGACGTAGCCGTACTTCGGCGTGAACTCCTTGCCGTACCACTTGGTGTAGACGCGGCCGTGCGACTCCCACGTGTAGCCGTAGTCGTAGGCCTTGTGGTTGCTGGAGTAGTACTTGCCCCAGTTGTGGACCGAGGTCTGGCTGGCGGTGGACGCCTGCGCGGCGGGGGCCGCGACGGCCAGGCCGGTGAGGGCGACGGATCCGGCGAGGGCAGCGGCTGCAAGGACCTTGCGCATTGGATTCCTCCGGTGAGTGGTGTTCTCAACACCGCTCACGCTAGGAAGGATCGTTCATCCCTTCTGCGCAGGAATGCACACAGTGCAGTAGTGCACATTCAGGGCCTGCGATGGCCCGACCCGAAGATCGTGCTCATCAGCAGGATCGCGCCCCACGGGCCCATCACCCACAGCGGCCAGGGGTAGATCAGGTGGCCGCTGGTGACGCTGACGATCAGCCAGATCACCCAGTTCACGGCGCCGGCCGCGGCCCAGGCACCCCAGGCCGCCCGCATGCCGGTGTGCATCCCCTGCTTGGACTGCGGCGTGGGCGTGATCTTGGCCGGGCGCGCCCGCAGGTCGACGTCGGGCAGGTCGGCGGTGAGCTTGGCGAGGTCGCCGTAGGTCTTGCTCTGGTAGAGCTGCTCGAGCCGCTCGTTGAACTCGTCCATGTTGATGCGGCCCTGTGCGGTGTGTTCCCGCAGTACGGCCGCCACGCGGTCGCGGTCGGCGTCGGAGGCACGCATCTCGGGACTCTGCGCCATGTTCACCACTCCCGGGGGGACTAGTTCTGGAGGTGCGCCAGGCGTTCCTTGCCCCCGTCGAGGGCTGTCAGCACCCAAGGACCATTATGTGTCACGGCGACGCTGTGTTCGAAGTGCGCGGAGGCCTTCCCGTCGATCGTGACCACGGTCCAGTCGTCCGACAGGACGCGGGTGCGCTCGCTGCCCAGGTTGACCATCGGCTCGATGGCCAGGCACATGCCCACCTCGAGCACCGGACCCTTGCCGGGCCGGCCGTGGTTGGCGATCCACGGGTCCATGTGCATCTCGGTGCCGATGCCGTGGCCGCCGTACTCCGGCGGGATACCGAACCTGCCTTGCGACTTGACGTACTTCTCGACCTCGTAGCCGATGTCGGAAAGGTGGCGGCCGACGGTGAGGGCGGAGATGCCCGCCCACATGGCGTCCTCGGTGATCCGCATCAGCTCGGTCAGGCGCGGCTCCACCTCGCCCACGGGGACGGTGACGGCCGAATCGCCGTGCCAGCCCTCCAGGATCGCGCCGCAGTCGATGGAGATGACGTCGCCCTCGCGCAGCTTGCGGGCGTTGGTCGGGATGCCATGCACGACCTCGTGGTTGACCGAGGCGCAGATGGTGGCGGGAAAGCCCTGGTAGCCCTTGAACGACGGGATCGCACCCGCGTCCCTGATGGCCTTCTCGGCGATGACGTCCAGATCGAGCGGTGTCATGCCGGGCTCGACGGAGCTTCTCAGCAACTCCAGCGTGCGCCCGACGACCAGACCGGCCGCCCGCATCTTCTCCAGCTGCTCGGGCGTCTTGATCTGGATTCCATGCCGGTTCTTCTTGAACAACTTCGGCACCCCCCGGGGTGTGTCAACGGGCGGACGTGGGAGGTCAATTCCCCCCACAATAGCCCCAGGGAACTTAGCCCATGAAAGGGCGAATGGCCTCCATTGCCCGCTGTGTCACTTCTTCGACCGGACCAGTGGCGTCGACGCCGACGAGGATGCCCTCGTCCGCGTAGAAGGAGATCAGCGGCGACGTCTGCTCCTGGTAGACCTCCAGGCGGTGCCTGACGGTGTCCTCCTTGTCGTCGTCACGCTGGAACAGCGTGCCGCCGCAGGCGTCGCATCGGTCGTCCTTCTTGTCGTCGAACTCCACGTGCCAGATCCGGCCGCACTGGCTGCAGGTACGGCGGCCCGCCAGCCTCCTGACCACCTCGTCGTCGTCGACGACCAGCTCGAGCACGAGATCGAGCGCCTGTCCCCAGTCCTTGAGCATGTCGCGCAGGATCTCGGCCTGCGGCACGTTCCTGGGGAACCCGTCGAGCAGGAAACCGTCCTGCGCGTCGTCCTCGGAGAGGCGGTCACGGACCATGGCGATCGTGACCTCGTCGGGCACGAGATCGCCACGGTCCATGTAGGTCTTGGCGAGCTTGCCGAGCTCCGTGCCTCCGGAGACGTTGGCACGGAAGATGTCACCTGTCGAGATCTTCGGGATGGACAGGTTCGACGCTATGTACTGGGCCTGTGTCCCCTTGCCCGCACCGGGGGGCCCAACCAGAACCAGCCTCACTAGCGCAGGAAGCCTTCGTAGTTACGCTGCTGGAGCTGGCTCTCGATCTGCTTGACCGTGTCCAGGCCGACACCAACCATGATCAGAATGCTCGTCCCTCCGAACGGGAAGTTCTGGCTAGCCCCGGCAATCGCCAGCGCGACGATCGGGATCATGGCGATCAGACCCAGATAGAGCGCGCCAGGCGCGGTCAGGCGAGTGAGCACGTAGTTCAGGTACTCAGCCGTCGGCCGGCCCGGGCGGATGCCCGGAATGAACCCACCGTACTTCTTCATGTTGTCCGCCACTTCAGTGGGGTTGAAGGTAATGGACACGTAGAAGTAGGTGAAGAACACGATCAGCAGGAAGAACGTGACCATGTAGGTCGGGTGGTCGCCCTTGGTCAGGTTCGCCGAGATCCACTGCACGATCGCGTTCGGGTTCTCCGCCTTCGCGAACAGCGAGGTCAGCAGCTGCGGAAGGTACAGCAGCGAGGAGGCGAAGATGACCGGGATGATGCCCGCCTGGTTGACCTTCAGCGGGATGTAGGTGGCGGTGCCGCCGTACATCCTGCGCCCGACCATCCGCTTGGCGTACTGGACCGGGATGCGGCGCTGCGCCTGCTCGACGAAGACGACCGCTGCGATCATGAAGATGCCGACCACCATCACGACGGCGAAGGTGAACTTGTTCGCCGAGAAGATGTTGGACAGCTCGGAGGGGAAGACCGCGATGACCTGAGTGAAGATCAGAATCGACATGCCGTTGCCGACGCCGCGGTCGGTGATCAGCTCGCCCAGCCACATGATGACCGAGGTGCCGGCCGTCATGATGACGACCATCGTCACGATCATGAAGATGTTGTCAGGCTCGAGCAGAACGTCCTGCTGGCAGTTCGGGAACAGCTGCCCAGAGCGGGCCAGGGCGATGAAGGCCGTCGACTGCAGAATGCCCAGACCGATGGTCAGATAACGGGTGTACTGCGTGATCTTCGTCTGTCCGGCCTGGCCCTCCTTCTTGAGTGCCTCAAGGCGCGGGATGACCACGACGAGCAGCTGCAAAATAATGCTCGCGGTGATGTACGGCATGATGCCCAGCGCGAACACCGACAGCTTCAGCAGCGCGCCGCCGCTGAACAGCTGGACCATCCCATAGATGTTGCCGGTGGTGGCGTCGTTGCGGGCCTGTGCGAAACAGGCCGCCAGGTTCTGGACGTGGACGCCCGGAGTCGGAAGAACCGAGCCGAGACGGAACAGCGCGATGATGCCCAGGGTGAAGAGCAACTTCTTGCGCAGGTCCGGCGTCCGGAACGCCCGGGTAAACGCGGTCAGCACGGTCCCTCCTGCGCGCCTCTACGGCGGGATAGGTATGCGATGGTGCGGGGATCTGCCATCTGAAGTCTCAGGTCGTACGTGGCGAACTCTAACGCACTACAGGCGTGGGGGCCCATCGACGGAACCCCCACGCCTCGTCATAGCGGTGCTACAGCTCGGTAACGGACCCACCGGCAGCCGCGATCTTCTCCTTCGCGGAGGACGAGAAGGCATGCGCCGTCACGTTCACCGCGACCGAGATCTCACCGGTACCGAGGACCTTCACCAGCTGGTTCTTGCGGACAGCACCCTTGGCGACCAGCGACTCGACGGTGACCTCGCCACCCTCGGGGAACAGCTCGCCGAGCCTGTCCAGGTTGACGACCTGGTAGGTCGTCTTGAACAGCGCGTTGGAGAAGCCCTTGAGCTTCGGCAGACGCCTCTGCAGCGGCACCTGGCCACCCTCGAAACCGAGGTGGACCGTGGTACGGGCGTGCGTGCCCTTGGTACCGCGACCGGCGGTCTTACCCTTGGACGCCTCGCCGCGACCCTTGCGGATCTTGGACTTGTTGGCACCCGGGGCAGGACGCAGGTCGTGAATCTTGAGCGGAGCCTTGTCAGTCATGACTAGTCGACCTCTTCCACCTCGACGAGGTGCGTCACCACGGAGACCATGCCACGAATCTCGGGCCGGTCCTCCTTGACGACGACGTCGCCGATTCGCTTCAGGCCAAGCGAACGCAGCGAGTCACGCTGGTTCTGCTTGCCACCGATCTTCGAGCGAACCTGAGTGATCTTCAGGCGTGCCATGACTAGCTCACCGCCTTCGCGGCCGCCGCCTCGGCGAGACCCTCGCGCTGAGCCTTCAGCATCCGGGCCGGGGCGACGTCCTCGATCGGCAGGCCACGGCGGGCGGCGATCTCCTCGGGACGCGAGAGCCCCTTCAGAGCCGCCACGGTGGCGTGCACGATGTTGATCGGGTTGTCCGAACCGAGCGACTTGGACAGCACGTCGTGGATGCCCGCGCACTCCAGGACCGCGCGCACCGGGCCACCGGCGATGACGCCGGTACCGGCCGAGGCGGGACGCAGGAAGACGACGCCGGCCGCCTCCTCACCCTGCACGGTGTGCGGGATGGTGCCCTGGATCCGCGGGACCTTGAAGAAGTGCTTCTTGGCCTCTTCGACACCCTTGGCGATGGCCGCGGGGACTTCCTTGGCCTTGCCGTAGCCGACGCCGACCAGGCCGTTGCCGTCACCGACGACGACGAGGGCGGTGAAGCTGAAGCGACGACCACCCTTCACGACCTTGGCCACTCGGTTGATCTTCACTACGCGCTCGATGTACGAGACGCCCTTGTCGGCGGCGCCACCGCGGCGATCGTCACGACGGTCCCGCCGCTCGCCACCGGTGCCGCCACCGCGACGCGGAGCTGCAGCCATCAGTGGTTCCTCATCTCAACAGTTGCCATCAGAACTCGAGCCCGCCTTCGCGGGCGCTGTCCGCCAGAGCCGCGATGCGGCCGGCGTAGCGGTTTCCGCCACGGTCGAAGACGACCGAGGAGATCCCGGCTTCCTTGGCCCGCTGAGCGAGGAGCTCGCCGACCTTCTTGGCCTTCGCGGTCTTGTCGCCCTCCGCGGAACGCAGCATGGCGTCCATGGTGGAGGCGCTGACCAGGGTGTGGCCCTTGGCGTCGTCCACGATCTGGACGAACAGGTGCTTGGTCGAACGGTTGACGACGAGGCGCGGACGCTCCGCCGTGCCGACGACCTTCTTGCGCACGCGGGTGTGTCGGCGGGCCCGCGAGACGGCGCGGGCGGCCGTGTGCTTGCCGAACGCAGTCTTCGGAGCCATGCCTACTTACCAGCCTTTCCGACCTTGCGGCGGATCTGTTCGCCCTGGTACCGCACGCCCTTGCCCTTGTACGGGTCGGGCTTGCGCAGCTTGCGGATGTTCGCCGCGACCTCGCCGACCTTCTGCTTGTCGATGCCGTCCACGTGGAACAGGGTCGGCTTCTCGACGCGGAAGGTGACGCCCTCAGGGGCGTCGATGATGACCGGGTGGCTGAAGCCCAGCGAGAACTCCAGCTGCGACGGGCCCTTGGCCGCGACGCGATAACCGACACCGACGATCTCCAGGGACTTGGAGTAGCCCTGCGTCACGCCCTGCACCATGTTGGCGATGAGCGTGCGGGACAGGCCGTGCAGCGCACGCACCTTGTTCTCGTCGTTGGGACGCGAGACCGCGATGGCCCCGTCGTCGTCGCGCACCACCGAGATGGGCTCGGCGACCGTGTGAGAAAGCGTGCCCTTCGGGCCCTTGACCTGGACATCCTGGCCGGTGATCGTGATGTCTACGCCACTGGGCACAGGGATGGGCAGCCGTCCGATTCTCGACATGCTGTGTTCCTCCCCTCTACCAGACGTAGGCGAGGACTTCCCCGCCCACACCACGCTTGCCGGCCTGCTTGTCGGTCATGAGACCGGCGGACGTCGAGATGATCGCGACGCCCAGCCCGCCCAGGACTCGAGGCAGATTGTCCTTCTTCGCATAAACCCGCAGACCGGGCTTGGAAACCCGGCGCAGGCCCGCGAGCGAACGCTCACGGGTCGGCCCGAACTTGAGCTCCACCACGAGGTTCTTTCCAACCTTGGCGTCTTCGACGGTCCAAGACTGGATGTAACCCTCCTGCTGGAGGATCTCGGCGATGTGCGCCTTGATCTTCGAATACGGCATCGTCACGCTCTCGTGGTACGCCGAGTTCGCATTTCGCAGACGCGTCAGCATGTCTGCGATCGGGTCGGTCATCGTCATGGCCAGTGGCCTTCCTCGCCGCGGTTTCCAGTCGGTGAAGACGAGCTCTACCGGTGGACCTACGGCGTGGTCAGGGGCGCTCTACGAGAGCGCCCTCGTTTGACATTTCTAGATGTACGGCTGGCGGAGGCGACACGCAGGCCGCCTCCTTAGGGTATCTACCAGCTCGACTTGGTGATGCCAGGCAGCTCGCCCCGGTGCGCCATCTCGCGGAAGCACACGCGGCACAGGCCGAACTTCCTGTAGACGGCGCGCGGACGGCCACAGCGCGTGCAACGCGTGTACGCCCGGACCTCGAACTTCGGCTTGCGCCCCGCCTTGGCGATCAGCGACTTCTTCGCCATGATCAGGCCTCCTTGAAGGGGAAGCCGAGAAGCTTGAGCAGCGCCCGGCCCTGGTCGTCGTTCTTCGCGGTGGTCACGATCGTGATGTCCATGCCCCGCGGCCGGTCGACCTTGTCCTGGTCGACCTCGTGGAACATGACCTGCTCGGTCAGACCGAAGGTGTAGTTGCCGTTGCCGTCGAACTGCTTGGGCGACAGACCGCGGAAGTCCCGGATACGGGGCAGCGCGAGCGCCAGCAGACGGTCGAGGAACTCCCACATGCGGTCGCCGCGCAGCGTCACGTGCGCGCCGATCGGCATGCCCTCACGCAGCTTGAACTGCGCGATGGACTTGCGTGCCCGGACGACGGCCGGCTTCTGGCCGGTGATCACGGTCAGGTCGCGGACAGCGCCCTCGATGAGCTTGGAGTCGCGGGCCGCCTCGCCGACACCCATGTTGACCTTGATCTTCACCAGGCCGGGGATCTGCATGACGTTCTCGATGCCGAAGTCCTTGCGAAGCTGCGCCGCGATCTCCTCGCGGTACTTCGTCTTCAGGCGCGGCGTCGGGCGCTCGGTCTCAGTGGTCGTGGCGGTCATCAGCTGTCCTCACCCTCCGCAGCGTCGGCCTTCTTCTCGTCGGCCTTCTTCTCGGCGGGCTTCTCGTCCTTGAGCTTCTTCACGTTGGAGACGTGAATGGGAGCCTCCATGGTCTGCACACCGCCGGTCTTGGCGCCGCGCGGACCCTGGTGGGTCTCCTTGGAGTGCTTCTTGATCATGTTGACGCCCTCGACCACCACGCGGTCCTCCCGCGGGTAGGTGGCGATCACGTGACCCTTGGCACCCTTGTCCTTGCCGGCGATGACCTGGACCATGTCACCCTTGCGCACGTGCGACTTCGACATCACAGCACCTCCGGAGCGAGCGAGATGATGCGCATGAACTTCTTGTCGCGCAGCTCACGGCCGACCGGGCCGAAGATACGAGTGCCGCGAGGGTCACCGCTGTCCTTGATGATGACGGCGGCGTTCTCGTCGAAGCGGATGTAGGAGCCGTCCGGACGGCGGCGCTCCTTCACCGTGCGGACGATGACGGCCTTGACCACGTCGCCCTTCTTGACGCCGGTGCTACCGGGCAGGGCGTCCTTGACAGTGGCGACGATGACGTCGCCGATTCCCGCGTAGCGCCGACCCGAGCCACCGAGCACACGGATGCAAAGGATCTCCTTGGCACCCGTGTTGTCGGCGACTTTGAGTCGCGACTCCTGCTGGATCACAGTTACTCCTGTTAGTCGCGCCAGTTCTCATTACTTCTGAGCTTGGCGGAACCTATCTGGTCTTGTTCCCACGGAAACAACCCTGGGGTCGCACCGCAGGCGACGTGAGGGTCTCCCACGTCCTTGGACACCGTCATGGGGGCTGTCTCCAGCCCCCACGAGGCGCGGTATATCCGAGAAGGGCTACTTGGCCTTCTCGAGGATCTCCACGACCCTCCACCGCTTGGTGGCGGAGAGCGGGCGGGTCTCCATCAGGAGCACGCGGTCGCCCACGCCACAGGCGTTGGCCTCGTCGTGCGCCTTGTACTTGGTCGTACGGCGGATGACCTTGCCGTACAGACGGTGCTTGACGCGGTCCTCGACGGCGACGACGACGGTCTTGTCCATCTTGTCGCTGACGACCAGGCCCTCGCGGACCTTGCGGAAGTTCCGCGCGTCTTCGGTTGTCTCGGTGGTCTCGGTCTCAGCCATCGCTCGTCTCCTTCTCGACCGTGACGATGCCCAGCTCGCGCTCGCGCATCACGGTGTAGATACGGGCGATCTCGCGGCGGACGGCACGAAGCCGCCCGTGGCTCTCCAACTGACCGGTCGCTGACTGGAAGCGGAGGTTGAACAGCTCCTCCTTGGCTTCCTTGAGCTTCTGGACCAGGGTGTCCTGGTCCTCCACTCGCAGCTCGCCGGCGGTCAGGCCCTTAGCCATCACGCCTCACCCACTTCACGCTTTACGATCTTGCACTTCATCGGGAGCTTGTGGATCGCCCTGGTGAGCGCCTCGCGCGCGATCGGCTCGGCGACACCGGACAGCTCGAACATCACCCGACCGGGCTTGACGTTCGCGATCCACCACTCCGGCGAACCCTTACCGGAACCCATGCGGGTCTCGGCGGGCTTCTTGGTGAGGGGGCGGTCCGGGTAAATGTTGATCCACACCTTGCCGCCACGCTTGATGTGGCGGGTCATGGCGATACGAGCCGACTCGATCTGGCGGTTGGTCACGTAAGCGTGCTCAATCGCCTGAATGCCGAACTCACCGAACACGACCCTGGTGCCGCCCTTGGCGGCGCCGCTGCGGTCGGGCCGGTGCTGCTTGCGGTGCTTGACCCTGCGCGGGATCAGCATGGTCAGCTCCCTTCAGCACCCGGCTGCGCAGCCGGGCCGGTCTCGGGGGCAGCCTGCGCGGCCGCCTCAGTCCTGGGCGCGCGGTCGCCACGGCCGCCACCACCGCGACGGGCGCCACCGGCGCCACCACCGCGACGGGGACGGTCGCCGCCACCACCGCGACGGTCGTCACGCTCGCGACGCTGGCCGGCGCGGGCGCCGGCGGCGGCCGCCTCGCGCTCGGCGCGGCTGGTCGGAGCCTCACCCTTGTAGATCCACACCTTCACGCCGATCCGGCCGAAGGTGGTCCGGGCCTCGTAGAAGCCATAGTCGATGTCCGCGCGGAGCGTGTGCAGGGGCACACGGCCTTCGCGGTAGAACTCCGACCGGGACATCTCGGCGCCGCCCAGACGACCCGCGCACTGGACACGGATGCCCTTGGCGCCGGACTTCATGGCCGACTGCATCGCCTTGCGCATGGCACGGCGGAACGAGACACGGCTGGACAGCTGCTCGGCGACGCCCTGGGCGACGAGCTGCGCGTCGATCTCGGGGTTCTTGACCTCGAGGATGTTCAGCTGAACCTGCTTCTTGGTCAGCTTCTCGAGGTCGCCACGGATACGGTCCGCCTCGGCGCCGCGGCGGCCGATCACGATGCCGGGACGCGCGGTGTGGATGTCCACCTGCACGCGGTCCGTCGTGCGCTCGATCTCGACCTTGGAGATGCCGGCCCGCTCCATGCCCTTCTGCAGCATGCGACGGATCGCGACGTCCTCCGCGACGTACGACTTGTAAAGCTTGTCGGCGTACCACCGGCTCTTGAAGTCGGTCGTGATGCCGAGGCGGAACCCGTGCGGGTTAACCTTCTGGCCCACTAGCGGGTCCTTCCCTTCGGCTCGCGGGATTCCACGATCACAGTGATGTGGCTCGTCCGCTTGTTGATCCGGTAGGCGCGACCCTGGGCACGCGGGCGGAACCGCTTCAGCGTCGGGCCCTCATCGACCCACGCGCGGCTCACGAAGAGCGTCTGCGGGTCGAGATCGAAGTTGTGCTCGGCGTTCGCCATCGCGGACGAGAGCACCTTGTAGATCGGCTCGCTCGCCGCCTGGGGAGCGAACTGCAGCACGGCCTGCGCCTCCGAAGCGGGCAGCCCGCGAATAAGGTCCACCACGCGGCGGGCCTTGAGGGGCGTGACACGGACGAACCGCGCCTGAGCCCTGGCTTCCATCGCTTTCTCCTACTTCCGGGACGCTACCGCCGGCTGCGGCGGTCTTCCTTGACGTGGCTGCGGAACGTACGCGTCGGGGCGAACTCCCCGAGCTTGTGACCGATCATCGACTCGGTGACGAACACCGGGACGTGCTTGCGGCCGTCGTGCACGGCGATCGTGTGCCCGAGCATGTCGGGAATGATCATGGATCGACGCGACCACGTCTTGATGACGTTCTTGGTGCCCTTCTCGTTCTGAACATCCACCTTCTTCTGAAGGTGATCGTCCACGAAGGGGCCCTTCTTAAGACTACGTGGCATTGTGGCTGCTCCTACCGCTTCTTCCTCTTGGACCGACGGCGGATGATCAGCCTGTCACTGGCCTTGTTCGCCTGACGGGTACGGCCCTCGGGCTTGCCCTTGGGGTTGACCGGGTGGCGACCACCGGAGGTCTTACCCTCACCACCACCGTGCGGGTGGTCGACGGGGTTCATCGCGACACCGCGGACGGTCGGGCGCTTGCCCTTCCACCGCATACGGCCGGCCTTACCCCAGTTGATGTTGGCCTGCTCGGCGTTGCCCACCTGGCCGACCGAAGCGCGGCAGCGGACGTCCACCATGCGCATCTCGCCCGAGGGCATACGCAGCGTGGCGTACTGGCCCTCCTTGGCGAGCAGCTGGATCTGCGCGCCCGCGGAACGGCCCAGCTTGGCGCCACCGCCCGGCCGCAGCTCCACCGCGTGGATGAAGGTACCGGTCGGGATGTTGCGCAGCGGCAGGCAGTTGCCCGGCTTGATGTCGGCCGAGGGGCCGTTCTCGATCCGGTCACCCTGCTTGAGGCCGGTCGGCGCGATGATGTAGCGCTTCTCGCCGTCGGCGTAGTGCAGCAGAGCGATGTTGGCGGTGCGGTTGGGGTCGTACTCGATGTGTGCGACCTTGGCCGGAATGCCGTCCTTGTCATGCCTACGGAAGTCGATGATCCGGTAGGCGCGCTTGTGACCGCCGCCTTGGTGGCGTGCGGTGACCCGGCCGTGTACGTTCCGGCCGCCCTTGCTGTGAAGGGGCGCAAGCAGCGACTTCTCGGGCGTGCTGCGGGTGATCTCGGAGAAGTCCGAGACACTCGAGCCGCGGCGACCCGGGGTCGTCGGCTTGTACTTACGGATGCCCATCTTTTTCGTTCATCCTTTGTCGGTTACATGGGACAGCCCGCCGCACTGACGTGCGGCGGTTTCCCTTACTAGCTATGTACGGCGAGCGTTCAGCCGATCTGACCGAAGATGTCGATCCGGTCACCCTCGACCAGGCTCACGATCGCGCGCTTGGTGTCGGGCCGCTTGCCGAACCCGGTGCGGGTCCGCTTGCGCTTCCCCTGCCGGTTGATCGTGTTCACGCTGGTGACCTTGACCCCGAAGATCTGCTCGACCGCGATCTTGATCTGGGTCTTGTTCGCGGTCGTCTTCACCAGGAACGTGTACTTGTTGTGCTCGTCGATCAGGCCGTAGCTCTTCTCGGAGACCACCGGCTTGACGATGATGTCGCGCGGGTCGGCGACCCTCTCGAGCCTGCCCAGAGTCTCAGTCATCAGGCTTCCTTCCCGCTCTGGCTCAACCTGGCGACAACCTGGTCGTACGCCTCCTGGGTGAAGACCACGTCGTCGTGGACGAGCACGTCGTAGGTGTTCAGCTGCCCGGAGTCCAGCAGGTGGACCTCGGGAGCGTTGCGCAGGCTCAGCCAGGTCAGCTCGTCGGCCTCGTCGACCACGATGAGGACGCTCTTGGCCTGAGTGATCTTACGCAGTGCCTCGAGCGCGGCCTTGGTCTTCGGCGTCTCGCCGGTGACCAGCCCGCTCACCACGTGCACGCGACCGCCGGTCGCCCGGTCGGACAGGGCGCCACGCAGCGCGGCGACCTTCATCTTCTTGGGCGTCCGCTGCGAGTAGTCGCGCGGGACCGGACCGTGGACGACGCCACCGCCGGCGAACTGCGGCGCACGGGTCGAGCCCTGACGGGCGCGGCCGGTGCCCTTCTGGCGGTAAGGCTTCTTACCGCCACCGCTGACCTCACCACGGGTCTTGGCCTTGTGGGTGCCCTGCCGGCGAGCGGCGAGCTGGGCCACGACCACCTGGTGGATCAGCGGAACGTTGACCTTGGCGCCGAAGATGTCTTCGGGCAGGTCTACAGTGCCGGCCTTGGCGCCGCTGGCGTCGAGGACGTCAATAGTGGTGCTCACTTGGCAGCCCCCTTCTTGGCAGCGGTGCGAACGAGGACCAGGCTTCCGTTGGCGCCGGGGATCGCACCCTTGATCAGGATGAGGCCCTTCTCGGCGTCCACGGAGTGAACCTTCAGGCTCTGCACGGTGGTGCGGACGTTACCCATCCGACCAGCCATACGCAGACCCTTGAAAACGCGGCCCGGGGTGGCGCAGCCACCGATGGAACCCGGCGAGCGGTGCTTGCGCTGCGTACCGTGCGACGCGCTCAGACCCTTGAAGCCGTGACGCTTCATGACACCGGCGAAGCCCTTGCCCTTGCTCTTGCCCGTCACGTCGACGAACTGGCCGGCCTCGAAGGTGTCGGCCAGCAGCTCCTGGCCCAGGGTGTAGTCGCTCGCGTCGTCGGTGCGGATCTCCGCGAAGTAACGGCGCGGGGTGATGTCGTGCTTGCGCAGGTAGTCGCCGAGCGGCTTGTTGACCTTCCTGGGGTCGACCTGCCCGAAGCCGAGCTGGATGGCGGAGTAGCCGTCCTTGTCGGCGGTGCGGACGCGGGTCACCACGCACGGACCGGCCTCGACCACGGTCACCGGTACCATCCGGTTGTCCGCGTCGAAGACCTGGGTCATGCCGAGCTTCTTGCCCAGGACGCCCTTGATCGTCTTAGCCATGTCAGTGCGTTCCCTCAGAGCTTGATCGAAATGTCGACGCCCGCGGGGAGGTCGAGCCGCATGAGCGAGTCGACGGTCTTGGGCGTCGGGTCGATGATGTCAATCAGCCGCTTGTGCGTGCGCATCTCGAAGTGCTCGCGGCTGTCCTTGTACTTGTGCGGCGAGCGGATGACGCAGTACACGTTCTTCTCGGTCGGCAGCGGCACCGGGCCCGCGACCTTCGCGCCAGTCCGCGTCACCGTCTCGACGATCTTCTTGGCCGAGCTGTCGATGACCTCGTGGTCATAGGCCTTAAGCCGGATGCGGATCTTCTGTCCCGCCATAGTGGCCTCGGTGTCCTTCGCTGTCGTCTGAAAAAGTATCGTGCGGCAGGTTGCCGCTGAATTGACCCCACGTGACAGACGTTGGTGATCTGCCGTTTGATTCCGTGATCCGGCAGTTTCTTCGGTCACTGGCCGAAGCCACTGCTGGATCACGGCTGTTTCGTGGAGCCGCGGGGCGGAAGCCGTACGGACTCCTGCCCCGGTCACGCGATGGCGGTCGGTCCCTGGTCTCCCGGGGGCCGACCGCCCCGCGGTCGTGCTACTTGAGGATCTTCACGACGCGACCGGCGCCGACGGTGCGGCCACCCTCGCGGATCGCGAACTTGAGGCCTTCCTCCATGGCGATGGGCTGGATCAGCTCAACGCGCATTTCGGTGTTGTCGCCCGGCATGACCATCTCGGTGCCCTCGGGGAGGTTCACAACACCGGTCACGTCAGTCGTACGGAAGTAGAACTGAGGACGGTAGTTGTTGAAGAACGGCGTGTGACGGCCGCCCTCGTCCTTGGACAGGATGTAGACCTGGCCGGTGAACTCGGTGTGCGGGGTGGTCGTGCCCGGCTTGATGATGCACTGGCCGCGCTCGACGTCGTCGCGCTTGATGCCGCGGAGCAGCAGCGCGGCGTTGTCGCCCGCGTGACCCTCGTCGAGCATCTTGTTGAACATCTCGATGCTGGTGACGGTGGTGGTCGTCTTCTCCGGCTTGATGCCGATGATGTCGACCTGCTCGTTGACCTTGACGATGCCGCGCTCGATACGACCGGTGACGACGGTGCCGCGACCGGTGATCGAGAAGACGTCCTCGACCGGCATGAGGAACGGCTTCTCCGTGTCACGCGGCGGCTCGGGCACGTTCTCGTCGACGGCGTTCATCAGCTCGATGATGCTGTCGGCCCACTTCTCGTCGCCCTCGAGAGCCTTGAGAGCGGATACGCGGACGACGGGCAGGTCGTCACCGGGGAACTCCTGAGCCGAGAGCAGCTCGCGGACCTCGAGCTCGACGAGCTCCAGGATCTCCTCGTCGTCGACCATGTCGGCCTTGTTGAGGGCCACGACGATGTAGGGGACGCCGACCTGGCGGGCCAGGAGGACGTGCTCCTTCGTCTGCGGCATCGGGCCGTCGGTGGCGGCGACCACGAGGATGGCGCCGTCCATCTGAGCAGCACCGGTGATCATGTTCTTCACGTAGTCGGCGTGACCGGGGCAGTCCACGTGGGCGTAGTGCCGCTTCTCGGTCTGGTACTCGACGTGCGCGATGGAGATCGTAATACCGCGAGCCTTCTCCTCGGGCGCCTTGTCGATCTTGTCGAACGGCGTAGCCTGGTTCAGCTCGGGGAAACGGTCGTGAAGCACCTTGGTGATCGCCGCGGTCAGCGTGGTCTTGCCGTGGTCGATGTGCCCAATGGTGCCGATGTTCATGTGCGGCTTATTCCGCTCGAACTTGGCCTTGCCCACTGGTTCTCTCCTTGAGAATCTGACTGACTTTCGTCTACACACTCGGGCCCGGGAGTTCCCGAACCCCTAGCGGTGGTACGGCTCGCGCCGTGCCACCAGAGTCGCGGCGGTTTCCCGCCGCAGGGGTCCCGGAGCATCTGCACCCCGAAACCCTTCGGCAGCGGGGCGACGATCTCTCGTCGCCCCCGCCATAGGGGTCCCGGAGTTATTCGCCCCGAACCTTCGCGACGATCTCCTTGGCGATGCCGGGCGGCACCTCCGCGTAGGAGTCGAACTGCATGTTGTAGCTCGCCCGCCCCTGCGTCTTGCTACGCAGGTCGCCCACGTAGCCGAACATCTCCTGCAGTGGCACGAGAGCCGTGATGACCCGGGCGCCGGAGCGCTCGTCCATCGACTGGATCTGTCCGCGGCGACTGTTGAGGTCACCGATGACGTCACCCATGTAATCCTCGGGCGTGGTGACCTCAACGGACATCATCGGCTCGAGAAGCACTGCGTCCGCCTTGCGCGCGGCCTCCTTGAAGGCCATCGAGCCGGCGATCTTGAAGGCCATTTCCGAGGAGTCGACGTCGTGCGCGGCACCGTCGGTCAGCGTCACCTTCACGCCCACCATCGGGTAGCCGGCCAGCACGCCGAACTCGGCGGCCTCCTGAGCGCCCGCGTCCACCGACGGGATGTACTCCCTGGGGATGCGGCCACCCGTGACCTTGTTCGCGAACTCGTAGCCGTCGTTGCCCTCGCCCAGCGGCTCCAGGTTGATGATGACCCGCGCGAACTGACCGGAACCACCGGTCTGCTTCTTGTGGGTGTAGTCGACCTTCTCCACCGTGCGGCGGATGGTCTCGCGGTAGGCGACCTGCGGACGACCGACGTTGGCCTCGACCTTGAACTCGCGGCGCATCCGGTCGACCAGGATCTCCAGGTGGAGCTCACCCATGCCCCAGATGACCGTCTGACCGGTCTCCTCGTCGCGCCGGACCTGGAAGGACGGGTCCTCCTCGGCCAGCCGCTGGATGGCGGTGCTGAGCTTCTCCTGGTCGCCCTTGGTCTTGGGCTCGATCGCGACGTTGATGACCGGGGCAGGGAACGTCATCGACTCGAGGATCACCTGGTTCGCCGGGTCAGACAGGGTGTCACCCGTGGTGGTGTCCTTGAGACCCATGACGGCGACGATCTGACCAGCGGTCGCGGACGGGCGCTCCTCGCGCTTGTTCGCGTGCATCTGGTAGATCTTGCCGATCCGCTCCTTCTTCCCCTTCACGGAGTTGACGACCGACGAACCGGCCTCGAGCGATCCCGAGTAGATGCGCAGGTAGGTCAGCTTGCCCAGGTGCGGGTCGCTCATGATCTTGAAGGCCAGCGCGGCGAACGGCTCGTCCGGGTCCGCGTGACGCTCGATGGTCGCCTCCTCGTTGCCGACCGCGTGGCCCTTGAAGGCCGGGATGTCGATCGGCGCGGGGAGGTAGGCCACGATCGCGTCGAGCAGGGGCTGCACGCCCTTGTTCTTGAACGCGGTGCCGGTCAGAACCGGGTTGATGGCGCCCGAGATGGTCGCGCGCCGGATGGCGGCCACCAGCTGCTCCTCGGTCGGCTCCTGAGCCTCGAGGTAGAGCTCCATCAGCTCGTCGTCGTTCTCGGAGACGGTCTCGACCAGCTTGTCGCGCCACTCGCGAGCGGCTTCCGCGTGGTCGGCCGGGATGTCGACGGTGTCGTACATCTCGCCCTTGGCCGCGTCCTCGCTCCAGAGCAGGCCCTTCATCTTCACCAGGTCGATGACGCCCTTGAAGCCGGCCTCGACGCCCCAGGGAAGCTGGATGACGGCCGGGGTGGCGTCCAGGCGGGACACCATCATGTCGACGCAGCGGTGGAACTCCGCGCCGACCCGGTCCATCTTGTTCACGAAGCAGATGCGGGGCACGTTGTAGCGGTCAGCCTGCCGCCAGACCGTCTCCGACTGCGGCTCGACACCCGCGACACCGTCGAACACGGTGACCGCACCGTCGAGGACGCGCAGGTTGCGCTCGACCTCGATGGTGAAGTCGACGTGGCCCGGGGTGTCGATCAGGTTGATCGTGTGACCGTCCCACTCGCAGGTCGTCGCGGCGGACGTGATCGTGATGCCGCGCTCCTGCTCCTGCTCCATCCAGTCCATGGTGGCAGCGCCATCGTGGACCTCACCGATCTTGTAGTTGATACCGGTGTAGAACAGGATGCGCTCGGTCGTCGTGGTCTTGCCCGCATCGATATGGGCGATGATCCCAATGTTGCGGACCTTGGCCAGGTCTAGAGCGGTCGTTGCGGCCACTTCTCTCGCGTCCTCGTCGTCTCGTCGAACCCGCCGGGTTACCAGCGGTAGTGGGCGAAGGCCTTGTTGGACTCGGCCATCTTGTGGGTGTCCTCGCGCTTCTTGACGCTCGCGCCGAGGCCGTTGCTGGCGTCGAGGAGCTCGTTCATGAGGCGCTCGGTCATGGTCTTCTCGCGGCGGGCGCGCGAATACTGCACCAGCCAGCGCAGGGCCAGCGTGGTGCTGCGCGCGGCGCGCACCTCGACGGGCACCTGGTAGGTCGCGCCACCGACGCGGCGGCTGCGGACCTCGAGGGTCGGCTTGACGTTGTCAAGCGCACGCTTGAGGGTGACGACCGGGTCGTTGCCCGTCTTGTCCCTGCAGCCCTCGAGGGCGCCGTACACGATCGACTGCGCGATGGAGCGCTTGCCGTCCAGGAGCACCTTGTTGATCAGTGCGGTGACAAGCGGCGAGTTGTAGACCGGGTCAGACATGAGCTGACGGCGGCCGGGAGAACCCTTACGAGGCATAGTTAGCTCTTCTCCCTCTTCGCGCCGTACTTGCTGCGGGCCTGCTTGCGGTTGCGGACACCCTGGGTGTCGAGCGAGCCGCGGATGATCTTGTAGCGAACACCCGGCAGGTCCTTCACACGACCGCCGCGAACCAGCACGATCGAGTGCTCCTGCAGGTTGTGACCCACACCCGGAATGTAGGCCGTGACCTCGATGCCGTTGGTGAGGCGCACACGGGCGACCTTACGCAGTGCCGAGTTGGGCTTCTTCGGGGTCGTGGTATAGACGCGCTGGCACACGCCGCGTCGCTGCGGATTCCCCTTGAGGGCAGGAGTCTTGGTCTTTGCGACCTTGTCCTGCCGGCCCTTGCGGACCAACTGCTGAATAGTGGGCACTGCCACTCCGTCCTTGGCCGGTCTTACGTCAGTTGTTGCATTTTGCAGGTTCTGCCGGTGTCATGACCTGCGGTTTTCCCCTGTCTCCGCGCCCCCGCGCTCGGGCGTGTCGCGCTCTTCGCACAGACACATCCGCAGGGACAATCGAGCCAGGGAGTCGTCCCGCGCTCCAATATGAGCGCACGGCCGAAAGCCCGTCAGGGACGGGCGCGAGTCACAAGACTACCCAGGCCCGCGCGACACGTCAAAGAGACCCGTGTCACTACGGCCGGTGCAGCCGCGGCTCAGGCTTACTGCTCCCGCATAAGGATATCCGCTCTCGGGAGTGTTTCCACGAGATTGCCGAGGAACCGCGGAAGGCGGGTGGCGTGGATGTCCGTCATGGGAAGGGGTGAGGGTGCGGATTGGGGGCGGCGGGGAGCCGGGACAGGCCGGCCGTCCTGCGGTGGTGGTGGCCGAAGGTCATCGGGATCGCGCCGGGGACGAGGACCTTGACGCAGGAGAAGTCGCGCGCCCGGTGTTCCGGCGTGGTCTGGTCGACGACCACGACGTCGGGGAACCTGGCGAGGATCTCGGGCAGGTCCTCGGTGATGTACGGCATGTCGGGCAGCGCCCGGGTCGCGGTGCCCTCGGTGAGGAAGGACAGCCGGTCGAAGGCGGCGTCGGCGCCGTAGAGGGTGGAGTGATCGTGCATGGTCTCCACCAGATCCGGATTTTTCACCATCTGGAGTGCTCTGTCGGCGTCGTCCGGGTAGCGGCGGATCAGGTCGGCCAGCAGCGGGCCGAGCTCGCTGAGCGCCCCCATCACCGCCTTCTCCGGATCCAGGTGCGCCCCGGCCGCGCACACCATCCTCGGCCTGGCCGGGTCGTCGTCCATCCGCACCGCCAGCGCCCACACCGACGCGATCCCGTATTCGGTGGTCGTGTCGTACAGCTCGACCCGGTAGCCGGTCTCCGCGGTGATCGCCGCCGCCTGGACCGGGATCATCCGATCCCGTGCCGTCGACAGGTCGATCCTGGGCGCGGGCCGCCTGCCGTACCAGGTCATCAGGAACGCGTCGCGCTCGACGGTCTCCAGCAGGCCGTACAGGATCGCCTCCGCCTGGCTGCCGCCCAGCGCGCAGCCGTTGGAGATCTCGTAGACGAACGGCTTCTCCCGGCCTCGCACGTGGTAGTACGCCAGGCTCTCCGGCACCAGGATCGGCGCCCGCCGGGCGAAGGAGTATCCCCACACCCACTCGCACGGCACGTCCTCGGCGAAGGGGCGGAAGGCGAACCCCTCCCTGTCATAGGACTCGTGCACGCCCAGCACGCGCGGGTCGAGCGCGTCGGGAGCCAGGTCGCGGTAGGCGGCCCTGACCGTGGTGCGCCTGCCGCCCGGCTCGACGCCTCCCCACCGTTCGAGCGCCTCCAGCATGGCGGTGACCTCGCTGGACCGGTAGCCGCGGGTGCGTCCCACGCCCGGCTCGGTCCCGCCCTCGAATCGCAGCGGCAGCATCGCGCCCGCGATCACCAGGCCCCCGAGCGTGTCCCTGACCAGCGGTCTGATGAGCCCGCACTCCCCGTCCACGTAGGTGTCGAGCAGGGCCTGGTGCTCCTCCAGCACGTTCCGCACCCGGTAGCCGGAGCCCCAGCGCGTCGGCCCGAGCTCGATCGGCTCCGGCGCGTCGTCGGGCAGGTCACCGCAGTCAGGGCAGAGCGGCTCGGGCAGGAAGGCGTGCCGCTCGACGGCGAGCGTCCGCAGGTCCACGTACCAGACGGCGTCCCCGGGGTCGGCGATCAGGTGCCCGGTGAGCGCCGCGATCGTGCGCGCGCCCAGCTCGTCCAGGTACGGCGAGGCCGCCTTGGCCAGCTCCCGCCCGTGCACCGCCAGGATGGCCTCGCGCGCCTCGGTATCCGTCCTGGCCCTGTGCCGCCGGGTCTCGAAGCAGGTCACGCAGCCCGGCCTGCCGGGACGTTCGAGCGGGCCTACGACGGCGGTGCCGTGCTCGACCCTGACCGGCAGCCACGGCCGTCCGGTGCGCCTGGCGCGCTCGTGGTCGGAGTCGTCCCAGCCGTCGGCGGCCACCACCAGCACCGGCTGCTCACCTATCTCCTTGGCCAGCAGGCCGTTCCCCCAAGCCTCAGGCATCAGCGGTTCCCGTGGTGGGCCCCGTGGTGGGCTCTGCGACAACGCGGATGACGTGCGGCATCAGGGCATGCACCTCCGGATCGTGGTCGAGCGTGACTACCGCGGGCCGCCTGCCCGCGCGGGCCAGCGCGGCCACCAGGCGGGACGCCTCCACCCGTGCCGTCCCCAGCGGCGTCTCCCCGCCGACCTGGACCTCCAGGTCGGGCACCGGGACGTCCTGAGGGATGCCCTGGAGCGCGCGCAGGATCCCCTCCAGCACCGCCTCGGCGGCCTCGGCCGGTGTCGTGCCCGCCGCGCAGGTCACCAGGCGTCCGTCCAGGGTTCCCGCCAGGATGGGCACGCCCGTCTCGCCGGAGGCGTCCACGATCCCGTACGGCCGGCCGTACGACTCCAGGAGCGTCAGCGACCGAGAGGGCCCGGGCACGGCGACGGCGGGCAGCGCCCGGTCGAAGCGGGCAAGCCCGGCGCAGAGGGACAGCAGGCCCGCGAGCAGGGCGTCGGGCGTGGAGTAGGCGGCCGCCGCGCCGGGCGGGAGCCTCCGCTGAGGGGTCAGGGCGAAGACGCGGTCGGCGGGCACGAGCACGGTGGAGCCGTCGACGAGGTCACGGCCCCGCACGCGCCCGTCGCTGAGGCGGCGCGGGTCGAGGGCGAGCAGCGCGTGGGCGGTCAGCGCCCGCAGGGCGGCGCGGTAGCGGGAGGTGGCGAAGTCGGGGCCGACGCCGAGCACCTGGATCCGGTCGCCGCCGAGCAGGCCCATCGGATCGGCCACGGTCGCGGCGGAGACGTGCAGGGGAAGCTGGCCGTAGGGGCCCTCGTCGAGGGCGGTGAAGACGCCGGTCCTGTCGTCCATGAGGCTCGCGGCCCGGCGGGAGAACTCCTCCTCGCCCAGCGGCTCGCCCGGCGCGCCCTCGCCGGGCGGTTGGGTGGCCGGGTGCGGCAGGTAGGCGTGGCTGTGGGTGCTCAGCGTGGCCAGGTCGAGCGCGCGCAGCACCCGCGAGCCTCCTGGCGTGCCGGTGAACCCGCGGCCGAGGTCGGCCACGACCTGTCCGGCGATCACGGTGGCGGCGACCTGCGAAACGTGGGGGTCTGCCGGGGGCTCGGGCGGGCGCATGGCCTGCAGCCGCCGCCAGCCGGGGGCGAGCGGTCCCGCGCCCCACCACACCTCGCCCTCGCCGACCAGCACGTGCGTGGCGGGAACACCCGCCGCGTCGAGGCGCTCCGCGGCCCGCAGTCCCGCCTGGTCGGCTGCGGCCACGTGCACGACGACCTCGCCGACGATCGAGCTCGACGGGCCGCGCCAGACGTCGAACCCGAGCCTGCGCATGGCCTCGGCCAGCGCGTCCGTCAGGGCGGCGCAGCGCTCGTCGTCGGCCAGCAGCGCGCCGACGGTGCCCTTTCTGATCCGCAGCGGCGCGGGGGTGGAGGCGTCCTCGACGATCCCCCGCTCGCGCAGCGCCGTGATCAGCCCGGTCACGAAGGCGCGCCGGTCGTCCGGCATCCCCGCGGTCAGCTCGTCCAGGGTGGTGGCGCCGTCGAGGTGGGCGGCCAGCCGGTCCACCCACTGGTGGATCGAGCGCCCGTTCAGCTGCACCACGCCCTCCTCGGTCAGGAAGGCCACCCCCGCAGGTGTGGGGGCGTAGCGGACGTCGTCGGGCAGTCTCGGCTTGAACGTCATGTTTCCACGCTTCCGATCATGAATTCGCCGACCGCGCACTCGCGCAGCGGGTCGCGTCCCGTGGCCTCGGCGAACGCGACCGAGTCGCCGCCGCCCAGCCCGCACGCCGCCAGCCCCATCGCGGTGGCCACCAGGTAGAGCGTCTGATAGAGCACGCCGACGTGTTTGAGCATGAGCGCGTACCCCATGCCCTCGTACTTCCACAGGATCCGTCCGGCCCTGGCGGAGATCGCGAGCAGGACCTGGGGGCGGCGGCCGGTCGCCGCGCCGTGGCCGGCGACGGTCAGCAGCCTGCGCACCGCCGGGTGGCCGGCTTCGCGCACCTGTCTGAGCACGTGGTCGTGGGCGTCGTAGTGGTACATGCCCGGCGCTATCCCCGCGGCGTGCCTGATCACGGGGTAGATCTCCAGCTCGTACACCGAGCCGCCGGAGGGGTAGGGCTTGCTGGTGTACTCCACCCCGTCGGCCGTCCACTGCTCCCTGACCCGGGCCGCGCGGTAGAGCAGCTCTCCCAGCTGCGCCAGGCCGACGGGCCGCTCGTCGTCGCACTCCCTGCGCGAGCGCCGCCCCTCCAGGACGTCGGTGAGTGCCGGATCCTTCAGCTCCGCCAAGTCCGGGCGCGGCAGCTCCACGACGATCCCCTGGTAGGGCTCGGGCCTGGCCGGTTCGGGCTCGAAGCGCCCCTGGGCCCAGAACGTCCCCCCGAAGCCGTCACCGAGGTATCCGCGGAACCCGACGCGGCTGCGGTCGTGGAACTCCAGCTCCTGCGGGCTCCACTGCGCCGACCGCAGCTCTCCCTCCTCACTCCCCTCCGGTACGGCCAGCCCGGCCCAGACCAGGTCGCCCAGGAGCTCGCCACCGGGCTCGACCACGTCAGGCAGGAGGGAGTGATCGTGGATCCACAGGTCGCACCAGGCCAGCGGGGACCGCACGACGACCCCGCCCGCCTCCCTGCGCAGCGCGGCGAACTTCGACAACACCCATCGGCCCGAGATCTCGGGACGCGGGGGCGGCGCCTTGAGCGGGTCAAGCGTGTAGCGGGGCCGGTCGTCCCGGGTGATGGTGATCTTGAGCCAGCCGCCCGCGAGCAGCCGGTCCACCAGTGGGCCGCTCGCGTTCCTCGGCCCTGAGGCCAGCTCGCGCAGCAGACCGAACTCCTCCTCGCCCAGCTCCCCCAGCGACTCGGCGTGCGGCCAGGCGAACAGCCGCGCCCCGCTGTCCAGCCGCGCCAGGTGGACGCCCGCCCGCAGGTGGTACAGCGTCATCGGGCCACCGCCTCCAGCACGTCGTCGGCGGCGCACGCGGCCAGGTAGCAGACCAGGAAGCGCCGGTCGGGCGTCAGGCCCAGCCTGGTCAGGTGCAGGTAGGTGCAGTTGAGTACGAGCCGGTAGGCCGCGAAGCCCGGCGAGTCGCGCAGCTCCAGCCACCCCGCGTCGTCCTCGAGGGCGCGGTGGAACCCGGACACCTCCGTGAGCGCCGACAGCCCGGGGGCGGCCGCGGCCGTGCCGTACTCCAGCGTGATCCTGCCCTGGTCGATGAGCGCGCGGCCGCGCTCGCGCAGCGGCGTCATCAGGTCGACCCACTCGCGGGTGCCCGCCGGCCAGGCTCCGCCGGTGATCGCGGTGACCCTGGCGGTCAGCGCGTCCCTGTTGGCCAGGTACTGGGCCTGCCAGCGGGCGCGGACGTCGCCCTGCCGGGCCAGGTAGGCCTCGGCGTGCGAGCGCAGCGATCTGCGCGAGGCCGCCAGGCCGCTCTCGGAGAGCCGGTGCGCGGTGGCGACCACCAGGTCGAAGGCCAGAGACGGCAGTGGCGCGCCCGCCCTGACCCGCTCGAGCGCGTCGAAGGCGGCGGGGGTGGCGGCGGCGTAGCAGTCCGCGAGGAGGTCGCCGAGGTCGTCTCGCGGCTCGACAGGTTCCTCGGTGACGGTGTTGTCGGGCTGCCAGGGCGTCAGCGGGCCCTGCTCGTCCTCGAGCTCGGCCAGTCGCCGGTGCAGCGGCAGCAGCGCCTCGGAGTCGGCGCCCGCTGACGGATGTTCCTTGATGTAGCGGCGGATCTTCTCGGCGACCGGTCCCGCCGGGCCGTCGACGTACACCCGCAGGTGCGGCCCCCGCACCCAGTGCCTGACGAAGTAGGCCCGCCCGCCCTCGATCGCGGGCCGCACCCCGTCCAGGATCAGCGGGTCCATCGGCCCGCCGTGGTAGTCCACCCGCAGCCGTGTCCAGCTCATGCCCGCACCGCCCGCCGTCCCATGGCGCGCAGCCGCGCCTCCTCGTGCACCCGGATGCCGAGCCGGTTGGCCAGCAGGTGCGCGCACAGGTCGACCGTCCTGGCCACCCGCTCCTGTTCGAACCCGGCCCGCTCCAGCTCCCCCGCCAGCTTCCGCACCGACGCGTGCCACCCGCCGACCACCCCGCCGGACGTCCCCTGCGCGACGACCTTCCTGGCGTGTACGGCCAGCGATGCCAGCCGCTCGTCCGCCGGCGCGACGGGTCCCGGCTCGGGTCCGGTGACCTCCCAGGCGGCCAGCAGCATGGTCAGCCAGGCGGTGTCCCGCCTGCCGTGCGGGAGCCTGGCGGCCAGGAGTTCGAGCGCGATCCTGCTCGACTCGTGGAAGTGCCCTTCGACGGCCTCGAGCGAGGCGCCCGTGCCGTACCTGTCGTGTTCGGGGCGGTAGGGGATGAGCTGAACGGAGTCGTTGGGGAACATCCCGCGGGCGTAGTCGGGCACGCCCTCCCTGGCGGCCAGGGTCTCGGCCAGCCTGGCGTACTCCTCGGGGTCGATGACCGCCTCGGACGGGTGGTCGCGCAGCCAGGACTCGGCCTGTTTGACCACCACCTCGGCGGCCGTGTCGCGCACCCTGATGCGCAGGTGCGGCCCGCCCTCCCAGTACCGCAGGAAGAATCCGGTCTCGCCGAGCAGTGGCCCGGCCAGCTCGACGATCATGTCGTCGAGGGAGCCCTGGGAGAACACGTGGGCGCTGACCCAGCTCATCGGCCCACCTCGACCAGGTACTCGGTCACCCGGTCCGCGACGTCCAACGGGTCCGGCAGCGCCTCCTCGAACAGGGCGAACGCGCATCCGCGCGCCTGCCGTTCGAAGACCTTGACCAGGAACAGGTCGCCCAGGTCCAGGTACAGGGGTTTGCGCGCCTTGTCCTGTCCTGCGCCGGTCTGCTCGGGCCAGGCCCGGACGAACGTCCGCTCAGGGATCCCGTGCTCGCGGAACCATCCGGTCAGCCGCAGCAGGAACGCCGCGTCGCCCTCACCCTTGGCCCGCACCGGCAGGTCGGCGGCCGGTGACAGCCAGCGCCTGCGCTGCACCACCACCCGCCCGGCCTCGACGCGCGGGTAGCGGGTGACCGTGGCGGGCACCCCGTCCATCGTGACCAGCGGGGGCGAGCTTGGGTGCAGCAGGAAGCCGGGGCCGAAGACGCGCTCGATGAAGCGGGCGGCGGGGGGCAGCTGGAACTCGGCCGCCATGCCCAGGTGGAGCGGGACGACCCTGAGGCCGAGCCGGTCCGACCAGAGCGCCGGCAGCCCGCTGGAGGGGTCGATGACGACGTGCAGGTCGCGCAGGGCCAGACGGTTTTCGCTCCGCCCCGAGCCCGGGGAGTGCGGGTAGTCGATCTGGTAGCGGGTGCTCGGTGGGCGGTCGTTGAGCGTGGAGCCGAGCGACCCGGTCAGCTCGGCGTAGACGGCGCCCTCGGGGTCCTCCAGCAGGGGCGGCGCCGCGGCCACGCCGGCCGCGCGCTCGATCAGGTGGTCGAGCCTGCGCAGCGCGCGCCCGTGCCCGCCGTGGATCACGTTGAGCACCAGGTCGTCGTCGGCGACCTGGACGTAGCAGGCCGACGAGCGCGGGGTGGCGATCCAGGCAGGCCGCTCGGCCAGCTGGGCCTCAAGTGCCTCGATCGGGACGCGGCAGGTGCCGGTGGCGTCCTCGGCCGACAGCGCCAGGGCCCTGGCCTCCGCTCTGAACCTGTCGAGCTCGCGTACCAGGGGCAGCGACGACCCGGCCAGCGGCTGGGTCCACGTCGCCGCCAGGAACGCGCTCAGTTCGGGGTCGCCTGCGGCCACGGCCTCCTGCACGTGGCGGTGGAGGGTGAGGAACGGGACCTTGGGCGCCGTGCCGTACCTCTTGTGGAGCAGGTCCGCGACGGCCAGCCGCATCGGGGACTTGGCGTCGAAGACGGCCAGCCAGCGGCGCACGACGTCCAGGTCGTGCAGGCGCTCATGCCACACGTCCCGGCTCAGGGTGGCCATCGGGGCGGCGGAGACGGCGACCTCGTGGAGTTCGCCGGGGATCCCGGCCAGGAGCGCGCGGAACCGTGCCGGATCAGTGGCGCGCTGCGCGCCGGCCAGGTGGGCGTGCCTGGGCTCGTCTGGATGCGGCTCGAGCAGGCCCGCGCGGAGCAGGGCGCCGGCGAAGCGGGCGACCGAGGCGTGGTCGGCGCCGAGCGCGGCGGCCAGGTCGTCGAGCGAGGTCCATTCGGCGCCCTCGACCGCGCGCAGGCACGCGCGGACCGCGTCGGTGAGCCCGAGGCCGACCAGCGGCTCGCCGGGCGGCGGGCCGACGAACTCGACGCGATCGCCGATGACGGTGGCCGACGGGTTCAGCCTGACCAGCGCAGGCAGCGTCTCGGGCCGCGGGTGTCCGGCGGGTTCCAGTACCGGCATCAGCTCGGTGTCGCGCACGGACTCGCTGTCGCCCCAGACCGCCGGTCCCGTGCCGGTGAACATGCTGTAGGGGCTGGTCTTGGCGGCGGCCCGCGCGACGTACTTGGCCAGCCGGATCAGCTTCTGCGGCTTGGGCCTGCGCGCGGGGTCGGCGATCCACCGATCCAGCTCTGCCGCCAGCTCGGGCCCAGCCAGCGCCAGCCCTCTGCGGAAGCCGGGATCGGCCGCGATTGCGCGCAGCTCGCCCTCCTTGGCCGCGCTCTCCCGCTCCACCAGGTCGGGCAGCCGCGCCAGTTCGTGCCCGTGCGCGGCCATCGTCCGCGTCCATACCTCGATCCGGTCCGCGATCCCCTCCGGCAGTGCGGCGCTGACCGCGGCGTTCCACTCCTTGGGGGTACGGCCGGCGTGCAGCGCCCTGCGTAACCCGATCACCACCGGCCGCAGCGCGGACCCGTCCAGCTCGCCCACGACACCGGTCAGCTCCTCGGCCAGGCGCTCACCCTCGACCGCCAGCCGACCGGCCTCCGCGAGCAGCCGCAGCACCAGGGCATGGGACTCCTCCCAGCGCAGCGACCGCAGGGCGGCGGCCGGCAGACCGCAGCGCCTGACCGCGACCTCGGGCGCGGCGGTGAGCTGCTCGATGACCGTCATGGATCTCCTCGCGTCGGTACCGCGCGGGCGCCGCCGAGGCGGCGCCCGCGCTCATGGATCAGGCGCTGCAGGAGCAGCAGATGTAGCAGAAGCAGTTACAGGAGGCGCCGACCTCCGTCATGCCGTGACCGGCGGTCAGGGACTCGACCGCGGTGCCGGCCTCCGGGAGTTCGAACACGTCCATGGGCAGGTCGTTGAGGTCCATACGGACACTCCTTCCGGGGTTAATGGCTGGTTGACCATTTCAGCACAATGGCGCGCAACTGCCATCGCAGACATAAACGCACCCTTGCGACATGGCCGACGCTAGGTGTAAATATGGAAACCGGTCAAGATTCGGAAACTCGCTGACTAAATTTGAAATTTAGTCAGCCAGGAGGGGAGGCCCGAATATTCCAAGTGTCAACAAAACTGGATATGGGGGGAATGGCCAGCCCACGTGGGGTGACAGGCCGAGCCGAGCCCTCGTGTCACGCGGAACGGACGTTGACAAGCACCAGCTCTCACGGGGAAGGAGCTCGCCGGCCATGAGCCCTGTCTCGACACGGGGACCCGCTCGCACCAGCGATGACCGGGTCAGGCGCACCATGGATGTGACGCGGAGCCTGCTGCTGCGCTCCGGATACAAGCGCACCACCATGGACGAGATCGCCCGCCGCGCCGACGTCGGCAAGGGAACGATCTATCTCAGCTGGGACACCAAAGACGACCTGATCAGAACACTTGTCACGCACGAAATCGTATCGGTTTGCGAAGAGATCGGGCGCCTGGTTCGGCTGCGCCCCGCCGTCAGCCGCGTGTCGGAATTCTGCGGGGAGATCTTCACTCTGGTCTTCAAATATCCGCTCTTCCGTGCCCTTTACACCTATGACAAGGAAACGATCGGCCGGGTCTGTGAAGATCCGACACTCGAATTCCACCCCTACAGAATCACCGGCTTTTCGCCATTCAATGAATATCTCCGCATGCTGTCCGAGCACGAGCTCTGGGATCACCGCAGCGACTTCTCGCTCGACGCCGTGATGTCCGGATTCGTGAAGTCCCATCTGCACGCGGAGATCGTCGACCCCCGCCCGTGCCTGGACGCGCGCGCCGCCGACCTGGCGCACGTCATCAGGAGTTCCATGGAGCCGGACGCGTGGCCGGCCGAATCCCACGCCGACCGCACCGCCGCGATCTTCACGCAAGCCGCCGAGAAATACCGGGCAAAACTCATTCCGACTCTGCCTGCGAGGAACCCATGACGAACGACGGCCCCACCATGACGATGCCCGCGGACGCGCGCCCGCGAATCAGGGACGGCGGCGGAGAACTCCTGCAGTGGCTCGGCAAGATGCGGAACGAACAGCCCGTCTGGCGGGATTCCTATGGGATCTTCCACGTTTTTCGGCATGCCGACGTACAGCGCGTTATGTCCGACTACGCCACATTTTCTTCGGACATCAACAGGTTGCGTCCGGGCGGGGATCCCTTCAGCGCCGGGAGCCTGATGCTCACCGACCCGCCGGAGCACCGCAAACTACGCAAGCTCATCAGCCAGGCCTTCACCCCCAAGATGTCCTCGGACATGGTCCCCCGCATCCGCGAGCTGACCCTCCAGCTGCTCGACGAGATCGACGGGGACGAGTTCGACCTCGTCGAGAAGCTCGCCCACCCGCTGCCCGTCATGGTGATCGCCGAGCTGCTCGGCATCCCCATCCACGACCGCGAGCTGTTCCGTGGCTGGGCCGACAGGCTCGTCGCCCTGCACGTCGACGACCCCACCGACATCGAGATCGGGCGGATGGTCGGCCACGCCATGCGCGAGATGGGCGAGTACGTCATGACCCACGTGCGCGAGCGCCGCGTCACCCCGCGCGATGACCTGGTCAGCCAGCTCATCGCGGCAGAGGTCGACGGCGACAGGCTCACCGACGCCGAGATCGTCAACTCGGCGTGCCTGCTGCTGCTCGCCGGGCAGATCACCAGCACGATGGCGCTGGGGAACGCGTTCCTGTGCTTCAGGGACGCGCCCGGCGTGGAGCAGGCCGTACGCCAGGATCCCGAGCTGCTCGGGCCGGCCTTCGAGGAGGTGCTCAGGCTGCGGCCGCCGCTGACGCAGGCGGCCAGGCTGCCGACGGCCGACGTGGAGGTCGCCGGGGTCACGCTGCCCGCGGGGTCCATGGTGATCAACTGGCTGCTGTCGGCCAACTACGACGAGCGCCAGTTCCCCGACCCCTTCACCCTGGATCTGACCAGGCAGCCCAACCGGCAGTACGCCTTCGGCCACGGCATCCACTTCTGCCTCGGGGCGCCGCTGGCCAGGGTGGAGGGCAAGGTCGCGCTCGAGCTGATCTTCGAAAGGTTCGCCGAGGTCACCGTGGACCCCAGCGCGAAGCTGGAGTTCTACGAGGACCCCATGTTCGGCGTCAAGAGCCTGCCGGTGCGTGTCCGGTGATCCCTTCGCGTGCTGACGGTGGGCGGGCGCTGTTCGGCTGGCTCCGCGAGATGCGGGACTCCCAACCGGTCTGGGTGGACTCCTTTGGGATGTACCACGTCTTCCGATATGACGACGTGCGCGCGGTGCTGGGCGACCACCAGCGGTTCTCCTCCGACAGGACCCGGCTGATGCCGGAGGCCGACGGGTTCGGCAAGGGCGGCATCACCATGATCGACCCGCCCGAGCATCGGCGTCAGCGCAAGCTGATCACCGCCGCGTTCACACCGCAGTCGATCGCGGCGCTGGAGCCGCGCGTCGGGCAGATCGCCGACGAGCTGCTCGACGCCCTGCCCGGCCCGGACTTCGACCTGGTGGCCGAGCTGGCCTACCCGCTGCCCGTCATCGTGATCGCCGAACTGCTCGGCGTGCCCGCCTCCGACCGCGACCTGTTCCGCGCCTGGTCCGACCGGCTGATGTCGCTGCAGGTGGCCGACTACGCCGATCCCGGGCTGGCGCGCACGGTCGCCGAGGCCATGGCCGAGATGAACGACTACCTGCGCGAGCACTGCGCGCGGCGCCGCCGGGACCCGCGCGATGACCTGCTCACCCGCCTGGTCCAGGCCGAGGTCGACGGCGAGCGGCTGGACCCCGAACAGGTGGTCAACACCGCGAGCCTGATCCTGCTCGCCGGGCATGTCACCAGCACGGTGATGATCGGCAACACCGTGCTGTGCCTGGCCGGCGAGCCCGAGGCCGAGCGCAAGGTCAGGGCCGACCCGACGCTGATCCCGCAGGCGCTGGAGGAGAGCATGCGCCTGCGCTCGCCGTTCATGCAGGCAGGCCGCGTCACCACGACCGAGGTCGAGGTGGCCGGGACCACGATCCCGGCCAACAGGTTCGTCATGGCCTGGCTGCTGTCGGCCAACCACGACGAACGCCACTTCGACGACCCCGAACGCTTCGACCTGGGACGCGGGCTGACCGGCCAGCTGGCCTTCGGCCACGGCGTGCACTACTGCCTGGGGGCGCAGCTCGGCCGCCTGGAGGGCCGCATCGCCCTCGAACGCCTGCTGGGCCGCTTCAGCAGTGTGCGGCCGGGCGTCCCGGTCTTCTACGAGAGCCAGATCTTCGGCGTCAGAACGATGACCGTGAGAGGTGCGGCATGACCCAGCCCCTGCTCATCTACGCCAACATCCCCTTCTGCAACTCCAAGTGCCACTTCTGCGACTGGGTCGTCCAGGTCCCCGTCCGTGACCTGCGCCTGGGCGAGCAGTCACCCGCCCGCCAGTCCTACCTGGAGGCGATCAAGACCCAGATCCGCGTCCAGTCGCCGACGCTGCGCGAGCTCTACCACCCCGACATCGTCTACTGGGGCGGCGGTACGGCCAGCATCCTGTCGACCGGCGAGATCGAGTCGCTGTACGGCGCGCTGGCTGACCAGTTCGCGCTGGCTGACCAGTTCGACCTGAGCACGGTCAGGGAGGCCACGATCGAGGGCAGCCCGGAGTCGCTCACCCCGGACAAGCTCCGGGTGCTGCGCGGGGTCGGCTTCAACCGGATCAGCATCGGCGTGCAGTCCTTCGACGACGCCCGGCTGCGCCGCATCGGCCGCGCGCACGGAGCCTCCCAGGCGATCCAGGCCGTGCGCGACGCCCACGAGGCGGGCTTCGGCAACATCAACATCGACCTGATCGTCGGCTTCCCCGGCCAGAGCTCCACTGAGGTGGCCGAGTCGGTCCGCACGGCGCTCAGCCTGCCGGTCAACCACTTCTCCATCTACCCCTACCGGGCCAGCCCCGGCACGATCCTCCGCAAGCAGGTGCACCGGGGCGGGCAGCTCGATCTCAACATGCAGCTGTCGGCCTACGAGCTGACCAGAGAGCTGCTGACCGGCGCCGGGTTCCCCGAGTACGCCATGTCGTACTTCGGCGCCCCGCGCTGCCAATCCGACGAGGCCTACTACCAGCTGCGCATGGACTGGATCGGGTTCGGCTCCGGCGCCAACTCGCTGATCGGCCGCCGCTACCTCACCTACGACAAGGGCAAGCTGGCCCGCTACAACGCCAACCCGCTGGCCTTCGACGTCAACGCGCCCGCCGACTCGCCACAGCTCACCCTGCACTTCCTGTCGCAGGCGCTGACAACCGTGGAGGGCATGGACGCCCGCCTGTTCCAGCAGCGCACGGGCACCCCGCTGCGCACGGCCTGCGAGCAGCCGGAGGTCATGTCCTACCTGCTGAAGATGAACGACCACGGCCGCGTCATCGTCGACCGCGACGGCATCCGCATCCACCCCGACGACATAGCCCGCGTCTTCATCGCCCTCAACTGGATCGACACCCCCGACACAGACGACCGCGAAGTAATCCAACTAACCACCCGCCCCTGACGCATGGCGCCCCCGGCCCCGGCGTCCACCAGGCGCCGGGGCGGCGGGACGTCCATCTGGCATAACGGCGCCCCCAGGACCGGCACCCACCAGGCGCCGGGTCGGCGGGGAGTGGGGCGGCGAAGTCGGCGCCCTGTGCGGTGGGAGGGCCGGGGCCGTGGGACGTCGGTCTGGGGTGGCGTAGTGGCGCGCGACCCCGTATCACCGGAGGAGCGTCTCCCTGGACGGGGGCCGGCCGGAGTGCGGCGGGTGGCGGAGGCGGCGGCTTGCCGTACCGCCGCCAGAGGAGAACAAGCCTTACCGCTCAGCGAGGAGAGCAAGGGATATCGCAGGGGTAGACGCGAAGACGCCCAGTCCCCGGAGGGGCTGGGCGTCTTACGTGTGATGGCGGATCAGCGGTTGTACTGGCCGAAGTCGTACTCCTCCAGCGGGACCGCCTCGCCGGAGCCGGTGCCGAAGGTGTAGTCGGCCGCGGAGCCGTCGTAGCCGCCGACCGTGTACATCGCGGCCTTGGCCTCCTCGGTGGGCTCGACCCGGATGTTGCGGTACTGGGGCATGCCCGTGCCGGCCGGGATGAGCTTACCGATGATGACGTTCTCCTTCAGGCCCAGGAGCGAGTCGGACTTGGCGTGGATCGCCGCGTCCGTCAGGACCCTGGTGGTCTCCTGGAAGGAGGCCGCCGACAGCCACGACTCGGTGGCCAGCGACGCCTTGGTGATGCCCATGAGGACCGGACGGCCAGCGGCGGGCGAGCCACCCTCGGCCACGGTCTCGCGGTTCATCAGCTCGAAGCGCGGACGCTCGACCAGCTCGCCGGGGAGCAGGTCGGTGTCGCCGGACTCGAGCACGTTCACCCGCTTGAGCATCTGGCGAACGATGATCTCGATGTGCTTGTCGTGGATCGACACACCCTGCGAGCGGTACACCTGCTGGACCTCGGCCACCA
Organism: Nonomuraea sp. NPDC050536; assembly: GCF_044457685.1. Lineage (NCBI taxonomy): Bacteria > Bacillati > Actinomycetota > Actinomycetes > Streptosporangiales > Streptosporangiaceae > Nonomuraea > Nonomuraea sp. NPDC050536. Next base: position 657,789 of record NZ_JBITHD010000002.1, read on the forward strand.
GGTGCAGCTGCACGGCCCGGGGGCCGAGAATGCGCAGCACCTCGTTGGGGTTGACCGCACCGGCGATCAGCTGCTGGCCGACCGCCACGTGCTGACCCTCGGAGATCAGCAGCCGCGAGCGCATCGAGACCGGGTAGGCGATCTCCTCGGAGCCGTCGTCCGGCGTGATGACGAGCTTCCTGGCCTTGTCGGTCTCGTCGATGCGGATGCGGCCCTCGGCCTCGGAGATCGGGGCGACACCCTTGGGGATGCGCGCCTCGAAGAGCTCCTGGACACGGGGCAGACCGTGGGTGATGTCGGCGCCCGCCACACCACCGGTGTGGAAGGTCCGCATCGTCAGCTGGGTGCCGGGCTCACCGATCGACTGGGCGGCGATGATGCCGACCGCCTCGCCGACGTCCACGAGCTTGCCGGTGGCCAGCGAACGGCCGTAGCAGGTCGCACAGACACCGATCTTGGCCTCGCAGACGAGCGCGCTGCGGGTGCGGACGGTCTCGATGCCGGCCTCGACCAGCGCGGTGACGTGGTTGTCGTTGATGTCGACACCAGCCGCCGCGATGACCTTGCCGTCGACCTCGACGTCCTCGGCCAGGATGCGGCCGTGCACGTTGGACTCGGCGTTCTCGGCCTTGACCAGGTTGCCGGAGCCGTCGCGCTCGCCGACGTGCAGCGGGACCGCACGGTCGGTGCCGCAGTCGATCTCGCGCACGATGACGTCCTGTGCCACGTCCACCAGACGACGGGTCAGGTAACCCGAGTCGGCGGTGCGCAGCGCGGTGTCGGCGAGACCCTTCCGCTGGCCGTGGGTGGAGATGAAGTACTCCAGCACCGACAGGCCCTCACGGAAGGAGGCCTTGATCGGACGCGGGATCGTCTCACCCTTGGTGTTGGACACCAGGCCACGGATACCGGCGATCTGCCGGACCTGCATCTTGTTACCGCGGGCGCCGGAGTTGACCATCATCCAGACCGGGTTCGTCGCCGGGAACGCGTTGACCATGTCGGTCTCGACGTCCGCGGTGGCGTGGGTCCAGATCTCGATGAGCTCCTGGCGGCGCTCCTCGTCGGTGATCAGACCGCGCTCATACTCGCGCTGGACCTTGTCGGCCCGGCGCTCGTAGTTCTCCATGATGTCGGCCTTGTTGGGCGGCGCGACGACGTCATCGATCGAGATCGTGACGCCGGAGCGGGTCGCCCAGCGGAAGCCGGCGTCCTTGAGCGCGTCGAGCGAGGCGGCGACCTCCACCTTGGGGTAGGTCTCGGCCAGCTCGTTGACGATCGTGGACAGCTGCTTCTTGCCGACCTGGAAGTTAACGAACGGGTAGCTCTCCGGCAGGGTCTGGTTGAACAGGCACCGGCCGAAGGTGGTCTCCATCCGGATCGGGTCGCCCTGCTCCCAGCCCTCCGGCGCGACCCACTCGCGCGGCGGCAGGACGTCGGTGAGCCTGATCTGGATCTTGGCCTGGATCTCCAGCTCGCGACGGTCGAAGGCCATCTGGGCCTCGGCGATGGAGCCGAAGACCCGGCCCTCGCCGACCGCGCCGTCCTTCTGCGTGGTCAGCCAGTACAGGCCGATGACCATGTCCTGGGTGGGCATCGTCACGGGCTTGCCGTCGGCCGGCTTGAGGATGTTGTTGGTCGAGAGCATCAGGATGCGAGCCTCGGCCTGGGCCTCGGCCGACAGCGGCAGGTGCACGGCCATCTGGTCACCGTCGAAGTCCGCGTTGAACGCGGTGCAGACGAGCGGGTGGATCTGGATGGCCTTGCCCTCGACCAGCTGCGGCTCGAAGGCCTGGATGCCCAGGCGGTGCAGCGTCGGTGCGCGGTTGAGCAGCACCGGGTGCTCGGTGATGACCTCTTCCAGCACGTCCCACACGACCGGGCGGGCACGCTCGACCATCCGCTTGGCCGACTTGATGTTCTGCGCGTGGTTGAGGTCCACGAGCCTCTTCATCACGAACGGCTTGAACAGCTCCAGCGCCATCTGCTTGGGCAGACCGCACTGGTGCAGCTTCAGCTGCGGGCCGACGACGATGACCGAACGGCCGGAGTAGTCGACTCGCTTGCCCAGCAGGTTCTGACGGAAGCGACCCTGCTTACCCTTCAGCATGTCGCTGAGGGACTTCAGCGGCCTGTTGCCGGGACCGGTGACCGGGCGACCGCGACGGCCGTTGTCGAACAGCGCGTCCACGGCCTCCTGGAGCATCCGCTTCTCGTTGTTCACGATGATCTCGGGCGCGCCGAGGTCGAGAAGCCTCTTGAGGCGGTTGTTCCGGTTGATGACCCGGCGGTACAGGTCGTTCAGGTCGGAGGTCGCGAACCGGCCACCGTCGAGCTGCACCATGGGGCGCAGGTCCGGCGGGATGACCGGGATGCAGTCGAGCACCATGCCGCGCGGCGAGTTCGTCGTGTTGAGGAACGCCGAGACGACCTTGAGCCGCTTGAGCGCGCGAGCCTTCTTCTGACCCTTACCGCTGCGGATGGTCTCGCGCAGGTTCTCGGCCTCGGCGTCGAGGTCGAAGCTGATCAGGCGGTCCTGGATCGCCTGCGCGCCCATGCCGCCCTTGAAGTAGCGGCCGAAGCGGTCACGCATCTCGCGGTAGAGCAGCTCGTCGCCCTCGAGGTCCTGGACCTTGAGGTTCTTGAAGCGGCTCCAGACCTCCTCGAGCCGGTCCAGCTCACGCTGGGTCCGGTCGCGGAGCTGGCGCATCTCGCGCTCGGCACCCTCACGCACCTTGCGGCGCTGGTCGCCCTTGGCGCCGGCGGCCTCGAGCTCGGCCAGGTCGGCCTCGAGCTTCTTCTGGCGCGTCTCGATGTCGGCGTCACGGCGCTGCTCGATGTGCTGCCGCTCGACGGAGATCTTCGCCTCCAGCGAGGGCAGGTCACGGTCACGCATCTCGGTGTCGACATGCGTGATCATGTAGGCCGCGAAGTAGATGACCTTCTCCAGGTCCTTCGGGGCCAGGTCGAGCAGGTACCCCAGGCGTGAGGGCACGCCCTTGAAGTACCAGATGTGGGTGACGGGCGCGGCCAGCTCGATGTGGCCCATCCGCTCACGCCGCACCTTGGCGCGAGTCACCTCGACGCCACAGCGCTCACAGATGATGCCCTTGAAGCGGACACGCTTGTACTTACCGCAGTAGCACTCCCAGTCGCGGGTCGGGCCGAAGATCTTCTCGCAGAAGAGTCCGTCCTTTTCCGGCTTGAGAGTCCGGTAGTTGATGGTCTCTGGCTTCTTGACCTCGCCGTGCGACCACTGGCGGATATCGTCGGCAGTCGCGAGGCCGATCCGAAGCTCGTCGAAGAAGTTGACGTCGAGCACTATTTATCCCCTCAGCTTCCAGATCAGACTTCGTCGACGCTCATAGCGCCCTCGTTGGGACGCCGCGAGAGATCGATGCCGAGTTCCTCTGCCGCGCGGAAGACGTCCTCGTCGGTGTCGCGCATCTCGATGGACATGCCGTCGCTGGACAGCACCTCGACGTTCAGGCACAGCGACTGCATTTCCTTGATGAGGACCTTGAACGACTCGGGAATGCCCGGCTCGGGGATGTTCTCGCCCTTGACGATGGCCTCGTACACCTTCACGCGGCCGAGCACGTCGTCGGACTTGATCGTGAGCAGCTCCTGCAGGGCGTAGGCGGCGCCGTAGGCCTCCAGCGCCCACACCTCCATCTCGCCGAACCGCTGGCCACCGAACTGCGCCTTACCACCCAGCGGCTGCTGGGTGATCATCGAGTACGGGCCGGTCGAGCGAGCGTGGATCTTGTCGTCGACCAGGTGCAGCAGCTTCAGGATGTAGATGTAGCCGACCGAGATCGGGTACGGGAACGGCTCGCCGGAACGCCCGTCGAACAGCCGCGCCTTGCCGCTCTGCTGGACCATGCGGTCCCCGTCGCGGTTGGCGACCGTGTTGCCGAGCAGGCCGACGATCTCCTCCTCGTGCGCACCGTCGAAGACCGGGGTGGCCATGTTGGTACGCGGCTCGACCCTGTCGAAGCCCTTGTCGCGCAGCCGCTCGGCCCAGGCCTCCTGGATGCCGGAGATGTCCCAGCCGCGCGCGGCGATCCATCCCAGGTGGGTCTCCAGCACCTGACCGACGTTCATCCGGCCGGGCACGCCCAGCGGGTTGAGGATGATGTCGACCGGGGTGCCGTCCTCCAGGAACGGCATGTCCTCGACCGGCAGGATCTTGGAGATGACGCCCTTGTTGCCGTGCCGGCCGGCCAGCTTGTCACCATCGGTGATCTTCCGCTTCTGCGCCACGTACACGCGCACCAGCTCGTTGACGCCCGGGGGAAGCTCGTCGCCCTCCTCGCGGGAGAACACGCGCACCCCGATGACCTTGCCGGACTCGCCGTGCGGCACCTTCAGCGAGGTGTCGCGGACCTCGCGGGCCTTCTCACCGAAGATCGCGCGCAGCAGCCGCTCCTCCGGCGTCAGCTCGGTCTCACCCTTCGGGGTGACCTTGCCGACCAGGATGTCGCCGGGCACGACCTCGGCGCCGATGCGGATGATGCCGCGCTCGTCGAGGTCGGCCAGGACTTCCTCGGAGACGTTCGGGATGTCGCGAGTGATCTCCTCCGGGCCCAGCTTGGTGTCGCGGGCGTCGACCTCGTGCTCCTCGATGTGGATCGAGGACAGGACGTCGTCCTGGACAAGCCGCTG